>JAGRGQ010000009.1 GCA_020445405.1 Gammaproteobacteria bacterium | reverse complement strand
CGGTTTGTTGTCATTCGGCGCTTTGGGCGACGTCCACCAGATCGTATCGCGGGAAACATCATCCATGACAATATACTTGTCCTTCGGGGAGCGCCCGGTAAACTCACCCGTCATCACATTGACGGCACCAAACTCCGTTACGACGCCTTTTTCAAAACCTTCCAGCCCCGGTTTCGTCTCCTCTTCGAACAGCATATCGTACGAAGGGTTGTACACGATTTCCTTTACATCAGTGATTCCATACTTGCCAAGATCCAGATTTACCGCGCTCATTATCGGAGACTCCCATTTGGTTTTGGTTGGAAATACAATAAGTTAAGCAATAGTTTGCGCCGGCACATCAAACCCGGCGGAGCTATGTGATTGATAGATTTTATTGGTAAATTACAAAAATCAGCGCTTGTTTCCGACAAAGTCATAATTACGAGTGAATTCTCCCTCCGAGCCAACTCCTGACTGTTGCGCTGATTTCGAGCAGAAACTGATGCAACCAATAATGTACTTGTTCTAAGCCATTGGCACTCTGGTGGCGGAGTGACAGCCGCTTTAATTTGTTGACACAAAATTTTGTCGCCAGTAACGAACAAGATACAACAGGCATTGTTACCGAATATTGACAATCATCGATGACAGGAGCCGGCGGAATCCTTCAATGCCACCGACGCCTGCGCTGCATGACAATCACTTCATTCGCAAATGACTCAAGATATCCGATACCCGGACTTCCGGCAAGGGCATTGCCGGTATAAACCACTCATATCCCGAAAAATAGCTTGCAAGTGCTGATTTTGGTTCCTCACCGGGGCGATTGGTCACTGCAGCCACCGCCGGTATGTTTTTCAGTGTACTCAACTCACAAGCCAGGCTATAACATCCTGCAGATTCGGAGATAAATCGTCTTTATATTTCGACAATCTGTCCGAGAAAGCGCGTTTCAACAAGTGGTTGGATGCCAGGAAACGTTCCGGCTCTCCTTCCCACGCCGTCTCCGGATCCAACACAGCCTGCGGATAGCCGGCAAATTTACACACCGACTGAAATTTCCAGTATCTGTCCGCATGCCACTCGATCTGATGCATGGCGTCGCCCTGAATCGCGGAGACAAACCGCCGCAACAACGTCAGATTGACCAGGGCGGAGTCATGTTTACGAGGCCCAACGGGTATTGCGTTTAACAGCCAGCACTCGCTTTGTGCATGCTCAAGCTTTTCGTATAACAATCCGGTATAAAAGGACTCCCGGTAAAACGAGAGATCGCTATTGTAAAAAGGGTAATAGGAGATGGTGGGCCACTCCTCCTGTTGAGACAGGTTCCACCTCGACTCATATCCCAGCAACAGAAAAACTGCCGCTTGCTCACGGGTCAGTTTTCCCAGGGCCGGCAGCACGCCCATCGAATCCTTGATTATAATGAAAATATGCTTTGGAAAAGCCGATACCCCGCTTCTGTCAACACGTTGAAAATGGGCGATGGGAAAGGATGCGATTGCGTGATATTGGGGATTTTTTCTCTCTAAAACAACACGCCGCTTTGCGTTGATCCCGGTATTCTCCAGAATGGTGGCAAATTTTCGCGTTGCCGCGTATATCTCCGGATCCTGAATTTCATCGAGTCCGTCCACCGGGGTTCGGCACCCCCATTCGATATTGGTGAAGTCGTGCTGGGTCCAACCGTGGCAGTCGTCTCCAAAAAATGCGTGATTGGTATTGAGGCAGAGAGTGTTTTTAAGCCCGTGATCCCTGCCGAAAAATATGGATAAGCTGCCATCGTTACCTTTAATGGCGGAGCACCGGACCGGTATCATGTCATTCTTTGGCAGGATGAAGCTCAAAGTAAAAAACACCGCCTTTCGAATGGTATTAGAAGAGTTTGCCCCCACGATCAGAATCAGTTTTTTGAGGAGATTTATCAGGATCAGGTGGTCCGCTATATCTTCATCACCGTCTGAACCAACCTTGAATTCCGGAATATGAATCAGCGTGTATTCGGGAAAAAACGACTCCATCTCCTCATTGCTGACATGACGGAACATATGTCTCGCAAAAAGATTGGGCCAGGCATTTCGGGTGATTATACGCAGTGGAATCCGGCAGGAGGCCTCCGATCCGGCATAGCAGTCCTGAATATATACCGACTGGTCTTCAAGAAAATTCTTCAGGCTGTCGAAAATGCGATGATAGCTCTCCATTTCAACAGGCGATACCACATCGCTCCAGTGGATATCATTTTCACTTGAGGGTTCCCTTACCAGGTATACCCTGACGTCGTCGGCGGATTGAAATTCAAATTCATTGATCACCACAGGCCCTAGATGGGCGAGTACGCCTTCCCGGCGCCGAATGATCTCCTCCACGAGTTGGGGTGTCGACAAATTGTGGGAAACCTGCTTGATTCCGTGGAGATCGATCAACTCGAGACCATAGTCCCCGCGGTCGAAATTGATATCCAGAAAAGCGTTGAACGAGAAGGTGCGTTCGGAAACGGTATTGGGCACCTGGATAAAGCGCACGCCATATTTTTCGGCTGAAAACCGGTCAACCTGGCTGTCGCCGATAAAGACCGCATCCCGAGCTTCGACCTGACATTGCTCCAGTATTTTGTCGAGCCGCTTCAAATAGTCCCACTTGTCGATATGTTCAGCACCGTAAATAGCCTTTAATTTGTCGTAGACCCCGAATTGCCGTGCGATTCCGGTCAGCCTCCGCTTCTGGCCATCTGAACTGATCACTATGTCGATCTTTTTCTGTACTGCGAAGTACTCGACAAAATTCAGGAAGCCATAACGGAGCATCCAGGTAATACGCTCCTTCTTCATCGGATCATCGAAAATATCGGCCTGAGTCCGACTCAGGTCGGGCTTGAATATCGTGTCATGGGCATCCACGATGATCAGTTTCGTCCCTGGCGGAATCCTGTACTGGGAATTTTCCGGTGTTTTACTCATCGCTGCTGTCCCATTTAGATGTCGTTCTGTTGCGCGACTATCGTGAATTGATTCTGCAGAAAATCTATCATCGTAGCCGTCTGATAACAGTACCGGCCGCTGCCGAAGTGATCCAACAGAAATTTTTCCGGGATCGCATTGACGAGACGAGCAATAATATTCAAATCTAACTGCCTGACGCTGAACACGAGGTCGCGGACTGTACTCCGATATGGATTGTCCGGCGCCAATTCCGCAACGCTTCTGAAATACGCCTTCAGCTTTGCTTCGCGCAGCGCTTTTTGGTGCGTATAGTGCGGTTCGTTGGAGACAAACACGAGCTCGGGAAAGAGAATTTCGCCAAAATCCAGGGTAAAGATCCGACCCTGCAGCCCCATCGGCAAAAGATAGTCGTAGGGTTTGCGGTCTTTCGCTCCTCCCAGCAGCCGATCTAAAAAGTCGGACCGAATCAGATCGGTATAATAGGTGCACTCAGCAACAATCAAATCTCCCAAATCCTGAGAATCGGAAGCCGTATCGCGTTTAAAATACTCTAAGTTCAATGGGTTCGAGCTCTCCCGATAGAGAGACAAACCCCAACGGATATTCGCTTCCTTAAACTTTTTATTCAGCACATCCACCAAAGAAGGGCAGGGATGCTTGGCATGAACCGCCCTGGACAAAACATACCTGTGATGATTTTGGTCGGTGAGAATGGCTGTATTGCTGAATGCTTTTGTGAACTGGGAAGTTTTATATCCAAAGTAGTTGCGTGGCACCGGTATCCCGAGCAGCTGCCCCAACACCGAAGCCAGAACCTCATGAATAACATCTCTGCCGTGATGATTGAAGACATCGTCATATACCGCGCCATCTTTCGATACAAGTCTCTCTTTTCGGGAGAGATAAAAAATAAACAACTCCCTTATTTTCGGGTCCTGGATGTCACTCGGCTGCGTTTCATCGGTAATGGATTCAATAGTGGACAGCCGCCGCTGAACGAGCATGCTGTCGAAGCTGACCTCGGCAATATCCGGCTCATCCAGAAAACAGAACTTTCTTTCGGCCACGGAACAATCGTCAAGCTGAAAAAGCGAGAGGGAAAACTCCAGGAAATTCCTATAGTTGAACGAATGACGACTGGAAACGCGCAAATAGACATCTTCACCTTTGGCGTAGAACAACTCGCCACTGATCATCAGGATCAAAACATCGTGCACATGACACTTCGCATAGTTGGTCACACCATACTTTGATCGATCGATTTTTACCAACTCGATTTCCGGCCGATCCAGATTGACAATCGTCTCAACCTGACTCACAAGATCCCGGTACTTGCTGCTGTCGTCTTCGATGCACATTCAATACTCCGCTGATTCCATTGTGTCAGACTCCATTCGCCTGGCGACCTAATTCCCTGCATAGATTAACGCTACCGTCATTTGGTGGCATGACATTCCGCAATGTCGCTGCCAGATTGCGTTAAAATCATTTTAAATCGGGTTAGCGAGGTCAGTGGATGACGAGTGTTTCAGGGTGGTACTGCCCGATTGCCCGAAAGGTATAAGCCCGCCAGGTACTGATTACGGGTGGTTTATCTCCCGGCAAAGGTATCGATCCATACCGGATCAATGGTGCCGCCACCGGGACGCGACCGGCTGGCTTGATTTCGGTATCTAAAGTTATTAATCCACAGGGCCCCGCTGTTGGGTCAAGGCAACGGGGATCCTGCGGTGTATCGCATCGTTTATTCCGGGGTGAAACGCTGCGGCGCAACAGCGGAAATCCCCGCGGGCTATGCCGATTCCGCTAGGGCAACAGGATTGTTGATCCGGTTGTTTTCCGCCCTTCCAGATCCTGATGAGCCCGTGCCACCTCAGACAGAGGATAGCTTTGACCGATGACGATTTTAACCCTGCCGCTGCCGACCATGTCGAACAGATCCCCAGCGGTGGCCTCCAGCAATTGCCGCGTCCTGATATAGGTGCCAAGGGTAGGCCGTTGAATGTAAAGCGATCCCTTTTGTGCCAGTAACCCAAGGTTGAAGTCGGTTATCGCTCCCGAGGAACTGCCGAAGCTTACCAGCGTACCGGTAGGCCTGAGCGAATCGAGCGAAGCCTCCAGCGTTGCTTTGCCGACAGAATCGTAGGATACAGCAACCCCCCCGCCAGCGGTGATCTCACGCACGCGTAAAGCCACATCCTCTTCCCGATAGTTAATGGTGTAATCGCAACCGTTGTCCCTGGCCAACGCCGCTTTCTGTTCCGAACCGACACAGCCAATAACGGTGGCGCCAAGCTGTTTGGCCCACTGGGAGAGGATCAATCCGACGCCTCCTGCCGCCGCCATAATCAGAATAGCGTCACCCTCCTGCACCGCGTATGACTCTTTGAGCAGGTAGCGCGCCGTCATTCCCCGCAGCATCATGGCTGCTGCCGTGCGGTTATCGATGCCGGAAGGCAACTTGACCAACGCCGCAGCGTCTATCAGCCGTTTCTGGGCATAGGCGCCGATATTCATGGCATAGGCAACACGATCTCCCGGTGAAAGTCCCTGCACTCCCTCTCCCACCGCCTCCACCACGCCTGCCGCCTCCATCCCCAACGTTTGGGGCAGGTTGCCGAGCGGATAGAGACCGGTGCGTTGATAGACATCAATGAAGTTCAATCCGATATCGGTATGTTCTATTCGCACCTGTCCGGGCCCCGGATCCCCGACGGAGACCTCTTCCCAGGAGAGTACCTCCGCTCCCCCCGCGGCATGAATTCGAATGGCTCTGGTCATCCTTCCTCCTTTGGCGCGACACGATACGACTACCTAAGGTAGTCCGTTGATGGCGGTTCTCTGAAAAGACATTATAGGACAGCACGCGCTGAATCAAACGGAGTGTCGTGCGGGCGAACTCATCAGTTATCAGAAGTTGCCTGCCCGAATCGTCGGGCATGGCACGGCGGGTACCACCGACCCGGTACGCGTTCCAATGGTTCCATACTTAACCGATGTCCGACAGACGGGGTAGACGGACATTGCGGTTAAATTGATCCACTTCCGGCCGCAACCGATCGCTATCATCAGGGGACAGGACGCAGAACTTCCGCCCTGGCAATCTCAGAATCACGCACATGCGCGGTCATGGTGCCCCCATGAATTTTTTGCTCAACGCTGAAAGTATTCCCTTTATACCCGCTCAAGAATCCCTGTTTGGGTTTACTGCTGTTCACTGTATAGAGTTTTACCCTGCTGCCTATGTAGAGCCGCAGATCTGAAATCCCGGTTTCGACATAACGCATCCTGCGGCGCTCTTCCTGCACATCGGCTTCTTCCGCGTCGGAATCATCCGATGGTTTCCCAGCCGCCGAATCCTGGGTTCCAATCCCAAACCCGCTCAGGTTCAACGGCCCGGAAAGTGCTTCGCCTTCGGAGACAAATGAAATCCTCAGATCCTTCACCGGCTTGTCATCCAGGGAAATTTTGACCTTCAACAGGCGCATGAGATCTTCCGTCTTATAGGCGGAGAGTGTTGCCGGATCCAGGCTGTCCGGAGGATTTGCTTTCAACTGCACCGTTCCGCCATCGGTGACGAGTTTTCGCAGCATCTGTTTAATCCCGGGCCCGGGGACAAAACCGAGATTTCTGGCAATTTCATTATCGGACTGGTTAAAAACAGCGTCGAGAAATTGCTCGCTGGTCTGTTGTGACTGGCGTGAACAGTATTCGACCATACGTTTGATATGCCCGGATTGAAGGGAGTAAGAGAGATCAATATCCGCAATTCTAGGCATTGCCCCCATTACGACGGCACCGGGTTCAGGTATCCCCCGCAAAGACATGGCCAGCGACAGTGAATCCATACCCGCCAGTTCATAGTCAAGAAAGACCCATGCATCACCGTTGGACTGGTCAAGGTTGTACCCCATAACGGAATTGGCCGACAGGGTATCGATGCCTAACCGCTCCAGGCCGGCATGTTTAAGCAAACCGCCAAGCGTGCAGGGCTGCGACCCCGGGCTGGTATTATCCCCTCCCAACGTTATCGGACCGAAACTGCCGCGGAAGCTTTGATCCACCGGGATCGAAACGTCAGTCAGTTTCAGCGCCAGTCTGGAAGGAGGTGCACTATCTTTGAAGCCTTTGGCCAAACTCCATAAAAAGCGGGGGCCCGGACCCTCCAGCTCTATACCTCCGATCTGCAGAACCGCACCGTCGGAAGTTTTCAGACCGATATTTTCGATCCACAGTTTTCCACGCAGATCGGAGCTTATCTTGCCATAGCTGATCATTACGAACGGAGAAGCTATTCGCACCAATTCGTCCAGTTTGCTGTTAACCTGGGCATGGAGGTAAAACTTCGCGCCGGCGTAACCGGCGGCAGAGAGTAGAAGCAGCGCAAAAAGTCCGGTTTTCAGCTTCACGGCTTAACTAACCTGATCCACCCTGAACGAATTGCGAAAATGCGACTATATTCCGCATTGGCGTCGATATTTCCGTCTGCAGCAACTCATTTCTCCAAAGCGGGCAGCGTTTCCATCTGCAGTGATGAGAGAATCTCGGTCATGTTTTGCGCGTCCGTCGGTTTGTAATAGTAGTATCCCTGCGCCCGTTCACAACCCTCACGCTGCAGCCAAGCCACCTGCTCAACTGATTCGACACCCTCCGCGACCACGGTCAGGCCCAAACTCCGACTCATCTGGATTATGGCCCTGACGATCGCAGCATCCTCCGACTCATGATTCAGATCGGCAATAAAGGATCGATCAATCTTCAAGCCCGACAGATTGAATTTCTTCAGATAACTAAGCGAGGAATACCCGGTTCCAAAGTCGTCCATGACCAAATTGACACCGAGCGCCTTCAGGCCCATAACCGACTGCAGTACCTGGTTGGTGTCCTGCAGCAGCATGGACTCGGTCAACTCCAGTTCGAGCAATCCGGCGGGCAATCCGCTTTGCTTGAGAACAGCCAATACCGTGTTGGTGAAATTCTCCTGCCTGAGCTGCAGCGCCGACAGATTGACGGCTATCGGGATTGAACAACCCAATTCCCGATTCCACTTGCTGACCTGCCCGCAAGCCTTGTGCAAAATCCAATCCCCGAGCTGCACGATCATACCACTCTCTTCCGCCAGAGATATAAACTGCCCAGGCCGCAATCTCCCGAGTTTGTAGGTATTCCAGCTGACCAGCGCCTCCAGACCGACGATACTTCCGGTTCGCATATCCACCTGCGGCTGATAGAAAAGATTGAACTCTTCGTTCTCCAGCGCCTGATTCATAAGACTCAGCGTGCGCAGACGTGAGGAATTGACCTGGTTCATCTCTTTTGAATAGAAGCGATACGTGTTGCGGCCAGCCTCTTTAGCCGAATACATCGCGGTATCCGCACATTTGAGAAGATCGTCAAACTCTTTCCCATCCACCGGATAGAGGCTGATACCGATACTTGCTGAGAGCCTTAAATTGTGCCCGTCAATATGAAAAGGCTCGCTCACCGCCTTGAGAATGTGGCCTGCAATCTGTTCGGAAGTTCCCTGCACACCGGCCTGGGGTACGACCACCACAAACTCATCCCCGCCCAAGCGGCTTACGGTATCGCTGCTGCGCACCTTGGATGAGAGGCGTGCCACCACCTCCTGCAACAGCCGGTCACCGACCTTATGCCCCAAACTATCGTTGACATCCTTGAAATGATCCAGGTCGAGAAACAGTACGGCAACACTATGACCGGCGCGATCTGAAAAATTCGCTGCCTGAACAAACCGGTCACGCAACAGCACCCGGTTGGGCAGACCGGTCAGTGCATCGTGATGCGCCAGAAATCTGATGCGGTCTTCCGCCTTCAACTTTTCCGTAATATCCCGTGATACCTGAACGATACCGAGGATCCTGCCGTCGCTGTCGGTAAACGGGTTGGCAGTCAACTCGAAAGTACGCTCCCCGTCCGTGGTATTGTGAATGTGTAGTGCAGTAGCCGGCTGACCCGTCTCTAAAACCTCGCGTAGCGGACATGGATGACTGTCGTCTTTACACGGCTCGCTCTCGCCATGCGTGACTCGGTAGCAGAATCCGGGCAAATCCGTGGGATCCGTCGCATTGAGATCCCCGAAACTCCTGGATGCCGCGGCATTGGACATTTTTATCCGGTAATCGTTGCCGATCACGAGAATGGGATCGGCAACGGCATCGATTACCGTGTGCAGAAATTCACGTTGCCGATCGAGTTCCATTTCTGCCTGCTTGCGGTCGGTCACGTCGCGTCCGACACTGATGATAGCGCTCACCTGGCTACGCTCGTCCAGAAGCGCCCGGTGATTCCATGAAAACCAGCGCCATCCCTTTGTCGTCAGCGAGCGTTGTTCGAGAAGACATTCATAGGGCGGGCGATACAGGTCCATCATTGTCTTTCCCTGTTCTCCCTGTCCCTTGGCCAGCAGCGTGATCGGCGACACGCTCCCCAGCAGCTCCGATTGGGTTTTTCCGAAAGTTTCACAATAGGTCGGGCTGACAAACTGGAAGCGTCCCTCGGAGTCCAGTTTGACGATCATGTCTCCCTGGTTATCCACCAGAAGTTTGTATCTGGCTTCGCTGTTCCGAATAGCTGTAAGCTGACTGGAGAGTTCACTCTGCATGCTCTTCAGCGCATAGTCGATTATTGCCCATTCGTCGCCTTCAATTTTTTGCACGGGAGAATCCACCGCGCCGTCAACCCCATCGGCTTCCGCAATACCATTGATAATCCGTCGCAGTGGACTTCGGACGTAACGGCGGAAAAAGAAAATCGTGAAGACGATGTTTCCCAATACCACAACCAGGGAGACATTTATGACCGACTTTCTTATGGCAGCGAGGCTCTCCTCTATATCACCGGAAAACCGCGTGTAACTTTGAGCAGAGCTTTGGCCAGTACGGACCGCAAGGTTCAACGCCGCTTCCTTACGCAGAAGAAGCGTATTCAACCGGCTGGCGAGCTCTGATATCGCATCTCGCAATTTAAGAATGGAACCGCGGTAATGCAGCAGTAAGTCTTGAATTTCCGCGCCATGCTCCACCATGCCGTATTCCGGTTGATCGAGCATCTTCAGACTGGATTGAAGTTCGTCTATCGCCCCGATGATAGCGTCGCTGTCGTCCGGATATTCTATCCCATTGGTGAGATATTCATTTTGTTGCCGCAGATACAAACGGTCGATAATGAGCCAGCTTTTCCAATATTCACCGGTCCATGCCAGCAGATGCCGCAACAAACGGGTTTCGCCATGCTCATCCCTCAGTTTGGTCAATCGATCGTTGATCAACTTATCCAACTCACCGATTGCCTGCTTGAGCTTTACGCTATTTACCTCGATTTCCGATCGCAGGTCACTGACGGTTTTCCGCCCTTCTGCGAAATGGGATAGTGCACTCCTGACGGCAGTGAGCGATCGCTTTACCTCTTCCTCCGACACCAGTTCAACCGTATCGGCAAGACCGTCATCAAGTATTTCCCACTTACTCCGCCACGCTTTATCCTGCGCCAGGACCCGGTATTCAATCGCATCAATCCCGTGTAATAACCCGACCATCCGCCGCAGCGTTTCCGCGTTTTCAAGTGCTTCATCAACGTGGTTGACGGCGGCATCCAGAAATCGGTGTCTGATTTGTTCAAAAGAGACCGGGAGAAGGGCGGCGACAAACAAAAATGCGATGGCATTTGCTGTGATCAGCAACAAAAACCTGTTACTCAATTGGGAATTGACAAGTTCCTTGAATCGGGTCATTTGTATCAATTTATAGTTTGCCAACCAATCCTGCAGTACGCGATTTCAATAAAGAAGCGCTGCCGCAAAATCCACAACCTGAAAAACAAAACATACGTCTGGAACCGATGGATCAAACGAATACAGAGACCTCCGGATAAAGCAAAGCAATTCTGGAATCGTTTAAATCCTGCTCAGATTACCGTCGGCTGGTGCCAATCCGGAATCTCCGCTACCGTCCGGTGGAGTAGCGGGGCGACACCGACAGGCTACCCGCCCTTCCCGGTCTCATCGCCACCCTCCCTCCCGCTCGGGCGAGAGAATGTTCGTTTGCGGAAATAGACTACCTATGCTTAGCGGCAACAACAGGGGAAACCTGATGCCATCAAGTATTTTTATGTTGGAAAGAAAAAAGGGTTAGCGACCGCATGGCCGCCAACCCTTCCTGTTATTGGTCCGGGCGAGATGATTCGAACATCCGACCCCTACAACCCCATTGTAAGAACAACCCCTTTCTAGCCTCTGCTTTACACAACATATTGTAGTGGTCGGATGTATTTTACCAATTGTTTATACTGGTTTTTATTCCAAATGTTATGATATGTTGTCAAAATTAGTTACCAAATCATAACACGCTTTTTTTGGTAACTTCTGGTAACCAACTGGTAACCAAAATCAGGATTCAGGACAATGCCACGCATAAAATTGACCGCTCCCGCAGTCGAAAAACTCGCCACGAAAAAGCCCCGAGAAGATTACTGGGATAACCTGCTGCCCGGCTTCGGTCTCAGAGTGAGTAAAACGGGCCGGAAAACCTGGGTCATATTCCCCCGTGTACTGATTCAAGGTAAATGGGGAAAAAAGTGGTTTAACCTGGACACCTACCCTGCTCTTGATCTGGTCTCGGCTCGCAGCATGGCGAGGCAGGCGCTGTCGGTTGCATCTGATGGCGGTGATCCGATGACCGTGATCAGGCCAAAGGTGATAGAGATAAAAGCTCAGGAATCGCGTAACAGCTTCTCATCTGTGCGCGCTGACTTCATGGAGAAGTACCGGACCCGCAGACGGACAAAACCCCGCCCCGGCACCCTGGAACAGATGCGCCTGGTATTGGAAAGCGATCGGCTAAAGAGCTGGGAAAACCGGCCACTCGCAAAAATCACCAAGCGGGACGTGCTCGACGTTATCGACGCTTTAATGGATGAAGGCCTGGAATCACGTGCCAATGCTTTTCTGAATTACATTCGTATGCTGTTCAATTGGTCAGTGGACCGTGACATTATCGAATCAGCCCCAACCGACCGAATAAAGCCACCAGGTCAGGCGCTTTCTAGAGAGCGTGTTCTGACCATTGAAGAACTGAAAACCATCTGGGCGGCTTCATTTCCCAGTCAGGAGCGCGAATGCGAGGTACATGGGCATATCGTCCGCGTGTTGATGTTGACCGGCCAGCGGCGCTCTGAGGTGGCCGGAATGCTCTGGCCCGAGTTGGATCTGGAGGGCAAAACCTGGGAGATCCCAGCCAGCCGGACAAAAAACAGGCTCCCGCATATCGTCCCCCTGTCTGATCCGGTAATCAGCATAATTCAGGAGCAAGAAGAGCTCCAAAAAATAATCGGGAAATCCGCCTTTGTGTTCACTTGTACTGGCAAACCATTTTCCGGTTGGTCCAGATCAAAACAGCGACTCAATAGCCGCGCCAAAATTCCAGACTGGCGACTTCATGACCTCCGTCGAACAATGGTTACCGGAATGAATGAGATGGGTATTCAGCCGAATATTGTTGAAGCCATCGTGAACCATGTGTCTGGTTATCGGGCTGGGGTGGCCGGGGTCTACAACCGCGCTTTGTATCTTGATGAGCGGCGGCGAGCATTGGATGCCTGGGCGCTGCATGTGCTGACCATGGCAGCAGAACAGAAGCCCGGTAATACTGAAGGTGCGGACTATGAAGCCTCCTTATAGCCCTACCTTAGAAAGCACAATAAAGCTTGCAGAACAAGGAGATATAGTTGCCGCAAAGTTTTTGTTGAAGCAGGCTGCCAGGCATCTGAATAATCGCCTTGTGATGCCGGAACCCTTGAGCAGTTACATTGCCAAGCGGCTGCTGGAGATTAGCAAAAGTAAATCAACCATCTTTCATTTAAAAAAGCCCAATCACCGTGAAGCCAACCAGAGAAGAGATTGGGAAATATCGGTACGTTATCAGGCACGGCTTAAAAAAGAGGGAGAAAGATATTCAAAGAAAATAAAGGAGGAACTGGCGGATGAGTATGGTGTAACGTCTAACCGAATCGGGAAAATCGTCAAACTGGATGAAGAATGTGCTCGCTATGTTGATTCACTCGAAGAGGCTTGGGGATGTTCGATAGATGACAACATATTCAAGCCTCGATATAAAAAGTGCAAGAAGTAGCGCTACTTCTTGCACTCTAAGCTTGTTGATTCTGGTTATGTCGTGTTTAGAATTGATTGCCGACCTTCAATAGATAGTTTGGAGAACGGCTGATGGAACTTCCCGATAAATTTCAAAATACTGCATATTTTTCAAGTTGCAACATTAGAGAAATCTTCCAGATAAGTGACATGACGCGGTGGCGGTGGACCCGCGACGGAATCTTGGGCTCCCCCAAAAAGCGTAATGGCAGAAATTACTATCCTCGCCAGGCGGTCCTCCAAGCATGTGAATGGATTGACGGGACAGATAACGAAAAACCAGACACCGCGGCATAAAATGCCCGCTGGAGGACGATTCCAGCGGGCTTCATAGTGTCGTTTGCAGCCAGCTTTCGACCCTCAGATTATAGCCTGCCTTCGTCCTCCGTGAAAACGGGGTGATCATGAAACTACCTCCTTACGGTAAACAAATCCGTGCACATACAAATGGTATTTGGATCTGTGCCGGGCTTAATGCTTGGGAGCAAGCGAACACTATACTGAGTAACTTTCCAGAACGTGCTGCTCTAGTATGGCCAACTGGCTCAGATCCAGAAAAGTATCATTGGCCGGTGAGTGGTGAAGACGTTTGCGTGTTGCTTTCCTCTCAGCAAAAACCGAAAGACATAATGAGTATTGGCCGTCAGTTAATTTTCTGTGGCGCTAAGTTGGTGGTCATTTTGGGAGAAACCGATAACTTACCACATCGATTGACCCAGTTCAGACCATCAAGGACCATCACCGATGGCACATACTGAAACGATTGTTGAAATTCCGGGTGCAGTCCTCTGGAAAAAAATTCTACCGCACATCCCGCGCAACTATCAGATTAATGAAAACGGTGTTTACTTTACAAGGGAAATCAGAGGGGATGCTCACAAGGAGTTCATAGCAGGGCCTTGTTGGGTTACAGCACTAACCAGAACTAACCAAGGCCTAGAATGGGGATACCTTGTCTATTGGATCGATCAAGATGACAACTTATGTAACATGGCCTTTCCCGCCAGGCGCTTATCAGAGCCACGCCTCCCGGTTATTGGCGACCTGAGATCCCAAGGACTGAAAATCGTTCCCGGTAAAGAACGCCAGTTGATGACCTATATTGGTAGCTACAATTTACCTACCGATTTCAGACTACAGGCCGCCCCTCTTATTGGTTGGACAGAAACCAAACGAGGGGATCCCGTATTTGTGCTTCCCAACCGTGCAATTTCACTAAGCCCCAATGAGGAAATAATTTTTCAACCTGAAGCATATAGCCCTACTGTTCGGACTATGCATAGCAGTGGCAACCTGGCGCAATGGCAAACTTTTGTAGCCAAACCATGTCGGGATAATCCCATTCTAGTTTTCAGCTTATGCGCAGCTTTAGCCGGACCCCTGCTGAAATTTGCCGGACTGGATAGCGGCGGCTTTCATCTATGGGGCGCCAGCAGTAAAGGCAAGACCACCACATTACAAGCCGGAGCGAGTGTATGGGGCAACGGTTCAGATCCGGCGGTTTCTGAGGATTCATTTATAGGCCGATGGAATACCACGGGAAATGCTATCGAAGCGATAGCAGCCGCTCATAATCATGTCTTGTTGGCGCTTGATGAAATAGGCACCTGTGATGCAAAGAACTTTGGAAAGGTTATTTATGACCTTTTTGGAGGCCGCGGGAAATCACGCCTCCAAGACAATAGTGCGTTACGTCCAGAGCGTGTCTGGAAGATTCTTGGGTTGTCAAGCGGGGAGATTTCAATAAGACAAAAAATAGAGGAAGAAACCGGCCGACGGGTAATGGTTGGGCATATCGTGAGATTCGTTGATATTGAAATTGCAGCCTCTGGCGTGGTCGCAGTATCGCATGGTTACCAGAATGAGCCTGGTAAGTTTGTAGACAGATTTAAGGAGAACTGCGGAAAGTATTACGGCACTGCGGGCCCGGAATTCATTGATAAGTTAGTGAATATGGAACCGGATGCAGTCAGCTTGACCCAGCGAATCAAAACCGAAATCGATTACTGGGAATTGAATCTGACGAATCAAAAAAATTTCGAATCCTGGCAGCAACGAGTAATTCGCCGCTTTGCTTTGGTGGCAGCTGCCGGCAGCTTGGCGGTTAAATTTGGCATTCTCAATTACCCATTAACAGAAATCGAAAAAATGATTGTCTGTATCAGGGATGCATGGCTTGCAGATAACAAAAACAAACCCTCTGGCGCGATAGGGGTGGATGCTATTCGGGAGTTTATCTTGAGGAACCCCGGCAGCTTTCCTAGAGAAAATGATGAAAGAACAAATAGTAAGGATTTGGCCGGGTATCGTGTTGGCAACGGTGAAAAGTATGGGCTCTATCTATTCACAATGGAAAGTTTCTCAAAAGTGTGCGCCGGATTATCCGTGAAAGCCGTACTGGATGAGCTTGACCTCCAAGGCTTCTTACATACGAACGAAAAAGACAGAAAATCTACCCGTCACTCAATTCCAAATTTAGGTAGACCGCGTTTCTACGCTATCCGGCAGTCAATTCTAAATGATAACGATGAGGATGGACCCTAAATGTCCCGTTTCCTGTCGGGACAACCGGGACAGCGGGACACTTCTCTATTTTTCAATGAGTTAGAGAAGAAAATAGCAGGATTGGAGCGGGACAGACTTGGGGCAGCCGGGACAATCTGTCCCGGTGAAAACTTTCCCGGGACAGCTATTGGGACACTTTCCTTCTGTAACCCATTGAATTAATTAACACTGTCCCGCTGTCCCGGTTGTCCCGGTCAGAAAAACAAATACACAAGCAGGGGGACAGATTGGGTCCAACTCCTCGAGGATGTATAGGAATGCAAAAAACCTCTCCATTGATTACCACGTTTCTGGGTCATTTCGAGTTTAACCGGGGCCGCGCACAATCGAGCGTTGACGCTTACCTCAGACAACTCACCCGGCTCCAACTGCATCTGGAGAGTATCGGCAAAACACTGGAACTAGCCACTCCTGATGACCTGAGCCATTTTACTGGTAAATTTTTACATGACCTGGGCATCGCTCCACGCTCTCGTCGGCAGCCAATATCCGCCGTAAAGACATTCTATAAGTGGTTGAAAAAATCTGGAGTGATATCGAAAGACCCCGCAGCCGGTCTCTCTTATCCAGCGACCGGCCGGCGGATTGGTGAGCAGATGTCGCTTGCGCACCTCGAGGATATATTTCAGTCCCTGGATCTGGATGAATTCATTGATGTAAGAGACATGGCTATTTTGGGAATTCTCGCAGGATGCGGTTTGCGGGTCGCCGGTCTGGTAGCACTAAACCGGTCAGACTTGACGTTTGATCGGGATGTAGTCACAGGCTATGAATATGCTGAGCTCCGCGTGACAGAGAAGGGTGGCCATGAACGTATAGTACCAGTGCCTGATGAAGCGCATTATGCAATCCGAGCTTACTATGGGCATTCATATCATCAACAGATAGATGCGTCTCTCGCCAACGGTGACCAGCCGCTGTTTTTGAATACGAAACATCCGCGGTTACCAGATCATGAAAACGTTGGTCCTCGGCGTCGACTGACCAGAGGGGGCGTTTTGCGGATGATCAAGCGCCGTGGAGCTGCTGCCGGAGTCGATGCGAAATACTGCCACCCGCATGCATTGCGCCACCTTTATGGAACGGAACTGATTGAAAGCGGTGTTGATAGCCAGGTTATCGGCAGTTTAATGGGGCATTCTGACCCAAAGTCAACGAAGGTCTATCTTCACCTGGCACAGCGTCTGCGCCGGGATGCTGTACGAAAAGGCAACCCACTGTCAAAGATTAAAACGCCGCTCTCCGGCCTGGTTGACGCACTGCGCCGTTGATCGATCTGGCAATGTGAGATTAACTATTGGTGTCACGTTGATTTTTTAAGATCCCGAATTCTCGGGTCGAGTGACCCAGGCGACAGCAGAGCGCCGGGCGGAATATCTGGATCTTCAGGCGGCTCCAGCTGCTTACCAGTTCTTAAGGATTCCTCTATCAATCGGATAGCGGCATCCTCATCAAGGCCCCAAATCGGCGGCCCCACATCGAACATTTCGATATAGGCCTTGATGGCCTTAGTCAACGACATCTATTTTTACTCCGTTCCATCTCTTGCATGAATTCACGTAGCTCCTTCTCACGTTCTTGATCGACCATTACATCGTTCATGGACTCATCGGTTGAGCCACTGCCTATGGTAGGAACTCTATCCTTCGTTAGGTGTTTAAGTAGGTCATTTCTGAAAGCGGAAAAAAACTGGCCAACTGGAGTTTCTAAATGGTAGTTCTCCTGGATGTTGTCTTCCACTGAAGTGATGCCTCGTTTTTTGAGGAAAGCGGGAATATCAAGATTGAGCTTACTCATTGAAGAACTCCTTGAACCGATCGGGTGAAAGTTCTGTATAGCGTACTGTGTGTTGAATGTTTTTGTGGCCTAAGTAATGCTGCAATGACCTGGTATCGTGACCATCATTTGCCAGCTTGAACCCGCAACCATGCCGCAACTGATGCGGGTGTACTGGAAATGGTATACCTGCCGCTTTGCCAGCCCTGACAACCATCTTGCGGACGGTCGATGAAGTAATAGGACCACCCCGTTCAGTAGTAAAGACATAGGGAGAGGAAGCTTCTTGTTCACGTTTAAGCTTCCGTAGTGCGCGGATTTCCGGCCCCCGAAGCGGATGCACACTCGGCACTCCGTTCTTCAATCGCTTAATGTGAATGAGGCCCTGAGATAAATCGATCTGCTCCCACCGTAGACCCTCGGACTTTTCTGTTCCGGTGACTTCAGAGACTCGCAGGCCATGCCGGTACATCAACAGGATTAGAGTTGCGTCTCGGTGTTGATGGCGCCCTATACGCCTGGCGGCATCCATCAGAACATCGACCTCCTTATCAGTCAGATACTCCCTCGATCGCAACTCACTGTTGTTCTTCCTGCCTTTCCCGCGGTTGCCGGCCCCTGGCTGATTCTGTTCAAGTCTCATGTGATGACCTCCCCTCTATATTGCTGACTTCGTCATTTCCAATGACGAAGTGTGATATCACCGCACCACCATCAATGCAGGCGTTTGACATTACTGGTTCAAAACTCCCGTTCCGGGGCCGTGCCCTGCATCCTTATTCCAGTATTGGTGGGTGTTGCAGGGCAAGTGCGGTGCCTCCTGAAATTCGGGCTTGAAACGGTCTAAATCATTTACTGGTCCAAAACTATTACAGCGCTATATCTCTGAACTTTCCCATTTACGGTTGTTGGCCTGGTGTTGCTGATGGGTCTGCAGGCCGCATAGTTACTGTACAACTGCCGACCATCTTTCCGCTAATGAGTTATTAATAGGAAAGTTTATACCGTGGTAGTACCACATGCAAGGCTGTAGGGGGTGGGGGGTCGGCTACGTCTGAAGGTGTTTCCGGGAACAGGAGGAGGATACCTGATAATCTGCACCCAAATTGAATTCAGCTCTATGGCCCGCCACACTGCAGGAATCGTGTGCGCGACAAATCGCATCAGACTGAGGGCCGTTTGATGTAGCCGTTCAAGGACTCCGGCACCACGGTTGCACCACGGTAGAGATCGGATTACTATTTATTCAGGCAATTAAGGTGCAACACAAAGCCAGCCGTGGGTAATCCCCATGAGCTGGCTTTTTTTATTCTCGGAGAAATGTGCTATGTCCGAAGGTCTTGATGTATTTCCAGCTGTAAAAACTCTGCAAGAAAATATCGATAAGAGGCTTGGCCTCGTCGATCTACCAGCCAGCCGCCGGTTCTTTGCGACTGGTGGCACCCTACCGGAAGCCAATCGAAAGGCAGCGGATAAAATCCTTACCGCATTCGATACTGAGAACATGATCAGGCTGATGAGCGAATCAAAACGCCTCTCTGGCGGTGATGGCCTGGTGAGTGATGCCAGTATTCCGGCAATCTGGGAGCGCACTGTGATTCGCGAAGCGCTCTATCAAATGCGTGCTCTGGAATTGGTCGACGCTAACGCAGCCAAGTTCGGCCCTTCTGTGAGTATTCCCTACAGCTACCGGGACACTACCGCTGCAGGGGTTAACAATACGCGCACGTACGAAGGGCAGGGCATCAAGCGAGCTGGAGTGATCCAGACTGCAGAGACCGCCTACCCCGTTCCACAAAAGTTAGCTTTCACAATCTCTGACGAAATGAGGCACTTGACCGGTGCGGCGTCTCTGAACTGGGATGCGGTAGCAGAGAACCAGGCGAATGCATCCCGCATTATTGCGGAGGATACTGACCGATCGCTTCTCAACGAGATTCTGCACGCTTCAGATGAATTTGGCGCAGCCGCTGTCAGTGATGAGGACCTGGAGCTGCAGGCGGACGGCGCGAAAACCATTTTCGTGCTGGCTCAGTTCCCTGTGGTACGTCCGCGCGCGGTCTACGATCTGCAGGGCAGTCAGATAGGTTCAACAATCAACCCCATCACTGTCACCTATAACGCTGTTGCGCGTGACGAGTACGACGGCACCGGCACCCAGGCCGCCGGCATCTATTACGTGCTGGATTACAACCTGGGCGAGATCTACCTGGTCGACGAGGCCGGCGATATACAGACACCTGCCAACGGCACAGCCTACACCATCAGCTACAGCTATACCGGCAACGTTCACAAGTTCGATACCGACCTTGGTTCTGCCGATGCTGATGTACATTGGGACACGTTCCTGTACCGCTACGGCCTCCGCAAGAGCGTCATCGAGGACGATCGTTACCACATGGCCAACTTCGGCCTGATGAGCGGTACCGTGATGACCCAGATTGAGCAGGCCAAGCAGTTCGGCGCCAACTCGAAACGGCCAGGCACCAATCTGTCGATGGACGGCAACCTGGGGCGCGTCAAGGATGTGCCCAACTTCAAGACTGCAGGGCCTGGCCTTCATTTTGGAGATCAGCGCGTTCTGATCGGTGAGCGAGGCATAACCCGATTTAGATTGACTAAACCCTGGGTAATGGGGGCGCTTGAAAACCAGCGTGATTCCAATGGCCGCTTTACCGGCCAAAAGGAAGCCTTCGGAGACCAGTTTATTGTCATCCACACACCGAGCCAGCTGAAGCGAGCCTATACGAGTATCGTGCTGTATAGCGCCAGCGCGCGAGTTGCAAGATAGGGCATATTCTGCCGGGCGTTAGTCGGAGAGTGGCCTTGTAATAACCCCGACAGTCTGCGGCCCAAGTAGATGATAGCTTTCTTTCATGGGCTCATGTATTTGGGGGTGGCAGATACGGGCGGTGGATACCGCCCGTACTCTTTTCACAGGATTTTTCCTTGATTGAAATGGAAAATCGCCGTGATTTCCGCTTGTTCCGGGTCTTGTTCACCCGAATTTGAGCCTATTGCCGCCAGAGCCCATCAGATGCCCCAGGACAGCCCGAGCATGAGGGTTGATGACTTCACAAGGCCATGGGTGAGATATCGCCTCTGAGGGCATTACAGGGGGTCGTTTTTTATTGACAGTGTGGTAATACTACATTAACGTAGTGGTACTACCACGATACTATGCAATAGGTTGGATTTGCAATGGTCAGAAAATTGGAGGGAGACCGCACCTCCCGCTACCGGGAGCGGCAAAAAGCCCAGGGCCTGAGGAAGGTTTGTATCTGGGTGCCAGCTGAGGACGTGGAAAGAGTCAAGGCCTATGTGGCCAGGTTACGGAAAAAACGGGCCACAAAGTAGTGTGCCCAATCCAGATGGACAGTCAAATAGAATCAGGGCATGTACCCCTTACTGTGAGTTCTGACCGACCCCTAGTTAGATGTCCCAATTGTAAGCGTGTGCTCTTCGATGGTGAAGTGATCAGGTCACGGATAGTGATCGTGCCACTGACTGGGCCAGTATCCGCAAAATGTCGTTGCAAGCGTTGGGTAAAGATGCCCGTAGAGTATCAATCTCTAAGTCTTGACAAATAACGAGCCCCCACCAGGTGGCTACCCGGTGGGAACTCTAATCACAACAGGAGTGAGCCGAGAAACTGAGTAAAAAGAAACAGCGGTAAGAAGCGGGAACCAGACAGGCGGCAACCTGCCCGGCTCCCTTCCCATAACCAGCTACAGGAGAGCTGACCATGAGCAAAGACCATTCTACCCCGTCAATCGCTGGCGGGCCATTTAACCCATTCTGTGAAATTCACAAAGATTTGATAGAAGCCTCTATAGCGATCGGCGGTATTGCCGATCTGGCGCAGTGGGCCACTATGGAGCTGGCCGAGCGTATCAACAAAACCGGCAAAGATGTTTTTAATCTTACTGTTGCTGAGCTGATGAGTCTGGAGGCCGAGCAGCATAGTCATTACCTGAAAAGAGAAGGAGGCCGCCATGTATGAACTCAAAAATAGTATTTGTCTAAGTAGTCCCTATGCTCCAGAAGTCCCTATTTCAAGGAGAATGTTTGCAGTCCGAAAGGCATTCGATGAAGTGCTGGACTCCTATTATCGAGACCGGAAAACCACCAGCCACCTCGATGAGCTTGGACGGTCAATTGATCTATTGGAATGGATGATCAACCGGCAGATTCAGGCAATGGGATTGGCCTCAAAGAATCCGCCTAACACTTCCGATACCACCCTCAGCAAACGACACGAGGAGGTGTGATATGGGGAAGATCGTCAACATGCACTTTGCCGTCGGCCAGGCGAGTATCAGCATCGCCAACCAGTGCCACAGGCTGCAGGAGAGCATCCGCGCTGTCGATGTGGTGGCCGAAGGCATACGCACATCGGCCTCGGACGATCCGGCCGGCATCTATTTCCTGATGACCACCCTCACCGAGCGAATGAATCAGCAGGTTGAGGAGCTCAGGCACAGCCTGGACCACCTAACCGACTGATCGGCGCATGCCACAGTCCCGCTCAGCTACTGGGCGGGACTTTATCCCGCTTGTTCTCCTTCTCGTGCGCAAACTGCAGCGCCGTTGAAAAATTGGAGAACTTCTCTCCCTTGTAATCGAACAGCTCACCATCCCTGCGGCTGCCGTACTTTAATGGAAAAGATGCGTGATATAGCTGAAAGGGCCAGGATATCGAGCGGGTAAAATGGGTACCATGTATGCTGGAAAATCTCAAGTAATCGTTCGATAATAATACCAAGGCAACAAAGGTGACCGAGCCAGCCGTGGGCAATCCCCATGAGCTGGCTTTTTTATTCGGGGTGATTTATGGACATTACACATAAAGCTTTAAGCGACTTAATCGCCGAACTCATGGTTGAAAATGATGCGCTAAAAAAGCAGATCAATAAGCTGTCCGCGGATGTTGAAAAGAGAAATAAAGCGATTTATCGCAAAGACAGCATTGTTCGAAATTTACAAGAAGAATTGAGAAAGAGCGGCAATAGAGTGATCTATACATGAGCCAACTCAAGATCAGGGTTGAAAACAAAGAACTGCTCGAAGCCATAGAAAAAGGGCCAGAGACACTTAAAAAACATATGGGCCTGGCTGTTCTGGATGCAGTACAGAATATGGCGAGAGAGGCAAAAACGAAACGCGCACCAAAGTTCAAAAGTGAACTCGCTAATTCAATTTTGCCGAAGTGGTCTTCCTCCTCTCCCCTCTACGGTGAAGTCGTAGCAGGAAAGAAATATGCACGCATGGTTGAAGAAGGAACCGGGCCAGGTGGTTATCCACCAATACAGGACACTATCGATTGGCTAAGATTGAAGCGCATAAGGCCAGCCGATCCAGCAATGAATCAAAAGGAACTGGCTTATGCTGTGGCTAAGTCAATTGCCTTGCATGGAACTCCCCCTCAACCCTTTATGGAGCCCACATTTGAGAGCAACAAAGCAAACGTGGAAAAGGCTATAGAGGAAGCCATCGACCGGGCGCTATCTGAAATGCAATAGCATTTATCGCACTGTAGAGACTTTTCTGGTTACCGTCGCATACATCAACAGGGCAATACGATGAAAGGCACAAAGCAACTTAAAATTATCGTCACCACGGCAATTGGCAACGTCAAGCAAATACTCGGATCTGTTGGCGAAAAGGTAAAGGGTATCGGTACCGCCGCAGCCGAGACGGCTGACAAGCTAGAAGACAGCAACAAGAGGGCCGCCGATTCATTCTCACTGATTGACAATGCAGCAACAAAAGTAAAATTAGCGATCGTCGCGGTAGTTGCCGCCATTGGATCTGCTATCGCTGCCATCATCAGCTGGACCAAGGCATCAGCAATTCAGGAGCGCGCAGAAACAAAACTTTCCACAACGCTCAGAACACTGACCGGCGCCACAAATGACCAGGTCAAGGCATTGAAGGACCAGGCCGCTGCCTTACAGCAACTCACCGGCTATGCAGATGAACAGATCATCTCAGCACAAGCCATGCTGGCTACCTTCAGACTGACCGCCGCACAGATTGGCGAGCTAACTCCTCGATTATTGGATATGGCAGAGGCCTCCAGGAAGGCTGGACGTGCAGAAGTAGACCTTGAGCAAATTTCGATAGCCTTGGGCAAAACGTTTGTGACTGGTATCGGTTCGCTGGGTGAATATGGCGTGGCCATGTCGGAAGCCGAGAAAGAAAGCTTCAAACTTGCCAATACCCAAGAGAAGTTGCAGATACTGACTTCTGTACTTGACAACAACTTCGGCGGCCTGGCTGTCGCGGTGGGTCATACCTATGAAGGCGCTCTCCGAAAGGTCGACGCTGCGCACGGCGATTTTTTAGAAACGTTGGGAAGCTTGTTTTCAGGCAATAAGGCCTTTCTCAATCTGACCACATTTATTGGTAACGCCTGGCAGAAACTCTCGGAAGGGATCAAGGGCAGCGCCGGTGAAATAGGAACCGTGATCACTGCATTATCAGGCACGGTAACTGTTGCGTTTAACGCCATCAGGGCAAGTTGGAACGCCTTTCAGGTTGCATTCAAGACCGGAGCTGTTGTGATCACAACCGGACTGGAATATATCGTCAAGTCACTGTCATTCATCACCTTTGGCGAGCTCTCAAGGGGATACGCCAAATTAGCGGATGACATCGAGGCTTATACGGCTGAGCTGAAGAAAGGGATAATTGCCGACTTTGGGGAAATTGCTGATTCAATAAAGAGTGTTGGAACCGCTTTTGGGCCACCAGAGCAAAAAGAAGCACCCCCTGCGCAGATAAACAGAATCGATGATGGATTGTTGAAAGAGGACAAGGAGGCTGAGGCCGAATTTTGGGCTTATATCAAAGCAAAGGAGGAGGAGGCTGCAGAGGATCTGAAAAAAGTTCTGGCAAGCAGAGAGGACGCGTACCGCCAACATTACACCAACCTGAAATCCATTAAAGCCAATGATCAGAAAACGATAGCCGAAGAGTTTACCAGCGCTGTGGACGAACTGGCTTCCGATAGGAAAAATGCACCGCGTTCGATACGAGATGCAGTTGGCATACAGATGCAATCAGCACAGGAGCTCAGTTCAGGTGATTTCAACGCGGCGATAGAATCAGCAAGGAGAGGTATCGAGTTACTTCGTGAACTGAAAGCGGAAGGTGAAACGAGTACAGCCGCGCTGTGGGACATGGCAACGATTTTTAAGGATATAGCCAATTCGGCAGCGAGAGGAAAAGCGGAAAGTCAACTTGTCGATACTACTGCCGCTCAGGCCGATATCGACCAGCTGAGAAGCAAACTCGCTGAACTGGAGGAAAACGGAACTGATCGAGTGATCAAGTTCAAGGCAATCCTCGACGAAGGAGCCCTGGCAGCGCAGGTTGCAGCAGTTGCCCAAAAAGCATCTGCAGCAGCGCCCCCCGTGGTAATTAGGATAGCCGCGGCCGCCGGCGGCGGAAACGAGCCAATATTTACTGATGGCACTGACAGTTTTGAAAAAGCGATATCTGATGAAGTATCGGCTACGGGGTTCAAGTGATGTCCATACCGTCAGATGAGAAGTTCTATTTCAATAAGTGGTTGTATGTCACAGCCCGAAGGGCCATTGGGGGGTTAATGCCGGATAAAGAAATCGATGAGGTCTTCAGGCGGTTATCGAGACGTTTACAGGACGTACCAGAAGCGGTTGAGCGAGGAATAGTGTTGCGGCCACTGGATGGGCCTGGATGCGGAAACGAAAATATCCTTGACTATCAACAAGATGTTTCAATTGAAATCAAGGCTTCTTTCGGTCCAATTCTCACCAAAATACTGACTGAATTGATTATCATGGAGATTCAAATACTGGAATTGGAACGGATCAATAAGGCAGCTGTGCAAGAAATCCAGCAAACCAGTTTACTACGGCGGAAGCTACAAATTTGACTCACAAGAGCGCGATCCCAACCAATTAGCAAAGTCCATCGTTGATATGTAAGCGTCCGGCAAGGACATCTGTTTTCGGCCTGTGAAAATGTTTACCATGGTATCCACCTAAATCCAAGTGGACACTACTATGGAATCGATAAGCAGCCACACACTCCCAGAACTTCCTGCAGTAAAGCGACAGCGTCGGCGGCACTCGCCAAGGTTCAAGGCTGAAGTGCTTGCCGCCTGTACGGATCCCGGTGCATCAATTGCCTCGGTCGCACAGCGTTATCAGGTGAACGCCAACCTGGTGCACAAGTGGCGCAAGGCTGCCAGGGACAATGATAGTCCACGCAACCAGTCGGCTGAGTTTGTATCGATATAGCCCCGCTATGGTTCGCCCTGGCGGGATGTCTGTTAGCAATTGCTATCCGTTTGGGATTTTATAAAGAGGTAAAACTACCGGCGGAAGGCGTAATCTCGTTGCAGTTGAAGACGCGTATTCTCTCCAATATGGCCAAACATGATAACCAACGTTGAATTTGCAGAATTCGATTAGAGCATCTTCCGATGGTTTGCTTTCAGCAACAGCATAAATCGCCATAAATTCCGCTGTTACTTCAGCAAGAATTAATTTTTTCATCTCCTCATTATTTTGCAGAGTTTCTGGTGGAAGATTGTCCGGTACTAGCCTAAAAGCACATTGATACCGAGCTCGAAAAAACTCATGCTCCTCGTCATCATTCGATTTGACGTTTAGGTAAGAACGTTCAATAACAGCTTGCCGGGCCTGTAAGCCAAACTGTTCCACTGTTGGAAACAATGGCTCATAGTCTGTCGCAATAAAGGCGTTGGCTTTATGCAGTCTTACTTCGTGAATAGATAAGGCTTGAACCGCCTCCTTGACCAGCTCATTATTCATGCGGCATTAGCTTTCCAGTAACCGACGTGGATAGGATTAGTCCAATTTGAATCACCTTCTGTGGCCACAAAGAAATCTTCATTCAAAGGCGATTTTTGTGAGTGAGCTTGAATCACAGAACCAATTTTAGCCCAGCCGGCCGTTTCGTCCTCATCTGAAAGATGAAATCTAGGCACCAAATTCAGTGCAAACGCAATATCTGCCAACGTCCTAAGCGTCATGTTCCTCGAGCCATTCAAAAGTTGGCTTATATGGGACTTTGAAGTTCCAGTTGCAGAAGCGAGATCCGCTTTACTGAGTTCTCTTTTTTTCAACTCATCCCAAATCATTTCACTTACTTCGAGAATAAGACTTTCTTCAGCATACAGCTTTTTATTTTCTTCTGATTCATTGAGCCAGTCATTGAGTATTGATGTGGTCATTTTATACTTTCCTCATAGGCCTTTCGCTCTTTATCGGTTCTTTCGAAGTCGCCTTTATTCATTTTCTGTTGCTTTTTTAAAACGACATGCCCAACAATAAATAGATCTTTACCATCCTTGTCTTTGCAAAACCAACCATACGCGCGCAAACCGCACCTCGCGCGGACGGCATATATTCCATCCCCTTCATGTCTTAATTGCGTTGGTGATTTCAGTTCCCCTTGATCTCCAAGCCACCCTAACAGTCGCCTGAGTTGCGCTTTGCACGCATTTTGTGTGTTAGGCACGCCCTTTTCCGCTGTCAGTAACGAATCGCTTCCATGATCAGTCATAAAGAATCCTCTTTTTTCTTCCATGATGAAAATCTTTCATTGGCGGCCGCAGTTTATATATATGTTAACTCAACGAAGAATTCAATACTCCTTGAGAAATATACTCTGTTCTCTTCGGAAAATTATTTTTATTGGATACCTAATTTCTTGATCCCAATGAAATTGTAGAGGTACCCCAAAAATGGTAACCAATCCGGTAACCAAAAGCCTTAAATTAAAAAAGGGTTAGTGACTACTTACACGCTAACCCTTCCTCTTATTGGTCCGGGCGAGATGATTCGAACATCCGACCCCTACAACCCCATTGTAGTGCGCTACCAGACTGCGCCACGCCCGGAAATCTAATGCCTGGAAATGCCCTGGAACACTATTGGCGACCAGCATGTTATCGGACCGATCCCCTCTGTTCGAGTTTGCTCCGGATCCGATGAAGGCCGCGAATACTAGGCCTTAAACTATCCCATGTCAATGTAAAACGTTAGGGTTCAACCGCATGCTGGGTGAACGTTGAATGATCTTCACCGCTTCAGGAGATGCAGGATTTCTTCCAGTTCCGTGCGCAGTTGGCGCACGATCTGTTGACTTTGGCTACTGTCCTCCTTGGCTCCCTCTCCCGACAACTGCTGCCGTGCCCCACCGATGGTGAATCCATGTTCGTACAACAGACTGCGGATCTGCCTTATCATCAACACATCGTGGCGTTGATAGTAACGGCGGTTTCCGCGCCGCTTCACTGGCTTCAACTGGGGAAATTCCTGCTCCCAGTAGCGCAACACGTGCGGCTTGACGCCACACAGTTCACTCACCTCGCCGATCGTAAAGTACCGCTTGCTCGGAATAGGCGGCAGGTCTGTCGTACTACTGCTCGCTTCCAGCATAAGCTTCCACCCGTGCTTTTAATTTTTGTCCAGGGCGAAATGTAACCACTCTGCGGGCGCAAATCGGTATCTCTTCCCCGGTTTTCGGGTTGCGACCCGGCCGCTGCTTTTTTTCGCGCAAATCAAAGTTCCCGAATCCGGAAAGTTTTACCTGTCCGCCATCTTCCAGGGCCGTCCTGATCTTTTCAAAGAACATTTCGACCATCTCCTTGGCTTCACGCTTATTCAGCCCCAACTCGTCAAAAAGTTTTTCGGCTATCTCTGCCTTGGTTAACGACATGGTCACTCTCTCAATTGTGCGTTGAGTTTATGTTTCAGTGCCTGGAGAATCCGATCTGTGACACCATCAACTTCCTTATCCGTTAGAGTGTGCGAAGTTTCCTGTAAAATCAAGCCTAAAGCGAGACTTTTTAGACCGGAATCTACCCCTTTCCCAGTATATACGTCAAAAAGCCTTATTTCCTTTAGGATTCCGGGAGCCGCGCGTCGGATAGTATCGCGCAACTCGCTGAAGCGAACACCCTCATCCACCACCACCGCGATATCCCTGCGGATGGATGGAAATCTGGAAAGTTCGTTGAATGACGGCAGAATACCGTTCATCTCCGAGCCCAAACGAAGTTCAGACAGATAGGTTTTTCCGGCAAGACCGAGTCGGCTTTCAATCTCCGGATGCAGCATGCCGATCCAGCCTACCGGCGTATCACCGAGAAGGATTCGGGCGCTCTGTCCGGGATGGAGAGATGGGTGCGCCTCCGCCGCGAAGCTGAACGCCTCCTGCCTGCCAGCCAATGACAGTACCGCCTCGATGTCGGCTTTCAGGTCGAAAAAGTCGACCAACCTGCTCCGGCCAGCCCACTGCTCCGGTTCATGGGTGCCTGTCACCAGGCAGGCCAACATCAAATTCTGTTCAATTTCATTATGTTCCTTAACAAACCTGAGACCAGACTCGAATATTCGAATACGGCTGTGCTGACGCGATTGATTATACAACGCCGTCTGCAGCAGCCCGGGCCACAGGCTGGTCCGCATGATTGACATATCCGCGGAAATCGGATTGGCAAGCTTGACGCTGCCATGCTCGGGGTCCATCAGTTCGTGCATCTCCGGACTGATGAAACTGTAGGTGATGGCCTCCTGAAAATCATGATCAACCAGTAACTGTTTGGCTCGCTCCAGACTGAACCCCGTTTCCGGTGGTCCCTGCATCGCCGTCGCGGTCACACTGCGATGCGTGGGAATCTCCGTATACCCGTAGATGCGGCCGATCTCCTCGATCAGGTCTGCTTCGATACTGATATCAAAGCGGCAACTGGGCGCAGTCACCTCCCACCCCCCGGATACCGCCGTTACCTGCATCTCAAGACGTTTGAGTATGTCAACGATGGTTTCGTCATCGATTACCATGCCCAGCAGGCGCTTGACCTGATTCCGCCGCAGCAGAATTTCCGGACGTTGCCCGATATACTCCGGCGCTGATACTTCATTGACCGGACCCGGCACGCCGCCCGCTATATCCAGCAGCAGCCGGGTCGCCCGTTCCATCGCGGCTCGTTGCAGCATCGGATCGACGCCCCGTTCATAACGATGCGATGAATCGGTGTGCATCCCATAGCTGCGCGCCTTGCCGATAATCGTGGTGGGAGAGAAAAAAGCGCACTCCAGCAGCACATCGCTGGTATCCCCGGCAACACCTGAGTATTCGCCGCCCATGATGCCGGCCAACGCAACAACCTTTTCATGATCGGCGATTACCAGCGTATCGTCGCGCAGCGCCAAATCACTTCCGTCCAGCATACGCAGTTTCTCGCCGGTATGCGCCAATCGCACCCGGATACCGCCGCGCAGCTGTCTCAGGTCGAACCCGTGCATCGGCTGACCCAGTTCCAGCATGACATAGTTGGTGACGTCGACTACCGGGTGGATACTGCGCAGGTCCCCGCGGCGCAGCCGCTCCTGCATCCACAGCGGTGTCCTGGCGGCCGGATCGATGTTGCGGATAATGCGACAGGTATATCGTGGGCATCCTTCCGGTGCCAGCAGCTCCACCGGATATTTTTCATCATGCACCGCAGCGACCGGACTCATCGCCGGTGGATTTACCGGACAGCGGTTAATGACACCTACTTCGCGGGCGATACCCGCCAGGCCCAGACAGTCACCCCGGTCCGGCGTCAAATCCACTTCGATTGCCCGATCGTCAAGATCCAGATAACTTCGCAGATCCGCCCCCACCTCTGCATCCAAGGGCAGGGACATAATGCCGCTTGAGGAGTCGGCAAGCCCAAGTTCGGCGGCGGAACAGATCATGCCCTGGGATTCAACGCCCCGCAGCTTGGCCGGCTTTATCCTGAAATCCCCCGGTAGCAGAGCGCCTATAGTCGCGACCGGTACTTTCATCCCGGCAGCGACGTTGGAGGCACCACAGACAATCTGCAGCGGCTCATCCCCGCCGGTTGCAACGCTGCATACACTCAGCTTGTCTGCGTTGGGGTGCTGATCACGGGTAAGGACCTCGCCAACCACCACGCCCTCGAACGCGCCGGCCACCCCGGTCACGGAATCGACCTCCAGGCCCGCCATGCTCAACTGGTGCGCCAGTTCATCGGTACCGATCGGAGGATCGACCCATTCACGCAACCAGGCTTCACTGAATTTCATACATTAATTCCTTGGATAGAGAGCGTTTTCCGGTTCATGCAAACTGCCGCAAAAACCTCAAATCGTTCTCAAAAAACAGCCGTAAGTCATTGACTCCATAACGTAACATCGTCAACCTTTCCACGCCCATTCCGAATGCATAGCCGGTATACTTCTCGCTGTCTATGCCTACATGACGAAACACTTCGGGATGCACCATGCCGCAACCCAGCACTTCCAGCCAGCCACTTTTACCGCAAACCCGACAGCCGCTGCCGCTGCACATCACACATTCGATATCCACTTCGGCCGAGGGCTCGGTAAACGGGAAATAGGAGGGCCGAAACCGCAGTTTGAGGTCGCGCTCGAAAAAGCGCTGCAAAAAATCGTACAAGACCCCCTTAAGATCCGCAAACGAGACATTTTCATCCACCAGAAAGCCCTCCACCTGGTGAAACATTGGGGTATGAGTGAGGTCCGAATCACAGCGGTAAACTCGCCCGGGAGCAATGATTTTCAGTGGCGGTTCAGCGTTCTCCATCACCCTTATCTGAACCGGTGAAGTGTGCGTCCGCAGCAGCATATGCTCGTCAAAATAGAAGGTATCATGCATTGCGCGTGCCGGATGATGTGCCGGAATATTCAATGCCTCGAAGTTGTGATAGTCGTCTTCGATTTCGGGGCCCTCCGCCACGCTGAAACCGGCATTCGCAAAAAAGCGCTCGATGCGTTCAAGGGTGCGGGTGACCGGATGCAATCCGCCCCGCCCCATTCCCCTGCCCGGCAGAGTGACATCGACGCGTTCTGAATTCAGGCGCCGCGAAAGCACCTGACGCTGCAACACCGTACGCTGCTGCTCGATCCTGGTCTGCAGCGACTGTTTGGCTCTGTTGATCGCCTCTCCGGCCTGCGGGCGTTCTTCCTTGGGCAGGCGCCCAAGCTGCTTCAGCTGCGCTGTCAGCAGGCCGCTTTTTCCCAGGTAGCGCACCCTTACTTCGTCCAGTTCAGCCAGTGAGTCGGCATTGCCGATCAGCGTTGTTGCCGTGCTGACAAGCTCGATCAAATCGGAATCGGATTCAGCAACCATCGATTTGCCCCTCGAAACAAAAAAAGGGGGAAGCCTGGAAGGCCTTCCCCCTTGGATAATTTCAACGGCCGGAACCCGGTCCGGCGGGTGAAAACTTAGCTGGAGAGATTGGCCTTGGCCTGTTCCGCCAAGGCACTGAATGCCGGCTTGTCGAATATGGCCAGATCGGCCAATATCTTGCGATCGATCTCCACACCGGCGCGCTTCAGGCCATTGATCATGCGGCTGTACGAGAGGCCGTTTTCGCGGGCTCCGGCATTCACCCTGGCAATCCAAAGCGCCCGAAACTGACGCTTTTTCTGACGGCGATCCCGGTAGGCGTATTGACCGGCTTTGATCACCGCCTGCTTGGCAACTCTGTACACGGTGCCCCGGGCGCCGTAGTAGCCTTTTGCTTCCTGTAGCACTTTCTTGTGTCTGGCGTGTGCTTGAACGCCGCGTTTCACGCGAGGCATAACTCAGTCTCCAATTTTCTGTCAGGCGTAGGGAATCATGCGACGGGCGGCTGCCACGTCGACTTTATGCAGCTGCGCTGCAGTGCGCAACTGTCGCTTACGCTTGGTGCTTTTTTTCGTCAATATATGACGTCGGTGAGACTGACCTCGTTTGATAGCGCCGGAACCGGTTACCTTGAACCGTTTGGCCGCGCCACGATTGGTTTTGATCTTTGGCATCTGTTTGAACTCCGCATTCAGTAACTTCAGTTAATGTTTTATGGGACGCAACACCATTACCATCTGCCGGCCTTCCATCTGAGGCTGCTGCTCGACCTCACCGTACGGAGCCAGATCGGCCTCCACACGTTGCAGCATCTCAAGGCCCAGCTCCCTGTGGGCGTGCTCACGACCGCGGAACCGCATGGTCACCTTGGTCTTATCCCCGTCATTTAGGAAACGTATCAGGTTGCGCAGTTTTACCTGATAATCCCCTATCCCCGTCCCTGGACGAAATTTTATCTCTTTGATTTGAACCTGTTTCTGCTTCTTTTTCGCCGCTTGTTTCTGCTTCTTGGCCTCGAACACGAATTTGCCGTAGTCCATGATCCGGCACACCGGCGGGTCGGCATTCGGTACGATTTCCACCAGGTCAAGTTTTGCCGCTTCCGCAGCCCTTAACGCCTCTTCGATCGGTACTATCCCCACTTGCTCGCCATCCGCATCGATCAATCTGACCTCTGGTATCGCGATATCTTCGTTCAAGCGGTTTCTTTTTGGTGCAGCGATTTCAGTTTCCCCCAAAGAACAAAGCCTGTCCCAAGCATAGGCGCACCCTGTTCCAGCGCCTTATCTCAGAACAAGCTCTCAATTCGAGCGACGAGCGACCTCAGCCGCCAGTGTCTGCGAAAATGCCCCGACCTCCATACTGCCGAGATCTTCGCCACTGCGCGTGCGGACGGCCACCGTCCCGTTTTCCACTTCCCGGTCGCCCAGAACCAGCAGGTAGGGCACCCGGGATAATGTATGCTCGCGGATTTTAAAACCGATCTTCTCGTTTCTCAAGTCCAATTCCACTCTAAAGTGCTGCACCTGCAGAATTTGAACCACTTTTTTCGCGAATTCAGCCTGCCGGTCGGTAATATTCATCACCACCGCCTGAACCGGTGCTAACCAGACCGGCAGCGCCCCGGCACTCTCTTCGATCAAAATGCCGATGAAGCGCTCAAGAGAGCCGAGAATGGCACGATGCAGCATGACCGGCACTTTACGACTGTTGTCATCGGCAATATAGCTGGCATCCAGACGGCCCGGCATGGAGAAGTCCACCTGAATGGTGCCGCACTGCCATATCCGGTCCAGGCAGTCACGCAGTGAAAAGTCGATTTTAGGTCCATAGAAAGCGCCTTCACCCGGCTGCAGCTTCCATGCGAGCCCTTTGGCTTCAAGTGCCTCTTCCAGCGCCCGCTCCGCCTTGTCCCACACCTCGTCGCTGCCAACCCGCATTTCCGGCCGGGTGGATAACGCTATCTGAATATCGGTGAATCCGAAATCGGCATAAACCTCGAACAGCAGATCGACAAAACGCGACACCTCATCCTGAATCTGATCCTCGGTGCAGAATATGTGCGCGTCGTCCTGCACAAAGTTGCGCACGCGCATCAGACCATGCAGCGTGCCGCTGGCTTCGTTGCGGTGACAGGAGCCAAATTCGGCCAGGCGCAGCGGCAGATCGTGGTGACTCTTGATCCCCTGGTTGAATACCTGAACGTGGCAGGGGCAGTTCATCGGCTTGATCGCAAAATCCCGGTTTTCGGATTGGGTGGTGAACATCCCTTCCCGGTACTTTCCCCAGTGCCCGGACTTCTCCCACAGGCTGCGATCGACGATTTGCGGGGTACGGATCTCCTGATAACCGGCGCTGCCGATTTTTTCGCGGATGTACTGTTCGACAGCACGATAAATGGCCCAGCCTTTCGGATGCCAGAAAACCATGCCGGGCGCCTCTTCCTGGGTATGAAACAGGTCCAGCGCCTTGCCCAGTTTACGGTGGTCGCGTTTCTCCGCCTGCTCCAGCCGATAGAGATAACCCTTCAACTCCTCCTTGTTGCGCCAGGCGGTACCGTAGATGCGCTGCAGCATCTCGTTGCTGGAGTCGCCGCGCCAGTACGCGCCTGCCAGCTTCATCAGTTTGAATGCACCCAGCTTACCGGTGGATGGGACATGCGGGCCGCGGCAGAGATCGGTAAAAGCGCCCTGGCTGTAGAGTGAAAGCTCTTCGTTTGCCGGGATCGACTCAATAATCTCGGCTTTGTACGCCTCTCCCTGATCACGAAAGAATGTGACAGCATCATCGCGTGACATGACCAGTCGGGTCACCGTGTAGTCCGCCTTGGCCAGCGCCTTCATCCGCTCTTCGATCCGCTGCAGATCATCCTGGGTGAAGGGGCGCTGATACGAAAAGTCGTAATAGAATCCATCCTGAATCGTGGGGCCGATAGTCACCTGCGCCTCGGGAAACAGCTCCTTCACCGCCTGGGCCAGCAAGTGCGCGGTAGAGTGACGGATAATCTCCAGTGCGTCATCGTCACGATCGGTGACGATCGCCACTTCCGCGTCCTGTACAACCGGAAACGAAAGGTCGACCAGCTTGCCGTCGACGCGTCCCGCGACTGCCGCTCTTGCCAGTCCGGGGCCTATGGATGCGGCAACGTCGCGCACGGTTACCGGGTGTTCAAAGGTTTTTTGTGTGCCGTCGGGCAGGGTGATCAGAGGCATCAAACAACTCTCTCAGCGGTGACTGCAATACTGAAAAAAAACCGCACTGTCGGGTCCGGCCATAATCAAATCCGATCGATGGCGGCTTGGATCCGGCAATGATCAGGATAACGTTTGGAGCGGTCATTTTAAGAGATAACCGGACAAAGGCAAAACTAATTGCCAACCCCCAGGTTCATCTTCGAGATTATCTTGTCGGCATCCGGCGACGTAACTGAAGCCGTGGCCAGCAGTCTGATCCTGGCATCCGGCAGCTTTCCTGCCGTGGTTAACCCCTGAACAATTGCCTGGCCCCGTTCGCGCGCCAGATTTTCCAGTGCCGCCGCGGCAAGGGGTTGCGCTGTGACCAGGCGCCGGTATAGATTTTCGTAAAAATCGGGGGTTGGCAAACCGGTCTGCTGCTCACCCGCATCCTTGCCGGCAACCCCCGATCCGGCTCCCGGCTTGTTCCCGCCCGTCTCCGGTTGCGATTTGGGCGGCGTCTTAAGTTTTGCCAGCTCAGTCGCTGAAATCCTTTCCGCAAACAACTCCTCGACTGCCGCGCGCGTTTTATGGTCTGTCAGACTGATCGGGTCCGGTCGTTTGCCCGGCGCCGGCTTTCTACCCAGACGCTCGCCAATCTCCCTCCTCAACGCAAGCTCCCTCAGTGCCTCTCCATCGGCTTTTTCGTCGTACTGACCCTGAATCTGCAACGCCAGTTTCGGGCGTTCCGACAGCGCCTTGGCCACCGCCTTCAGTTTCTCCTGCTCGGGTGGGGCCAGCAGCGCAGATCCAGGCTCGAACGCCACCGAGTCCAGATCATCCCCCTTCACGCCCAGAATTGCGCCAAGAATACGAAACGGTGCAGTCACTATTTTGGTAAAAAGATTACCAATAGCTTTGAACACCAGATGGCCGTAGCTGAATTCCGGATCGTTCATATCCCCCTTGATGGGCAGACCGAGATCGATGATGCCCCTGCTGTCCTGCATCAGCGCAATCGCCAGTTCCAGCGGCGCATCGATGGCATCCGGACTCTTCACTTTTTTACCCAGCTTCAATTTGTTGAGGACGACCTGGTTTTCACCCAGCAGCTTTTTACCCTCGATCCGGTAGTGCAGATCCAGCGACAGCTTGCCCGAATCGATCAGATACCCGGCGAATTTGGCGGTATAGGGTGTCAGGTTCGCCATGCTGAGGTTGGAGAAAACAACCCGCATGTCGGTGAACAAAAGGGGATCCAAAGGCGCGATGTCCCCCTTGATAACGGCTGAACCGAACTCGTCCACCCTGCCCTTCAGATCGCTGCTCGCCTTTGCGCCCGGTGCCGTGGATATGCCGACGACGGCGCCGCTCAGTTCGTGTATCCTGGTTGAAAATTCCAGCGGCAGACTGAAATCGGCGAAATCAAGCTTGCCTGCATCGACCTGAATCCGATCCACACTGACCGGAAACGGACTCTGCACAATCTGTGCGGCATCTGCCGTCACCTGCTCCGGCTCCTCTTTGGAGAGATGCTGCCAGTTGCTGCTCAAGTCCTTGTTGATGACAAACTTGCCGGCGGGTTCGGTGAGCAGTATCTCCCTGATCTGCAGACCGTCCGGTTTCAGCGACAATGCCAGTTCGGACGCGTCGAGCAGCTTCCACCCCAGCAGTGTCTCCCCGGTTTTCGGTTCACTGATCCGGAGTTCCTCGATTTGCACAGCGCCGTTGTATGAAAGTGCATCCTTCCGGTCACCGCCGTACTTGAGCCTTCCCCTGGTAGAGAGGTTGCCGGAATCCAGCTTGATCGCCGCCACCGGCTGAAGATAAGGCCGCAGAGGCAACAGGGACAACGCTGTTACATCGATATCCAGCTCGGCTTCCGGTTTGGCGGCAGTGAATCTACCCTTTACCGCCAGGTTACCCCCCTCCTTGACTGCGACCGCCAAGTCAACCCCAATCGGCTTTTCCAGCGCGCTGCTGACCCCGGTCAACTTCAACGCAACCGGTGAAAGATGCAGCTCCGCCGCCGCCGCATTGGTGTGATCGCTGAGCGCAACATCGAACTTGTCGAGCAGCACTGAAGCGGCCTCCACCTGCCACGGCTTATCGGGCTGTTGAACGGCCGGCTCGGAATTCTGGCTGTCCGCTGTCCCATTAAACATGCTCTGCCAATCGATGCGGCCGCTTTTTTCCCGGACAACGCGTGTCCGCCCCCCTTTGAATTCAACTTTGTCGATAGCGATCGAACGGGAAGCCAGATCCATTCTACCCCGATGCAGCTGCGCCTCATTCAGCACCAGCAACGGCTCCGGCATCCCAGTCTGCCGCATCGCAATCTCTCTCAGTTTCAAACCAAATCCGTCAATCTGCGCGCTTAACCGGCCGGCCGCCTGCTCTGCCCTGGCGCTGAGCGTCAGCGCCGCACTGCCGATGCTGGTGGCGACCGGTCGTCCCAGATCCCCGTCACCAAATGCCAGCGCGATATTCTCCACGTTCAGCTGCTGCAGCTCAGCACGCCAGTCCGGACCTGGGCTGCGCGCTTCCTGCAGATCGTTCTGGCGCGAATTATCCTCTCTCTTCCGTACCAATTCGCTCCAATCGATGACTCGTTTTTTCCTGGAGACGTTCACTGCGCCGTCAGCCACCCGCAGTTGTCCGATCGTCAGTCGATTGCCATCCAGTTCGAATCTGCCGTCGGTCAGCGCGACCGTCTGCAGGCTAAGCAGTGGATCGGCAGCTCCTTTGAGCCGCAACAGGAGAGCCGACAGCTTCAGCTCGAGCGCATCCACGACCAGGCTTGGTCCCGAGTCCAATTGACTGAAGCTGTAACGGGCCTCCAGATCAATGGACCCATGCGGCGGATCGATATTCAACCTGTCCTGCAGAAACTCCCAAAGCGTCAGCGCTTTGAGTCCGCTGATTTGCATCCCGCCATGGGACGAGAACGGCTGCAGAGAAAGGTCCGCTTTCCAGCGCAGCGACCCACCGCCGGAGGTTGTCGCGGTCATGTTTACCGGCGATTTGACCCCGGGTCGATTACTGATTTCATTCAGCGTCAGATTGACCGGTACGACATAGGCTTCCCTGGGAGTGGTCCCGGACAGATCCGTCAGTCTGACTGTTCCATTGCCAATCTGAAACCGCTTAATCAGGAACTGCGGGGGTGCTTGTTCAGCACCGGTACTGCTCTGTTGTTCGTTCGTTCCGGCAGCGGCATCCGCTATAAGACGCATCAGATTCAGGGTTCCATTCTGATCTATCCGCAGATGAACCCAGGGGGCCTGCAGGCTGACTTCGTTGAGCGTGATTTTACCCTCGATCAGATCCCGCAGTAGCAGATCCGCCGACAATGACCGGAGCGAGAGCAGCAGTGTGCCGTCCGCCTCCTGCAGTTCGACGCCATTCAGACGCATGAAAAAACTGAAGGGATTGAAATCTATCGCGTGCACCTTAAGCTCGCGGCCGAGAGTCTGCTGCACCTGTTTTTCAAGCGCATCCTTGGCCAGTCTGGGCAGCAGGACAAACCCGCCAAGCGTATAGAGGGCTCCCAACAGCACGAGGAGGAGGATCAGTGCCCGACCCAGCTTTCGCCAGAGAGAGATTTTTGCCGGCCTTTCCTGCATCGCGTTTTCCAGATCTGAATCTGCAGTCGTTTTTTCCATCCGAAGCCTAGACTCTTTCCGCAAGAAGTTTCACCCAGACCGCGGTATCATGGAACCCGGCACCACCGACAGGCGCAATCGGATCCGCGCTTACCAGCGTATTGATGCCCACGCCGTTGTCAAATGCGTGGCCCGGCCAGATTCCCTCCACCGCAACCACCCCGGGGAGGAGGCCGGAAAACAGGCTTGCCTCCAGATGAACTTCGCCGGATTCGTTGCCCACTGCCACCTTGCTGCCCTGTTCGATGCCGAGCGGCAGCGCATCCCGGGGATGCATGCGCACACGCGGTTTCCGCTCTTTGTCGCGCGATCCCGGTGTTTCGGTAAAACAGGTATTGAGGAACGTGCGCGCCGGAGGCGTTATCAATCTGAACGGATGCGTCGGTGTGGCAGCGTCGATCACGTCCCAGTGATCGGGCAGGCACGGCATCCTGCCACCCAGAGGACCAAGTGCTTTCCAGTCGGGCGCAAAGCGAAAACGCCCGTCGGGCCAATTGAAACCGGTTAAGAAATTCATCTCCTCGAAGGATTTGCTGCAATCGAGCCAGCGCGTTTCGGCCATTGTTTCCAGGGACGGATACCCGGAAGCTGTCAGTGTCGCGTCGATGATCTCCTCCTCGCTCATGGCAAAGCCGGGATGTACCGCTCCCAGCCTGGCTCCCAGTTCGCAGATCACCCGATGGTTGGAACGGCATTCACCCGGTGGAGATACCGCCGGGCGCGCCAGCTGCAGATGCATCTGTCCGTATGACTGGTAGATATCGGTGTACTCCAGAAAACAGGTGGCCGGAAGCACGATGTCGGCCATCCTTGCAGTCTCCGTCATAAACTGCTCATGAACACAGACAAAAAGATCCTTCCTGGCAAAACCACGCCGCACCGCGTTCAGATCAGGCGCTACCGCCAGGGGATTGGTATTTTGAATGAACATCGCCTTGACCGCCGGTCCACCGCGCAGGTCGTCGACACTCCCGCACAGAATCGCGCCAATCCGCGACATGTCCAGCATGCGGATGCCGGCATGCCGGGCGTCCAGCCCCTCGATCAGGCGCTTGTCCAGATGGAACAGACCGCTGGTGCCGAGCAACGCACCGCCCCCCTGATATTGCCAGGCTCCGGTAACCGCGGGCAGACAGCTGACTGCGTGGACGTTGAACGCGCCATTACGGCCGCGAGAGAAACCCAGACCAAGTCGAATGAAACTGCGCCGGATCCGCCCGTAGAGTTCAGCGAAGGCTTCGATCTTCGCCGCCGGGATACCGGTTATCGATTCCGCCCAGAGGGGCGTGCGAAGCGCCAGATGGGACTCCAACCGCGCCGGCGCATCGGTGTATCGGGCAAGATAAGCCCGGTCGGCATAACCGTTCTGGAAGAGCTGCTGCATCACCGCGCAGGCGAGAGCGCCATCGGTACCGGGCCGCGGCTGCAGATGCAGATCCGCCTTCTGTGCCGTTGGCGTCAGATCGGGATCCACCACTATCAGTTTGGCTGAGCGCGCCTTCTTCGCCTGACTCACCAGTGTCATGACGTTGACCTGGGTGGCCACCGCGTTGCAGCCCCAGATTACGATCAGATCACTGTTGCGCATCTCGCGGGGATCCGCGCCCCAGCCCGCGCCGGTTCCGGCGCTCCAGCCAGCGTACCCCGGCGCGGTGCAGATGGTTTTCTCCTGACCGGAGTAGCCCATGACGTGGCGCAATCTGTTTATGCCGTCCCGCTGCAGCTGACCCATAGTCCCGGCGTAATAGTAGGGCCACACAGCTTCCGCCCCGTGCGCGGCTGCAGCGCGATCGAGCTGCTCCGCGACTTCGTCCAGGGCCTGATCCCATCCGATCGGGGTGAAGTCACCTTCGCCCTTTTCTCCAATCCGTTTCAACGGTTGCGTCAATCGATCCGGATGGTGAATCCGTTCGGCGTAGCGGGCGACCTTTGCACATATCACGCCCTGGGTATAGCTGTTCTGCCTGGCGCCATGAATTCGCCCAATGGTGTTTTCGTCGATAACTTCGACTTCCAGCGAGCAGGCTGATGGACAATCATGCGGACATACGCTGGGGTGGAGATCTGAATTCATCTCTATCCAATCTGTCGGAAGATACAGCGTGAAATACGAAAACCCCGTCCCTTTACCGGGAACCCGAATCGGCTATTTTACGTCGACCAGAAAATACCTGGGCTCCGACTGAATATTCAGTGCTATACGCCCGGTATAAGATCGGGTCTCATTCGGTTGAAGCACGTTGAATTCGGCTTTGGAGGTTGCGTCCATTTTCGACAACACCGTAGAGCCCACCTGTATTCCACGATCATCGAACAGGAACACGGTTACCGCCGGAGTCACCACATTCAGACTGTCGTTGTGCAGCACGATTCTATACTCGTAATTCTTGCTGTGGCTGGTACCGGTCAGCGTGAAACCGATATTTCGGAAATACTGGTCATCGATATTGATGGTAGAGTCAAACTCCAGCAGTCTTAGGCCGGGGATGACGCCTTTGACCAGAATCTCTTTTTCCGTTTTGAGACGTTCGATTTCGGCAGCCTGACTCTCGCTGATGGACATTCCCTCGCTGCTGCTGAGCTGATAGTCGTGAAATTGGTCTTCGACGGCAATGAGCTTCATGCTGGCGGCAATCCACCCGAAGATCGTTATCAGCAGTGCCACTGAGAGCACCGCGACGATGATTCTCAGATGAAAAATTTTCTTCACCGAGCGGCTGTGGCTGCTGCGGCTCGAATAGCGCCTCGAATCCCGGTCAACCGAAGCCGCCATCCCCTCAGATTCTACTGGTATCTGCTCTTTCAATATCCGGTTTTCAGTCATTTTCTGATTTTTGTCGATACGATCTCAATCCGATATGTGACAATACTAACCGCAACCCGGCAGATATCCAATATTGGGCCCAGACACGGATCGCGGCGAAAAACGCTGTCAAAATAGCGGCTGCAACGCCGTAAAAGGCAAATCCGGAAAAGTCATACAGAAAAAAGCACCCGATGCTGATGCAACCGGGTGCTTTCGGGTTTGATGGTAGGCGCGAGTGGACTCGAACCACCGACTTCCACCATGTCAAGGTGTTTTTTTGCTCTTTTCGGTCAATCACTTACGAGATAAGTACCTGTTTTATTTATGTTCGTTAATTTCTGTTATTAACGCAAATTAAGGCGTACAATTTACAGAAAATTTACGAAAGCCCATAAAGCGGGGTATCCACCATGTCAGCGAACACCGAAAACGAAACCAGAATTTACAGGCGCAGACCGCCGATTCTGAACCACCAGGGAGCCGACAAGGCAAAACCGGAAGACAAGCCGTATCAGCGCAAGGTATCCGGCGCACCCGGCGCAGTGTTGCGCGTACAGCCGAACGGCACAAAGATATGGAAGCTGATCCAGAACGGCAAGCCCCGGACACTGGGCACCATGCCGGTGATGACCTATTCCATGGCCGTGGAGAAGGCACTGGCAATCCTCCGGGGCGAAGACCCAGACGCCAAACCGGAAGAACCGCCTGTGGTTGAGGTCATGACCTTTGGTAAATACCTGACCGACCACTACAACGAATATCTGGAACAGAACTACAGCCGACCAAAGGAAACACAAGCCTATCTGGCAAGTTTTAAGCTGGCAGACAAGCCGCTGGAAGACATCCGGCTGGCTGATGTTGAAACATGGCGCATCAAGAAGCAGAAAGCCGGACTTAAACCGGCAACAATCAACAGACAGTCGAAAGCATTAAAAACCGCACTCCAGCGGGCGGTTGACTTGGATCTGCTGCCGACCAACCCCCTGGCTCGTCTGAAGTTCCTGAAGTTCGACAAGAGGCCAGTTATCAGGTATCTGACCGACGCAGAGAATAAGCGCCTGCTGGCCACACTGATGGCGCGTGATAGCCGTCTCCGTGAGGGACGGCGCAATGCCAACGAGTGGCGCAAGGAAAGGGATTACGATCTGCTGCCGGAGCTGGGAGAGTATGCCGACAACCTGACCCCGCTGGTGATGCTGGCACTCAATACCGGGCTTCGGCGCGGTGAGCTGTGGAACCTGCAATGGGGTGACATTGACCTGAAACGCCAGACGCTAACGGTTCACGGTAAAGGTGCGAAGTCGGGACAGACCCGCCATATCCCGCTAAACAATACCGCTGTATCAGTGCTGAAGATCCACAAGGGGAAAGTGGCTCAGTTACCGGCTAATCCAGTATTCGGAAAACACTTTTTTCAAAAGTCCTTCGGCAATTTGTTGAAGGCTGCCAGAATTGAAAACTTCCGATTCCACGATATCCGCCACACATTCGCCAGCCGGTTAGTGATGGCAGGCGTACCGCTTAACACGGTGCGCGAATTGATGGGGCATTCATCGATCGAAATGACGCTGATCTATGCGCACCTCGCACCGGACAATCTGCGGGCTGCGGTGGAGATGCTGCCGTGACCAGGAAGGTCCGCAGCTGGCTTGCCCGCCGAGCGTTAGGCGGCGAACGCAGCGCCGCCATCGACCTGCTGGTGCTGCTGCAAAACTTTCTGGACAGCCGCACCAGCGGTGAAGTGCCTCACGATGCAGAAGTGAACTGGCAGGCCGCGCCGTTTGAGTACCTGCGCGAGGCCATCGACCAGATCCTCCAGGGGATCCCCGCGGACGTTGCGCTCGGACTAGTTCATGGCGATCCCGGTCCACAAAAGGGCGACCCTTTTAAGAAGCTTATCCGCCAGTTCGTTATACACGCCAAGGTCGAGGAGTTGATCCGCACCGGCAAGGTCACGTCCAAGACCGCCGCGTTCAAGTGGATCGCCACGCATACGACCGACTTCCCTTCCATCGACGGCACATCAAAAAACGCCGGGCGACTTGCCTGGACAACGATTCGCGACGAATACAACCGCGCCCAAAAGCAGCTGCGGCTGTAGTTTTATCCCCCCTTTGTTGAACTGCAACACCCGAGCGTATTGTTACCGCAGTTAATCTTTGGCCGTGGTTTACAACCAATTAGGCCGAAGACATGCAACGCACTATCGAAAATTGATGAGGCCGAAGACATGCAACGCACTACCGAAAATTACCGCGACTGCTCAGTTGTGGAAACCTGCACAATTCTGAACGTTACCGCTCCCACCGTTTACAAGCTAATCGCAACCGGCGAACTGGACGGCTATAAGGTTGGCCGGGCTCGCCGTATCACTGGCGAATCAATCCAGCGACTTCGCACCGGCATGCGGAAACGGGGATGATCCATGTCTCAAAAAAAGAACGGCGTGCCGGTTGGTGGCTGGCACGCCGAAGCGCCCTTTGATGGGGCGAACACCGTCGGGATCCATTGTAGCAAACAACGCCTGATCCGGTCAGCCTGCCTTGAGGTGGAAGATCTGGCATGAAACGCGGAAGAGGCCAAGCGAAAGCCACTTTAGACTTTATTGAGGCTTGCACGGAAATACTCAAAGTTGAGCAGCCTACATCTGTTCGAGCTGTAGCCTACCGTCTGTTCACGCAAGGAGTGATTCCCAATATGGGACGCAACTCCACCAACAAAGTCAGCCGCATACTCACCACGGCCCGTGAAGATGGGATCATCCCTTGGGAGTGGATAGTCGATGAAACCCGAGAAGCAGAACGGGTAAATACGTGGAGCAATTCCGATCAGATTATTCGAGCTACCGTGAATGGTTATCGCCGGGACTATTGGCAGTCGCAACCTGAATGGGTTGAGGTATGGTCTGAAAAGGGAACGGTACGCGGAATCCTTGCGCCGGTACTGGATAAGTACGGCATAACCTTTCGTGTGATGCATGGCTATGCTTCGGCAACTGTGATGCAGGACATTGCCTCAGAGACTCGCCAAGCGGACAAACGGCTGACTGTGCTTTATGTGGGTGACTACGATCCGAGCGGCATGCATATGTCAGAAGTGGACCTGCCACAGCGTATCCGACGCTATGGAGGATCTGCGCGGATAAGACGCACAGCCCTGACAGCTGAAGATCTTCCGAATCTGCCATATTTTGAAGCTGCCACGAAAAAAGCGGACAAGCGGTATCAGTGGTTTGTTTCCAGCTATGGACACAAGGCATGGGAACTGGATGCCATGCAGTCTAGTTTGCTGCGTGATCGTGTTGAAAGCGAGATTGCATCGCTGCTCGATTTAGATGCCTGGGAACATGCCACACAGATCGAGAGCGCAGAAGTCGAATCCATGCAGAGATTCTACCAAGCGTGGAGGTCGGCACAGTGCTGAAAAACTCCGGCGAACACTTCGCGCCAGTGCCTTTGTTTGCGCTCAGTGACTCACGTTTGACAGCGCGAGACCTGAGAGTTTTGGGAGTCCTGGCCTATTATTCGCGACTCGGGAAAAACCAGGAGGCCGACCCATCAAGAGGGCAAATTGCTGAGTTAACCGGAATCTCTTTTCCGCGTATTTCCGCATCGACCTCACGTCTTGAAGGCTTCGGATATATCCAGAAAAAAGTGCAACGTGGACGCTCGAAAACCAATTCCTATCTGCTTTTAAAAGGGTACAGATCCCAGAACGTTTTAGAGGCAGAGAAAAGGGTACAGAAAAGGGTACAGATTCCAGGACACACTAAAGACGACAAAGATATAAACCCCCCTATATCCCCCCCAAACGATACAACGGAGAACGACGCCATGACTCGAACAAAAAACGCAGAGCAGAAACTCAGTAAATCAGATCAAGCTTGCAGACAAAGAGAAGCCAGAAGTGAAACCCGTAACCGAGTACCTAAAACCGCAGCGCAAAGAAATATCGATTTCTACGAGCACTGCGTCAGAACCGCAGCAGCCGAGGCAGAGTCAGACGAGGATGGAATCGAAATGGGTCGCCGCTCTGTTCGTTAAATTCCAAGTCCTGTATGGCAACAAGTGGACCTCGAATTTTCCAAGCCATGAACTGCGAGCTTTGGCAATCGAGGAATGGTCCCGAATGCTCGGGGGTTTGTCTGGTGAGGACATCCGGCGAGGACTGGATGCCTGGAAAGGAGAATGGCCACCCACTGCCAGCGAGTTCAGATCTGTTTGTGAGCCAACCCGCAAGAAAGCAGCGCACAAGCTGTTTACGGCACTGCCAGCGCCAAATGCCACTTACGGAGTCGGACTTGCACATCTCGCAAAGATAAAAGCCTTGCTCAAACGCACACCATGAAACGACGAAACCAAAAACCAAAACACCCGCCGCTTGATCTGCTCAAACGATGGTTTGGACCCGGCGCAACCCGACAGCCGTCATACCTTGGCAAGACTAAAGACCAGCGGCGCGTACTGATTCGACACAAGCCCGACTGCTCACACTGGCAAAACAAGCCGTGCAACTGCGATGCGGTGCCGACGAGCGATCAAACGTCATGAAGACGGACGTTCATAACGGGGTTGAAACGGTGTCTTGTGATGCATGGTCAACCCCGGCGATCAGTGGGCACATCAAGCCGCGGACCCCGGGGGTACTTGTCATCCCGACGACGGATCATAAAAGTCACGCTCATATCCGTGTTCAAGAAAATTCCGTGAGTTAAATAGCCCCCCCTATAGGGTTGCAAGATGAAGAATGTAAATTGAGCTGATTATTTTTCACAACAGGAGTACACACGATGAACACCGAAACCGAAACCTTTTCGAAAGAAGAAGTGCATGCCGCCCTGCTGGATAATGCACGGCTGATGACCCACCTCCTGCTGGCCATGGCCAAGCACGATCAGCCAGCCGCACATCAGGCCATGAACCGCGCCATTGGCGACGGCGCTCAGCTTCAAGTCGCGATCAATGTCGGCTCCGGCACGACCGCGCTTATACTACATAACGGCAAGACGGCGCTAACCGTCGCAACTATCGACGCGGAAGGTGCAACGACCTTGCAATGACGCTGCAATTTTGTACACTGTGACCATACCCAGCGGACTCGATCTTCAACGATCCCAAGCTGCGGGCCTTGCCCCTGTCGTCTTTAACGACGCAGCGGCAGGCGATACCCGGTGAGCCGGGAGCGTCGCTTGTCGCTTCAACTTCAATCCGTTTTTCCAGTTCACCGAATTTTCACGACTTGAAGAAGAAGGTGAACACATGACCATTCAGCAATTACAGCAGCGCTTGGCAGACCTCCATGCCCAGGCCGAAAACATCCAGGCCAAAGCCGACTGCGAGAACCGCGACCTTACCGAAACCGAACGCGACTCGATCAACGTCTTGTTCGGTGAGTTCGATGACGTTGAACGCGAGCTTCAAACTCGTCAACGCCTTGAGCGTCAGCAAACCCGCATGGCCGAGCCACAGCCACGGAAAACGCCTCCCGCAATGCGCCGCACGAATGAGCCTTATCCCTCCGGTGAATTCGCGCCGCAGCCGATCCCGTATCCTGGCGAGCCTTCATCCGTGGTATCGAGCTTCCGAGCTGTCCTGGCTCAGGGTAGAGGCCAGACAGACGGCTTCGCGTCACTGTCGCAATTCATGCGTGCGGCCACGGAGGCCCCGAAAGGAATCCAAGACCCGCGCTTACGTGTGGCCCGTATGGAAGGCCAAAACGAGTACGAGGGCGGTGCTGGCGGTTGGATGATACCGACGCAATATATCGTCGAGATCCTGGAGCAGGCGTTCGCGACAGCCGGTCTGCTGCAACGTGTACGAACGATCCCGATGATCAGCAACGCGCTCAACATCAGCGGATTTGGTTCTCACGATCATTCCGGAGGGTATGCGGGTATCACCGGCACTTGGACCGGCGAGGCTCAGAGCATCACCGTTCAGACCGCAACGGTCCGGGCACTAAATCTGCGGGCGCATAAGCTGGCATTCCTGCTGAAAGCGTCGAATGAACTGCTAACCGATGTTCCCAGCACTGGGAGCGAGCTGGCCGTGACAATGGGTGAAGCCTTAGCCGCGCACCTTGAGGGAGCGATCCTCACTGGGTCGGGCCCCGGGAAGCCAATTGGGGTCTTGGAATCCAATGCCGCCGTTGTCGTGACCAAGGAATCCGGACAGACCGCCGCGACGGTCGTTTGGACCAACATCGTGAAAATGTTCTCCCGTCTGGTTCCTGCCAGTCACCGGACGGCGGTCTGGATAGTTTCTCAATCAACCTTGGCGCAGCTATTGACCGTGTATCGACCGATCGACGACTCAGGCTTTGGTGGCAGCAACGGCATTGTCGGTGGTGTGCCCGTGATAGCCACGGATGATGCTGGTGGGTTCCGGATGTTGGGTTTGCCGGTCCTGGTCAGTGAGCACGCACCGGCACTCGGCAGCCAAGGCGATATCGCCCTGTTTGATCCCGCCCAGTATGTTCTTGGACTCAAACCGCAAATGGCGGTAGAGACCTCCGGGCACGTTTTTTTCAACACCGACGAGACGGCCTTCAGGTTAATCGCTCGCGGCGACGGCCTGTGCAGATACGCGCAGGCCATCACGCCCGCGAACGGCGGCGACACGGTCAGCCCAATTGTGGTGCTGGGTGCCCGGGCGTAATGCTGACGGCTACAGCAGAGCGCCAGGGACGGCGCAGCAGCGACGCTGAGGAGGCAGAATACCTCCGCATGGAGGCACGGAGAGCCGCTTACAAGGAGTTCTGCCGCTGGACGACCAAGCTCAAGGCTGAGCTGGTGGAAGTTGAAAGTGAAATCCGAACCCTTGCCGAAACCGAGCAGCAGGCCAGGATCAAGGCAGCTAAAGCCGAACGTGATCTGCGCCATGCTCGCCGCCGGTTTGCAAAACTGCGTGAGAAGCTAGGCGTGGCTGAACGCGAATATGAGGCGGTCCAGCGGCGCACGAAATCGCCACAGATCGGGCTGTTCAATCGCTGGATCGCGCACAACGAGCAACTGATTCGAAACGGGGCCGCACCGAAGGGTTCGGCTGCATGGGTGCAGTTGGAATTGCAGGTCCGGCAGGTCAAAACGCTGCGGTCGGAGGCCAAGCGGCTTTCGGCGCTGCCGCTGACAGATGCCGAGCTGGCCGAGCGGATCGCGAAGCTCAAGGCGGATGCAGCCAAGCATTGGGCATGATTCTCCAAGCACCGCGGACGGCGGCGCAGACCGGCAAGGACGCTGGTCACTTTTTCCGAGCGGCGTTGGCTATACTCCTGGCATGTGGGACTCCAGATATGTTACCGATGACGCAATCGCAGAAGCACAGCGCCTCGTTACTTGGTCCCCTCCGCAGCCTGTAAAGCGCTGTGCGCCCTACTCCCCGCCTGAACGCCTGATAAGGGACGCTGGTAACTGTCCCTGCTGGATCTGCCCGCAGCGGCGTTTCTGTGCCGCTGAGTGCCCGACGTTCAAAAGTTACGTTGGAAGTCGGCGTGAACGATGAAACCCGATCACCTGGGCGAATAGCACTTCAAACGGCCCCAGTGAGCGGAGCGAATGAATTGAGCCATTGTTGGGCGTTCTGCCACGCTTACTAGAAGCATTTTACTCGTGAGAGCGATTCGAACACTGAACATGTGGAGATGTAATCCAAAGTATCGTTTGGCAATATTTTCAACACATGCCGTGTTCCATTAGAACAGGCGCCAGCAATGATCGGAGTGCCTGTTTCGGTTGTACCCAATGCCTTTACCTTTGTAACCAATGGACAATCTTTCCCTGCCGCATTAACCGTAGCTTGAACCATTTGATTAACGGACTGAGCATTGCAGATGCTAGAACCAATTAGCGACAACGCTAGTGAAGCGAACATTATTGGCTTTTTCATATTTATTTCCTGAGATTCCCTTAAACCAACTCCGCCGTTTACAACGCCCAACGCCACAATTTGATTGCATTGTTAGGTGAAATAAGGCTATTGGTATTCATAATGAAGTCGAATCGCTCTCTTTGGGTTTTACCCGCACACGTGTGCCGGACCTTCCAGTAGTGGTGTATAAAACCATAAACAAATAGCCAGATTTCGCCATTTTGATAATATCTTCTTCTTGGTCTGCTAAGCCTATCCACTGATCTCCGACCTCAAATCTGTAAGGTATTCGCTGGGTCTCTGAAGGCTGCGTGATAATAAAACCCTTTTTTGTATTTCTTCGCCAAAAGTAAGCAGACCACCAAGACGTGTAATAGAGCATACCAAGATTGGTAATGGTCGTTGGGCGGTCTCCGACATTCATGGCGATAACCGAAATGTAGGTTTTTGGATCCTTTTTCATACCCCTGATTTGGCTCATGCCTGTTGAAGCCGTTAGATCGATTTTTGCCCCTGATGCAAGCCACTTGTATGCGTCCCAACCCAGCACAAAGGTAGAAACGATAGCGGCGTATGCTGCGATTACAACTGTCCAGAGTTCGTTTGGATTGAATACGTAAGGTGTCGTGGCTGACATTTTTGGTTTCTTCCTAGTACATCACCCAAAAAATAAATACACAGATTCTGCCTATATTTCCCTAGATTCGCGTCATAGCGCAAGCACTGAGCCAGAAAGCAGGCACGTTCAACAGATGGCAAAGTACGACATTCGAAGCTCACACTCTGAGCCTATCCCGGGTAGATACTGGGAGCATGGCAAATACCCTTGCCGATTTCCCCGCAGATCAGTTCCGTATTCTCGCGGTCTGTGATGCCTGTAGCCATGCAGGTTGGCTGGACCGGGCCCAAATACAGGATGAGATGACGATCGAGGCGTTACGTAATCGGCTGGCTTGTCAGAAGTGCGGTAGCCAGCAATGTGGGATCAGGATCGTGTATGCCGGCGCCGGGGAATATGAATACCACCATTGACAAGCTAATTCATATGGCCGGAGAGGCCACAGAGATTGCCGAGGTGATGATTAAAAAGCAGTAGGAGGCTCCACTGGTGACAGCCCCCGCTACGGTTCGCCCTGGCGGGTTTTTTCGTTTGGGTGCGGCGGTACTGCTGCAACCACCTGCCGGACTGCGACCGCTGCGGATTGTCAGGCTGGCGGTCTAGGTGGTGGTTGCAAAAAATGTTTACCAGAAATTTACTGCACTTCTAAAACTTCGCTTAAATTCTTCGAATACCACATAACTTATTGTTTTTATTGGTAGGCGCGAGTGGACTCGAACCACCGACTTCCACCATGTCAAGGTGACACTCTAACCAACTGAGTTACGCGCCTGAAGCGAGCGGAATGATAACGGTATCTTCCGGGCACTGCAACCACCCCGGCGGATCACCGGCCGGCTGCATCCGGTTTTCACGCGTTTGGACTGCGTTTCGGAGAGCGCATGTTCCAGATCGGTGTCGGCAGCGTCTCATCCTGCAGCTGGCGCAGCGATTTCAGGCGTCTTCTCACCTCGTCAGTCACGCGTCTCGCTTCATAGCGGTTGCGCACCAGCCGGGGGGTAATCAGCATCACGAGCTCCTTACGGCTGTCGTCAATCGACGTCTGTCCAAACAACGCCCCGATCACCGGCAGCTCGGAAAGATACGGCAGGCCGGAACGGGTTTTGTTCGCCTGATCCGAAATCAACCCCCCCAGCACCACCGTGTCGCCGGAGTGCACCACCACCGAACTCTTGAACTTGCGCTGACTTATCGTCGGCGTGTTGTTGTCACCTGCCGAGCCTTCGGCCACAGTGCTCACCTCCTGTTCGATCTCCATGATGATGGAGCCGCCGGCGTTGACCCTTGGGGTGACGTTCATGATGACGCCGGTGTCGCGGTACTCGATGGTATTCACGATATTGGCCGTATCGGTCGCGGTGCTCTGCTGCTGCCGGGTGGTGACGGGGACCTCGTCGCCCACCTGCAACGTGGCGGTCTGATTGTCGAGCACCATCAGATGCGGCGACGAGACGACATTGACCGATGTTTCGGATTCCAGCGCGTCCAGAATCGCTTTCGCATCAGCGCTCTGGTAAACCAGCGAAAAACCGGGGAAGGTGGATAGAATTCCCGCCGCAGTTCCGCCGGCGGTGCCACTGCTCAACGTGCCGCTGAATTCCCCGCTCTCGAAAAACCACTGCAGGCCGAAACGCATTTTATCTGTCAGCGTGACTTCGGCGATGGTCGCCTCGATCAGAACCTGAAGTGGCACGATATCCAGCTTGTTTATCGCGGCGATAACCATACGGTAGTCGGGCGGACTGGCAAGGATGAGCAGCGAATTGTTGGTCTCATCGGCAATAATCCGGATGTCCGCCGATGCGGAGAAGGCCAGTCCTTCGCTGGTACGTACCGCCCCGGTCACCTGCGCGGGCTGCACCGGGGGCATGGGTGCCGCCGCCGGCTGTTCGGGCACAGGGGGCGTTTCCAGTTCCACCGGCTTCAGGCCCGGGGCCAGACGACCATCCCGCTCGTTATGCCGGTTCTTCTCCCGTCCTGAGAACACCTCGGTCAGAATTTTGGCAATATCGGCGGCCTTGCCGTTCTGCAGATAATAGACATACAGATTCTGTCCGACACTGGAACTGTGGTCCAGCCGGTCGATCCACTGCTCCACCTTGTTCAGGTACGCGGATTGGGAACTTACAACCAATAAAGCGTTAAGCCGGTTTATCGGCTGAAAACGCACCATCCCGGCAAGCGGGCCATCCCGATCGGTACCGAAAATGGTGTTCAGTTCCGTCACCATATCCTCCGGCGTCACCTGCGTCAGCGGAAACAGGCCGATAGACTTACCGGAGAGCCAGTCGACGTCGAACACATCGATGGTATCCAACAGACTGGCGAGCTCGCCACTGGTTCCAGCCAGTACCAGCAGATTTCTTTCTGAATCCACTCTGAGAATCGACTGCGGCGTGACAAACGGCTCCAGGACCTTCTCCATCTGCGCCGCCGCAACGAATTGCAGCGGGGCGATAATCATCTGGTAACCTGGCGGAAGCGGCGAGCTGTCATCGCCGAGTTGGGGCACAAGTTTGGCTTTCTGCGCCTCTTCGGCGGTCACCACGCGGTAGGGATTACCGGTGATCAGCGCGGCTCCGTTCATCCGCAGCAGCGTTTCCAGTGTTGCCAGCACCGCGCTCTGCGCCAGCGGCCTGGTTGTCTGCAGACTGACGGTGCCCTGCACCTTGGGATCGTACACGTAGTCGATTTTAAGGAAATTGCCGAGGATGGTCCGGACCACCTCGCGGAGATCGGCATTCTCAAAATTGAGCACGATGCCATCCCCTTGAGGCAGTGCCTGCAGCACTGCCGGTTTCTGTACCTTCACGTAGCGGTTGCTGCCGGGAACTCTGATCGGTTTCTGCAACCCGGCGGATGCACTGTCGCGTCTGCTGTCCGGTTTTGTGTTCTTCGCCTCGAGCGCCGCGTTTGAGTCTTCATCGTCCAGCCCGGCACCGGAGAGCACGGAATAACTCGCCAGCGGGTCGCTGTCGATCCGGTCAGATGAATCCGCTTTCTGACGCTGCATGCCGGTGCAGGAGGCAAGCGTCAACGCAACCGCCGATAATAATGTCACAGCAAGCTTTTTATTCATCGTCCCGGGCTAAAAGTTTCGTGTTTCCGTTTGGCCGCGTGCATCCGCATCATTAGTATTTTAAGTAATCGGCAGATTAATTCATTTTTACAGTCAGTTAAAGCAATCTATTCAGCATAATATCGATGTACCTGTACATCCAGGGAATTCTCGGTGACAATTAGTGCCTGATTGGAGATTGTGCAACCTGCTTATCATTTCCGGGCGATATTCGATAATGAATCGATCAACACCGAACAAACCGAAATTTCACCGTTCCGGATTTACGCTTATCGAGATTCTTGTCGTGTTGGTGATTCTGGGCCTGCTGGCCGGCGTAGTGGGTCCTAAAGTCGTCAGTTATCTGGGCCGGGGCAAGTCGGATACGGCCAAACTTCAGATTGAGCAACTGGCCGCAGCGATGGAACTCTACCTGCTTGATGTAGGCCGCTACCCGAACGCCGACGAGGGTATCAATGCGCTGCTGGAAAACATCTCGAACGCTAAAAACTGGCGCGGCCCCTATCTTCGCAAGGACGAAGTTCCACTGGACCCCTGGGGTAACGAGTTTCACTATGAGCCACCGGGAGAGAGCGGCAATATTCAACTCTATTCCCTTGGAGCCGACAATGCGGAAGGTGGCGAAGGAGACAACGCAGATATATCGCTGTAACACCGCGCCGACAGCATCCCCCGGCGGATTCTCGCTGATTGAACTGCTTATCGCGCTGGTCCTGCTGGTTGCCGTGCTTGCACTCGCGCCGCCCATTTTCAACAAGGGTCTCTCCTCGGCCAAGTTCAAAAGCAGCGTGCGGCTGGTGGCGGCAGGCCTGCGATCGGCACAGGCACAGGCGATATCGCGTAACCAGGAGAAGTTGTTCCTGCTGGACGTGGAAAAACGTCAGTTTTCAATCGGTGCGGAGACCCCCCCCACCAAACTGCCACCTTCGCTGAAACTGAAACTGAAAACCGCGGAATCGGAACAAATCAGTGAATCGGAGGGGGGCATAAGGTTCTTCCCCGACGGCTCCTCGACCGGCGGTGCCATCACTGTTTCCAGCGATAAATCGGCCTTCAACCTGTCGGTAGACTGGATTACCGGAAAGGTGAATATCCATGAAACCGAGCAACCCGACTGAAAGGGTTCGAAAATCCGGACGACAGCGAGGATTCACCTTGCTGGAGGTTCTGGTTGCGTTCGCACTACTCGGCCTGACTCTGGGCGTGATACTGCAGGTCTTCTCAGGTGGACTGCGCAATGCGGCTGAGGCGGGAAATTACATCCAGGCCGCGATTATCGCGGACAGTAAGCTGGCACTGCTTGGGAACAAATTCCCAATTACAGCGGGAGAGCGTAATGGGGAGGAGGGAATCTACAGCTGGCGTATGCGGATTGAGCCAAATCGCGACACGGATGAATTGAGTAATCCGACGACAGGCCGCTATCAGCTGTATGCGATTACGCTTAGCGTTCAGTGGCACTACGGAAAACAGCGACCTGAATTACAGTTCATGACCTATCGATTGGAAGCCGTGGATGGCTCTTGAAACCGGTAACCCGACTCCCCCCTGCAGCCGTGGCTTTACGCTGGTCGAGGTTCTTATTTCGATAACGCTGTTCGCAGTTGCGCTCACGCTGCTGCTGGGGGGGCTCAGATTCACTTCCAGGGCTTGGGATGCCGGTGAGCGGGTGACGCGCCAGACCGCCGATCTGGAAACGGTGCACCGTGTCTTCAGCAGCATGCTCGATCGATTCTTCCCCGTTTCGATGCAGCCCGCTGAGAGCGAGGGCTACGCTTTCCAGGGTAGCAGCAGCCGTCTGCGTTTTGCCGCTCAGCTTCCGCCCTATCCCGGCCCCGGCGGTCTCTACACTGTCGAGTTCAAGATAACCAGCGAGCGGAATCTGAACAGACTCGAGCTGGGAATAACGCCATTCAACGCGCAGACTTTTAGCGACAATGAGCTGAAAACCGACGAAAAAAGCCTGCTGATCGAATCGACGGGAACACTTATTTTTTCATATTACGGCAACACGGTTGCCGAACAGTGGCAATCGGATTGGCCGCAGCTGAAACCTCCCCCGCAAGCCGTCAAGTTGCAGTTTCCGGAGGGTGAAACCCGCTGGCCGGATATCGTTGTTCCGATATCCATCGATATGGACCTTGCCTGCGCCTTTCCGTTAATGGGCGGCCAATGCAGGCTTGCCTATCAGTGAAGTCGCCGCGTAAACATGCCGGTATGGCACTGGTGATAATCCTCTGGTTCATCGCCCTGCTGTCACTGTTGGCGCTGGGCTTTTCCAAGGCCGTGCGGACCGATACCATGGTTGCCCGCAATCTGGTCGACAGTATGCAGGCAAAGCACCTTGCCGCGGCCGCGGTGGAAAAGGGGGTTTATGGATTGCTCAACCCGGACCAGGCAGTTATCAATGCCTTGATCAGCAGTGCTCCGGTAGAATTGAAGCTCGGCGACGCGCAACTCTCATTCACACTGCAGGACGAGAACGGCAAGCTGGATATCAATCATGCCCCACTCGAACTGGTCGAAAATCTGTTGGTTACGCAGGGCGTGGCGGAAGATACTGCACTCGCCATTTCGCATGCGCTCGGAGACTGGCGCGATGAGAATGACCTGAAACAGTTGTATGGTGCCGAACGACGCGAATACATTGAAGCGGGCATGGCCTGGACACCTTCCAACGCACCTTTTCGCAGTATTCGGGAAATACGCCATCTCCTGGGGATGACATCCCGTATTTACAACATGATTGCGCCTTTGATCACTGTGTATGGTAGCAGTGAAAAAATAAACCCGCAGTTCGCGCCGCGCGCACTGCTTGCAGCCATACCCGGCATCGACGCGGTTGAGCTGGAGAACTATATCGATGCACGCGAGTCTCTTTCAGCGGAACAGGTCCCGGCCCCGGCTGCGCTTCCACTGCTGACCAGTGTAGAATCGTCGCTGTCAGGGAAGGCAGGACCGGTATATACGGTTTTCGGCCGGGCACGGCTTCCGTCCGGATCGAGGGCCACCCGCCGGCTGGTCATCTGGATTCCCGAACAGAATCAGGACCGGCCCTATTTCGTGTTGGATGCGGGACAGGATCCACCCCCCGAAAAAATCGGGGAGGATGAGCAATGAATTTATACGGTATTAAACGTCTGCAACCCGTTCGCAACCGGTTTGGCGCCTTTATCTCCTGGTGGAAGAGCGAACTTGCGGGAATGGCACCCTCCTTTATGCGACACGGATCCCACTCGGCGGAGCATCTGCTGCTGGCGTTGTTCAAGGACGATGCAGTCACTTTTTTCTCGCGGGATTCATCTCTCTGGAGGGAACTCGGACGCAGCCGTATTGACAGCCCGCAGCCGGAGATCGACAACGATCTTCAGGGCTTTGGCAACAAAAAATATGTCACCATCGCCCGGTTGCCCGGTGCTTCCATTTTACGGCGCCGGCTGGAACTGCCGATTGCCGCCGAAAACGAGCTGCGGCGAATCCTCTCCTATCAGCTGGACTCACTATCGCCCTACCCACCTGAACAGGTCTGTTTCAGCTTCAGGATATTGGAACGTGACTATGCTGCGAGAACGCTCGTCATCGAACTGTACCTGACCCCCAAGGAGAAAGTCGATAAACTGGTCGGAAAAATGCGGGCATGGAATCTGGTGCCCGATTTTGTCGATTTTGTCGACCAGGATGAACTGGCGGAACCGGAAGTCAATTTGCTTCCCAGCCCGCTTGCGCCGGTTAAACAGCACAGTCTGTTCTCCGCTTTCAACAAGCTGCTTTTGGCTGTCAATGCGCTGCTTGCTGTGGCATTTGTCGCTGTTTTGCTGATTACCAGATCGAACGTGGAGGCGGAGCTGAAGACACGGGTTGAAACCGCAAAATTGAAGGCGGATGCCGCGATCCGACTGCGTGACAAGGTCAAAAAACTTCAGGCCGAGAGTTCATTTCTGCAGGATACGAAGCGTCAGCGTCCACCGGTTTTGGAGGTTATCGATGAACTTACCGTCATTCTTCCGGATCAGACATGGCTTGAAAAGGCGGTCTACCACAAGAACGAGATCAGCCTGTCGGGCATCTCCTCGAAGGCATCCGTGCTGATCAGCGAGATAGAGCGCTCTCCGCTGTTCGAAAATGCCGCATTCCAGGCATCGGTCGTGCAGGACGATCGCTTGGGCGGTGAGCGCTTTCAGATCAGGGCTGACATCACCGGGGCAGATGAGCGTGCCGAATAGATTCTTCAGCCGCAGCCGTTTGCAGGCACTGCTGATTCTGCTGGTGTTGGCGGTGGGAGTCGCTGCTGTAACTTTGCTGCCCCTGCGAACAGCCTTCGTCCGTCTTGATGAAAGCATCGCCGATCTTGAGTTTCGCCTGCAAAAATACGAAGCGATGGCATTGCTGGAACTTCCGCTGAAAACGCAGCTCGCAGGCCTCACCTCGAGGCAGGAATCGGCAGAGGGCCTGCTGCAAGGCGAGAGTCAGGCCATAGCCGGCGCCAACCTGCAGGCACTTTTCAAACAGATAGTACTGAATGCCGGTGGACGGCTCGAAAGCACTCAGGTACTGCCCGGCAGTGCAGCCGGCGTGATGGACTGGATTGGTATCCGGGCGCAATTCTCGGGCAACATCGAAACGTTGCAACGGGTTCTCTACGGAATCGAATTCAGCCAGCCCATACTGTTTGTCGACATGATCGAAATACGTACCAAGCGCATACGCCGCGGCAGGCGTAACAGCCCACCGCAGGAACAGACGCAGATACTCAGTGTATCGCTGGAAGTATCCGGATACCGCCGCAATGAGGAGTCCAGCTGATGGCGCGAAGCGGCCAATGGATATTAAGCTTCGCGCTGCTGGTATCGGCCGGCGTGCTGGTATTCGGCCTGCTCTCCGTGCAACACCGGACAGCTGTAGGCCAGCCGTCGAAAAATGCGACATTGGCGGTACCGGATGACAGCACTTCGGCACCGCAACCCGCGTTGGTCGAACAGATATCCGAGCCGGTGCCTCTGTCGGAATTTGGCGAGATGATCATGCGTCCCCTGTTTTCACCCTCGCGCCGACCACCGGAAGCCGGCGGGGAAGAGATGGCGTCCGACACTCAGGAGAGCACAACTCTGCCGCTAGAGACCAACCAGTTCCTGGTAATGGGAATAGTTATCGCGCAAGACGAAAAAGTCGCACTGCTGAAGCAACCGGGATACAGCGACGAGATCCTGCAGGTTAAAGAGGGGCAGAAACTTTCGGACTGGACGGTGTCAGAGATCACACCCGAGTTCGTCACCATTGAACGGGGAGGCGTTTCCGAGGTCGTCAGGTTGAGCGACAACGTCCTCTCTGCGGCTGAAAAACAGTTGCTTCTGCAACAGGCGAAGCTGAAACAGACTGCAGCTGCAATCAGACAGAAACGCGACAACAGAAGCGCACAGATAAACAGCAGCCAAAGAGATGTCCGTCGGATTCTCAGACGAAACATCGCGCTGCCGCAACCCGGAACCAGAGCGCCCGGACAGCCTGTCAGAACGCCAGTTCGTTGATACTCAGCAGGGCAAGCAGAATGGAGAAAATGATTGCGGCGATAAGCACACCCAACGTCAGGATCATCAACGGCTCCAACAGATTGAGCAGTTTTTTCAGGCTTTGTGAGACCTCTTTATCGTAAACATCCGCCACATCCAGCAACATCCGGTCGAGACTGCCGGTCTCCTCGCCCACCCGGACCATATGGCAGGCAAGCTTGGGAAATACGCCGTCTTCCAGCATGGGAGCGGAAAAGGAACCTCCCCCCTTAAGACTCCTGGAGATACGCTCCACCGACCTTGCCAGTGCCAGATTTCCCAGCGTCTCCCTGACGATGGCCAGCGCAGTCAGCAGACCAACCCCGTTGCTCAGCAGCGTGGCCAGCGTTCGGCAGAATCTGGCTACCTCTATTTTGCGGACCAGGGAACCGACGCCCGCGAGCGACAGCACAAATTCATCCCAACGCTGTTTGATTCCGGGCCGTGCCATCAGCTTGGGTATGCTCAACAGCAGCACCAGAAGCAGCAGCAACAGCGCCCACCAATAGTTTTGCACCCAGTCCGCGATGGCAATGACAATCCGGGTGGGCAGTGGCAGCACCGCACCGGCCTCGTCGAACATACGTTGAAACTGGGGCACCACCAGCGTCAGCAGCAGGATCAGCGAGAGCAGCGAAACAATCAACAAAATGGCCGGATAGATCAGCGCTGCGCCGATATTCGCGCGAAACTCGCGGGACTTTTCCAGGTAGTCGGCCAGACGCTCCAGCACGATATTCAATGCTCCACCCTCTTCACCCGCCCTTACCATGTTGAAGTAGAGCCGGCTGAAAGGCGCACCCCTGGCACGAACCGCATCGGCAAAAGTACCGCCGGCGCGAATGTCCTCGATCAACCGGGTGATCATATCCCGTTCGACAACGTGATCGGAAACCGTGGCCAGTATGGTCAGTGATCTGTCGAGTGAAACACCGGCGCCAATCAAGCGGGACAGCTCCCGTGTAAAGACCGACAGCTGCGCCTGTGACAGGCGTCGATAACGGGAGAACAGTCCGCCGCTGCCCGTCGAATACGAGCCTTTGACCGACTCCTCGAAACTGATCGGCAGATGCCCACTCTCTCTGAGCCGGGCAGCCGCAGCCTGTTCGCTGACCGCCTCTATTTCTCCTTCTGAGACTTCACCTGCGGGGGTGAGTGCTTTGTAATGAAACAGTGTCATCGCAAATCCGTATCCTTAGCGTCCGCTCAATTCTCCCTGGTCACCCGCAACACCTCTTCGACAGTAGTCAGCCCCGCCAGCGCCTTGCCGATGCCATCCTCGTACATGTTGACCATTCCCTGCGCCCGGGCGGCCCGGTAAATGCCGGCAGAATCGGCTCGCTTCAACACCAGATCCCGGATGCCATCGTTTACTTCAAGAAATTCAAATATCCCGATCCGGCCGGTATAGCCCACCCCCGAGCAGAGATCACAGCCGGTTGACCTGTGCAGCACAATCTCCCCTTCCGGCTTCAATCTGTCCAGCTGCAGGCGTTTCACCAATTCATCCGAGGCGCGGTAGGGCAGCTTGCAACGGCTACAGAGCGAACGCACCAACCGTTGTCCGAGCACGCCGTTGACGGTAGAGGTCAGGAGATAATCCTCAACCCCCATGTCCAGCATGCGGGTTATCGCCCCGGCCGCATCATTGGTGTGCAGCGTCGAGAGCACCATATGGCCGGTCAACGCGGATTGCACGGCAATTTCAGCAGTCTCCAGATCCCGCATCTCACCGACCATGATCACATCAGGATCCTGACGGACGATTGAGCGCAGTACATTCGCGAAGGTCAGGCCAATATCCGGATTGACCTGGATCTGGGTCACCCCTTCAAGTTGATACTCCACCGGGTCCTCCACGGTGATAATTTTCCGCTCCGGCTGATTCAGACGTGTCAGTGCGGTATAGAGCGTCGTCGTCTTTCCGCTGCCGGTCGGACCGGTCACCAGAAAAATGCCGTGGCGTTGAGACAATGTTTTGAAAATGCGGTCCCTGGTTTGCGGATCAAACCCGAGCACATTGAAGTCGAGCGCCACAGCATTCTGTTCGAGCAGCCTCAGCACCACGCTCTCGCCGTGCAGCGTGGGAATCGTCGACACCCGCATATCCACGCCCTGATCCCGCACTTGCAGCCGAATACGGCCGTCCTGTGACAGCCTCCTTTCCGCGATATTGAGATGCGCCATAATCTTGATACGGGATACGATCGCGGATGCCAGCCGCTTGGGGGCGGAATCGGCCTCCCGCATCACCCCGTCGATACGAAATCTGACCCGCAGTCTGCCTTCCGCAGGCTCAATATGGATATCCGATGCCCGCTCTTCGTAGGCACGCAGGAACAGGCTGTTCACCAGTCGCACGATGGGAGCTTCGCTGGCCAGGTCCTTCAGCCGCTCGATATCCTCCTCATTGTCACCGGAACGCTCCTGGCCTGCATCGTCAATAATCCGGTCGAGTGAGCTGCGTCCGTCACCATAGAGTGAATTGAGTGCGGACTCAATCTCCTTCTGTGTACCGACGCAGGGGTGTATCGGCATACCCGTGAGCATCGCCATGGCTTTGATGGCGTAGTCGTCCGCCGGATTGACCATCGCCAGCGCAAGTCCGCCATCCCGCTCCCGCAGCGGTACTATTTTGGATGCCTTGAGAAAGTTCAAGGAGACTTTGCTGAGGTAGAGCGGCGCGGTCGGGTAATCCGCCTTTGCGGCCAGTGGCAGTCCATGCTGGCGAGCCAGCGCAGCGGCCAGACTGCCCTCGGACACGATGCCGAGCTTGATCAGGATATCGCCCAGATCATCGCCCAGCTCCCGCTGTGCCTTTAGCGCGCGCTCAAGTCCGGCACTGTCCAGCAGCCCCTGTTCAAGCAGAATCTCGCTGAGTTGCATAATCAATCCCCTACACTCCCCTCGATGAATCAGGACGCTATTATCGCACCCGGAATATCGGATGGACAGCTGACCCAGATTTCGCACCCGGCACCCCGACCGCCCTCAGCAGACAGCATCTGACCGGCGTGATCAAGTCGGCATAGAGTGCGGATTGAACCGTTTCAACCGGAATCTGACCCGCTTAATCGTAACAGAATTATCCGGATTAATTTCCGCAAGCCGGTACGCCCTTGAGCCTGCCGGGAAATGTGTTCACCTTTCGGAAAACATCAATACTGAATGGTCCACGTGGACAGATTCTAATAAAATCGAAACACAGATCGCCGGGCGTCCACCCATACAAACCGGCCATACAGGAGATTTGGAATGTCTCGCACTCTCTTGCCCGCCCTGTTGCTCTGCACCGGGCTGTTTACCATCAACGCATCGGCGGAAAACACTGAACGCCTGATGCGCAAGGCCAGCCGCCACTTCTCCCCGCTTCCGGCCGAGATGCCCGGAGCGGAAAACGATACGCCTGAGTTGATCGCGCTGGGCAGAAAACTCTACTCAGACCCGCGCCTCTCCATCAACGACACCCAGTCCTGCGCCAGTTGCCATCCGCTGGACAATCAGCGTGCCGGCATGGACAACCTGCCGAGATCCCCGGGGGCGGAAGGTACGCTGGGGAACAGAAATACACCAACCGTTCTGAACGCGGGTTGGCAGTTCGCCCTTTTCTGGGACGGCCGGGCGAAAGATCTTGCCGATCAGGCCGGGCAACCGATCCTGAACCCCATAGAGATGGGCATGCCCGATCAACAGACCGTGGTTGTGAAACTGGCCGCGCTGGAAGAGTACCGGTCGGCTTTCCGAAGCGCGTATCCGGACAGCGATACACCCATCACCTATGCCAATATTGCGCATGCCATCGCCGCATTTGAAAGAACGCTGCGCAGCGAATCCCGTTTCGATGATTTTCTGTCGGGAGACAAGGAGGCGCTGAATGCGCGGGAACGGAACGGGCTGAATCTGTTCATTCGCAGCAACTGTGTCCGCTGTCATGACGGTCCGCTGATTGGCGGAACCCTCTATGAAAAATTGGGGGCATACGCGCCTTTCCACAGCAGCGAGGACCAGGGCCGCTTCGAAATAACGAAGAAAGAGGAGGACCGAATGGTCTTCAAGGTCGCATCGCTGCGCAACGTGGCGCTCACCGCGCCTTGGTTTCACGACGGTTCCGCCACCTCGCTGGCTGATGCAGTCCAGTTGATGGGTCGGATGCAGCTCGATGTTGAATTGAAGCCGGAAGAGATTGGGGATATTGTGGCTTTTCTGGGGTCGCTGAGCGACAAGGCACTGGAGATACGGCCTTAGACCAGGTCGTCCGGGCGAAGCAGATCCGGTTAAGAGAGCGTGCAATCCCACCCATTTTTTGTCACACTCCATGCTGCTGGACTTGCCTGCGATGATGCAGCGGAGAGCAGCAGATCCCTGACTCTACTGCGTCGCTTCCCTTTTCCACGGATCCCTGACCTCTGCCGACCCATGCGAAAAATCCCGATTGTCGTGCTTCTTCTGTGCGTTTCTGCGTGTGCCGATCAGGGCAACAGCGATATCGATGTGCAAAACGCCTGGATCGCAGAGATACCCCCGGTCATCTCGGTTACTGCGGCACTGATGACGCTGCGGAACAACGGCGACAGGCCAAGATACCTGATAGCCGCAAGCAGCCCGAAGGCGGAAAAAATAGAGATTCACAAATCCTTCGTCGTCGATGATCTGGCTCGCATGCAGCAACAATCTGAAGTCGAAATACCCGCGCACGGCAGCGTCGTATTCGGCAGCGAAACGGGTTACCACCTGATGTTTTACGGCACGGAGCCGCTGACAGCCGGCCAGAAGATTCCGGTAACGCTTGAGTTCAGGGACGGTTCCGAACGCTCCGTCGTCTATGAGGTGCGTGACCGGCGAAGTGCGAACTGACGAGTAGGATGCAGCATGGCGCTGACCTGAGCTTTACACCGCCGCCATCATGGCTGGTGCCGGGATGAGTCGGCTTCAACCAGCAGTTGCTGCTGAAACTGGTCGGGCGGCAGGGGATTGCCATGGAGAAAACCCTGTCCCGCCTCGCAGCCGATCTCCAGCGCAAAACGCATCTGCCCCTCCTGCTCAATACCGCTTGCCGTAACCGGAATTCCGAACTTCCCGCCCACGGAGACGACAGCATCCACGAGTGCACTGTTGGTGCTGTTCGACGGAACGCCCTCAAGCAGAGAACGGCTCATTTTCAACCGGCACAGGGGGAGTCGCTGCAGATAGCTGATGGAAGAGTACCCCGACCCGAAATCGTCGATGGATATACCGACGCCAAACGCCTTCAATCGCGCCAGCACCTCGACCGTCTTCTCTGGCCCGCCCATGATGCAGTTTTCAGCGAACTCAAGCTCCAGCAGCGACGGCTGCAGTCCGCTCTCCCGCAGCGCCGCCTGAACCAGTGCGAACAGATCGGTACGCTGCACCTGTACGCAGGAGATATTTACCGAGATCCTGATCCCACCCAGGCCCTGACGGTCCCAGGCGCACGCCTGCCTGCATGCCTCATTCAGCGCCCATTCACCGATGGGCAGTATCAGGCCGGTCTCTTCCGCCAGTTGGATAAATTCCGCCGCCGGAATCAGACCGTGCCCGGGATGATGCCAGCGCAGCAACGCTTCGGCAGCAACAATGCGCCGGTCCGCGAGCGACACCTGGGGCTGATAGTAAAGTTGCAGCTGATTCGCCTCCAGCGCCATGCGCAGATCGGTTTCCAACTCCATCCTGCGGTTTACCGTCAGGGACAACTCTTCGGTGTAGAACTGGAAGTGATTCTTGCCCATCTGTTTGGCGCGATACATCGAAATGTCTGCATTTTTTACCAGCGTGTTGCTATCTTCGCCGTCCTGCGGATAGATGGAAATACCGATACTCACACCGATATAAAGATCGCGCTCTGCGATTTTGAACGGCTGTTTCAGCGTCGACAGCACCTTCCTCGCCACCAATGAGGCATCCTCCGGTCGGTCCAGCCGGTCGAGCAGGATGACAAACTCATCGCCACCAAGACGGGCTACCGTATCCTGTTTTCTCAGCAGCGCCTTGATGCGCCTGGCTGCCTGCCTGAGTACTTCGTCGCCCACCTGATGACCCAGCGTATCGTTGATTTTTTTGAAATCATCCAGATCCATGAACAGAATGGCGACGCGGCACGCCTCCCTGCGTGCCCGTTTACAGGACTGCTCGAGGCGATCATTGAAGAGGAGCCGGTTGGGCAGCCCGGTAAGATTGTCGTGATGAGCAAGATGGTGGAGCTGTTCCTGGGAGGCTCTTATCGCGCTGGTATCGATGAAACTGGCGACGTAATTGGTGGTGGTTCCGGCCTCGTCGCAGACCCGGGTTATATTCAGCCACTCCGGTTGGATACTGCCGCTCTTGCGCCGGTTCCAGATCTCGCCGCTCCAGCTTCCATGTTGGTTAATCGCATCCCACATGCTGCGGTAGAACTCTTTATCGTGCCGGCCGGATTTCATTACTCTCGGGTTTTTGCCCAAAACCTCCTCTGGCTTGAAGCCGGTGATGTGGGTAAATGCGGGGTTGACGGAGATAATATTGACGTTTGCATCGGTAACTGCAACACCCTCCATGATGCTTTCGAATACCGTCGAGTGGACCCGCAGTCTGGATTCACTGGTGAGGCGCTGGCTGATATCCTTGAAAAAGACCACCGCCCCGCGCATTATCCCGGCGTCCCACAGCGGGTTACAGGTGAACTCGATTGGCAGTTGGGTCCCGTCTTTGCGGATATAGCTCTCCTCTCCCTGGGTGGCAGCACCCTGGCGCAGCGCGGTATAAATCGGGCACTGATCTTCCGGATATGGGGTTCCGCCCATGCGATGGTGGTGAACCTTTGTATGGTGTGATTCGCCTATCAACTCATCCGGTTCAAAACCGAGCATTTCACAAGCAGCCCGATTGATAAAGGTGACCCGGCCATCGGCGTCCAGCCCGAATATTCCCTGGGTCGATGATGAGAGAATGGCTTCCGTTGTCAGCTGCAGTCTCGCCAGACGCCGTGCCATATCGCGTTCGGACTCGCCGCTGTCCAGCGAAACCCGGTAGTCGCCCTGAATCAGCTTGCGCGTAAAAAACTGGGCGAGGAAATAGACCATCACCGACGATGACGCCAGATAGATCCAATCCCGCAACGAGGTGCCCAGGGAAGCAGAGATCGGAACGGCAGCCTGGTAGGCGGGTATCACGATCAGCAGCGCGCCCAACAGCGCGTAGACCAGTGTCACCGCCAAGCCCAGCTGGCGCGGCGTGATGACGCGTTTTTTAGTCAGCTCCACATCCATTTTTTGTTTGAGCGGCCCCGGTTCTATTGCCATCTGCGGTTTTTTATCCGTCCGGATGTTGTTACACGACTTTACTGACCGGCAATCCTAACCCTGAAAATTTCTCGGTTTTATCGCTAGTTACGAAATAATCATAAACTGAGAAAGAATAACCCGATTCCTGCTAATCATTGCTTGATAGAAGTCATTAAACAGCGCTTAAGTAATGTTTTATACCTGCCCGGATCAACGTCAGACGATTTCGCGCATCTCGATTACGCGAAAAAAGCGGCTTCCGCATCTTCCGGCACTTTCACGCCGGTCACGTGCGCCTTGCGCAGCAATTCCCAAAAGTAGCGGTAGGTGGCGCGGTCGTGCAGTTCACCATCGTATTGAATTGGACCCCAATCCGCTTTCTGTGCTGCCAGCAATATAGCCGCCGCATCTCTGACTTCGGTGTATTCCGGCCGCATGGCTTCGACGATCGCAGCGATCTGGGGCGGATAGATACTCCACATCCGCAGAAATCCGAAATCATTTCGCGCCCGGTATGCGTCGGCGTAGGTGGAGTGCTGATTCTTGAGATCCAGACTGACATTGTGGGATGGCACGATGCCATTGGCCAGCGCGGCCGCCACGATCTCCGCTTTCGCACGCACCAGCAAAGCGTGCTCGAACTGACCGGGACTGCGCATGGCTGAAGCGGGTATGGCGCCGTGGTGTCCGCTGACAAAATCCATCAGGCCGAAATCCAGCACCTGAATCCAGGGTAACGCTGCAATCTTCCAAATATCACGCAGCGCGCCGTGGGTTTCGATCAGCACATGCAGCGGGATCTCCCGGGAGATGCCGTTGCTCTTCGCAGCCTGCTGGATATATTCGACCATTTCGCTCAGATGGTCGACGTCGGTGATCTTCGGAATCGTGATATAAGCGGTAATTTCGCCGATACCCCTGACCAGGATATCCACATCCTGTTTCCAATGCGGGTGACTGTAGTCATGAATTCGTGCGCCGGCCATCTTCAGTTTGTTGACGTCGCCGTCGTTCAGCAGCCGAACGATCATCTCCGCATGCTCCCGCTCCTTCCCGGATGGGGCGCCATCCTCGCAATCGCAGCTTACGTCGAAAATAGGGCCCAGTTTATCCTGCAGCTCGAGAGCCTTACGTATCAGTTTTTCACTGCCCGCATAATGTTCGCAGGTTGGAATAATCGGGAACGGCTTTTCGCCGCTGAACAATGCATCGTTGGGGTGAACGGCTTTTGTCATTCGTTGGTTCTCCTGTTATTAATCCCGAACGGGACAACTGTGCCTGCTGGAATAGACAAAGTTGGGTCGTTCTCCATCTGAGTCGCACTGATACTGCTTTATATATTCAATGCAGTTAATCCGGTATAAGCAATATCTATTACAGTAAAAAGATACAATTTATTGATAACAGTATGAAACTATTATTAAATTTTTTTTGATTTCGAAACACGTTCAAAGCATCGGCAAAGAACGATGCCGATAAAAAAATTGTTGCAGTGCAATAATTTCGCGTCTAGTATTGTCAACATTCAGTGTGATTGCAAGCCGCTCCGGTCTGTACCCCTGCCCCAATGTGTCGCCCGCTGTCCGAAGGCTTATTGAAAGCCGCCGCTGGCTGTAACACGGCCGCTGCAGAGCACATGGGTCTGAGTCAGCACCATCACCCGACGGATCCGAACTCCGCGTGCCTGTCACCGCCGTCCCGGCGCAGTCCGGGATTCACAACCATTGATGGTGCTTCCCCGGATTCCGGCATGCGTCGGAATGGCGGAGTAGAGGCTTTCCGGCGTTAAGCCGGGTAAGCTCCGATATGGCCTGACCAGAAGTATCCCGATTCCCGCATGGTACGATTGAAAATGATGGATGCCGGTGAACATTGGCAATGGAAAATCCCCGAGTTTTTCAACATCGGTGCAGCCTGTACCGATGCACATCTGGGGAGCGCTGCGGCATCCCGCACGGCAATGATCGTTGAAGATGACGAGGCCGGAGTCGCCGGTGCGACTTTCGAGCAGCTGGCCGAATACACCAGTCGGTTTGCCCAGCTGCTGAGAATTCATGGGATAGCCGTCGGCGAACGGGTGCTGATAAGACTGCCCAACTCGCTGGATTTTCCCACCGCTTTTCTGGGAACGCTGAAATCCGGCGCAGTGGCGGTACCCACCTCGACGCTGCTGGTAGCAGAGGAGGTGCGCTATCTGGCTCGGGACTCTGCCGCCCGCGTGCTTGTCACACACAAATCAATGTGGCCTGGACTCGAACAGGAGCTGAACGGTTTGCGGTCGCTCGAACTGGTATTTCTCGCCGGTGAGGGGAATATGCCGGCGGGGAGTGGACACCTCGCGCTGCACGATCTGCCACGGGAACTTGCTCAAATCGAGCATTTCGTCCCAGCCCATCGCACCCGTGCGGAGGATCCCGCCTATCTTGTCTATACATCCGGCACCACCGGACACCCCAAGGGCGTACTGCACGCCCACCGCGCGCTGATCGGCCGCACCCCTTCCAATACCCATTGGTTTGATTTCAGGGAGGGCGACCGGATTCTGCATTCGGGAAAGTTCAACTGGACCTATGTACTGGGAACCGGGTTGATGGATCCGTTTTACAACGGCAGGACAGTGGTTGTGCATGAGGGTAAAAACGATGCCCAACTCTGGCCGCGCATGATAAGGAAACATGACTGCACCATCTTCGTCGGGGTGCCCACTATATTTCGACAGATCATGCAGAAAACCGATTTCAAAGCCGGAGACTTACCCTCGCTGCGCCACTGCATGAGCGCGGGAGAATCCCTCTCCGATGAGATGCTGCGCGCCTGGCGGGAGCGCTTCGGTCTGGACATTTACGAAGCCATGGGCATGTCCGAGTGTTCATACTACATCTCTCACAACATATTTCATCCGATTCGCCCCGGCTCTGTGGGCCTGCCGCAGCCCGGGCACGATGTACATCTGCTGGATGCCGACTGCAACGAAGTTGCGATCGGCGAGGAGGGGATGATCGCGCTGCCCGCGGACGACCCCGGAAAGTTCATCGGCTACTGGAAACAGCCTGATGAAACGGCACGCATGCACCGCAATGGATTTTTCCTGACCGGAGATTACGCCCGCAGGGACGAAGATGGATATATCTGGTTTCTGGGGCGGCGTGACGACATTATCAATACCTTCGGATATCGCGTATCGCCGCATGAGATAGAACGGGTAATGAAGAATCATCCCGCCGTTGCCGATTGTGTCGCCATCGGACAACGCATCGGCAAAGACAAGACACTGGTCGCCATCTGCGTGGTTCCGCAATCAGGACAGAAAGCGGAAAAGGCAGCGCTGCTGCAATACGGAGCTGAGCATTTGGCCGGCTACAAGCGGCCCAGAATGATCCATCTCATGGATGAGTATCCACGCACCAGGAATGGGAAGGTGATTCGCAGCGCACTCGCACGGATGATGGAGGCGCAATCGGATATACCGGGCGGGACATAGGGACCAGGGAAGAACATCGATGGCCGCTGCGCACATTAAAATGCCGTTGATTTGTCACTGTTCAAACAGAGAACAGGGTCAAAATCCTATGCCGCAAGCCAGCGGAATTTCGATTGAGACGTTTACAGACCACGCAGTAAAGGACAGCAGTTTTGTTCAATGCATCGCATCAAGCCTTCCGGTAAACAACCGATACAGATATCGGACAGTCGGACTAAATAGCGGCTCGACAGTATGAATATCCGGAGTCCGGCCGAAACTGATGCCGCCAACCTCGGTATATTGAGTGTCCAGCTAGCGACTGTCTGCAGCAGTAACCACCTGAAGTAAAGGGAGCAGTCATGTCTAACCCATCCACGATCAATTGGCACCAGCTGGTTGAATCCGGCAACCGCATTTTCATCGGTTCCAACGCAGCGGTACCCAATACGCTGATACGGAATCTCATCGATAACGCCAGGGGTCTGCACGATATCGAAACGGTTCACATCCTCACCGCCGGAGACAACATCTGGACCCGCAGGGAGTACAGCGATCTTTTCAAGGATAACTGCCTGTTTATCGGACAGGGCTGCCGCGAAGCCGTTGCCCAGGGTTATGCGGACTATACGCCCTGCTTCCTGTCTGAAATCCCGGCGCTGTTCGAGGACGGCATTCTACCGCTGGACCTGGCCCTGATCATGGTCAGCCCGCCGGATGACTACGGCTACTGCTCGTTTGGCGTATCCGTCGACGTCGTCTCCGCCGCCTGCCGAAACGCGCGCCGCATCGTTGCCCAGATAAACCCAAGCATGCCGAGAACCTTCGGACACAGTTTCATCCATATCGACCGGATCGATGCCTGGATCGAGCATGAAGAACCCCTCTATCAGATGCAGCCAATGCAGATTGACCGGGTCACGGAGCAGATAGGCCAGTATGTCTCCATGCTGATCGAAGATGGCTGCACGCTGCATATGGGCGTCGGCAGGATCCCCGACGCGGTGTTGCGCTATCTTGGAAACCATAAAGACCTGGGCATTCACTCGGAAATGATCAGCGACGGCATCATCGATCTGATGCGGCTCGGTGTCATAAACAACAGCAGAAAGAGTTTCCACAAAGGCAAGACAATCACGACTTTCTGCATGGGCAGCCAGCGGCTGTACGATTTTGTCGACCGCAATCCGCATATCGAATTCTATCCCGCAGAACACGTCAACCACCCCATGCGCATTGCCCGCAACGACAATATGGTGTCGATTAACAGCGCCATCGAAGTGGATCTGACGGGCCAGGTGGTCTCCGATTCCGTTGGCTACCGTTTTTACAGCGGCATCGGAGGGCAGGTGGATTTCATACGCGGTGCGGCGATGAGCAAAGGTGGCAAGCCGATCATTGCCCTCCCCTCCACGGCCAAAAACGGCACGGTGTCCAAGATCGTCCCCTGTCTCACCGAGGGCGGCGGCGTAGTTACCTCGCGCGGCGATATACATTACGTGGTGACAGAATGGGGTATAGCCACGCTGCGAGGCAAAAGCATCCGTGAGCGGGCGCTCGAACTGATCCAGGTGGCCCACCCGGATTTTCGCGACGCATTGCTGCGCGAAGTACGAAAACACTACTGGGTGCCCGAATACCAGAAACAGAAGCCGACAACGGTTACGGAGCTGGACGGCATCGAACTAAGGAAACTGCAGTTTGCCGGGGAAAGCTATCAGCTGCGGCCGCTGCATCCAGCCGATGAACGTTCGTTGCAGGAGTTTTTTTACTCGCACAACAAAGAGACGCTGCTGATGCGCTACAGTCATCACCCCAAACAGATGTCCAGAGAGAGGGCTTCGGCTTTGGTGGCGGTGGATCAGGGTCGCGATCTGGCCTTCTGCCTGGTGAAGCGAAACGGTCCCAAAGAGGAGATCGAAGCGGTCGGGCGTTTCTATTTTATGGAACAGAACAACTCAGCCGAAGTCGCGTTCGTCGTGCGCGAGATACACCAGGGCAAAGGTATGGCGAAATATTTGCTGGGAGAGATGATAAAAGTGGGCAGGAAACGGGGTATCAGAACCATGTACGCCTACGTCAGGATGGAGAACCGGCCAATGCTGCGGGTATTCGCGTTCCACAACTTTATCCGCCGACCCGGCGAATCGGCACAGGAGGTTATTCTGGAGCTGGATATTCAGGCTGAGCAACCGGCTGGCGAACAGTCCGTTGCCTGAAGCTAGAATGCTTGCGCGGACAGGCGCAAAAAACGGCGAGGAGTGTCCGGAAGCACAGTTTTTAATGTTCCGATGGAGCCGGAATCCGCTAACCCATCGAACGCCGCGTATCCCGGCCTCCGCCGGGATAACGGAACATTGAGAAACCCCGTGTTTCCGGACAGCGACAAAATCACTCAGTTGCGATTCAGGCAGTTCAGATCCTCGAATGCCGTTTTCAGCCGCTCCACCATCGACTGCTCCCCCGCTCGCAGCCACTGACGCGGATCGTAATATTTCTTGTTCGGTTTGTCTTCACCGTCCGGGTTGCCGATCTGTCCCTGAAGATAGTCATGATTTTTCGCCTCGTAGCGGCGTACACCATCCCAGGTGGCCCACTGGGTGTCCGTATCGATATTCATCTTGATCACGCCATAGGAGATTGCCTCCCGGATCTCCTCGCGGCTTGAACCGGATCCGCCATGGAAGACAAAATTGACCGGTAATTGACCCGTTCCAAGCTTCTCCTGAATATATTTCTGGGAGTTATCCAGAATCTTGGGCGTCAACTTCACGTTCCCCGGCTTGTAAACCCCATGCACATTGCCGAACGAGGCAGCCACAGTAAAACTATCGCTTATCCTGCTCAAGCGTTCATAAGCCAGTGCGACATCCTCGGGCTGGGTGTACAGCGCCGAATTGTCTATCTGGGTATTGTCGACCCCATCCTCTTCGCCGCCGGTCACGCCCAGCTCGATCTCCAGCGTCATCCCGATCCTGCTCATGCGCTTGAGATAGTCTTCGCAGATGGAGATATTCTCTTCCAGCGTCTCCTCCGAGAGATCCAGCATATGCGAACTGAACAGAGGTTTACCGGTTTTTTCGAAGTGTTCCTCACCCAAATCGAGCATTCCGTCCACCCAGGGCAACAGCTTGCGCGCAGCATGATCGGTATGCAGTACAACCGGTACCCCGTATGCCTCCGCCATGGTGTGGACATACTGAGCACCAGCCGCCGCCCCGATCACCATTGCGTTGCCGGCTGGGCATCCTTTGCCGGCGAAAAACCCTGCTCCGCCACTGGAAAACTGAATCATAACCGGCGAGCTCACCGCCGCTGCCGCCTCCAATACAGCGTTCACCGAGTTAGTATTGACCACATTGACGGCAGGCAGCGCAAAACCGCTTTGCTTGGCAGCCTGCAGCAGTTTCTGTACGTCTCCGCCGGTTACGACTCCCGGTTTTACCAATTTCAAAATGCCGGTCATTTTTCCTTCTCCTCTCTTGTCGATTGTCTGATGGTCCGGGTCCAGGCGCTCGCATCCGCCACTGGATAAACAGCGCGCGAAACACTGAATGTGTTCGGATAGTAACAGGACGAACTTGAAAATATGATTAAAATTTCAAAAAAAACCCAACTGCCCGGCCAGCTTCGGTTTTATGGCTGCCGAGCGGCGCTTCTGCGTCAGTTTTCGGCGTTGAGCAAGGGAATAATGTCTCCGTTCCACGGTCGGATGCCCTCGACACGGTCCAAATGCACAACGCTGTAGAGAATAGAATAAACTGAGCCGTTACAGCGGCCAGACCCAGATAATCATGGGAATGGAAACAGAGATAATCAAGAGTTCCAGCGGCAGTCCCATCCGCCAGTAATCGCCGAACCGGTACCCCCCTGGCCCCATGATCAGCGTATTGTTCTTGTGCCCGATCGGCGTCAAAAATGCACAGGAAGCGGCAACCGCAACCGTCATAAGGAAAGGATCGGCGCTGACCTGCAGCCTGTTTGCAATATCCACCGCGATCGGTGCGGCGATGACAGCCGTTGCCGTGTTATTCATCACATCGGACAGCGTCATGGTAACCACCATCAACAGTGTCAGAACGACTACCGGAGAATAGCCCTCCGAGACGCTGATAGTCGCAGCGGCTATCAATGCAGTGGCACCACTTGATTCCAGTGCCGCGCCAATCGGAATCATCGCGCCCAGCAATACGATCACCGACCACTCCACCGATTCGTATATCTGCCGCGGCTGTACGATACCGAGCAGTGCGAATAGCGCCACGACGATCGACAGCGCCACCGGCAGGTAAAGCCATTCCAGAGATGCGGCCACTATTGCCAGCGCGAACAGGCCGGAAGCCGTCCATGCTTTGTCCCGATGGACGAGCTCCAGACCCCTTTGCGCCAATGGCATGGCCCCCAGCCAGGCGCTTATACTGTACAGACGTTTCCTCGGCCCGAGCAGGAGTAACACGTCGCCCGCCTCGATTGTCAATTTTCGCACACGATCCCGGAAGTGGCGTCCCCGGCGCGAAACGCCGAGCAGGGTCACTTCGTGTCGATATTGCAACTTCAGGGAATTGGCCGTCCTGCCTTCCAGCCGCGCCCCCTCCGGCACCACAACCTCCATCAGTGACATATCGTCGTTGTCCAGCAATTTGGGCTGGAAGCCTCCACTGCGGTAGTCCAATCCCATCACACCCACAAACCCATCCAGCGCCTCCGGTTCCGCTTCGACCACCAACACATCGCCCGGCTCGATTTGAGTCCACCTGGCCCTCCCGGGCAATCTTGCTCCCCGCCTTATCAAACCTGCGATCAGAACATCGTTTTCTTCCGCTGATTCGTCCAGTTCCCTGACCCGGCGCCCCACCGCTGGCGAACTCTCCCCTACGTGGAGCTCGGCTATATATCCGCTGAGATCCATCAGTTCCTTGGACATATCATGCTGGTGACGCTCCTTCGGAAGCAGGCGCCAGCCCAGGGCCGCGATAAAGAGCACACCCGCCAAAGCGCAAACCGCACCCACCGGAGTGAAATCGAACATGCCGAATCCGCTGCCGGTCGATTGCTTTCTGAACTCGGCAATAATGATATTGGGCGGTGTCCCGATCATCGTGATCATGCCGCCCAGAATGGAAGCGAAGGAGAGCGGCATGAGCGAGAGAGCCGGACTGCGTTTTGCCTTTGTCGCCATCTGGATATCTACAGGCATAAGCAGTGCAAGCGCCGCGACATTGTTCATTACCGCCGATAAAAGTGCGGAAATCCCGGCCATCACGGCAATATGGATTCTGAGCGTACCGGCGAATCGGGCAACCTGTTTTGCCACCAGCTCAATGGCACCGGAGTTGGACAACCCACGGCTGATAATCAACACCAGCGCTATGATGATCGTGGCCGGGTGGCCGAAACCGGAAAAAGCTTCCTCTTTGGGCACAACACCTGTTACGAGTGCCAGGATCAATGCAACAAATGCAACCAGGTCGTAGCGCCAGCGCCCCCAGATCAGGAAAACGAAAACAAACAACAGCAGCCCGAAAAGTATGATCTGATCAGTCGTCATTGTAATAGGTATAAAATCGATTTGTTCTGTCTGTACGTCCATTGCAGCCAGTCGATTCCATCCTACCTCCACTCCTGCGAAGTAACCAGCCTCAGTCAGCTAATGCCAATTGCGCTCCGGGTAAACCGGCAACGGTGTGGATATACGGATCAGGGCTACGTTCAACATCCTGCAGGTATCATTCCACTGAAATACCGGTTAGTCTTCCGTCTCCCTGACTATACGGCACAGACAAGAGTCCGGCCCATGGCACAACAGATTTTCAGCATCGTTTTCCCTATATTCGCTATTGTACTGATCGGTTATGTTTACGGTAGCCTGCACTCTCCCGATATGGCCGCAGTCAATCGATTGAATCTGGAGATTTTTATACCAGCGCTGGTGTTTCATATCCTTTCGGGTAAAGATTTCGACCTGGGAGCCTACCAGGGACTGGCACTGGCCGGTGCTGTCGTTGTGCTCGGCTCGGGACTGCTGGCCTGGCCGATTGCTCTATTGGCGGGTTACAAGCCCAAGACTTTCGTCCCGCCCATGATGTTCTCCAACTCCGGCAACATGGGACTTCCACTCGCACTGTTTGCTTTCGGCGAAGCGGCGGTTGAGGCCGCCGTGGTGCTGTTCATCGTCGAAAACAGCCTCCATTTCAGCCTTGGATTGAAAATGATGAACTGGAAGGCTTCGATTCTCGGCTTACTGCGTATTCCCATCCTGATAGCGACGCTGCTCGGGCTGGCATTCAATATTCTGAATTTGGAACTGCCTCAGGTGTTGTCCACCCCCATCGAAATGCTGGGGCAGATCGCAATCCCGCTGCTGTTGTTCGCACTCGGCGTGCGCCTCACTGCGGTGGATCTGAAGGATTGGCAGATAGGCCTGGTTGGCGCGCTGGCGTGTCCCGTCACCGGTATCCTGATGGCGTTGCTGATAACCCGATTCATTGATCTTGACGCTGACCAGTTCGGACTATTGCTTGTGTTCGGTGCACTGCCGCCGGCCGTGCTCAATTTTATGGTTGCCGAAAAATACAACCAGGAGCCCGCCAAAGTCGCCTCCATTGTAATGCTCGGCAACCTGGCCAGCGTTGCAATCATACCTGTCACACTGGCGTTCGTACTCTTTTGAAAATGCTCCCGTCCCGTTTCACTCAGCTGTTCCATCCTCTCCGGTAACAGAAGCCGGAGCGCAACTATATCGCGTTGATTCCGAGCACGATATCCCAATTAGCCGTCAAGGTTCGGGAAGATTGGTCTGCTCCGGCCTTGAATTCCGCCGTGACCAGATGACGCTGATCCACGGGTATTCGGCGATACAGTGGATCCCAGGCGTTTCGCTGCTCATTCGCAACGTATAACTGGGTAACGAAAGCGTTCTGAGTGTCGGGCACCACAGCGACATGGATGTGGGGCGTCCGACCAGGGTAGTGTACGGGGCGAATTGTACGAAACCGATAACGGCCCCGATCGTCGCTATGGGTGTGCCCGTGGCCCTGGAACCCCTCATCCACCGGGCTACGGCCCGAATCCGCCGGATGGTGGTAACGGCCGTTCGCGTCACACTGCCAGATTTCGATTCGGAGGCCATTCAGCGGATTGCCATTACGGTCGAGCAACCGGCCGGACAGATCGGCAATTGTCCCCAACGCCGGTTTGTCGAATCCTGCCACCCGGGTGAGATCGTTATCGTCATCCAGTGGCAAATCCGGCGGGTAAAAAGGGCCCGCCGTCTGACTGGGCGTAGGCGATAACATGCCGGCGGCAACAACCGGCAAGGCGGGGAGCATCAAAAACCCAAGGGAATTAAAAATAAACTGTCTACGGTTCTGTCCCGGCATAGCGTCACCCCCCAAGTTGCGAATGTCTGAATCAGGCTGCAGGTTTTTTTCAATCGCCGGTAAAGGTTTATCGATTCGGGTATTGACTGCAGCAGATTCACACCCGCCGCTTGACGTTCCTGTGCCCAAAGGGACAGTGTCTGCAGGCGGAGCCGCAGCAGTCACCCCGGCTTCTGTGGTAGAGCGCTGTGAAAACAACATAGTTACCCTCAAGATAGTAGTGCCGGCCCTCTATCATTCGCTGAATAGGCCAACTGTCCCGCTCCTGTGTCGAATCCGTCTCCTCGTTCATTGAATTGCCATCCCCTCCGGGCGCCTATCTCTCACAGCGCATACCACAGGCGCTGTAAAGCGGCCTGTCCGATACGGCTCAAGCGGCATCGTGCTCGACCAGATCGCGATAAGCGTGCCAGGTGGCATGTGCCGCCAATGGAAATCCCACGATGAGACCAAAGAAAAGGGTCAAAAAACCCACGCTGACAATACTGACCAGCACTACCGCCCAGAGAAGCATGGGCGCGACGTTGTATCGCACCGTCACCCAGCTGGTATTTATCGCATCGAATACATTGACCTGACGATCGATCAGCATGGGCACTGTAACCACGCTGATCGTAAAAACCAGCAACGCGATAATGCCGCCGGCATAGGTCCCGACAACCAGCAGCTGAACGCCTTCCCATGAACCCAACAGCAGCGAGATGAATCCCTGCCAGCTCGAAGGAGTGAGTCCCCGATGGAGAAATATAAAGATAAAATTCGCCACCATCGCCCATACCAAAAAGCAGACGAGCAGAACCAATCCCATATTCAGAATATGAAACGCGTTGCGGGAACACATATGCAACGCAGCCTTCAGATTTGGATCTTCGCCCTTCTCTATCTGCCGGCTGATGGTGTAAGGGCCGATGCCCAGGAAAGGTGCGAGCAGCGCGAACCCCGCCAGCAGCAACGGCAACAGATAGAAAGATCCACTGAAGAGCACACCGAGTGAAATTGCGATACCCGAAAATGCGAGCGTTACGCCATAGAAAAGGCTCTGGCCCGGCGCTTTCACCAAATCCCGCCAGCCTGCGGACAGCCATTGCCATACGTTTTCTGTTGATATCTCCCGAACCTGGGCAATAGTCACGGGTCCATTATGGCTGCGCGTTATGCTGTGTTTCAATGCCGGTTCCCTAACCAGAAGAGAGACCACATTGTCAGCCGTAACTCATCGATATTCAAGGCTTGATAGAGTCCCGCGGTATCATCTCCGAGTAAGTCGGCTGCAGCTTCAGTCACTCCGGAAAATGATGCGACGATACCCGTACGGACAAACATCAGTATGCCGTATAATCTCCAGAAGCTGAAAATTACATCTGTTTACGGTACAAACATGGATATCGGTGTCATACTGGAACCTATCTCATAATTCGCCGCGACCCGACCATGGCGATTTTGGTTCATGGGGCAACGCGGAAACGTGGTGTAACCGAAGCGGCATAAACGGGCCGCAGCAAAACCCGGAGCCAAAATCGACCGGCCCCAGGAGGTTGCGTCCAAAATGCGTCCCCGCTGTATTGCGCCGCCTGCCCGTACATTCTGTATTGCACTGCGGAGCGCGCCTTGCAGGCACGCATTTCGGACAGAACCCGGGCCTGCAGGAGATTCTGGGACAGGTTCTGAAAATAGTTGCAGAAACATCTGGCTTAACAACAAAGGAACGAATATGAACCCATCTCTGGAGAATCTGGCAGAACACTATGCAGCATTAATCGAGGGGATCGGTGAAGACCCGAACCGGGATGGGTTGCTGGACACACCCCAACGCGCAGCGAAGGCGTTGCAGTATATCACTCGAGGATACAGTCTCTCCATCGAAGAGGTCGTCAACAACGCCATTTTTGAATCAGAAAACGATGAGATGGTTATAATCAAGGACATCGAACTCTATTCGTTGTGCGAACACCATTTACTCCCTTTCATAGGGAAATGCCATGTGGCCTATCTACCCACAGGGAAAGTGATCGGCTTATCAAAAATCGCCCGGATCGTGGACATGTA
>JAGRGQ010000099.1 GCA_020445405.1 Gammaproteobacteria bacterium | reverse complement strand
GTTGTTCAGTAAAATGATGGTTATAGATGCTTAGTATATATGGGCCGGCCGTCGCTCAGTCTACAATTCCATCAAACGTCCAGCCATCCTATCGTCCGGGAAACCGTACATCTCAGCATACAGTGCAATGACGAATGCCTGCACTCCACCAGCGCTTGCCCAGTTCTGCTGTTTCGTCGCTGTCTCCTTTGATATTTTGAAGGTTAAAAAATTTCGATGCCCGTGACGCGGGCATGAGTATCGGCAGCAGTCGGCTTCACTACCATTTGACAAGTGCCGGATTGTATGAGCATGCATCCAGGACTATGCCCACAACTCCAATGTATAGTGACGTATGATCACCCCCAACAGATCACTACGGGTAATGATTCCCTTCAACTCACCGTCTTTTACCACCGGCATCGCCCCAATATGCTGCTCGACGAAAAGCCGGGCAATGTACCGTACGTCGGTGTCGACACTGGCTGTTAACACTTGCGGCATCATTAACTGCTCAACCCGTGCGTCGTTCGGATGCGCTACCTGATGCCGGTAACTTTCGGTCAGGCCGGCCAAGTATCGCAATATATCGCGATCCGAAACGATGCCCACCAACCCGCTTGCTGACGAGACAACCGGAATATGGCGAAATGCCTTCGTCTGAAATTGTCTCAGCGCTTCGGATATCCTCGCCTGGGGTGTCAGAGTCGCTACCGGCGAACTCATCACCTGTTCAGCCAGCAGTATCGTAGAGCTTTGCGGTAATTGTTCGACGGTGCTATAGGCTTGTTCAGCCAGGTGTCGCCGGTCATGTTGTTCAGGCGGGACGCGATGCTCCATCTCATCAATTGGTCGCTCAGCGGCGATCACGCCAACGTTTTCAACAACAGGTCTTTTGAATACCTTCTCCAATGGCATGAGTTCATGGCCATTCAAGCCGTAAATCGCAAATGATGTCACTGATTATTCCTCTTTCCACACACAACGATTTTTGCAAACAAGCTGTCCTCCCGGAAGCGGAGAGGGTCCTTGTGGCCTGGTTGCAGCTGGCACTTCCATCACTCGGTCTGATCAGGTCGCGGCACGGTCGGTGATCTCAGGGACGCACAGCGTTCTACCGCCTCTATCCTGTGAAAAACTGTTTTCCCTCTATGGGCTATTAGACTGATTACAATAGTCGTCGTTCGCCTTGGCAATACAGTCGTAATCGCCCGCTTCCATAAAGCTGGCTGCAGGTGCACAGGCTTTCGCAGAGGCTTTACCTGCCTGTTTTTGATGTGTTTTTATGTGCATGGGAGTCGATGCTATTAAGGCTGAGATGAGCCTCCAACGGCGCCGGTAACACCGGACTCGACCTCTTTTGGAGGAAGTACGACCTGTTCCCCGGGCCGCAACCCGCTTAGGACCTCGATCCGCCCATCGTGGCTAGCCACGCCGGTACGGATGTAACGGCGCGAGGCGCCGGTGTCATCGGCAACCAGAACGTACTCCAATTGGCCAATCCGGCGAAGCGCAGCCGCTGGAATGCTGACATGCTCGACCGTGCCGGTGGGGATCAGCAGGCGTCCGAACATCCCCGGATAGAGCTCCGGACGGGAAGGAATGACGGCCTTGACCACAAACGAGCGTGAACCTGGATCCGCCGCGGGCACAGTCTCATCCACAATGGCGGGTAGCGTACGGTCCAGGGCGTCGATCCGCACCTCCAGCCGATCACCGGTGGATAGGCCCGCGGCCAATGACTCCCGCACATGGGCCTCCAGACGCAGGGAGCCGGGTTGGTAGAGGTGGAGCAGCGGACTCCCCGGCGTTGCAGTATCACCCGGCTCCACCATCCGATGGATTACACGTCCGCTGATTGGCGCCCGCAGGATGGCGTGGCTGCGCGCGGTCTCGGCCTCTTCGACCACCTTGTGCGCCTGATGCTGCTGCGCCTGCGCAGATTCAAGAGTGGCGCGTACCCGGTCCAGTTCGGCGGCAGCAGCGACACCGCGCTCTGCCAGTGTGCTCACTCGCTCGAAGCTTGAACGTGCCTCTTCCAGTCTGGCCTTAGCCGCGGCGCTTGCCTGGCGGGCCTGCTCGACGCGTGCGGTAAGTTCTCGCCGGTCCAGTTCGACTAGAATGCTCCCTTCCTGAACCAGGTCGCCCTCGCGTACACCCACACCCACGATGGGGCCAAAAATTCGAGAGGAGACCTGCGTCTCTTCCTTAGGCTGCAGGGTGCCGACCGCCTGTTCGATTTGCGGGACCAGGTGTAATCTCACTTCGGCCAGGACTCCGTCTACGGGTACCGGCAGTGCAGGCAGCCTGCCTGGCGGAATTTTCTCCTCAAACACCCCCGCCAGCAGGCCCATTAACAAAGCAAGCAGAGCGAGGGCGCCTAAGGCGGAGCCGACTCGAAGTAAGGCGTTCATTCAGCAGTGCTCCTCTGAGGTGGGAGTCCATGGGTCGGGTTCCGACCATAGACCAGGAAATAGACCACCGGCACTACTGCGAGGGTGAAGAGAGTCGACGCAATGATGCCGAAGATGATGGCCCAGGCCAGACCGCTGAAGATGGGATCCAGGGTGATGACCAGGTTACCCAACAAGGTAGTGACGGCAGTGAGCACCACCGGGCGCATGCGCACCGCTCCCGCGCGTACGAGCGACTCGACCAGATCGGTGCCACGGAGAAGTTCCAATTGCACGAACTGCACCAGCACCAGGGAGTTGCGCACCACGATACCGGCAAGTGCGATCATGCCGATCATGGCAGTAGCGGTGAAGAGCACCGGATTAGGCAGGCCTTCGATGGTTCGCTCACCGATCTGGTTCAGCAGCCAGAAACCGGGCATGATGCCGATCACCGTGAGGGGTATGGCCAGCATGATGATCATAGAGAGCGAGGGCAGCCCGGTTTGTATCATCAGGACAACGAAGATACCCGCCAGGGCCACACCGAATGCGATTCCCAGGTCACGGAACACGCGTAGGGTGATTTGCCATTCCCCCTCACCGTCCCACACCGCACGCACACCCTCCGGCAGGGTCCAGGGATCATGACTGCCTGAATTCAGATAGCTTCTCTCGTCGAGCGGCCGGGGAACAGTGGCCGTTGATGCACCTACACCCTCGTCCGCGATCACATCAGAGACAATCTCGGCCGGTGGCCGGCCCGCGGTCTCGGCAAAGACATAGGCGACCGGACGCAGGTTCTTGTGGTAGATGGTCTTGTCCACGAGTCGGGCATCAAAGTGCCCTAACTCGCGCAGCAGGGTCTGCTCGGTTAATCCGCCGCTGGAGATGCGTTTCTGTTTCACACCCACCGCAGGAGAGGATGGCACTGAAAGAGCACCGAGGTCCGCAGGCGAATTGCGTCTGCCCATGGGCAGACGCAATTCGATAGGCAGTGGATTGGCCTCATCCGGCAGCTGCAGGTAGCCTGCCACCTGACCATCTGCAGCCAGGGCGAGTACGTGCGCAGCTTCACGAGTGCTGACCCCGGACAAGGCGGCCTTTTCCTTGTCGATGACGTAGGTCAGCTTCTCCTGGTCGTCCTCCACCGAGGTGTCCACATCGACAACGAAGGGCTCGCTCTCGAGACGTTTCGCCAATAAGCGCGCACCGTCCTGCAGGGTCGTGTACTCCGTAGTGTCGCCACCATAGAGCTCCACGGTCACTGTGGCAATGACCGGGGGACCAGGTGGCACCTCCACCAGCTTGAGGCGCGCCCCCTCTCTCTCCGCCAGGGCCTGGAGATCGCGTCGCAGGCGTAGCACAACCTCGTGGGATTGATGCGTGCGTTCACGCTGCCCCGCCAGGGTGACGCGCAGTTCACCGAGATGCGGGGCCTCACGCAGGTAGTAGTGACGCACCAGGCCGTTGAAATCCATCGGCGAGGGGACACCGGCAAAGCCGGAGAAGCTGGCCACCTCAGGCACCGTGTCGAGCAGTTTGCCGACCGTCTGGACCACGCTCTGGGTGCGCTCGAGGGTCGTCCCCTCAGGCATGTCCACCAGGATCTGGAACTCGTCTTTGTTGTCGAAAGGCAGGAGTTTCAGCGGCACTGCGCGGTACACGGGCAACGAGACTGCGGCGAAGAAGAGGATGCCGACGACGGCAAGAAAGGCCCAGGCTCGTGGACGACTCGCCAGCAACGGTCCCACCAATGCCGAGTAGAACGCATAGAGACGCGTTCTTCCCAGATCGTAATTGGCCTCCGGACGAAGACGGCTTAACAACACATAGGCGAGCCAGGGTGTAAGCAGAAAAGTGACGATGGTGCTCACCGTGACCGCGATCGGCACGTTGAAGGCCATGGGCGCCATGTAGGGGCCCATCATGCCGGTGATGAAGAACATCGGCGCGAAGGCCAGGATGATGGCCAGGGTGGAGAGCACCAGGGCACTGCGCACCTCCACCATGGCGTGCACCACCGCCGCCCGCGCCGAACGTCCGCCCATCCGCAGGTAGCGGCTGATGTTGTCCACGCCGGTGATAGGGTCGTCCACCAGCAGACCAAGTGCCAGGATCAGAGCGAACAGGGTGACCCGGTTGATGGTATAACCGGTCAACAGATCGAGCAGGAGTGTCACCCCGTAGCTCACGGGTACCGCCAGCCCGACCACCAGGGCCTGGCGCCAACCAAGAAACACAGCAATGAAGAGCACCATGGTCAGCATCGCCACCGCAAGGCTGGAGACCAGGTCGTCGACCTTCTGATCGGCCGTCTCGCCGTAATCGCGGATGAATTGGAAGTGCACCTCGGGCGGGAACAGCTCCTGGTGCAAGCGCTCCAGATAGGCCCGGGTCTCCTCAGCCACCGATACGGCATTGGAGCCTTTCTGCTTGGCGACTGAGAGGAAGACGGCTGGATACCCCTCGCCCTGGTTACCTTTGTGGGCTGAGGCCGGTCCGAAGCCGATCCAGGTATAGCTGTCCGGCTCCACCGGACCGTCGCTGACGCGGGCAACGTCACGCAGGTAGACGGGTGCACCATCCGCCACCGTAATAACCAACCGACCCAGCGCCTCCGCGCTACCGATGAATGTTCCCGCCTCGACGACGATGGATCGATCGAAACGGCTGACACTACCCGCCGGCAGTTGGATATTAGCGGCCTCGATGGCGCTGACCACTTCGAGCGGAGCGGTACGTCTGGCCGCCAGGGCCTGCGGGTCCAGATCCACACGTATCCGTCTGGGATAACCACCGGTAACCGTGACCCGGTTGGTGCTGTCGATCGCTTTGAGGCGGTGCGCCATCTCCTCGGCGAGTCGCCGCAACGTATAACCACCGACCCGATCCGGGTCGTCGCTCCACAGGGCAGCCACCAGAATTGGTACGTCATCCACTTCGAGCGGTTTTACCACCCAGGAACGAACACCGGCCGGGACCTGGTCCCGACTCGACTCCAGTTTGGCGAAGACCTTGACCAGGGAATCCTCCCTGTCCTCTCCGACATAGAATCGCACGGTAACCACAGCGCGCCCTGGCTGCGACATCGAATAGACATACTCCACGCCATCAATCTGGGAGAGTAGTTTCTCCAGCGGCGTGCTAACCTGCCGCTCTACCTGGCGGGCGCTCAGCCCAGGCGCCGAGACCAACACATCGGCCAAAGGCACGATAATCTGCGGCTCCTCCTCCCGCGGAGTAATCGCAAGGGCGACGAGTCCGGCTCCAATACTTACGATCAGGGCGAGTACGACCAGGGGTCCGTTCATCGCCCGGGCGATGAGTCGCTCCCAGCCGTCCGGCTGCCTGAGTTCATCTGTCACGAATCTCTCCGTTTATCGTTGGCTTTTGGATCAGTGTCGCTATTTGTCTGCATCAGGGGTTCCGGAACCTACCGTAGAGTGGAGAAACGCCACCTCGCAGTCTCTTCGATGAAACGTGCCCGGTAATAGGGGCAACAGAACGCATGACGTTCACCCTCGTACTCGAGGGATAGCTTGTTCTCAGGGACTTCTTGGTTGCAAACGGGACATTTCACTTTCCTGGTCATGGCATCACTGCTCCCTGGGAGTAAGGAGGCACACCGCGGAAGACAGAAACATTACCGCATTGAAAACCACGACTATCCACATACCGTATCAATACATTGCCATACTCCTACCCATGACTTTGTGTGCTCCCTGTCCGTTTTCCTGTCTATATCATTGCATCCCCCATGCCAGGAGGATTCGATATAGGAATATCAGTCAGTTACGCGTGGGATATCGAGATCGGGAACGTATGAGGATAGGCGGAGATTCAACGATGTGTTGAAAAATTTGACGAATAGTTAAATCACTGGCTTGAAGAACTACTAGGCGTCTATCGATTTTATGGTCGCCCTACTTGCGATGGATTGGGTGCGAATTCTGCCACGCTCACTGAGTTCGGTTTTGCGCTAAAAACATGATACAAAGCACTGAAGACGATGTTCGAATCACAGCGGAAAAAATCTATGCAAACTGAGTCTGATGCCAGCCTGCGTCGCTTGCGCTGGTTGACCTGGACGGTTGTTCTGGTGCTGGTGGTGTGGCAGTTTCTGCCCTGGATCGAACGATATTTGATCCGCTTTACGGCTGAGCCACGCCCGGTGGCTGCCCGGGGTGAGCTGGCAGCTGACGAACGCACCACCATCGAAATCTTCGAACAGGCCAGTCCGGCGGTGGTTTTCATCAGCACCCGTCAACGCGTGGTCAGCCATTGGACGCGCAACGTTTTGAGTGTGCCCAAAGGTACGGGCTCCGGTTTTGTCTGGGATGATCTGGGCCATGTGGTGACCAACAATCATGTAATTGCCGGTGCCTCCGAAGCGATAGTGCGACTCAACGACGGGCGCAGTTACAATGCGGTGCTGGTCGGTGCCAGTCCGGCCCATGACCTCGCGGTGTTGCGAATCAATGTGGACTTCGACCGGCCCCCGCCGGTTCCAGTCGGCACCAGCGAGGATCTGAAAGTAGGGCAGAAAGTATTCGCCATCGGCAATCCATTCGGTCTCGACTACACACTAACCGGTGGTCTGGTATCGGCACTGGACCGAACGCTGGAGGAGAAGAACGGAGTAACCATCGAACACCTGATTCAGACCGATGCTGCAATCAATCCCGGGAATTCGGGTGGTCCTCTG
>JAGRGQ010000098.1 GCA_020445405.1 Gammaproteobacteria bacterium | reverse complement strand
CGGCGTCGCCCAGCGGCGTAAAACGCCAGCCGCCATGCAGCTTTTTGAATGGGCCTTCGCGCAGGTTCAGATCGATGCGCTCGAACGGATAGAGCCTGTTGATGGTGGAAAATTTCTGGTGGATGCCAATGCGCGCCACCTCCAGTTCACCGCAGAGTTCGGTTTCGTCACGGGAGAGCAGCCGGCTGGCGCTGCACCAGGGCAGAAACTCCGGGTAGGAGTCCACGTCGACAACCAGTTCGTACATCTGCTCCGGCGTATAGGGGACTATCGCGCTCTTGTTGACAGCTGGCAATTCAAAACTCCAAAGAAACCTTTCGGCAACGCCTCCGACCGACACTGCGATCCGCAGCACAAGATACCAGAGGTTGGCGGCAAAATCGCCTGCCTCCCGCGCTGTTCACCCGCTGGCAGGCGAAATTCCGTCGCCGCAGCCGGCCGGCGCCGGAATTTTCAGCGTTTCCAGGTCATGGCCGGGCCGGCGGCGGTCACCGGCATCGGAAGGCCCCCTCGCCCGGCAGCGGGAACGGCGTGCAATACGCTGGCATCAGGTTCCCCCGCTCGCTTACAATCCGCGGCTATGGCCACTAAAAAATCGAAGAAAGGGTCCCACGCCGGGTCGACCATCGCGCTGAACAAAAGGGCGAAGCACGAATATTTTATCGAGGAGCGCATCGAGGCCGGCATTGCGCTGCAGGGGTGGGAGGTCAAAAGCCTGCGCGCCGGGCGCATCGGGCTGAATGAGAGCTACGTCAACATCAGCAAAAACGAAGCCTTTCTGCAGGGCTGCACGATCACGCCGCTGCCCACCGCATCGACCCATATCCAGCCGGACCCCACCCGGTTCCGCAAGCTGCTGCTGCATCGGGAGGAGCTGGACAAGCTGATCGGCCAGGTCGAACGCAAGGGCTACACCCTGGTGCCCACCGCGGTCTACTGGAAACAGGGCCGGGTCAAGGTGGAGATCGGGCTGGCGAAAGGCAAGCAGCTGCACGACAAGCGCGAAACCGACAAGAACCGCGACTGGGCGCGCGACAGGGCACGCATCATGAAAGCGCGCTGAATTTTATCGCAATGACAGGGAACCCACCCTGACTTATACTGTCACACTGTTACCGGCGATCCAGCGCGGATCTCCGGACAGAGTCGAAAGCAAGCTCAGGGAGAGTGCGCTGAAAGCCTTGCCAGGGAAGGTACCCCTGCCAAAAGTTCAAGGGGGGCGACATGGCTTCGACGTGGGTAGCGAAACCTGAGGTGCATGCCGAGGATACAGACAGCCTCGTTAACAAGTCTGTAAAACTATAGTTGCCAACGACGACAACTACGCACTCGCCGCTTAATAACCGGTAGATGCCGTCTGACTGGAGCCGTGCTTGTGCGTCCAGCGCCCTTCGGGGCATTCAGGCGTCATAGCTCACAAGATCGCGATGAGGCAGGTCCGGGGCCGATTCGCTAAAACTTAACGGAACCGCCGTCTGCACGCCCTGTCTGTCGAGCAGCAGCCGGCTAAAATCATCGACAGATCTAAGCATGTAGAGCCGATGGCGGAGTACTTGCGGACGCGGGTTCGATTAACACAATGGTCGCCACGGGGAGTGATCCCCGTTGGAAAAGAGGGCTCATACGGTGAACGCTAACGGGAAAAACCCTATGCCAACGCCGTCCGGTGAAGGGGAAACCCGCAAGCCGGCTAGAGACTCATAGGCTCCTACCGGGCAGTCCCAGGCAATTGGGCTTGCCACGGAGTACTAGGGTGGATCTTCAACCACAGACTGAGGATTCACAATACGCCCTCCCCTGCCAACGATGGCAGGTGAAGGAGTAGTCCAGCCCTGAATGAAAATTCAGGAACAGCTGTCCCGCCGCCTCCACCAACACAGCAGGCCCCTGACCGAAAGATTGGTCAGGGGCCTTCTCTGCAAGGATGCAGAATGCCGAAACTATCCAGGGTAAATCCACTCTCTACTGCAGATGCAGCCTATACTGCCGGCCTGATCGATGGTGAAGGCATCATCTCGCTGACACGCAGACATCGCAACGAACAGCGGTAACTGGTCGTCAGTATCAGCAACACTGAATTGACGATTCTGGAATATGCACGTAAAGCCATTGGTACCGGAAAAATCACCGGGAAACGAACTTACAAAAACCACCACGCAACCGGATACACCTACGCCGTCAGTAACCGGCAGGCGCTGGCGTTACTCGAACAGATACAGCGCTATCTCCGCTCATACAAATCGAAAAGGTCCGGGCTGGTGCTGCATGACTACCTTCGGCTGACACCGAGAAACGGCAAGTACACGCCGCAGCTACTGGCTGAACGTTCGGCTTTTGAAGAAACTTTTCTAGGAACGACGGCAGGGAGCACTCTCTGACTGCTCGGCAATTCGTTGCGCAATCGCCTTGCGGGACTCCCCCACCGCGATCCCCCTGGTTCGTACCGCCCGATCGCAACCAAAGCACCTTCCGGGAGATCATCAATCAGCTTTGCGCATTCCCTCTACGAACCATCCACAGCGTTTTCGTCCTCATTCTGCCGCCGCCCCATCTTCATTCAGATCCGCTGCTATCTGCCGGAACTGCTCCAGTGCCGCCTCCAGGTCCTCGACAATCTCCGCCGCAATCACACCGGGCTCCGGCAGATTATCAGATTCTGACAGCGATTCGTCTTTCAGCCAGAAGATGTCCAGGCTGGCCTTGTCGCGGTTGACCAGTACCTTATAGTCGTAGGCGCGCCAGCGACCCATTGACCCCCTCTCCTCCCGGAAGCGGGCTGGGGTGAGGGCATCCCCCTCTCCCGCTGGGAGAGGGTCAGGGTGAGGGGTTCCCTCCTCAACCCAGGTCGACTTGAAAAAGCCAACCGGAAACCCGAAATGGCCGGGCAGGGTTCTCCGGGCAGAACAGATTCCGGTCTTGTCAGGCATGGTCGCCGCGGCGCCGGGCCGGCCGAAGCTCGGCAACTGCCGGCGCATCAACCACCCACCGCCGCAAGCCGGGCCCTCACTTTCCCCGCTTGCCCTTCTTACCCTTCCTGCCTTTTTTGCCCTTCTTACCCTTCTTGCCTTTTTTGCCCTGCTTTTCCTTCAACGCCTTGTCGCGTTTCCGGTCTGCCTTGTACTGTTGCTCTCCGTCGCCCCACTGCCGCCGCTGCCAGTATTCATGTCCTGCCCCGGCGGCGGAGGCCGGTATCGCTTCCCCGTAACCGATCCGGTCGCTGACGCCGAGCCTGGACGAGGGCGTTTCCAGCACCTGACGCAGCGCCGGATCCACCGCGGCAGAGATTTTCTGTTGGTTCAGCCGATCCTGCATGGAGCGCCGGCTGTGACCGAACAGGGTCTCCGCAAACGCCTTGAAATCGCGGCTTGCCGCGCTGCGGGGCTCCAGTTCAAACACCGCCAGACCCTCGCTGAACGAGTCGCGGAACACCGCGCGGTCAGGTAGACGCTGCGGCATGAAGCGGATACCGGGGAGCGTCTCCAGCGCCGCGGCAGCCTCATCCGACGCCTGATCCGTTTTGCCGGTGTTGGCGCGGTTGAGAAACGCGATCGAGTCCGGCGGGTTGCCGTGCGTGTTCTTGTAGAGAAACCCGACAAAGCGCTGCGTCGACCAGATGTCGGCCTGCGACGGGGTGACCGGGATCAGCACGCGATCGGCTATCATGATCGCCTGTTTGAAGGACTCCAGGTCCGCGGTTCCGACGTCGACGATGATCTCTTCGGCATCCTCCGGCAGCATCACGTCGGCGAAAGTCCCGGCCTCCACGGCGATGGCGGGCTCCAGCTGCTCCTCCATCCGCAGTGCGGCCACGTCCGTGAGCGTTTTCTGCGGATCGAGATCAATCACCACCGCCCTGCGGCCGGCCGAACCCAGCCAGACCGCCAGGTTGAAAGCGACTGTGCTCTTGCCGGTTCCCCCCTTCAGATTTGCAATAACCGTTATCATTTTTGTCTGTCCGAATTATTCTGACGTCCCGCGCAGCCGTTCCAGCTGCTGTTTCTCAGTCGCGTCCGGTGCCGGAAAGCCACCCCGGGCCACAGCCGCCGAAACCGGATAAGCGAAGCTGCAGGGGCAAGTCTCCCATCACAGATTTTTCAGTTCAAGCACCGCACCGTCATCCGCACCGGCAGCACGCCGCCGCAGACGGCATCTCCGTGTCGAAACGCCTCTGCTGCAGGCATGATGACTGCTCCGCGGCGGCGCTTCCAGAACGACTTGAAACAGACGCGAGGCGTTGCGCGACAGGCCCTAGCGCTGCTGCGCCGCCGGCTCGGGTCGCCGCAATCCCGAGCTCATGATCACACCGAGCATGGTCATGCCCGCGGCCATCGCGAAACTCCAGCCAAAGCTGCCGCTGTAGTCCGCCAGCAGACCCGCCAGGCCGGGGCCGGTGATCTGCCCCACGCCGAAGAAGAGCGTGACGGTGCCGAACGCTGCGGCCGCTCGGTCTGCGCCCAGGTAATCCCCCACCGCGGCCGCCATGATCGAGGGAATGCTCCAGACGCCGATTCCCCAGAGGAAGATGGAGAGATAGGCGAAGGCGTCGGGAAGACGCAGCGCGATGATCAGGTAGGCGAGCGTGTGCAGCAGGAACACCATCATCAGCGCCGGCTTGCGGCCGAGGCGGTCCGAGAGGGTGCCGAAGAGCGGCCCGGAAAAGATGCTCACCAGGCCGACCCACATCCAGAACCGCCCCGCCACCGCTTCCGAAAAGCCGCGCTCCTGCACCAGCGTCGTGACGATGAAGGTGGCGTAAATCACATAGGTAAAGCCGAACGCGAAATAGACCAGGCCAAGCCGGGTGAGGATGCGGCCGGCATGGGGATGGCGAACGTCGCGGTGATGCGCTGCGTGCTGCTGCGCGGAGACGCCGAGCGGGTGCAGGCCCATCTCCGCCGGACGGTTCCGGATCAGGAGCAGCGAGACGACGGCAATGACGGAGACGAGCGCGCCGAGCAGCAGCCAGCACCAGCGCCACCCATCCGGTCCCATGCGGCCGTTGATCAGCGGAATCACCCAACCGGAAAAGACGATGGCCAGTCCGCTGCCGCTGACGATGAAACCGGCCGCCCGCCCGCGCAGCGCGCGGCCGAACCAGTGCGCCACCAGCGCCATGATGGGAATATTGGCGGTACCCGCGCCGAAGCCGGTGAAGACGTAAAACAGCAGTACGTCCCAGAATCCGCGTGCCTGGGAGACCGCGGCCATGGAGCAGGCGACCAGCGCAAGCCCCGCCACGATCAGCCGTTTCTCTCCCAGACGCGAAGCCATCAGCCCGCTCACCAGCACCGCCGCGAGATAGCCGACGAAGTTGCCGGTGGAGATGTACCCCATCTGCGCATAGTCAAGTGACAGCGAATCGCCCATCGCCGGCAGCAGCATGCCGAGTGCAAACCGGCCGAATCCCAGGCAGGCGACGATGATCAGGGTGCCGTTTCCGACGATAACCCAGCCGTAGTGGAAGCGTGACGTCGATGGGGTGGGCAGGCGCATCAGGCAGGGTCTGTGGATCGCTAATCGCAGATCGGGCCGGGCTCCGCCCCGGCATCGGCGGAAGCGGTGTTGTCACAGCCGGGTTGCCGGGGCCGGCGCTTCCAGCCGCTTATGATAAGCCGGATTGAGGTATGTCGTCCGGATTTTTTCGACCGGGTTGCGGCAGCCGGTCCGCTGCGGACATTTTCCGGTGCCGTCGCGACCGCCCGGCTGACCGGCCGGCCATTATCCCCGGATCCAGGTTGACTTGAGCAGACCGGGATGAAGCTGTTTGAAAATCATCTGTTTGGCGGAACGATCGGGGAAGGCGCGACGCAAGCCGCGTATCACCCCTCGGCACCAGACGCCCTGAACCGGCTCAAACCTCAAGTTCGTCCTCTTCGAACTCTTCGCTCAGATCGATGGAGATATCCTCGTCCATCAGGTCGGCTTCGCGCGAGACCGGGGCACCGGTGTCAGGTATCTCTTTCTCCCAGCGTTTGACTGTCCTGCCTGCCAGGAAGACCTTGCGGGCCGCCTTGAACGCGCTCTTTATCGGATCCAGCGGTATCTCTTCCGTATTCAATTCAACAAGTTTCGGTTCAACGATCTCACGGGCGTACTCCAGAATAGCGCCTCGTTTATGGTTATATAGGTAAACGGTTTTTTTACTGTTCGTCTCCAGAGACATATCGCGCACGACCGGGGTGCTTTTTTCACCGGCCTGCAGATAGCCATACCAGATGTCATTCTTGCTCATCGTAACAAGTCCCCCCACATACCCGATCGTTGATTGACCTGAATAGAGATTTTCAGATCAGACTATTTACAGAAAAATATCGGCTTTTGGAACTTTTTTTTAATCTGAATATGCAGCGCCTTTTCATGGTGGTCAAAATCCAGGTCATCCCCGGGAAAGAGCCCCCTGCACGCCGGAAAAGGGGGCCGGCCCGAGCGCACTATACGCGTCACCGCGTCGCCTCTCTATCTGCGTTTCGGATACCTGCGGCCGGGCATCGGAACGTAGTCGGTCAGGCCATTGCCGGTATAGATCTGGCGGGGACGGTTGATCTGTGCACCCTCCATATGTTTCTGCTCCCACCAGTGTGCAATCCAGCCGGGCATGCGGCCAATCGCGAACATCACCGTGAACATATTGGTCGGTATCCCGATCGCGCGCAGCAGGATGCCGCTGTAGAAGTCGACGTTGGGGTAGAGCTTGCGCTCCACGAAGTAGTCGTCGCTCAGGCAGATCTCCTCCAGCCGGCGGGCAATGTCGAGCAGCGGATCTTTCCGTCCCATCTTGGGCAGCAGCTTCTCGGCAATCTCACCCAGCAGCTTGGCGCGGGGATCGAAATTTTTATAGACGCGGTGTCCGAATCCCATCAGCTTCACGCCGCTGTCTTTTTTCTTGGCCAGAGTGACATACTCTTCCGCGGTCACATTACCCTTGTGGATCCGGTCCAGCATATCCATCACCGCCACGTTGGCGCCGCCGTGCAGCGGTCCCCAGAGGGCATTGATGCCGGCCGAGCAGGAGGCGAACAGATTGGCCTGGCTGGAGCCCACCATGCGCACCGTCGAGGTGGAGCAGTTCTGCTCGTGATCGGCGTGCAGAATGAAGATCATGTTGAGCGCGTCCCGCGTCAAA
>JAGRGQ010000097.1 GCA_020445405.1 Gammaproteobacteria bacterium | reverse complement strand
TCGCACCGCTGCTCGATCAGCTGCCGGATGCGGATCAGCGGATCTATCCAGGCAAGCGCCTGAAAATGTGTTCCCGAATAGCGATAGCCGGCGTTTTCGTCCCCGTACCAGGCATTGAGACGGGGAATCCGGATCAACTTTCCAGCCATCCTGATCCGGCTCTGTTCCCATTCGAGGCCAACGGCCAACTGTTCAAAAAGCGAATGGTGCAGCGTCTCGGGCAGAAAGTCCGGGATCAGCTCCAGACTGCCGTCAGGCAGCTGCCAGCCGCAACCGGATTCCTGCTGAAACAGATCCTGCTGTCTGCATGTCATCAGAGTTCATCCAGCAGACGCGGCAGCGCGGCGGTACAGGTTTCCGTGACCTTAAGATCCAGCATTTCGTCCGCCCGGGTCCGGCCGAGATTGACCGCGCCGATTGCGATGCCGAGTCTTTTCGCCTCCCGACAGAAGCGAAAACCCGAGTACACCATCAGCGACGAACCGACGACGAGCACTGCATCTGAAAGCCGCAGTCTCTCCATGCTGAACCGAACCCTGTCCACCGGTACGGTTTCGCCGAAAAAGATCACATCCGGTTTGAGTATGCCGCCGCATTCATCGCAGTCGACAAGCTCCAGCCGTAAAAAATCCACGCTCTCGAGCAGCGCGTCGCCATCCGCTGCCCGTTCCGCCTCCAGGTGTGCAAATTCCTGATTCCGTGCCTCAAGTCTGCATTGAAGTTCGCTGCGTGAAACGATCTTCCGACAGGCGAGACAAACGACACGGTCGAGTCTGCCATGAAGATCCGTGACGCGCCGGCTGCCGGCCCGTTGATGCAGCCCGTCCACATTCTGGGTAACCAGATGACATACATGACCCAGCTCCTCCAGTCCGGCCAGCGCCCGATGGGCGGCATTGGGTTCTGCGCGGCTGAAGTGGGGCCAGCCGATGAGGCTGCGCGCCCAGTAGCGCTTTCTGGTCTGTTCATCCCTGATGAAGGCGGGTCCCTGAATAGGCTGACCCCCTCTCCAGGTTCCGTTTTCGTCGCGATAGCCGGGTATGCCGGATTCGGTGCTGACGCCGGCACCGGTCAGGACGAACAGCCTGGGATGTTCGCGGACAAACAGGGCAAGCCGATTGAGACTGTCGCTTTGATTCATGCTGAATTTATCATCAACAAACCGGTCAATAGTATCATCCGGAGCAACTATTTCCAGAGAACGTGTCGCTCTCCGGCGACGTTGTCCTTGGCGCGCATGAAATTGCGCGGCAGCGTCGCTGCGGAACAGAATCAAATCCGATATAATCCCCGCTTCATAAATCCCGCAGAAAAGGACCATCATGTCGCTGCTTCCGCATATCGAAAAAGAGCCGCAGTCACCGGCCGATGCTGCGGTCATCTGGCTGCACGGGCTGGGTGCGGACGGGCACGACTTTGAACCGATAGTGCCCGAACTTGGCCTGCCGCCGGAAGCGGCGATACGTTTTATTTTTCCCCATGCCCCGGCAATACCTGTCACCGTCAACGCGGGCTACGTGATGCCCGCCTGGTACGATATTCTGGATATCAGCATCGACCGAAAGGTCGACGTGGCGCAGCTGATGAAATCGGCTGAGGCGGTTCGCAGTCTGATCGACCGGGAAGTGGAGCGTGGTGTCGACAGTACCAGAGTCGTGGTGGCGGGGTTTTCCCAGGGCGGCGCGGTGGCCATTCAGACCGCCCTGACCTACCCCAGACGGCTTGCCGGATTGTTGGGCCTGTCCACTTACTTCGCCACCGCGGACAGCATTCAGCCGGATCCGGTCAACGCCGGGCTGCCGGTGAAAATCTGTCACGGAATCGCCGATCCGGTGGTACCTGAAAGTATCGGCAGGAAGGGTTACGCCAAATTACGGGAGATGGGATACGCCGCGGAGTATCGGACCTATCCGATAGAGCACAGCGTCTGCATGGAAGAGATAGCGGATATCGCGCTCTGGTTCAGAAAGGTGCTTGCCATCGCCTGAGTTTCGGCAATCCCGCCGCGGCCCCGGTCTCTGTGCCTGACGGGTTGGCGGCCTCCGCCTAGTTCCATGGGTGCGCGCCTGGAGGGACTCGAACCCCCAACACCCGGCTTCGAAGGCCGGTACTCTATCCGGTTGAGCTACAAGCGCATGCGCTTAATTTACCACATCTCCGCTAATATGCAGTTATCCACGTCAGCGCCGGAACGGTGCCTGTACGCAGCGCAATCCAGTCTGTTTTCATTCAGCTGCGGATTCCCGGCATTGATAGGAGCGTTGGAGTGGTTCAGCGCACTTCATCCAGCAGATGCCCCGAACCCCCGGCCTCCGCCGGCAAATCGCTGAATTTTGGCAGACCGTCCGCGATGCGATGCACTGACTCCTGGTAATGCACGTGGAATGCCGGTTTGAAAGTGAGACCGTCAATCACAACCGCCGGTACATCAATCAGGCCCATTGTCGGATGCGCGGTACAGATGTGGCCGCCGCAGACGCCGCACCATTGGCGTTCGCTCATCACGGTTGTATCGTCGGATCCGGGATTTTTATTGAATGTGTTGATATGTTCCGTACCCTGGGTCACTCTCAGGGCGTCGGGTTTCCACAGGGTAAAAGCACTGACCGGCCCGGCCGACCAATGGCGGCATGAGTTGCAATGGCAATAGGCCATCGCCTCCGGCTCTCCGTTCAGCGTAAACCGGACGGTACCGCAAAAACAGCTGCCACTATAATTGGCTTGTGTGTTCATACACTCCTCCAAAGTTGTTTTCCGTCAAGGATGCGGGAAGATTTCAGTCAGGATCTAAGGCTCAAAATTAACCGGGGATTGAGAGCTGGTGTTTACATGCAGCGTAAAAATATCGGGGCGCGAATAGTGTCCGGTTACGTCGAGTGTTCTTCTTGCGATTCCCACGCTCTCCAGGTCAATATCACAGTGGAGAATGCCGGACTCTTTTCGCATCGGACCCGAAATAATTTTACCGCCGGGTGCGATGACGACCGAATCCCCCGGATTTACCCATTCATCCGCATCCGGATAGAGCTTCGATTTTTCGGGAAAGTCCTCGGGAAAATCACTGCCTTTCAGCAGGTTTCCACATCCCACCACCCAGCAGCCGCCTTCACGCGCAATGTGCTGCAAGCTGCCAACCCAACCGTCTCCGCTGTCGTAGGTCGGTGCGATATAGACCTCGATCCCCTGGCAGTAAAGCGCGTACCTTGCCAGTGGCATATAGTTCTCCCAGCACAACAGGGTACCGATACGGCCGGCCGGGGTGTCAACGGCCTTCAATCCGGTTGCATCGCCAAAACCCCACACCATGCGCTCCGGGTTGGTCGGCATCAGTTTTCGATGCCTGTTCAGCAGGGTGCCATCCGCACCGATAATGATGACCGTGTTGTAAAGCGTGGCGCGGCCGAGCCTGTTCTCTCTCTCCTCTATTCCACAGACGACCGTGACTTTGTGCTTGCGTGCTGCCGCATACAATGGAAGCAGGTCGTCGGAGTCCAGATTGACCGCGTTTTTCAGTAAACGCGCATGCAGTTCCTCGGACAGATTCCAGTCGGCACCCGGCCTCAGACGCCAGATCCAGGCCGGATAACCCGGTATGAATGTCTCGCTGAACACAATCAGTTCGGCGCCATTGCCTGCTGCTTCTTCGACGGTGCGGACCGCAGATTCGATGGTTTTCTGTTTGTCCAGAACAGCCGGCGCTTTCTGGACGATGGCGTAATGCGTCATCTCTCTTTCTCCACTGTCGGTATGTGAGCTGTTGCGGTCTGGAACAGCGACTATTTTTTACCCGCTGCAACCAGCATTTCACAGGGTCCCTCGAACTGGCCATCGGTCTCGAATTGACCCAGGGCTTCCTCAATCTCGCTCCATGCCTCATCCTGTTCGGCGTCGGACAGACCGGACAGCATCTGATGAAGCGCGCCGAAAGATTCCTGTTCAAACTGCAGGCATTCGGTTGCCGAGGAGAGGCGCACCGGCGCGCTGATTCTCTCAATCTGAATGCTTCTGAACCCGGCTTCGGCAAACAGTTGTTCAAGTTTGTCCTCAGTTCCCAGACTGAAAGGCCCGGGCTGCCCGGGCAGAGGGGCAGGCAGGTTTGCGCGCCGCCGGATTATGGAGACCGGAATGGAAAAGAATTGATTTTTCTCGGCCGAGGAGTAGACCATTGCGGCGGCCTTGCCATCCTGCCGCAGCTGATGCTTCATTCCCGCCAGCGCCTTTGGCTGATCCGGAAAATAGATGAGACCCACGCGGGAAATGACGGCATCGAACGGATTTGCTTCAAGTTCGGTCAGCATTTCACCATCCAGCACCTGAGTGGATACATTGCTGAACCCGGCCAGTTTTGCCTCTGTTGCGGCGTACTGCAGGATGTTCGGGGAAATATCGGTAGCCAGCACATGCCCGTTGCTGCCGACTCTTCTGGCAACAGCGAGACTCTGCTCACCGGCGCCGGCGGCGACATCGAGCACCCGGCTGCCGTCAGCGACGCTGCACATGTCCAGCATGGTTTCGGTTGCCGGCCCCAGCCATCTCGATAGCAGCGGCCCCCAACGATGCCAGGCACCGGCTGCTGAGTTCCACTGCTGCAATGTGGTTTCTTTGTACTGCTGTGCATCGAATTTTGGTGTATTAACATTCATGGTTTTGCTCCGCTCGTTGTGATGAGTTCGTTGCTGTTTACTCTAGGCCGATTATTTATGCTTACAATTCGCTAAAATCAGAAACATAATGTGCAAAATTGCACAATTGGTGAGTGCGGTATGAACTGGGATGACCTGAGACTGTTTTTAGCGGTGGCACGCACGGGCTCTATCAGCGGCGCTGCCAAACAATTGAGTGTGCAGCACTCCACCGTTTCCAGACGCATGCGACAGTTGGAGGATCAGCTGGAGGCGCGGTTGATCGAACGAAAAAAGGGTGGGTACGAACTCACTCAGGCAGGCGAGAACGTAAAACAAGCCGCTGCCCGAATGGAAACAGAAATGCTCGGTGTCGATGCTGCGGTACTGGGAAAAGACACGGATCTGACGGGTTCGCTGCAGGTCACGGCGATCAACAATATGGCCTCTTCGGTTTTGATGCCGATGTTCGCCAGCTTCAGCAGGGCGCACCCGAAAGTGGATCTGCATGTCGTCGTCTCCAACAGCAATGCCAGCCTCTCTCAACGGGAGGCGGATATTGCCATCCGGCTCACCAATTCACCCACGGATACACTCATCGGCAAAAGGGTCGTAACCGTCGCCTCGACGATTTACGGCAGTCGTGCCTATCTTGAAAGGATCAGACGACAGGGCAGGGAACCGGCATGGATTGGCGTGGAGTGCTGCGGCTTTCACAAATCCTGGACAAAACAGCACTGCAACGAGCATACGCATCATTTTTTCAGTGATGACACCCTGCTGACACTGGCCGCTTTGCGCGAGGGTTTGGGCGTCTCTTTCCTGCCCTGTTTCATGGGCGACCCGGAGCCTTCACTGGAGCGTTACTGCCCGCCGGATCCCGCACACGATCTGGGGCTGTGGATATTGCTGCATCCCGATCTGAAGCGCACCGCAAGGGTACTGGCATTTCGTGATCACATGACGCGCACAATCCGGGAAAAACGGGATTTATTCGAGGGCCGTTGTCCCGCACAGGGTGATCATCCCCACCGGCGCTTGGAGCAGGCGGCTGGCGATCCGGTATAGCAGCGTGCTGGGTCTTTGGCATCGGCATGGACATGGCTCACTGCTGCCGGTCACCCCTGACGCGACATCCGCCGACACGATCAACCATTTCCGCGCACAGCCGTGGATCGTGCAGTGACCGGCATGCAGTTTCGCTACTTTGTTCAACCCGCAACGGCATCGCAGTGGCTGCAACCTCGCCAGTCCGCTGCATGCGTAACCTTTTCGGCCCTGAGCCAACCGTCCGGCACCCGATCAGCAGACAGGTCGTCGGCCGGCTCAATCCTCGACGGTTATTATGCGCATCAAATCGGTTCCGCCAGCCGTTTGTTGATAACCCGAAGTCACCACGACGGTGTCGCCGACTGTCAGAAAACCCTGATTGCGCGCCTCGTTCAGCGCGTGGGTCAACTTGGCCTGGTCGTCGCCGCCGCCATCATAAAGGATTGGCAGAACACCCCAGTTCATGCACAGGCGGCGCGCCACCAGCTTGGCCCGTGTCACCGCCAGAATGGGACAGTCCGGACGATGTTTCGACACCAGGCGGGAAGTGAAACCGGTGTCGGTAAGCGTGAGGATTGCCGCAGCGCCAAGATTGTGCGCCATGCTGACCGCCGACTGCGCTATCGCATCGGCGACCCGGTAAGCCGGGTTCGGCAGAATCGTTTGCAGATAGCCGTATTCGCGCAGCGAGGATTCGGCCCGAATGGCAAGCGTAGCCATGGTCTTTACCGCTGCCACCGGGTATTTGCCCATCGCGGTTTCCCCGGACAGCATCACCGCCGAGCTGCCGTCCAGAATGGCATTGGCCACGTCGCTGGCTTCCGCCCGGGTGGGTTTGGGGTTGCGTTCCATGGACGCAAGCATCTCGGTGGCGGTAATCACCGGTTTGCCGTTTGTCACCGTGGTGCGAATAATTTTTTTCTGAAAAACCGGCACCTCCGCAAGGGGCAGCTCAACGCCGAGATCACCTCTGGCCACCATGACGCCGTCGGCTGCAGCAACGATCTCTTCCAGATTTGCCAGTCCGGCACGGTTTTCGATCTTTGCGATGATCGGAATCGCACGTTCGTAGTCCACCAGGATCTCCCGCATTCGATAGATATCCGCTGATTGCTGGACGAAAGAGGCTGCCACGTAGTCGACATCGTTTTCCGCCGCAAAAGTCAGCTCCCGCACGATATCCTCGCGGTATTCCGGGCTGACCGAGCTTAATGCAAGCTCGGTTTCCGGCAGATTGACGCTTTTGTTTTCACGCAGTCGCCCACCGTGTATCACCTTGCAGTGAATACGGTCAGCCTCCACCGCGACCACTTCCAGCTCCAGGGCGCCATCGTCCAGCAGGATCGGCGTGCCGGGATGCACCTCTTCGGGCAGGCTGTGATTGGAGATGGAGACGCCGGATTTATTCCCAATGCGTCCATCTGTATGCAGTGTGAACGGTTCGTCCACGGCCAGAAGCACGTCGCGGTTTTCCAACTTTCCGGTACGAATCTCGATGCCGCGGGTGTCCACCAT
>JAGRGQ010000096.1 GCA_020445405.1 Gammaproteobacteria bacterium | reverse complement strand
AGGCAAGCCGTTGCCTGAGCTCAGACTCAACCCGCATCCACCGGGTGTAATTGGCAGCGCCATACCGGGTGTTTTCTTGCGCGAATGCCCTGACCGCCTCCGCGGTTCCCACCGGCCAGGGGGATACCGCCGCATGGTTCAGATAGATTATCGAATCGTCCAGCACAAAATCGGATTTCATTGGCTTACAGCTCAGCATCGCGAGGAGTCATTACATGATGACACTTAACTTAAGCTGAAAAAACCTTTGTCATCCGGGCGGATCAGCATTCCTGCAAACGACGGTTTGGCCGAACGTACTCACTCTCCGCCTGTTCCCGTGCAGCAGTGGTGCGTGCAAGCCGGTGATCAGCGCTTTGCGATATGATTCGTCTGACCCTTTGTATCCTGTCTATAATGACCCGTCAAACCACCGGAGATGAGCGATGCAGCCGCAGCCAGGCAGACCCGCACCGGTATCGGATGTCCTAAACGCGCGGATAAACAAACGGATTTTAAAGCCCGGAGAGAGTCTGCCAGCGCCATCCAAGCGCGCTTCGTCGGATCCGGCCGGAGGATGCGTACAGCGGCATTCAGCCTGCATCGAAAGTCGTCTGCCGGCTGCCGACTGGGTTGGTATGCTTTCACGATGATTCAGAATAACCATGACACCGAGTCCCCCCGACTGTTATTGACGACTGAATACAGCGCGATATGGCTGGTCATCGTCATTGGATTCACGCTCTCTCTGGCGGCGCTCTGGCTGATCCGCGGACAACTCGATTCGACCAAGAATATTGAGTTCGGATGGGTTGCCCAGAACCGGGTTCGCACGATAAACAATGGCATAGACAACGGTCTGCGGGCGATTTCCAACATCAGCGATTTTTTCGAGGCCTCGGGCGTTGTCGATCCTGACAGATTCCAGCGGTTCGCTACCTCCCAGCTGCAAAAACATAAGGAGATCCATACGCTCATGTGGGTTCCGGTATCGGTGTTGAACGACAATGCTGCGCCTGTGGAATCCAATCCGTCCGCTGGTGAGACAGTGGACGACAAGACCCACGCATACATTCTGTCCGGCGGCGATAAAATCGATAAACCGGTAACAGTCATTAAGGCCGACAGGATCAAAGAGTATCCGTTGGGAGTCGAACTTGGCGCCGAGCGGGTTTTCACCCGGCTGCTGAAGCAGGCCCGGGAGCACAATAAGATGGCGGCGAGCGGCCGTATGGAATTCCGTGATCGGGAGAGAGAGGCGGAGAACGGCTTTATGGTGGCGCTGCCGGTTTCCGAAACGCGTCCACTGGTGAAATTTCCGGAGCCTGAGGCACGCCACCTGAGAGGTTTCGTGGTGGGCCTGTTCCGGTTGAGCGATATCACCCGGACATCGATCTCGATACTTCAGCCGCGTGGCGTTGAGGTGCTTCTGGTCGACGAGTCGGCAGACTCCGGTGACCGCTTTCTCCACTTCTATGCCAGCCGCCTTTCACCGCGTCTGGTGGGTGAAAAGGATTTTCTGGATTGGTGGCACGATGAAAAAGAGCAGAAACTGGCACAGCAGATCACCGTTGCCGACAGGCGGTGGAGTATCGTGTGCGGACAGACCGAAGAGTTCCGCAGTGCCGAGGCGTTTGAACAGAGTCCCTGGGTGGTGTTCGTCACCGGACTGCTGTTCACGGTGCTGCTCGCTTTTTATCTGGAGCGCATCAGGGAGAATGTCCATCAGCGTCTGATAATGGAACGGCGCCTGATGGAGCGCGAGGAGCTGTTCCGTCAAATGACCGAAACGGTGGACGAAGCATTCTGGGCAGCCACGCCGGACGGAAACAGGCTGATCTATATCAGCCCGGCGCATAAAAAGATAACCGGCCTGGCCGGCAGGGATATTCATACGACGCTGCTCAACGGCGTGCACGCCAAGGATCAGCCGAAATTATCCCAGGCACTGCGCAATATCAGGAAAGAGAAAAAGGATTTCGAGATCGTTTACCGCATCCGCCATGTCGATGGGGTGTGGCGATGGCTGAGAACCAAAGGATTTCCGGTGCTGGACGAGAGCGGTGAAGTGGTCAGGATGGTTGGTTTTTCCGAGGATATCACCGAAAGGAAACTGGCTGACCAGGCGCTGCGCGAATCCGAAGCAAAGCTGCGCGATCTGTTCCAGCAGTCGCCGGACATTATCATGACGGTAGACAGGAAGGGGACCATACTGTTGATGAACCGTTCGATACCCGCGTTGCCGGCGGAGCGCGCGGTCGGCCGTAACTCGCTGGCGCTGATGCCGCACGGTTTTCGCAAATGGTATCGGCGTGCGTTACATGCCGTTTTCTCAAAAAACGAGATCCGCAGTTTTCAGTACTCAACCGACAATGTCTACTGGGAGGGGCGCATCGTGCCAATAAGCAGCGGTGGCCCTTTGACTGCAGCCATGGTGATAGCAACTGACGTAACCGAAAAGAGGAATCTGGAGCAGCAGACGCTGCGCAATGCCCGACTGGCGTCCATCGGTGTACTGTCCGCCGGGGTGGCTCACGAAATAAACAATCCGAACAATGCGATACAATTCAATGCTTCGCTGGTATCCAGAGCCTGGCGGGATATTACCCCGATCCTGACCGAATACTTTCGTGAGAATGGAGATTTTGCACTGGGAGGGCTGTCATTTTCCGAAGTTCAGGAGACGCTGCCCAGGCTTTTGTCCGATATCATCGACAACTCGGAAAGAATCCGGCGGATCGTTCTCAACCTCAAGCACATGGCGCGACAGGATGATGGCGAATATGACGAACAGGTCGATATTCATCAGGTACTGGAAACCGCAATGATGATTCTGCACAACCAGATCCAGAAACATAGCGACAACTGCACACTGGACATCCCGGAAGAGCTGCCCCTGGTCAGGGGCAATTCCCAGCAACTGGAACAGGTATTCATCAACGTGCTGCTCAATGCACTGCAGGCGTTGACGGAGCGCACCCAGAGTGTCCGCATCGAGGTGTTTCACCGACCGGAAAGTCAGTGCCTGGATATCGAGGTTCTGGATCAGGGAGGCGGTGTCAGCGAGCGGGATATGGGCAGACTTACAGAACCATTTTTCACAACCCGAAAAGAGACCGGCGGAACCGGTCTCGGGCTCTCCATTTCACGATCGATTATGGAGAAACACGGTGGTAGGCTGTTGTTCGAGTCAAGGGTGGGGGAGGGAACGAAAGTGACTATAAGCATTCCCTGTGCGGGTTGAATGCGGGAGTTGAATCCATGACACCACAGAAATCAGCTTCACTGCCAGTTGTCCTGGTGGACGATGAAAAAACCGTTTTACTCAGCTCCAAAATGATATTGGCGAGCGCCGGAATACGAAGCGTTCAGACCTTCGATGACAGCCGCGATCTAATGCCGTTTCTGGCCTCGCACGAGGCGGCCGTAGTGGTGCTGGATCTGTTCATGCCCTATCTGCCGGGCACCAGGCTGCTGCCTGAAATTATTCAGGCATACCCGGAAATGCCGGTGATAGTCATGACCGCGTCCCAGGAAGTGGAATCGGCGGTGCACTGCATGAAGGAGGGGGCATTCGACTATCTTGTGAAGCCGGTGGAGGAGAGCCGGTTTGTATCGAGTGTGAAACGTGCTTTGGAGTTGCGCGCACTACGGCTGCAGGTGGATGCACTCAAGCGATATCTGATAACCGATCATCTCGAACACGATGAGGCGTTCTCCCGAATCGTTACCGCCAGCAGAAAGATGCGAACGCTTTTTCAATACGCCGAGGCGGTATCGGATTCGGGAGAACCGGTGCTCATATCGGGAGAAACCGGAACCGGAAAGGAGCTGTTCGCGGCGGCCGTTCACGAACTAAGCAGCAGAAAAGGACCATTCGTTACGCTCAATGTTGCCGGGCTGGACGATGCGCTGTTCTCCGATACGCTGTTTGGCCATAAAAAAGGGGCTTTTTCAGGCGCGGAGAGCGCCAGGGACGGACTTGTTGCGCAGGCTGCCGGCGGCACGCTGTTTCTGGACGAAATCGGTGATCTGAAACCGGCTTCACAAGTGAAGCTGCTGCGCCTGCTGCAGGAGCAGGAATATCATCCACTGGGTTCGGACATAGCCAAAATCAGCGATGTACGGGTTGTGTGTGCAACCAATCGCGACCTGCACGCACGCATGACCAAAGGCAAGTTTCGTCCGGATCTCTATTTCAGATTGTCGGTCCATCAGATCGAGATACCGCCGCTGAGGGAGCGTCGGGAGGATATCCCGGTGCTTCTGGCTCACTTTGCGGCGGAAGCGGGGGAAGCGATGCAGCGCAAAATACCGGATGTGCCGGCCGAGCTGCTGACATTGCTGGACAACTACTATTTTCCCGGGAACGTCCGGGAACTCAGAGCGATGGTTTACGACGTCATGGCGCAGCATCCGTCAGGCCGGGTCTTGTCGGTAAAAAGTTTTCGAAAACTGGTCAAAACGCAGCAGAAACCGGAACAGCAGCAACGGACCGGAGAAACGTCGTCGATCCAGGAGGGACAGTTTCCGACGCTCAAGGAAGCGGAGGAGATGCATATCCGGGAGGCATTGCGCAGGTCGGGCGGGAACCAGGGCACTGCGGCCACACTGCTGGGTATCTCCCGCCCGGCGCTCAACAGGCGTTTGGCCAGCCGGAAGGGGGCGGCATCCAAATAACGCATTGCGGCTTCAATGGGGTGTAACAATACGCACAGATTACACCGCGCCATATATCGACTCAAGTTGCTGTACTGACTGTGTATTTTTCCAATCTACCGGATCCCGGCCGGTTTCGCTCTGCGTTTCGTTACACGCCGGAATTTTAAGGTTTATATAGCATCTGCCTGCATAATGAATTGATTCTAAAAAGTATTATTATCCTTTGCGGTATGGCCCGCTATGTGCTTCCTGAAATTTGATCCTCTGACACTTTCAGTCAGGGAATGAGAACGACAACGGGATCAACTTTGCCTGGAGCACATCGAATGTCTGACGTGATCGACCGCATTCAGCAGGTTTTTGTGAGAATAGCGCCATGAAGCGCGATGAAGGCTGGAACACGGATAGCGGAATCCGTCTCAACGTCTTCTGGCGGGCAGCATTGGGGATCGTCTACCTGTACCTCAATTTTGCAGCCTATCGGCTGATCGGGATCGAAGGCGTTGCAATCACCTCCGGTTTTTTTCTTCTCGCCCAGTTTTCGCCATTTATTGTGCGTACCATCACAAGACACGCGAATGACCGGATTGAAAAAACTCCGGTAATCTTTACCGAAAAAAAAGTCGAGAATACAGACGCCAGCATTGTTCCGATTCGACTGGCGAGTCAGACCGAACAGAAAGGCCTGTGACAGCCCGCCCTGAACGGATCTGAGGGCGTACGCCGCCAGCCTCCGCCTCCTTCCACTTAAAACAGACAGATGGATAAATAGACTCATGATTAAAAAAATATTTCTGCCAACGATATTGCTGATTCTGGCGTACGGATTCTGGATAAGTCCGGATTTCAAGGAGATCTCGGCGGGTGTGGCTATTTTTCTGTTCGGCATGCTCTCTCTCGAGGAGGGATTCAGGGCATTTACCGGCGGCCTGCTCGAAAGACTGCTGCGCAGGACCACCGACAATCAGTGGAAAAGCCTGACCTTCGGTATAGTAACCACCACATTGATGCAGTCCAGTTCGCTGGTGTCGGTCATCACGATCTCGTTCCTGGGAGCCGGTCTCATCACGCTGGCCGCCGGCGTCGGCATCATTTTCGGTGCCAACCTGGGAACCACCACCGGCGCCTGGCTGATTGCCGGCCTGGGCATGAAGGTGAAGATCTCGGCCTACGCGATGCCGATGCTGGTATTCGGCATCGTCCTGGTTTTCCAGAAGTCGAAGGCGCTGAACGGCGTCGGCTACATATTGGCCGGACTGGGATTCCTGTTTCTGGGTATCCACTACATGAAAGAGGGGTTTCAGGCGTTTCGGGAGACCATCGACCTGACCAAATTCGCGGTGGAAGGGTATACCGGCGTGATACTGTTCAGCCTGCTCGGTGTGGCGGCAACGGTGATCATGCAGTCCAGCCATGCCACGCTGGTCATCATTATCACCGCGCTGGCAGCGGGTCAGATCACCTATGAGAACGGGTTGGGCCTGGCCATCGGGGCCAATATCGGCACCACCATCACCGCCATCCTGGGATCCCTGAGTTCCAATGTCATGGGCAAACGGCTGGCCGGGGCGCACCTGATCTTCAATGCCGTGACGGCGGTGATAGCGATTGCACTGATCAATCAGCTGATGGGAATTGTGGATGTCATCGCGACAGCAATTGGCATCGCCAGCGATAACTGGACCCTCAAGCTGGCCGTGTTCCACACCATCTTCAACACCATCGGCATCATCGTGATGATGCCGCTGACCAATCAACTGGTGAATTTTCTGATGCGCGTCATGCCGGACAAAAAGCTTGCGATTGCGGAACCCAAATTCCTCAACGACTCCGCCATTGAACTGCCCGATACAGCGATAGAGGCGGTGCGCAAGGAGACCCTGCATCTGTATGACAACGCCTTTGCGATCATCGCGCACGGATTGAACCTGCACCGCCACGATATTCTCTCGGAGAAGAGTCTGGAAGAGATCGTGAAGAAAAAAGAGAGCAAGGTGATGCCGATCGACATCGACGAGGAGTACAACAAGAACGTCAAGGGTCTATACAGCGCCATCGTCAACTTCATCAGCCGCGCCAACGTCAATATGACGCCCGCGCAGTCCGATGAGCTGTTCCGGTTGCGCGCTGCCGGACGCGACATCGTGGAGGCGATCAAAGACACCAAGCACATGCACAAAAACCTGAAACAGTACGTCGTCTCGGATAACGACGATATCCGCGAGGAGTATAACTCCATCAGGGTTCAGCTCGGCATGGTGCTGCGCCAGCTGGCAGAGGCGCGTGACGAACCGGATGATCCCACCAGTGTACTCTCACTGGACACCATCAAGCTGGAGATGGAAGAGAACGACAGCACCGCGAACGGTATTCTCGAGGTGCTTATCCGGGAGAACAGGATAACCGCGCAGATGGCCACCTCGCTTATGAACGATTCGGCGTACGCCTATGATGTGGCCAAAAATCTTGTTCAGATGGGTGAGGTGCTGTTTGCCAGTCACGATCCGGGAGAGCGGGACATCGCGCAGGAACTGGCCCTGGATGACGATGAAACCGAGCAGGCGGC
>JAGRGQ010000095.1 GCA_020445405.1 Gammaproteobacteria bacterium | reverse complement strand
CGACATCCTCACCGCAGATAAAATCCCAACACCATGAGCACGATGCTGGCGCGCAAAGCACTCCAGACCAGATCGAACAACACCACTTGCCCGCTCTGCCAGGCACGGAAGGTGCCCAGCGCTACCCAGATCACCCAGACAAAAGCCAGCACCAGAACGACTGACGCGATACCAGTCATGAGCGCTGCCGGTGTGACTCCTGAACCTGCTTGAAATGCCATGTTTTGTGCACCGGTCATGGGTATTCATCACCGGCGGTAATCGCCACGCAGTGGCGGAAAAGTTCTTGGTTCGGCACGAGGGGTATTGATGTGCTCCTGGATGCCGCGTTGAATCTGATCTAGATCCTGGCGCAGCCAGTCATACTTAAATCGAACGCGTGCGTCCGGATTAGCCTGCGATGCTGCCTGCTTCATCAACGGCTCAATCACTTTGATTTCATGGGAGATCCGCGCCAGTACCTCACGTTCACCATCTGCATCAGCAAGAGCGAACGGGATAGGCAGCACGGTGCCAAACAGCCCAAAAATCAGTACCTGGGTAAATCGCATTGATATTCTCCCGGTGTAGCGCATGAAGCGCATAGTGGGAGACTTGGGGAGGACTAGCTATGGGAAATCAATTCAGAGGAGTGTGGGGTTTTCTATCTCACCGATTGAAATTACAGCAAGTAGTACGTCATTCGTTGAATTGCTTTAGTGGGAACCTACCCCAAGGGTGTAACTAAGTCGTCTCTCATGCGATACGCTGACGACGAACCCGCCGATATCAGCGCATCAAGAATTACAAGGACCGCATCTCGAAGCGTTATGTCTGATTTCAGCCGATGTGGTTCTGAATATACAAAGCGCCTGAGCAGCGTCTCAAGCTGAAAGGCAATTTCAGAGCTGGAGGCCATGCGAACAGTATCGCCCTGCTCAAACAATGCTGCGACGACTTTAAAAGCATCCGGAAGCGATTGCTGGCCAATCGTGTAGAGAAACCTGGAGTATGCTTCAAGACAAGTCGTCACAGCCGGGAGGCGCCTTGCAAGCGTGTCAAGGCGATGAGCATGTCCTTCGAGCCGCTCCCAATGTTTTACATCGTCCTTCCAATATGTGCCGAGGAAGACTAGATTGATAAACGACTCCTCATATGGTCGGTCGCTATCGAGTCGACCGATCCATGGGGCATTGACAGCCTTATCGACGATAGCTTGCCAAAGATCCCAGAAACAATCATCAGCCCCGCCATCTGCAGCGACAATGAGATCCTGAAGAAAGTCCGCAGCCTTTCGTGTATTCACATCAACGCCATCAATCAATGGTTGGCATATCGGCTGGGCTTCTTCGATTGGGAGCTTGAGCAAGAATCTGGCGACCGCACGGAGTGCTTCATGTTCGAGCTCATAATTCCGTCTCCCTTCATCACGGGAATGCCGACGATCCCGGTCCCAGACAATAGCAAGCCACTCTGTTACCCGTGAAAAGAACTGGCGCGCCTCCTCCCAGTCCGGGTGATGCCCGAACATCTCCAGGGTCATGCGAATAGCAGTAGCGCTCGTCCAATCATCGAAATCCAATGACGCAAGCTCGTTCGGGATATCGAGCACAGCGCCTTCGATCGCCTCCCGGACCGCCGGAACAACGCGGTCCATCAGATCTCTGCCTCGCGTTTGCTCGTAGTACGGTAGTGCGGATTCCTCATCCCGCACGGCTGCAATCAGTCTCCCTCGATAGGCAGCAGCAGCCGCACACTGGAGCACCAACTCCTTGTACGGGTCTTTTAGAAATGCTCCCACACCCGCATGCGCGTAAGTAACGACCTCATCCACGGGATGTGTAAGCGCGAGTGCAAGCAATGCTTGCGCGTCACAACGTTCGTGAACGGCGAGCAAGGGGACGACACTTGCGCAGGCCCGATCCGGCCACAGTATCCCGCCCCTCCCGACGCGGGTAGTATCATCCGGATCCGTGGCATTCCGGTGAACTTCAAGTTCGATCCGCCTTGCACACCAATTGAGTTCTTCATCATTGAGCTCGTCAACGTGGTCACGCACACAAACGGCGGCAATAATACCTGGCCCACCACGACAATAATCTTCGGGTTCCCCAAGTTCGCGCTCGATTGCCTGTGCCTCGCCCAACAATGCCTTCCATTCTGCGGACTCTTGAGAAGATCGGTCTTGCCAGGCATTTCTGGCCCGATTCACAAGACCCAAGTGCCGGTTTGTGATAGCTTGGGATTCGCTGTTTTCATCCACTATGCGCTGCACATCAGGCTCGATTTCGCCCGGGCCAAGATAGACCCGATTGCGGGTATCGTCAGCAGATTCCTCGCTGGCCGACTCTGGTGCATCCATAGGCCTGTAGCCCCTAACGTCCATCCGGTGCAGTGCAAGCCGCCAAACGAGCGTCCCCTCATCTTGATCGTCTGGCAACTCCGAGCGATGACGGTCGATAATCTGCCATACATCCTCCCGAAGCTCAGTCAACTGCATGCGGACAGCCAAGGACTCCAAGTCTTCTCGCCGGTGATCCCGACCATTGGACTGCTTCCTCTCCTGTTCATAGATCAGATGCGAAGGATTCATCCCACTGAACATCTCAAGACCCGCCGTCGACTCCGATACAACCCGGCTTCGGTCACAATCAATCAGTTCACGGTTTGTAAGCAACGCCAGTCCCGCACGGCCTGCTTTATCTGGATAGGCTATGCAAATGCTTGCAACCACGGCGGTGGCCATGACATTGTTGCTCGTGCGAAGGATATAAAGCAGCCACGCCTCAAGGTTTACCCCTTCCATCTCAGCCGCATCCAGCAGCCATGCCTCCAGTGCCATCAACGCCGATTGCAGCACATCCGGCCCTACCGTCATGCCGCGGTACATACCGTATAGACGGCCGTTCATCCACTGCTGGACCGGTCCGAAGTCAGGAATATCGAGCGTGATTTGCCACGCGGGCTCAAGTGATCCGCCGGGCCATCGCTGTGTGCCATACCATTCACCTGCGTGATTGAGCAGATCAAGGATAAAGTCAAACCCTTCACGTGGATGCGAGCGGAGCAGTGCCCCGAAAGGCCCTTGGAGTGCACTTGCCGGGAAGAACTCAGAGACGCCACGCTCACGTATGCCAAAGACCTGACTGACCTCCAATGCAGATAAATGGTATTCATGTTCAAAGTCCGCATCGGTGAGTCTCAGACGAACATTGACCAGCGAGATGACCTCTGCGGGAAAATCGCGACAGGCGTAAACACCGGAAACACTTCCCAAAATCAGATCAGCAAGATCACTGGCTGCATAGTCTCGCCGGTCGCATGTCCCGGCACGTGCGATGAGCCCCCTGAACCCAGGCACGGCGCGCGGGATCTTTAGCAACACCTCAAGCGTCCGCTTTCGCGTATCATCGAACCTGTAGCCGTCGAAGCATGGGAGCAAGGCCTCCACGATTAGCCCGGCTTCTTTGAATCCAGCAGGAGACGCATTGTTCCAGTCGATCTGTTTTGCCCAATCCTCGACAAAACCCAAAATCAGCAGTGCATTCGTCGGGAGCAAGCTGTGAATCAGTCGAGAAACCACCTGCAAAACCGGCACCCACCCAGGCCCTGTCGGGACCAGCATCTGAGACGGGAGGCCCGGTATACTGAGCCAGCGTGGCGACGCTTTACAGGCTACCCGGAGCACATGAATGATCTGACTGAGTAATTGTGTATCACCCCTTTCGATTCTATCCATACAACCGGCCAGGAAGTCGTCAGCTGCATCAGAAAGCAGGGCGGCTACGAGGCAGTCGTCTCGGAAGTAAGAAGGTAGTTCCGGCTGATTAAGTGCACCGAGCACAAAATTTCGAGCAGTATCGGTACTTAACTCAAATCGCTCGCCCAACCAACGCCTAAACCCGCGTCGCAGCGCCGGGTACCCTCCCACACAGTCTGCGAGCACGGTTATAGGATCCTCGGTTGACGAGAACTGCTCGTCAAGCCAGCGGATGATTGCCCAGTCTTCCAGGACATCATGTGCCGGCGCAAAGAACACGGATGATTGTGGCGCACAAGCAATCAGGGATGCCTGTACCAACGCGTCGAGTGCTTCGGCATCAGGTGAGTCAGGTCGCACAAAGGGTCGAAGCTCTGTCGCACGTCGATGCGCAATATCGATGAATGCTGCCTCCCGTCGGCGGGGCATGCCTGCAGCAGTAAAGTGTTCCGCACGAATCAGCTCCTTCCAGCACTTTTCTCGGAAGGCACGGGCATTCTCAAGGTGTGCCCCCTCTTCCCACTCAAGCCGGGAAGCCATGTCGAGAACGTAGGGTGTTCTGAGGAAAGCTCGAAGCTGGCTATCCCGAAGGGGCAGGTCAAGACTCGGCACTGCTTCCTGTACAAGCTGCAGATCTTCGTCTGAAAGCGCCGGAACCTCGTGGACGGAATGTAGAAGACCAAGTGGTGCAATAAGAGAGTTCCTGACAGTCTCCACCGAATAGTCGCGACATGTGAGGACCAGCTGAACCGCACGGTCACGTTGTACGGCTTGCAAAAGATGCGAAAATGCATCTCTGACAGAGTGTTCAAGGAGACGCTCGACACTCTCAACCAATACTACGACTCGATCATGGCCAGCAAGAATTGCCAGTAAGCGCTGCTCGTTTATCGTGGTCTGTGTATTTGCAAGCGTTTCGTTGATGTGAGCGGCCGCAAATTCCACTGCCTGGAATGCAAGGATGGGGCGATTCGCTTCAACCTGATTGAGTAGTTTCTTCGCTAAAGCTGACTTGCCAGAACCGGCAGCGCCTGTAACGATGACAACCTGATGTTCATCTAGCTCAGCTAACAGGGCTCCAAGCTCAGCCGATCTGTTAATCTCGTAGTCACTTCCAATGATCGAACGGATACTCTCTCGAATGATCATCCCATGCTCGATAAGTGCCCGCAGATCTTGTGTATCGGATATAGGGATGGTCGTGTGGAGCGCGACAATATCTGCCGGTAGGCTCTCTCGCCGATATATCGCGGCTGCGGGGCGGCCACGACCCGCGCATTCCAGGAGCGTCGCCCATGTGGTCTTTGCGGCCGTGACTGCATCCGCAACGCCCGCCGATACATGCGCAAGCAGCGACAGGGCTAGTGCTTCTGTCTGAGCAGTGGTTGTATTGAGGTCATAACTGAGAATATTAACTACTCGGAGAAATCGCCAGTAATCATCATCGCCTGGCGGCGTACCAATGTAATCCGTAAGAATTGACTTGATTGCCTCGTTCTGTTGTCTCGCCTTCTTAGAGATGTAGCCTTCGAGTCCAACGCGATGATGAAAATCATCTGCATCAACCGAAGCACGCGCACATTCCAAGAGAGAGTTGAATGAATGAAGTAGTGTTGACGTACCATGCTGGGTAATAACTGCCAAGCGATCTTCAGATACGTTGAACCGATCGTTTGCCTGAAAATCACCCCAGAATCCCTCGATCGTCTTGCGGCAGTCCGCATTGGATGCTGAGACGGTAAAGTTCCGCTTGACCTGCACGGCAAGCTTTCTTCGCACACCAGCACCTGTCTCACCGACTATCAGAAGATCATCGGTCTTCCATCCCAAGTGCTCCGTCTGAAAGCAGACCTCAGCAACAGAGGTATTCGTCAATATTGGCGGCGTTGCACCGACCAGTAGCAATGCCAGAGAAAATGCGTCTACATGCTGCTCGAAATGCCCACCCGCATCCCCAGTTGCAGCTGGACTTGAGACGACTTCGCCGTCACGCAATGACTTTTCCCCTTTGTATAAATTGTTTATGCGAAATAAATAAGTATTAAGAATAATCACATATCTTGCTGAATTACTGGGACAATTATATCGTCAATGATCTGCAAAGCTACCGTGAATGACATCCTCAACTGAATGAACTGGGCCAGTAGCTTCAAAGGGAACTTTACGCCGCGCCACTGCTAAACTGCATTTTTTCTACTCATAATCAATATCTTATAGATATTTCTTGAAGGTACTTGCTGTAACCGCTACCGTCAGTGCAAACAGTGTTGCAAAAGGCAAGACAACAAAACTCGGATGCGCACTGAATGGCAGCGCCAGATAAACCACCCAGGTGATCACCACCAGCGGCAACGCCGCTTTCTTCGCATAGTGGTAAACGAACGAACTCTCCCGTCCCCCACCCCAGCGCCGCAGATCCCGCTGTACCAATCCATCGACGAGTGCGACCAGGCTGAACAGCAGAAAAACCGGCATCGCCAAAGTGAGAATTGCCAGGCGCACCGAGAACAGTTGGGTGACCTGCATCATCGCGATCACAAATTCCGCGGTCGGTTGGTAGATCTTGTGCAGGGTTGGTCTGATTCCTTGTTCATATGTTGTCGGTGGCAGCGAGACCCAGCGGATAAAATCGACGAACCGTGTCACCTCGAACAGGTAATGGTAGGTGTTATCTGCAACCCGTTTGGCAAACTGTGCCGGGTCGGACGTGACGACGCTGCGCCTGAAATCGGACTCGAGATAGCTAATCTCAGTGGCGAGCATAGTACGGCTATGCTCAATGCCTTCCTCCGGCCACCAGAGCACCATGCCTGCCCACTCGACGATGATCGAAAATAGGAGCGATAGCAGTATCCATTGGATGACCTTTGCCACGGCTGTAAGGATTTTTGCGATCAGCCCTTCCTGAACGACCCTGCGGCGGGGATCGGCAGCAGTTTCAGCCATCAGTGTGATCCTCCCGGTCGATAGCGGAATCGACATCCGCTACAGCTGTCCACCAGGGTTCCTGGACCCGGTACCATTGTTCGTTGGTGATGTAGGTGCGCTCCATCTCGTTGGCAATCTCTGCCAGGCTTTCCGGCATATCACTGTCATCCACCGGCAGCGGCATCCGCAGTTTCCAGAGCTGGCCACCCTCCAGCAGGGCGAACGCCTGCCCCTTCGGCAAAGTAATCAATTCAGCCGGCGTGAGCAGCGGAACTTCGGAGACGCTGATTCGGTCTTCGTTGCGGGATTTGAAATCGACGCCGGAGCCCGGCTCCGAAGAATCATCCACGCCGGAGACGCTCATCAGGGTAAAGACCTCGACCCTGGGAAGCTGCTCCGTGAGCATCTCGGCAGTGGCCATCTCCTTGACCCGTAGCATGATCAGCGTGTTGAAGTTGCCGGCGACCTGTCCGGCTTTGGCCCGGTTGCCGATGCGTGCCTCCACGTCCGACCAGGTCTGGGTGTAGGCAGTTACCTGGAAACCTGCGCCACCTGCCTTGTTGAGTAAGGGGATGAACTCATCCCCGATCAGTTCGTTGAACTCATC
>JAGRGQ010000094.1 GCA_020445405.1 Gammaproteobacteria bacterium | reverse complement strand
ATGCGCTCTCCATTCATTTTCGACTGCGCGATTTGGATCTTCTGCTGGAACGTCTGCTGCCCTGGGTGCGCCCTCTTTTTTCCAAAAGTGGCGCGCTGCTCTGGCTGCTGGTGGTCGGTCTGGCCGGTCTGCTTGCGTTGACCAATTTTCAGAGTATCAGCCTCGCGGTCGATGCGGACATACTGTCGCCCTCAAATCTGATCTTGATGTTGGTGGTTTTCTGGTGCATCAAGGCAGTGCATGAGTTCGCGCATGCGTTTGCGGTAAAGGTCTGGGGCGGTGAAGTTCACGAAATGGGGATTACTTTGCTGGTGCTGGCGCCGGTGCCGTATGTGGATGCTTCCGCTGCCTGGAGCTTTCGTGACAGGCACAAACGCGTGCTGGTCAGCGCCGTGGGCATCCTGGTGGAGCTGTTTTTGGCCGCGCTGGCGCTGTTTGTCTGGTTGTCGGTCGAACCTGGTCTGGTAAAAGATGCGGCGCTCAATGCCATACTGATCGGCAGCGTATCGACACTGTTGTTCAATGCCAATCCGCTGATGAGATTCGATGGCTACCACGTGTTGCAGGATCTCATCGAGATTCCCAACCTCTCCTCGCGGGCCAGCCGCTACTATCTCTTTCTTGTGCAGCGATATCTGTTCGGTCTTGAGCAGGTCCGTTCGCCGGCGACAGCGGCGGGAGAGCTGGCCTGGTTTCTTGTTTACGGGCTGGCGGCATTCTTCTATCGCATGACCATATTGGTCGCGATCGTGCTGTTTCTGGCGGAGCACTATCTTTTCTTGGGTGTTGCGCTGGGGTCATGGTCCATTTTCATGCAGATATTGATGCCGCTGTTTCGCGCTGTCCGCTACCTGGTTACCGGACCGGCCCTGGCCGGAAGACGGATCCGTGCCTCCACACTCTCTTCGCTGTGCGTTGCAGTTGTTTCCGCCGCACTGTTGTTTTTTCCGGTCGCACTGACAACCAGCGCCGAGGGCATCGTCTGGGTATCCGAACAGGCACGGCTGTATGCAGGCACCGATGGATTTGTGAGCGAACTGCTGGTACAGCCGGGAGAGAGAATCGACGCGGGCACGCCGGTTCTGCGTATGCGCGCCACAGATCTGGAAACGAGAATAAAGGTGTTGCAGGCGCGTCGCAGGGAGCTTGAGATTCGTTCCGCTTCAGAGCGGCTGAGTAACCGGGTCTCCTCCGCAATAATCAGCGATGAATTAATCACCGTCGAGTCTGAATTGGCACAAGCCCGTGAACAGGCGGAAACGCTGTTGGTGAAAAGCGAAGCCGGGGGTGTTTTCGTACTGCCTGATGCGCATCGGATTCTTGGCCGTCATTTCCGGCAGGGAGACCCGATAGGGTACGTCATCAGTCCGGGCGGAATGATGGTACGCACGGTGGTTCCCCAGTCTGATATCGGTCTGGTGCGACAGAAAGTGGAGCGGGTTGAGGTAAGACTGGCCGAACGTCTGGACGAAACCATTGAATCCACTGTCCTGCGGGAGACACCGGCAGGCACCACTGCGCTGCCAAGCCGGGCTCTGGGGGCCGCCGGTGGGGGGGCGATTGCGGTCAAACAATCTGAGGATGGCGGATTGACCGCCGCTGAGAAAGTGTTTCAGGTGGATCTGGAACTGCCAGCGAACCTGCATATCAGCGGTGTTGGCCAGCGAGCCCATGTACGCTTCGAACATGGCGCCGAACCTCTGGTTCAACAGTGGCTGCGCCACGGCCGACAACTGCTGTTAAGCCGGTTGTCGCTTTGACAACACGCTAATTACGATATATCAGATCGATTCAACTGATTGAATTACCGGGTTATTTAAACTCCCTTCACGATATTTTCCTGCGACTCTTCCGCAATTCATTGATTGCGCTGGAGATCTCATTTTTCATCGTAAACCGGCACATATAAATTAAAGTATTTCCGGTTGGAGACGACTTTTAATACCAGTTGAATGTTAAAGGCAACCGGTTTTTTTAGATGCTTCTGGTGAAAATAACAGCACGAACAATCACCGTATTCCTGGTAATGACTTTACTGACCTTTGGCGTTGTAGCAGACGAGTCTTCGGCAAAGGACGGCAGCGACAGCCAGATTCCGGATCTGGACTGCGTCATCGAACCCAGCGAAATAATCGATATCGGCAGTGCGGTACCTGGCGTGGTCGAGTCGATCCTGGCCGATCGCAATGATCTGGTCGTGAAGGGAACGATGGTCGCCCAGCTGGAAGCAAGCGTTGAGCGCGCGACGCTTGAACTCTCCAGGGAACGGGCAAATCTGAACACCGCGATCGAGCTGCGCGAGGAGGGTGCCCGTTTCGGCCATCTCACGCAAAATCGCAACCGTTCTCTTTTACAGACCGCCGCAATCTCAAAACACGAATTGGACACAGTGGTCAGCGAGACGCGTATCGCCGAGCTGCAGGTACGCCAGGAGCGGGACAATAAACGTATCGCGGGGTTGGAGCTGCAGCGCGCCCAGGCGGTGCTCGATCGCCTTACAATCCGCAGTCCGGTCGATGGCGTGGTCGTCGACCGCTTCAAATCGGCGGGCGAGTATATCGAAAACGAGCCGGTGATGCGTGTGGCGCAACTGGATCCCCTGCACGTAGAGGTGATTCTGTCTACGGACTATCTGGGCCGCATCAAACCAGGCATGCAGGCTCAGGTGACACCCACCATCCCCGAAGCCGGCACCTATCTGGCCACGGTCGAACGGGTCGACCGGGTGTCGGATGCAGCCAGCGGCACTTATGGCGTACGCCTGAGTCTGGCCAATCCCGACTACACGATTCCGGCAGGATTGCGCTGCCGCCTTGGCTTCATACCGGCGGATCAGGCGGCGAATATGGATATTGCTGCCGATGCGGACGCAGCCATGGATGATTTGAAAGGATCGGAAAAGCCAACGCTGGATGTTGCCCGTCCGGAGTCTCAGGCTGTGTCTCATTCCCCTTCTCCCGGCACCCTTCCGGATCCGGAGAGTGCAACGGACAATCGAATCGCATCCGTGAATCCAGTGCAATCAGCTGTCGCTGATTCAGTTGCCGGGCCATTGACAGTCGCTGGTGCCTCTGAACAAACGGCAATTGATATTCCTTCAGAAACGATGGATAAACCGGATAAAAAAAAGTTGGACTCCGCTGAATCCGCTTCCGGGCAAACAGTTACCGTTCACTCGGATGTGTTGGGAGTCAACGGAGCGTCCGAACCGGTTGCCGCATCGATTGGAGCCGAGACAGTTCTGGATGCCGTGGTTTCCAAGCCGGCGATGAAAAAGGAACAAGAGCAACCAGGCTCGTGCCACTCTATAGGACCTTTCGCCAGGGAGAGCGTCGCGAGACAGTGGTTTGACGGTTTGCACGAGGTGTCGGAACATTTGAAGCTGCGCGATGAATCCGAGTCGGTTGATGGCGACTTCATCGTATTGACCACGGCCGGGCCCGATCCCAAGGCGATTGAAAGGCTGATCGGCAGGCTGGACAAGGCGGACATTACCGACCGCTACCTTTTTCGCAGCGGCGCCAGAAAAGGAGCCGTCTCTCTGGGGGTCTATAGCAATCACCGACTGGCGGTCAAACGCCAGCAGGATCTGGCAGGCAAGGGATTCTCATCCGAAATCGTACCGCGCTCCAATAAGATCAGACATTACTGGTGGCTCGATCTGACACTACCGGCCGGCGCAGACCTGTCCAGCTGGATTGCTCAGCTTCCCTCCGACTTGTCAGCAAAACCGGTCATCTGTTCGGAGAAGTTTGCCCAGCGCTGATTCGCTCTGAACTTCGACAAAAGCCGGATTGATGCACCCGCACAAATTCGCACGTCTCTGTACAGACACTAACTACTTATATTCCCTGTAATTTTTCTATCAGTGGCCGATACCATCTCTGGAATCGTCCAAATCAGTGCTGTTGCATGTCGAGGAAACAGGGTATGGGATCGGCAAAAAAGAAGCAGAAGACTAAAAAACCTTCAAAACCGATGATCGAGGCGCTGGAACCGAAGCTGCTTTTTTCAGCAGATCTGTTCGGCGCAGCTATCGATGGGACAGGTGCTGATGACCCGGTTCAGGCACTATTGGATGAAAACAGTGTCATTCACTCCCATACCCTATCGGAAATCGATGACACGGTAGACCATTCCGGCACTGTAACGCCACTGATACTGGACGAATCTGAATACCAGACCATTCTCGGTACCGGAAACCGGTTGCGCAGCGAACTGGTTTTTGTCGACGCGGCGACACCGGATTATCAGCAGCTATTGGACGATCTGCTCTCCCGGGAGGATGAATACCGCCAGTTCGAGGTGGTGGTGCTGGAAGCTGACCGGGACGGTGTCGCACAGATAAGCGATCATCTGGCCGGGTACCGCGATCTGGATGCGGTTCATATCATCTCCCATGGCAGCGATGGTGCCATAAGGATCGGAAATTCCACGCTGGATCAGGCGAACCTGAACAGCAAATCGGACGAGATCGAGAGCTGGAGTCAAGCGTTCAATGCGGATGGCGATCTGCTGATCTATGGCTGCGATCTGGCGTCGACGGAGCAGGGTGAACAGTTTGTCAGCTCGCTTTCCCGTCTGACCGGCGCCGACGTAGCTGCTTCCGACGACGTCACCGGTCATACCGCTCAGGGTGGGGACTGGGACCTCGAATACCATACCGGAGAGATCGAGACGACACTGGCCGTCGATGCCGCAGCGCAGGCGGAATGGGATGGCATCCTGGCTGCGGACGTACTGACGAGCTCCTGGAGTGGCAGTGGCAGCGGACCCTTTACCAGTACCACCTCGGCGGGTGATCCGGTTGGTATTTCAATCTCGTTCGCCACCCCGGCCGGTACTTCGGTCAGCAGTTCGGGTACGGGCACGATGACCTCCAGCGCGTTCTTCAGCAACGCCTCGGTGCAGAGCCACTCTTCCCTGGATGTCACACTGACCTGGGACACGACCAGCGAAGGGGGCGAAAACAGAGCTTCCGACGATGCCGGCACGATAACGGTGACGGTGACTTTCGATACCGCGGTTACCGATCCTATTCTGCATATCGACCGTTTGGGCGGCTCCGGCGGTACTTTGTCGAACTCGACCGAATGGACGGTGACGACCGCGGGTGTCACGCTGACCAAACTGGACGGTGTCGGACATCTGCAGGTCGAATCCGATAAATTCTACCGTACCCCCGACGTATCGACCTCGGGAACGGAGGCATCCAGCAATTCAGCAACAGGCACCGCGGCCGGCTCCATCCAGATCAACGGCACCTTCACCACGCTGACCTTCGACGTGACCGGTATCGGCGTGGAAGGTGCGGGTGCGGACGCAGTGGAAATGGTCTGGGAAGCCTCAGTCCCGGATAACAGCGCCCCGGTGCTCTCCGGCGCCAACGACCTGAGCGCGATCGACGAAGACCCGGTTGGCGACACCGGCACCCTGGTCTCTGCAATGATCTCCGGGCAGGTCAGCGATGCCGACAGCGGCGCGCAATCCGGCATCGCGGTAGTTGCCGTGGACGATACCAACGGCACCTGGCAGTACAAGACGGCCAGCGGCAGCTGGACCGCGTTCGGTGCGGTTGACGCCTCGAGCGCCCGACTGCTCGCCGCGGACGCATCGGTGCGCTTCGTGCCTGACGCCGACTGGAACGGTACCGTGACCGATGGCATCACCTTCCACGCCTGGGATCAGACCAGTGGCAGCGATGGTGGTACTGCGGACATCAACAACAGCACGACCGAAACTGTGCGTGATGAATTCGGGATTGACTCCTTCAGCGGCAATGACGGCACGGTGAACTGGGTAGGAGCCTGGCAGGAGATAGGGGAGAGCGACGGATCCGGGATGGGCGATGTCGAGGCCGATGGCACCCCGCAATCGCTGGAGTTCGGAGAGTCTGGATTTGGTTCCGCTGACTTGACCGGAGACGGTGTCAAGCGCCAGGTGGATCTCTCTGCGGCCACGTCTGCGACGCTGACACTGGATGCCTGGCGCTCCGGCAGTGCTTTCGGCAGCAACGTAAAGCTTGCGGTCAGTGCGGATGGTACCAACTGGACCGATCTGGAGACATTCAGCTTCAGTTCCACGCCGACGAGTTCGACACCCTACAGCTACGACATTTCGGCATATGCCTCGGCAACCACCTGGATACGCCTGCTCGGTTCCGGAACGGTGGATGATGACTTTCTCTATTTTGACAACGTCCAGGTAGAGTACACGACTGCAGGAGGTGGCATCGGTGGCGGCACCACCGCCTTCTCCAGCGACAGTGCCAGCAGCAGTATCACGGTCAATCCGGACAACAATGCTCCGGTGCTGAGCGGTGCCAACGACCTGAGCGCGATCGACGAGGACCCGGTTGGCGACACCGGCACCCTGGTCTCTGCAATGATCTCCGGGCAGGTCAGCGATGCTGACAGCGGCGCGCAATCCGGCATCGCGGTAGTTGCCGTGGACGATACCAACGGCACCTGGCAGTACAAGACGGCCAGCGGCAGCTGGACCGCGTTCGGTGCGGTCGACACTTCGAATGCCCGACTGCTCGCCGCGGACGCATCGGTGCGCTTCGTGCCTGACGCCGACTGGAACGGTACCGTGACCGATGGCATCACCTTCCACGCCTGGGATCAGACCAGTGGCAGCGATGGTGGTACGGCCGATCTAGTGACCACCGGTGGCAGCAGCGTAATTGCCACCGAAGACTGGAACCCGGTCAGCTACAGTGGCGGTAGCGGAGTCTGGGTCGGTAACTGGACCGAGACTGGCGACGACGGATCGGCGTCTGGTGGCAACATAAAGATAGCGACCGTGGGCCAGGTGGTTGCCGATGACTCCTCCTATTTGCAGATGAGCCTGAGCTCGTCGGCCGGTATAGAGCGCGGTGTCGATCTCTCCGGACTGGATTCCGCCACTCTCAGCTTCTACTACGAAGAAAACACCCAGTCTTTCGGTGGCCAGATCGGCGTGCAGGCCTGGAATGGCAGCACCTGGGTCCCGCTGCACACCATCGACATCGACATTGTCAATTACAGTGGCGTAAACGGCGTGTTCAGCGGCGAGATCGATATCCCTGACCCCGGGACAATCAGCAAGATCCGTTTCTACGTGACCGACACGGCGTTCAACGATGTCATCTATATCGATAACGTGCAGATCTCCGGTAGCGCGACGACAATGGACACCGGTGGGAACACCGCTTTCAGTGCGGCTTCGGCCAGCAGCAGCATTACCGTCAATTCGGTCGATGATCCTGCGGTCATCACCGGCAACACCTCCGGTTCCGGCAATGAAGGGACCGTGATCAGCGGCGATCTGGATGCGACCGATTTCGAAGGTCTGACCGACACGACTTACTTCACGATCAAGACGCAGGGCGCCAACGGCACCGCGGCGATCGATGCCGAGACCGGCGCCTGGACGTTCACGCCGAGCGATGCATACTGGTTCGACAACCATGAGCTAACCGTAACCGCGACAGACGACGAAGGCGACACCACCGATCAGATCGTCAGCATTACGGTGAACAATGTTGACGATGCCGCGAATATCAGCGGCGACACCTCAGGCAGCGGCAATGAAGGCACCGTGATCAGCGGCGATCTGGATGCGACCGACGCCGACGGGCTGAGCGACACCACCTACTTCACGATCAAGACGCAGGGCGCGAACGGCAGCGCCGCAATCGACGCCGAAACCGGTGCCTGGAGCTACACGCCGAGCGATGCCGAC
>JAGRGQ010000093.1 GCA_020445405.1 Gammaproteobacteria bacterium | reverse complement strand
GGTTGAGCGGCTCACGGGAGATCCGCCAATGGTCGAGCTCCACCCGCAATACCCAGCCCTGCCAAGACATATGAACCTCCGTTTGCGCGCGCGAAAACAGTAAGATACCGAATCACTGCTGTCCGGTTAACCCCCTCCCCCTCAGGGAGAGTATTGGGGTGAGGGGATGAGAAAAGCTGACGCTTTGGGTTTTAACACCCCTCACACTGCCCCTTCTCCCTGAGAAGGGTGTCGTAAAAGCCCCTCTCCCGAGGGAAAGGGTTGGGGTGAGGGTATAAAAGAGATAAAGCGTTGATTTTAAAAACCTTCATCCTGGCCTTCTCCCTCGAAGGGAGAAGGGACAGAGCCTTTGCGACATCCTCCTGAGGGGAAAGGGACCCATTGGGATAAGATTTCATGTGCCAAGAGGTCGGAAGTTCCAACAGCACATTTCAATTATGATGTAATTGATGCCCTGATCAATCTGAATGGGACAGCAGTGATACTGAATATTTTAGTACGCCTTTGGTATAAGGGCCGGCGTTAAAGAGCCGGGGGCCGAAGAAAACCCCATAGCGAATCCAGTTGTCACCAAGCCCTTGGCCCTGCTACACCGACAACCAGAACACCCCCCGGCGCACCAGCCATTTGCGCAGCTCTTCGATGGTAAAGATGGTCCATGGCGCCAGCAGGATGCCGCCCCAGGCCCAAAACGGCACTTCGGCGGTGTTGAAGAAACTGTGGAACAGCGGTACATACAGGATCGTCAGAATAAATAAAACCTCGACCGCGAGTCCGGTCCAGATCCAGGGATTGAAGCGCAGCAGGTAGCCGAGTGCGCTCTGCCGGTTGGTGCGGCAGGCCATCACGTTGCCGATCTGGCTGAAGATGATGGTGCCCAGAAAGGCCCCTGCAGCCTGTCCATACAGCACTGTATCGGCGGCCAGCGGCTGTGCCCAGCGCCATCCGCCGGCATCCAGAATCCAGAAAAACACAAGAAACGACAGTAGCGCCTCGACCGGGCCGATCACGCCATAACTGCGGATAAAGGTGCGGTAGCTTACCAGTCGCTCGCCCCGTTGCCGCGGAGGACGCTGCATAATGTCCGATTCGGGCGGTTCATTGCCCAGGCCGATGGCTGGAAGAATATCCGTGATCAGGTCGATCGCCAGAATCTGCACCACGGTGATAGGCAGCGGAATCGGCAGCAGTACATAAGCGATGAACGGCAGGATTTCGGGTATGTTGCTGGTAAGGATATAGGTGATGAATTTCTTGATATTGTCGTATACCGCACGCCCCTCCTCCACCGCCGTTACGATCGTCGCAAAATTGTCGTCCAGCAGAATGATATCCGATGCTTCCTTGGCGACATCGGTGCCCCGTTTTCCCATCGCGATGCCGATATCGGCCCGTTTCAATGCCGGTGCATCGTTGACGCCGTCGCCGGTCACCGCGACCACCTCACCCAGTTCCTTGAAACCCTCGACAATAGTGAGCTTCTGCTCCGGTGCGATGCGGGCAAACACCACCTGATCGTTACTCAGAGCCTCCACCAGCTGGGAGCGGCTCATCGCCGCCAACTGCTCCCCCTCCACCACTCTGGGATGCTGCACGATATCGAGTTTGCGCGCGATGTAAGCCACCGTCTCCGCCTTGTCGCCGCTCATCACCACGATACGGATTCCGGCGCTGTGGCACGCGGCCACCGCGGCAGGCACTTCGGGTCGGGGCGGATCCACCATCGCCACCAGCCCGACAAACACCAGTGCCTGCAGATCGGCATCCGGCGTTTCAACCAGACGGCAGGCCAGCGCCAGTACGCGTAGACCCAGCGCGGCATAATCGCTCGCCTGCTGCCTGAGCCGTGCCTTCTCATCACCCTGCAGCGCACGCACCGATGCCCCGCTGTGGACCCGGTCGCAGCGGTCGATAATCTCGTCCGGCGCGCCTTTCGCCGTCATGTACACGCTTCCGTCGGGGGCGCGGTAAGTAGCGCTCATATATTTGAGTTCGGCGTCGAAGGGACGGCTGTGCAACAGTTCGAACCGATCGCGGATGGCGGCATAGCCACCGTGATCTTCAACAAAATCGGCCAGCGCCACCTCGGTGGGATCGCCGTGGAAACCCTCCCTGCCGTTGTGGTTGTCTCTGGCGGCTATCACATCGTTGCACAGCGCCATGATCTCGCTGGCCGGCCGCGCCGCCGGCAGTCCATCGTAGACAGCGCGGTTGTGTACATTGATTTCGGTGAAATCCAGATAGAGCGTTTCGACATGCAGCCTGTTGCGCGTCAGGGTGCCGGTCTTGTCCGTGCAGATCACCGTGGTGGAGCCCAGCGTCTCAACGGAAAGGATCTGTTTCACCAGGGCGCTGCGTTTGCCCATTCGTACCGAGGACTGGGTCAGCGCCAGCGTGACCGTGGGTAACAGACCTTCGGGCACATTGGCGACGATGATACCGATGGCGAAGATCAGATTGGTCCAGAACGGATTGCCGATAAAGAATCCAATGATGAAAAACGACAGCCCGATCCCCAGCGCCAGCCAGGTAATGCGCCGTACGAAGTGGGCCAACTCCTTCTGCATAGGCGTCAGATCCTGTCTGACCCCCAGAGACAGCTCCGAGATCGAGCCGATCCTGGTGGAGCGGCCGGTGTGCGTGGCGAGAATGCGCGCGCTGCCCTTCAGCACCGTGGCACCGGAGCTGACGAGATGAGCCGCCCCGGCCGACCCATCATTGAGTGCCGCCTTGTTCAGCGGTTCCGATTCGCCGCTGAGAATGGATTCATCCACCAGCAGCTGGCTGGCCTGCAGCAGTACGCCGTCAACGGGTATTTTATCCCCCTCCTGGACCGACAGGATATCTCCCGGCACCACCTCCTTGGCGTCTGTCAGTTGCTGTTTTCCATCCCGCAGCAGCGCCACCTCCTTGGGAATGTAATCGAGAAAGGAGAGCATCAGTTTCTCGACTTTATAGTTCTGCAGAAACGACACCACTGCGTTCAACGTCACGACCCCCAGCAGCGCCATACCGATCAGCTTGTAGCCCTCTCCCGGGCTGAGATAGTCTGCCAGGAAAGAGAGCCCGGCCGCACCCAGCAGCAGCAGCGGAAACAGCGCAGTGAACTCCTGCAGCAACATCCACCAGGGAGAGTGCGCACGATGGAAGCTGATCTGGTTCATGCCGTATCGCTGCTGTCTGGCGGGCACATCGACCTGGCTGAGCCCTTGGTCGCCGGTGCCGAGTGCCTGGAACAGCTGTTCCCTGGTTTTTCCCAGTGGATCGAACGCTGGTGAACTCCGGCTGTCGAGCTTGGGTGTCATCGTCGGGGGTTTCGTCTCAGATCCATTTCCGGCGGCGGAAAAACAGCAGCATCGACAGCGCGATCACGATCATCGTCAACCAGACGAGAGCGTAACCATAGGGCCAGCCCAGCTCGGGCATGCTCCAGGGTCCTGCACGCCGATCGAAGTTCATGCCGTAAACGCCAACGATGAATGTGAGCGGTATGAATACCGTTGCGATCACGGTCAACAGACGCATGGTCTGGTTCAGATGGTTATTGACGCTGGACAGATAGATATCGAGCATGCTCGCGGTCATGTCGCGGTAGGTCTCCAACAAATCCATCACCTGTATCGTGTGATCGTAACAGTCGCGCAGATAGATCAGCGTATCCTCCCGTACCAGCGCCTGGTCCCCGCGCAGCAGCTGGTTGATCACCTCACGCTGCGGCCACAACATCCGCCGCAGCAGTATCAGCTCCCGCTTGACACTGTGAATCCTGCCCAGCGTCTCTCCGGTGGCAGATTCGAGAATCTCCTCTTCCAGTCCCTCCAGCTCCAGGCCAAAACTTTCCAGCACCGGAAACCCCTGGTCTATCACCATGTCGAGCAGGCTGTAGAGCAGAAAATCGGCACCGCGAGAGCGCAGACGGCTGCCTTGCTCGCGCAATCGTTTGACGATCTCCTGAAACGAGGCAAAACCGCGTTCGCAAAAACTGACGACAAAGTTGGTACCGAGAAAAAAGCTCACTTGCTGGACGTCGACCAGACCCGACGCCATCTCCGGCATGCTCATCACCACGAACAACTGATCGTCAAAGGGTTCGATCTTGGGCCGTTGACCGGTGTTGAGTATATCCTCCAGCGCCAGTGTGTGCAGCCGGAAAGCCGCCCCGAGATCGCGCAGTGCGGCTTCGGTGGGGCAGCCCTGCACATGCATCCAGGTTACAGAGTCTTTTTGCAGAAACGGTGTGCACTCAGCGACAGCGATGTCGTTCCGGATCGTGATCGTATCCTCATCATAGTCGATCATCTGGATGCGCAGCGGCGATGCCTCGGATGCAGGCACCTCGATCAACGTACCTGCCGGCGTGCCCGGCGGATGATAGCGCTTGGTAAAAAATGCCATAAATTCAACCCCTCGATGTAGCGTTATCTGGATAGCTTGGGTGTTCTCGCGGAGAAGCACCCGGATACACGCTGTATGTGTGGATCGTCACACCTGACCGGTGCCGCAGATTGTCGTCGCAGCGGTTTGCGATCCGTCAGCGGCGCTCAGCACTGCACAAAGCGGAGAAATACGACTGCTTCCGCCCGGCATCAATCCGGACTCACTCAATCGACTGCAATTCGGTATACTGTTTCCCGCGTCTGTCATTCCGGATCGGCACACCTCAAATGTCCCCTTTTACCAGCATCAGGAAGTGGCTTCTACGGTTGGAGTTGCGATATCTTCGCAATAGCGCCGTTCTCGATCATAGCCCCCGACTGCGCTTTTTAAACCGTAAGATCACTGCCGACATCACCATCATATACTCGGACGAAATTCGCGGCATGCGCTTTAGAATCGACTTTCGCACGCCTTATTTCAAATTTCCGGTGGCTGTCGAGAAGGCTCAGATCGGGCGTGAGACCGGTAACGGCCGGTTCCAGCCGGCCTCTTTCCGCTTTTTCAACTGGCAGAACTGGACGCATATCGATGGCCGGATCCAATGGCACGGGGAGCGGATTTCAGTCCACCGCGGAAAGCGGCGGGAGTATATCACCGGTTTCAGTTATGCGGTCGACAGCATCCCCGCCAGCACGGAAAACCTCGGCATAAGAGTGGCGGAAGGTATCGAAGGCAGCGTCAGCGTATTGACTGGAGGGGAGTCGACAGGGTACGGATTTGAACCTGGCTACTGGATGCTCGAACCGGGCGCGACCGGTTACAAGATCGTGGCTATTGCAGATACCGAATTGATGGGTCTGATCGTATCCTTGTCGGAGCTTGGGAGCGGCAATCAGCGCCTGTACGCATCAGCGCTGCAGCACCTTCATCAATGGGTACAGTTAAAGCTGGAAGGAAAAAGCAGAGAGCAGATGCTGATCGGGCTACTGAAATATGTCCGGGATTGGGGACCATTGGGCATGACCCCGCTTTTCCGCGGACTGAGCGAGATCCTTGCACGACTTGGACTGGCGGATCAGGAGCACGTTATCTTTGAGTTCTACGCGGACAACTGGGGCGTACGCAACAATTGGCACGGCCGCCTGCTCGCGGTAAGGATTCTGGAAGTGCTGGCGACGCAGAGGGCGTGTACGGCATTGAACTCTATTTTCGACTATGTGAAAAACAGGAGCATTGAACCGGAAGAGATGGATTTGATCCGCCAGGCAAGCAGCCGGATGGCAAAAAGAGCCGCGCAGCCGGAAACGGTAACTCAATTATGAAGTCACCTCCCCCTAAAAAAGGCACGGCCCCGACGGCCATGCCTTTTCCAACCTCCGCCGCCGCGCGAGCCGGCAGATCGAAGCTGTACTGACTGCTTTGGAAGCCGCGGTGGGTTGCGGATGATCAGAGTACGACGATGTTCTCCGCGTGAAGGCCTTTCTGACCCTGGGTCACAGTGAACTGAACCCTCTGACCTTCAATCAGGTTTTTGAAACCGGATCCGGAGATGGCGCTGAAGTGAGCAAATACATCGGGACCGGATTCCTGCTTGATAAAGCCGAAACCTTTGGATTCATTGAACCATTTTACGGTGCCAGTTGTAGTAGACATAGTCTTATCCTGTGTGTTGTGTAAATAACTAGGCCTTCCAAAAAAGGAGAAAAGGCCGATTGGCTGAAAATGTTGCTATGACTTATGACGAACAGGACGAGGTACGTGACTTTAAAGGAAGGGACTTCGAAATGACATGCATAAATATAGGAGTTACTTTCAAGCTCGGCCGATTGTACATAACGCTGCAGCCCAGTCAACGGATATTTTGAACACAACCCGATGCTGACGCGCCCGGTACAGTTCCCGTCCGGCACCGGCGCCCGCCAGGCGAAACCGTGCCTGGATGAATCTCTCTCACAACAGCGGAAACCGGATTATTGCAAACGAACAGCTCGCGGAAATCTGCCGGTACCACGAAAAAAACCGCGTCAATCGCGACGCGAACGAAAAAAACGGAACTGCAATCGATACTGCCGCGGAAAAAACGTATTATTGGCAGCCTGAAGCGCGGTTTCCCAAGCTCGTATCGATCGAGACCGTATCCCGCTCACCGCTTTGACATGCTCACGATTTTGGAGTGGATAAATCATGACCAAGCCGGCCAGGCAGACAGCAAGCGGACTCTCGCTCAAAGAGGGCCCGGTTATCTACCAGCAGGAAGAGAGTCTGGAAGAGGATGAGCGGCTGAAAAAGGACCTGACTCTGGCCGAGCTCAACCATATATTCAAACTCTATCTGGCTAACCAGGGCATTCGTACAAACGATATTTCGATCGTCGGGCAATTTTCAGTGATATTCAATGACGACCGTTTCGCCACGTGGGACCGCTTGAGTCTGGCAGAGCAGGATCTGGCGCTGACAGAGATAGTAAAGCTGCCTGAAATTTACAATGAACTGATCTCGAAAATCGGTGAACTCGCGGGCGATGCACAGGTAATCAGGTGGGTCGCCAAGGATGCCTACCAGAATGCCATCGACAGCTTTTCCCACTCCGCCTACATCCAGCAGAAGTACAAAAACAGATACCCCGGAATCAAAATCATTCTTTTTCTGACCCAGGTCCAGAAAGCCATGAATCTGGTTGTGGTTGACAACGGTTTTGGAGATTTGGTGGTCAAGCCGAAAAAATCATTCACCGGCCAGCCGTACGATGACGACATCATGATGAAAATAACCGATTGGATAATCCGGCTGTTTACCAAAAAAGAACCCCAAAAGCGGCGGCAGATCGCCTACACCGGGGGGCAGGGCATCGCATTGAAAAAGATCGAGATTGAGCTTGGGCTCCAATATGCCCTGCACTTCTTTACAACCGGCGCGGTGTTCGAACTCAAACTGAAAAGCTATTTCTAGTCCCCGGGCATGCCGGGCGCCGTGCAGCGGCGCCCGGCAACAGGGGTTGAAGCGCGCCTCCAGAGCGGTTCTGAAGTTGGGTGCCTGTCAGCACCATGGCATCCGATCGAGGACCGATCCGCTGCGCTACAGACACTCGAATAAGGCAGGTATGTCCGTCCCGGACCCTCAATTGCGTCCGGAGCCGGATATCGTGCATTGGACCCGGAAACCATGCCGCCCGGGATCCAATCCGTTATCATAACCCTCATTCCAGCCCGCAATCATCCGACGTCTATTTTTTCAGAAATGAACCAAAAGGTTACACACACCCCAATGATGCACAGGTGTTACAACATTGTTTTGTCAGGATATTTTTAATATCAACAGCATAAAAGCTACACTACAGGTTACAGTTTTTCAGCCCCTTGCTTCATGGTGTGTGTTTTTGTTGTAACCAATTGTTTTATTTAACTTAATTCTTATCACCCATTACCCATTACTCCTGCCGCAAAGGCGTTAACGCATTGTTTAACAAACATATTCTCAAATTACACAGCATAAAAGCTACACTAAACGGCCGGTGACCTTTGCTCCCACCAGTTCCGGCTGGTACCTCTTATAAACCGTGGCCCGCTTTGCGTTGGTACCAAATATGGACT
>JAGRGQ010000092.1 GCA_020445405.1 Gammaproteobacteria bacterium | reverse complement strand
ATGCAGCGCATGGCGGCGGAGATCGAAGCATCAACCGCAGAAAAGGAGCAGCTGATGCTGTGGTGGGTGGCAATTGCCACGGCACTCGGCGTTCTCTTTGCCGTCTCCATCACACTGCGCATCGTCCGCCCGTTGCGGTCGATGGCGGGTATCCTGGATCAACTTGCGTACGAGGTGCCGAGCGAAAGGCTGCCCTTTTATCCGGAGGGCAGGGATGAAGTCAACATGATGGCGGGCTCGGTCAACACCATGGCCGACAATAAAGCACGGTTCATCAACTGGTGGAAAAGTTCGATGCGCGAGGCCGCTGCCTGCGATAATCTTGTTACCGCGCTGAAAAATCGTGTCGAAGACCCTGCCAGGAAGGAGGCTGAAAAGGAGTTCAGGCAGGCGTTGTCGGCCCGCCGCGAATTGCTGTTCGGGCAGTATCAGAAACTGCACGATCTGAACAAAACCGTCATTGAAAAAGCTGAGATATTGCGTCAGCAGGTACATGCAGGCGAGACGCAGATCAACATCAACACGATCAGCGACTCTGCAAGATCCCTGAACAACATTCTGGAAATGATCGTGTTCCAGGAGCAGGAAAAGCGGCCTGCCGCGTAAACCATCTCAACCGGCCGCCGTCGGAACCAATGCACGCTTTGCCGTTCACACACCACTCGCGGAGAGACGGGTGGGCAGGGGGCGGCGCAGATTGCAAAATCGACGGGGAATGGCGCTACGGCTGACTCAGCAGCAACCAGTCGTGCCACTGTTGAAAAATATTGCGGTCCAGCGCAGCCAGCGCGGAGCGCGGTTCCCCCAGCGCGCTGAATACCGGTGCACCGTCCAGACCACAGGAAAAGCCGCCCATCCGCTCCATGATCAGTTGGCCCGCCGCATAGTCCCAGATTTTCTGCCTGCCGTGCAGGTAGACATGAAAACGACCCGCCGCTGCCCAGCACCAGTCCAGGGCCACCGATCCGAAACTGCGCTGGGAACTGTAAGGGGGGGAGTGCATCAGCCGCAGCACCAGGCCTGCCGGTAATCGTTTGAAATCCACCGTTGCGATACAGCGCCGCAGCGAAGCGGGTGCCGCCAATCCCGCCAACCGCTGCCCATTGAGGCAGGCGGGCCCGCCTGCGACCGCGGTAAAGCATTCGTCGCGTGATGGATCGTATACCACGCCCAGCACCACTTCACCCTCGATCATCAGGGCGACGGAGATGGAGTAGAAGGGAATACCGGCGGCAAAGTTACTGGTGCCATCCAGCGGATCGACGATCCAGAGCCCCTCCCCGGGATGGAGCAGGCTGGCGGCCTGTTCGGCCGCACTCATCTCTTCTCCCAGCAATCCATACGCCGGCCACTGTTTCTTCAGTTCAGATTCGAGCCTGTCCTGTATGGCCCGGTCTGCAACCGTAACGATGCTGCCGTCATCCTTCAGCCTCCGGGTAACATCGGCAAACCGCGGCAACAACTCCTGCTCTGCAGCGCGCTTTATGATGGCGCAGAGTATTTCCGTTTCGGGTAACTTCATCTGAGTGCGGAACAATCGATTTGAGAAATATCGCAGTGTATCAAAAATTGCGGCCAGTCCTCAGCCGGAATAATCCGGCGTACCCGATCGCGGAGCGCATTCCAGGCGCACGGGGCAGGCAGGTCCGGATGCCGCACCCTCGAGGTAAGTTGATGGAATTGTACAGAAACTGTACTGCTCAGGAGGTGCAGAATCGCAGTCCGACACCGCCGTCATAATGGCGCACGACGATTGCCGTGTAGCGAAGCAGATTGATAACCCTCCCCTCCCTTTGGATAAACACCACATCGACCAGCGTGCCTACGGAGAAGTTTCTCCATTTGGTGTTGACGGAGACGCCGCAGCGGCTGATATCGAGCGTGGTGCCGCGGCACCTCAAAGGTTCATCGCGCAGATAGACTTCAAGCGCTGCCGCTTCTCTTCTTGCAATCCGGCGATCCCTTTCGGGCGAAGTTGCACCGCGCATCTGTCAATCTCCACTTAGTGTTTAAAATTATTCGCAGGCATCCGGTACCAAAGAACGCATCGGCCACAGCGGTCGGAATCCAATGCCACAACTCGATTCAGGTTTTTACAAAGCAGGTTGCATACCATATTTTTATTTTCTTTTAATACAACAGGTTAACACGAATATTCCACAAGGCCCGCGGTATGGCTGTAAAATATGCTGACACCCTCAACCGGTTGGCGGGCAACGTATTCGACCCCATCGCACGCAGACCGGAATACGCAACTTCGAGCCCGTTTCCGGGTCTCAGGTAAGATGCAGAAAACCATTCGCTTCCGAAAACCGCTCCGGCTGCTGCGGCTGATTGCGGTACTGCTCCTGCTGCTGCTGCTCGGTCCCTTCGCCGTGCTTGCATTCGGCGACCTGGATATGCGCACCCACTGGCGTGACGCCAGCCGCGCCAGCGCCGGTATCGCACCCAGTCCCGATGAGTTGCAGGAACCCATTATTCAGATTTACGGTGCGCGTGCCTACAACTGGCGTGGCGCCTTCGGCATACACACCTGGATTGCGGCAAAAAGAGGCAACAGCGGACACTACACCGTGTACCAGGTTATCGGCTGGAACCTGTACCGGGGCCATTCGGTCGTCTCGGTGAACAGCGGGGGTGCACCCGATTTTCTCTGGTTCAACGCGCAACCTGAACTGTTACTGGAACGCCGGGGCGCCGGCACCGAAGCATTGATTGACCAGATAGAGTCAGCGGTGGATGCCTACCCCTACGCCTACAGGTATAAAGTCTGGCCTGGCCCCAACAGCAACAGCTTCACGGCTTTCGTTGCACGCCGGGTGCCCGGACTGGGCCTGGACCTGCCGCCTACCGCTATCGGCAAGGACTATCTGCCTGACGGTGATCTGATCGGACCCACACCGAGCGGAACCGGCTGGCAGTTCTCGCTGTACGGACTGCTGGGTGTAAGCCTGGCCCGCGAAGAGGGGCTGGAGTTGAATCTGCTGGGTCTCTCCTTCGGTTTCGATGCCAACGATCTGGCGCTGCGCCTGCCCGGCTTTGGCCGGGTGCCCCTTTGACCGCCCGGACCACAAGCACCCGCAGTTGGCACTCCCAACCCGCATCGATCCGCTCCGCCGCGGCAGGTTCCGCAGTCACTTAGCGCGCTCGATTCTGCGGATGGCGGTACGCCACCGCGGACTCATCGACTGAGTCCGCCGCAGAGTCTAATTGAATCCGGACGGACCCTGTCGGGATCCCCCCTGAATCCCGCCATGCCCGGCCGGGTCGTCCAAACCCCCGTCCACATCGACGTCGTTGGTCAGCAGCGCCTGCCAGACGCTGTCAACAAACTTTACGAATACCGCAAGGATTTAAAGTCATTGACCACAACCCGATGAATAACCTTGATTTTTATTATGTGGCACGTTTGCTGCTATTTCAAAGCCAGTGCTGGAAACCTGTACCGATCCGGCACTTTTCGAAATCGGATAGTTGATTTAATAATAATATTAAAGTTGTAACGACTCACACCGCCAGGGGCAACCCGGGCGGTTTTTTTTCATCCCGGCGCAAGCGGAAACATCTCCCGCGGTGCCTGCAGAATTTTCTCAAGCTTTCCACTATCCATGCCGATAGCGTTGTTAAGTGTGGTCGGTGTGGATGCAGTCCTTGAACGCAGTACCTTGAGTTTCCTCACTGACCAGCTTGCAGTACGGCAGTGCCCGGCCCAGGTGCCGGGTACTGCTGGTGTTTGACTGGCGTCAACGCTTATCGCCGCGCACGAAAAAACGCTCGCAGCAGCTCGCCGCATCTATCCCCCAAAACACCGCCATCGACATCCACCCGGTGGTTGAATCTATGATCCGACGGCAGCAGATCGAATACACTGCCGGCCGCGCCCGCCTTCGGATCGGCGGCACCGAACACGACCCGTTCGACCCGGGCATGCACAATCGCACCGGCGCACATTGGGCAGGGTTCGAGCGTGACATAGAGCGTGGTTCCGGGAAGGCGGTAATTCCGCAGCCTGGCCGCCGCATCGCGCAGCGCGGTAATTTCCGCATGGGCGCTGGGATCGTGCGCGCCGATGGGACGATTCCAGCCCTCGCCGACTATCTTCCCGTCCATGACCAGCACCGCACCGACCGGGACCTCGCCCGCCTGCTGCGCGCGGCCGGCAAGCTCGATCGCGTGCTGCATAAACAGCAGGTCCTGTGTCTCGATCGGTTCGATATCTGTCAGCCCTTTGCCAAGGATCCCTACCACCCGATTACCGCTACCCCGTGAATTCGCTGTTGAAACATGATTTATGATAATCGCGCGGGTCAATGCGATAAATTCCGGGGCCGTATGTTATCACGCCGAGCCCGCACCGAGGCGCGCGGCGTTCAATGAGCCGCCGGCTTTTTTCCGGCTTCTTGCAGGCGCCGTCGCATGCATCTCTCATCTGCACCGCACATCCCGCCATCTCAGCGATACATCCGGGCCAGCGTCCGGATGAAGTGCGGTAAACCGGACTCCCGCTCCCCGGCAATGCGCGTGTGCCTTCGCTGACGGGACGGCCAGGGATGGCCTCAGGCGGAACCGAATCCGCCGCCACCGGGCGTTTTGACGATTATCGTATCGCCCGCTTCCAGCGTAACGCTGCCGGTGGAGCCCAGCGGTACCCGGCGGCCATCGGATCTCTCGATGAGATTTTTGCCGGTTTTTCCCGGCTCTCCCCCACGCAGTCCATAGGGTGCGATACGGCGGTGTCCGGTTAACAGGCTGACGGACATCCGCTCGTTGAAACGGACTTTTCGGGTAACGCCGTCACCGCCGTGAAAACGGCCGCGACCGCCGGATCCCTTGCGTACGGCAAAGGACTCGAGCATCACCGGAAAACGCCACTCCAGTACTTCTGGGTCGGTCAGGCGGGAATTGGTCATATGCGTATGGACCGCACTGCAACCGTGATGACCTTCACTGGCCCCCTCTCCACCGCAAAGCGTCTCGTAATACTGATGCCGTTCATTTCCCCAGGTGATATTGTTCATGGTTCCCTGGGAACCGGCTGCGATATCCAACGCACCCAGCAGGGTATCCACGATGGCCTGGGAGACCTCCACATTACCGGCAACCACGGCCGCTGGATATACCGGATTGATCATGCTGTTTTCGGGCAGAACGATCTTCAGCGGCTTCAGGCAACCTTCATTCAGCGGGATCTGGTCATTCACCAGGGAACGGAATACGTAGAGCACGGCAGCGCGGGTAATGGCCGTTGGCGCATTGAAATTGTTGGGATGCTGTGCACTGGTGCCAGTAAAATCGATAACCGCCTCGCGCTTCTCCCTGTCCAGCCGGATTCTGACTTTGATGCAGGAGCCGTCGTCCATCTCGTAAGCGAAGGCACCATCCTTCAACACATCCAGCACCCGCCTGACCGACTCCTCCGCGTTGTCCTGCACATGCTGCATGTAGGCGTGCACTACCGCAAGGCCGAAGTGCCCGACCATTTTAAGCAGTTCATGCATGCCTTTTTCACAGGCCGCCAGCTGCGCCTTGAGATCGGCAATATTCGTCTCAATATTGCGCGCCGGCCATCTGCCACTGCCCAGCACCCTGCGGATCTCCTCCTCCTGAAAGCTTCCGGCAGCGACGATCTTCAGATTGTCGAGCAGAATACCTTCCTGATCGACGCTGCTGGAATCTGACGGCATGGAGCCTGGCGTGATCCCGCCAATATCGGCATGGTGCCCGCGAGAGGCCACGTAGAATATGACCCGCTCCTCCTGTTCATCGAATACCGGTTTGATGATGGTGACGTCGGGCAGGTGAGTGCCGCCGTTATAAGGGGCATTCAGTACATAGGCATCCCCTTTCGTCATGGTCCCCGCTCTTTCCCTGATCACGGTTTTGATGCTTTCACTCATCGAACCCAGGTGTACCGGCATATGCGGCGCATTCGCGATCAGGTCGCCTTCGGCATCAAAAACGGCGCAGGAAAAATCCAGTCTCTCCTTGATATTCACCGACGCCGCGGTATTTTCCAGTACCGACCCCATCTGCTCGGCGATGGACATAAACAGGTTGTTGAATATCTCCAGCATGACCGGGTCAACATCGGTACCGACGGCAAACCGCCGGGGCAGCTCGAGGTGGCGCTCCAGCACGATGTTGCTATCGCGGGTCATGCGCCCGCGCCAGCCAGGCTCAATAACAATCGTGCCGGTGCGCTCGATGATCACCGCCGGTCCTGCGATCCAGACATCCTGCGGCAGGTCGTCGCGCTCATAAAATGGCGTCGAATATTCAATCCCGGACAGCGTAACCTGCCTGTAATCCAGCACTTTCAACGCATTCCCGTGGCGGATATCGGCTGCAATCCGTGGCTTCGCGCTGCGCGCGATCACCTCCACCTCGATGGATCGGACGATCAACGCCCTGCCCTGAGAGATAAACCCGAACGACTGGCGGTGCAGAAATTCAAACGCAGCGATGATGTCGTCATAGTGCGTGTAAGAGACCGCCAGCGTGGTATCGGAACCGGCATAGTGGCAATGCAGTCTGGCCGTCGCACTCAGCTGATCAACGGTTGCTCCCTGCTGCAGCAGTTCATCACGGCCAGCCCGGTGGAGATCGTCGCATTCAACCCGCAGCGCTTCGACCAGAGCCGGTGTCAAACCGGCTTCCACGCTGCGCTCCTTTATCTGGCGCAGATCGGCCAGACCCATGCCATAGGCAGACAAAACGCCGGAAAACGGATGCAGGAAGATCCTTTTGATCGCCAGCGCATCCGCCACCAGGCAGGCATGCTGCCCACCAGCCCCGCCAAAACAGCAAAGGGTGTACCGGGCGACGTCGTAGCCCCGCTGGACGGATATCTTCTTGATGGCATTGGCCATATTCTCAACGGCAATGGCAAGAAAACCGGAGGCGATCTCCGCGGCGCCCGGCCTCCTGCCGGTCGACTGTTCTATCCGAACCGCGAGTTCGGCAAACTTCCGCTCAACAATGTCCACATCGAGCGGTTGTCGGGCTTCGTCACCGAAAACCCTGGGGAAATACGCGGGTTGAATCTTGCCGAGCATGACGTTGCAATCGGTGACGCAAAGCGGCCCGTCATTGCCGTAACTGGCCGGACCGGGGACGGCGCCGGCCGACTCGGGCCCCACCCGGTAACGGGAGCCGTCAAACTGCAGGATGGAACCCCCGCCGGCGGCTACCGTGTGGATGCTCATCATCGGTGCACGCATGCGCACGCCTGCCACCTCGGTTTCGAATGAACGCTCGAACTCCCCGGCGTAATGGCAGACATCGGTTGAGGTGCCGCCCATGTCAAAACCGATGAGCTTGTCAAAACCAGCCGCCGTCGCCGTTTCGACCATGCCCACGACGCCACCGGCAGGACCTGAGAGTATCGCGTCCCTGCCTTCAAAACGGCGCGCATCGGCAAGCCCGCCGCTCGACTGCATGAACTGGAGCCGGTTGGGGGCGGGATTGATTGCGGACAGTTCACCGGCCACCTGATCGACATAGCGACGCAGGATGGGTGACAGATAGGCGTCGACCACGGTGGTGTCGCCCCGGGACACCAGCTTCATTAACGGATTGGTCTGATGGCTGACGGATATCTGTTCGAAACCGATCTCCCGCGCCAGTTCCGCGGCAGTCTGCTCGTGCGCGTGGTAGCGGTAACCGTGCATGAAAACGATCGCAACGGCCCGTATGCCCCGCGCGTAGCAGCGCTGCAGATCCCGTTTCAGCCGGGCGCACTCCAGGGCCTGCAGTATCTCACCCCGGGCGGATACCCTTTCAGCCACTTCAACGACCTCGCAGTACAGCATTTCGGGCAGTTCTATCTGCAGTTCGAACAGCTTAGGCCGGTACTGGTAACCGATGCGCAGCGCATCGGCAAAGCCCCTGGTTATCAACAGCAGGGTGGGTTCGCCTTTACGTTCAAGCAGGGCATTGGTGGCCACCGTGGTACCCATCCTGACGACAAACGGAACCGCCTCTGATCCGTGGCTGTCCGCTGCTGCGGAGATAATCCGACGGATGCCCTCTATCGCCGCATCCCGATACTGTCCGGGATTTTCAGACAGCAGCTTGTCGGTGAAGATTCTGCCATGCGGATTCATCGCGACGATATCGGTAAAGGTGCCGCCCCGGTCCACCCAGAACTGCCAATTGTTCGGACGGGTATGGCTCTCAGTCGTTTTCCGGGTCCGCATGGTCTTCGGGTTGTCTTTTGCCGTGGTCAGGCGTCGATCCCGGTCAATCGGGGAAAGAGTATAAACATCTGATAGCGGTCTATCTTCCTGATTCATTTTACTGTTTTAAGAAACAGTGTGTTGCGGTCCCATCCGGCACCCCCTCGCGGGCGGCGCTGCCCGGCAGGATTCTCGGCGTCGCTGCAGGCGCCGCCGCACCGCAGGCGGAGACAACGCGCGCAACCTATTGGGGACCAGTGTAAATGCGATCATCCACCACACGCCAGCTCGTCGGTTTAGGATGGACAGCACCGGGGAAGCACACCTACAATCCGGCGGCGTTTCCCGCGATCGTGTATCGCCATTTCCCGTCTTACTGATATCATCAATCCAACTGAGACGCTACACTGCCGCCGCTATCCTGGCCGTGCGCCGGGAACCGCAGACGGACAGCGCGCGTGAATCAACCATCGGGTGGAAAAAAGGTGTCCGACAAAACAGATCTGGAACAGCCCTCACACACCCTCTCCGTCGCCATTACCGGATCGGGAGGA
>JAGRGQ010000091.1 GCA_020445405.1 Gammaproteobacteria bacterium | reverse complement strand
CGAGTGGATAGCCACCATCCCGAAGGGCCAAAAGGAAGTCTGGAGCGATCTGGTCAGGGCAGTGGGAAACTGGCGCGAAGAGACCATGACCTACTTCGAGACGGACATGCCCGTCACCAACGCTTACACGGAGTCCATCAACCGACTGGCCAAGGACAAGAACCGTGAAGGGCGCGGTTACTCCTTCGAGGTGATGCGGGCACGAATGCTCTACACCACGAAGCACAAGAAGAAGGCACCGACTGCGAAGGTCTCTCCTTTCTACAAGAAAACCATCGGTTACGGACTGCCGGACTTCGCAGAGGAACTCAACTACGGAGTCGATCTATCAACCATCTGAGGGTGGTATCAGATTGATGGGGTGAAGGTGCCCCATCAACCATTAAATCCGTATACCCTTTCTATTCAGCTCACTCTGTGCTTGGTTGCCTCTTACTCCGGCGATTTTTGTGACTTTTCGGCCATTGCTTACTCATCTTTTTTTGACGATTTTCAGAAATTCCGCGAGGCCTGTTTCTGCGTCTTGTTTGGTCGGAAAAGGTCCGATATTTTGACCTTCACGGGCTAAAAAGTACCATTCGCCATTAATGGCGTGGATACGATGGGTTCTGAAGTGTGCAGCCACTTTAGAATCATTTTTTCGTTGCTTGGGTGAACCTTTCATAGCCTTTCCAGGGTATAAACCGCAGTAAAATAACGCTGAAAAACATCATGGGGAGAATCCTCCCCATGATGGGCCAGGGTTAACTATCGTTCTCGCGGTCGCCTGTGGGCGGTGCGTTACCAGCTCTCCTGCCATGCAATAACGCATAGAGCACCGGGAGTACAAACAGCGTTAATAACGTGGACGAGATAATCCCGCCGATCACCACGGTCGCCAGTGGACGCTGCACTTCGGCGCCGGTGCCGGTATTGAGGGCCATGGGCACGAAGCCGAGACTGGCCACCAATGCCGTCATCAATACCGGGCGCAGACGAACCAGTGCGCCCTCGACAATGGCGGTCATCAGGTCACCCTTCTCGTGCCACAGGTCGCGGATAAAGGCGATCATCACCAGGCCGTTGAGCACCGCCACGCCGGACAGGGCGATAAAGCCCACCCCCGCCGAGATGGATAGCGGCATGTCCCGCAGCCACAGCGACAGCACCCCGCCGGTCAGAGCCAAAGGCACTCCCGTGAAGATGATCAGCGCGTCCTTGAAGGTACCGAAGGCCATCACCAGCAGCGCCAGAATGAGCGCCAGGGTCACCGGTACCACGATGGCCAGCCGCTGGCTGGCGGATTGCAGTTGTTCGAAGGTGCCGCCGTAATCCAGCCAATAACCGTCAGGCAAATCCACCTCGCTGGCGATGCGTTGGCGGGCCTCATCCACAAAACCGCCGAGGTCGCGGTCGCGCACGTTGGCGGTGACCACCACCCGGCGCTTGCCGTTTTCCCGGCTGATCTGGTTGGGTGCGGGCGCCAACTCCAGATCGGCGACCTCCGATAACGGCACATAACCCTCGCCCGGCAAGGGAACGGGCAGATCCGCAAGACTATCCACATCCCGGCGGATAATCTCGGGCAGACGCACCACCAACCGGAAGCGACGATCACCTTCGTAGATCAGGCCGGCGTTTTGCCCGCCCACGCCTGCGGCTACCAGGCTCTGCAGATTGTCCACGGTCAACCCGTAGCGGGATAAGGCCATGCGCTTGGGGTGCACCGACAGCATGGGTAGCCCGGTGACCTGCTCAACCCGGGCGTCCGCTGCACCATCGATGGATTCAACGACCTCAAGAACCTCGTTGGCCGATGTCAGCAACTGATCCAGATCATCGCCAAACACCTTGATGCCCAGGTCGGCCCGCACCCCTGAGATCAGCTCGTTGAAGCGCATTTCGATGGGTTGGGTAAATTCGTATTTGTTACCGGGCAACTCGGTGACAGCGGCCTCCATGTCCGCCAGCAGCTCCTCCTTGGTCTTGTTCGGGTCCGGCCACTGATCCCGGGGTTTGAGGATGACGAAATTGTCCGCCACGCTGGGGGGCATGGGGTCGGTGGCCACCTCCGGCGTGCCAATCTTGGCGAAGACCTTGTCAACTTCGGGAAATGCCTTCAGGCGATCCTCCAGTTGTTCCTGCATCTCGATGGACTGCTCCAGCCCGGTACCCGGAATGCGCAGTGCGTGGAGCGCGATATCCCCTTCATCCAGTTGCGGAATAAACTCGGACCCGAGCGTGGTTGCCAGCCAGATGCAGATGGCCAGCAACGCGGTAGCGCCGCCCAGCACCAGCCAGCGAAACCGCATGGCGAGCCGCAGCGCGGGCTTGTAGAGGGATTTGGCACCGCCAATGATCGGACTTTCCTTCTCGCTGACTTTGCCGCCCATGAAGACGGCCACGGCAGCGGGCACTACGGTCAGGGACAGCACCATCGCCGACAACAGGGCCATCACCACGGTGGCGGCCATGGGGTGGAACATCTTGCCCTCGACGCCGGTCAGGGAAAAGATCGGCAGGTAGACGACGGTAATGATGGCGACGCCGAACAGGCTGGGCCGGATCACCTCGTTGGTGGCTTCATACACCAGTTGCAACCGCTCCCTGAGCCCCAGTTGACCTTCCCTTTGGGCATGGGAGAGCCGCCGCACGCAATTCTCCACGATGATTACCGCGCCGTCGACAATCAGGCCGAAGTCCAGCGCCCCCAGGCTCATCAGGTTGGCGGACACCCCCGACTGCACCATACCGGTGATGGTAGCCAGCATGGACAGAGGGATCACCGCCGCCGTGATCAGGGCGGCGCGCAGGTTGCCCAGTAACAGGAACAGCACCACGATCACCAGCAGCGCGCCTTCCAGCAGGTTTTTTTCCACTGTGGCGATGGCCTTGTCCACCAGGCTGGTGCGATCGTACACCGTCTCTACCTTCACGCCCTCCGGCAATGAAGGCTGGATGGCCTCAAGCTTGTCCGCTATCGCCTGGGCGACGGCACGAGAGTTCTCACCCACCAGCATCATGGCGGTGCCGAGTACCGTTTCCGCACCGTCGCGGGTGGCGGCCCCGGTGCGCAGTTCCTTGCCAATCGCCACCTCGGCAACGTCGCTGACTGTCACCGGCGCGCCGTCGCGGTTGGCGATCACCACTTGCTCGATCTCGGCGATGGTGGCCAATTGGCCTGGCGAGCGCACCAGCAATTGCTGGCCGTTGCGCTCGATATAGCCGGCGCCGCGATTGGCATTGTTGGCTTCCAGGGCACTGGTCAACGCCTCCAGGCTCACCCCGAACTGCAGCAGCTTTTGTGGCGAGGGGGTGACATGGTATTGCTTGTCGTAACCGCCGATGGTGTTGATCTCGATCACCCCGGGTACCTGGGCCAACTGGGGCTTGATGATCCAATCCTGGATCTCCCGCAGGCCGGTTGCATCGAGGGGATTGCCATCAGGAGTGGAGGCTCCGGGCAGGGCCTCCACCGTATACATGAAAATTTCGCCGAGGCCGGTGGCGATGGGACCCATCTCCGGCTCCAGCCCCGGTGGCAGCACACTTTTGATAGCGCCCAGGCGTTCGTCGATCAGGTTGCGGGCGAAGTAGATGTCGGTGCCTTCTTCGAACACCACGGTGACCTGGGACAGGCCGTAGCGGGAGATGGAACGGGTGTAGGACAAATTGGGCAGGCCGTACAGCGCCGTTTCCACCGGGAAGGTGATGCGCTGCTCCGCCTCCAGGGGGGAGTAACCCGGTGCCTCCGTATTGATCTGCACCTGGACGTTGGTGATATCCGGTACTGCGTCGATGGGCAGGCGCTGGAAGCTCCACACGCCGACACCGATCAGCACGAGGATCAGGGATAACATAAGATAGCGCCGCTCCACCGAGAGGCGCAAGATTGCATTGATCATAGTGGCCTCCTGTCAGTGGTCGTGGGATGCGCCGGATTTTTCGATATCGGCCTTGATGAGGTAGCTGTTTTCCACCACATAGCGGTCGCCGGGCTCGAGCCCGGACAGCACTTCTGTCATCTCGCCATTGCTGCGGCCCAGCTCAAGCGGACGGATTTCGTAGGTATCGCCCACCTGGATGAAGACCACCGTCCAGTCTCGAAACGACTGCAGGGCGCGGTTATCCACCGTCAGGGGTACTTCGACGGTTTCCACCACCAGATCCCCGGCCACCAGCAATCCCGGCGTCAGCAGGCCGTCAGTGTTGTCCACCTCGACCCTGGCCAAGGTGTAGGGTGTGTTGCTGCCTGCCGGCAGCAGGTGACGGACGGTGCCCTGCCGGTCGATACCCTCAGCCGTCACCCTGACGGTCTGGCCGATGGCGACTTCAGTGCGCTGGCTTGGAAATACCCGCAGTTCCGCCCACAGGGAGCTCAGGTCGGTGATGGCGAACAGGGGCTCCTCCCCGGCGACCTCCCCGCTGCTGATGTGGCGCGCCGTCACCACACCATCAATGGGCGCCCGTACCGCGTAGGTTTGCAGGCTGTCGTTGGACTCCACCTCGGCCAGGACATCGCCGTGGCTGACCCGGTCCCCCAGGTTCGCCGTTACGCGGGTCACCACGCCGGGGAAGCGGGCGCGCACCCGTGCCGTCTGTTGTGGCGCGAGCGTCAGGCTGCCGTAGGTCGTCAGCTTGCGTTCGATGGTGCCCGGTCCGGCCTCAGAGGCGACGATACCCGCCCGTTGGGCGATCTCTGGTGCGATGGTGGTTCGCCCCTCGTGGGATTCCCAACGCCATTGGTAGTCCTTGCCGTCAAGGGTCAGGTTGACTTCCACATCGAAGGAGTGAGGTTCGGTCACCACGCCGTCCCCCAGCCAATAGTCTCCCTGGTAGGCAAAATTGAAGTGGTCCACTTGCCCGCCCAGGCGGGTGAGGTTTACGCCCAGATCCATGTCGCCGGTTACGGGACGACCGTCCTGGGTGACCCAGGCGCGGTATTCCGGCGGTACCCCCTGCTCGAAGATTTGCAGTTCGACGGCAACGTCGTCCCGCTGAAGTAGCGTGCCACCGTGAGGTCCTCGGGCTTCGGCCTGTGATTGGTCCGGTTGCTGTTCGGCAGCCTGGAGCGGGTTGATGGCAAGCCAGGTGGCTGCCAGTAACCAAAAGAGTCGTGTTTTCGTTCTCATGTCTGAATCCTGAATTCCTGGTTTAGCGCTCGCTGGCGCCTGGAACGGCGGCCAGGGGCTGCGCCGTGAGTTGTTCGAGCAGGGCCTGATTGAGCAGCGCCGTGGCGGCGGCATCGACCAGCGCCTGCCTGGCGGAGAGCAGTTCCCGCTGGGCGGAGATCCACTCCACATAGGTGTAACGGCCACGCTCGTAGGCATCGCGAGTCAGCTCGAGCGCCTCGGTCAAATCCGGCACCACCCCCTCGCGCATCTGCTGCACGGCGGCAACGGCCTGTTGCCTTCTGTGCCAGGCATCGAAGAGCCGTGCCCTGAGACGAAGGAGGGTGTCTTCGCGGCGATACTGGATCTCATTGCGGGCCGCCTGCGCCGCCTGCACTTCACCGCGATTGCGGCGCCCGCTGAACAGCGGCATGGAGACCCCGGCGGTCAGGGCTGTGTCACCTGTTTCCTCGAACCGGCGTATGCCCAACTGCCAACGGATATCCCCTTCGGACTGGCTGCGCGCGAGTTGCACCTCGGCGTCGCGCAGGCGCTCTTCGCTGGCGAAGACCTGGATGGCCGGGCTGTCACTGACCCGCTGATAGAGCGCCTCAAAGCTGTCGGCGGTGCTGAACTGGAAAAGATCGCCCTCCAGGGTCTGGAAGTCCGGTGTGGTCTCGCCCCACAGCGAGGCCAATGCCATTTTGCGGCTCTCCAATTCGGCTTCCAGGCGGGCCTGCGCGACGCGGCTTTGCCTCAGCGCGGCTCTTGCCCGCAGGACTTCGGATCGGGGCGTGGCGCCACGCTCGGCGCGCCCGGCGACGATCTCGTGGGTGCTTTCGGCCAGTGTCACGGCCTCCGCCGCCAGCGAGAGCTTCTCCTGCAGGGCCAGGGTGGTGATGAAACGTTGCGTGACCTGGCCCAGCAGATCCAGGGTTTCGGCGCGACGCTCGGCTTCCACCAGCCCATAGCGGGTGTCAACCAGATCGACCCGGGCCTGGCGCTTGCCGCCCAGCTCCAGCACCGAGGACAGCGCCAGGGTGTATTCGGCGCTGTCGACCCCCTGTAGATCGCCGCTGCCGAGGGCGTTTTCCACTTCCAGTCCCGCCGTGAGGGCGGGGTTCTGATCCGCCGTCAGGCGGCGACCGTCAAGGCCATCCAGGCGGAGATCGAAAACCTGGAGACGGGGGTTTTGCGCCAGTGTCGACGACAGTGCGTCGGACAGGGTCAGCGCGTTTTCTCCGGCATGGGCGGCCGGGAGGATGCTCACCGTGAATGCCAGCAGGCAAGCGACGGCGACGGACAAACGGTACGGCACACAGCGCCGCCCGGTTTCCACGGGGGTTTTGACAAGCATGCAAATGCTCCTGCGAAAATCTGGATAGGAGTGGGTTCCCGCGCGAAGCGGGTGTTCGCAGGATCAGCTAATGGGAGGGCGGAATGGGGTGGTTTGAGCCCCGGTGGTGAAATTCGCCTCGTAGCCGAAGCGAGTGATATTTGCGGTTATGCCAAACACATCGGCCAAACCACCCATCAGTACCTGATGAAAGCAGTTGTGGTTGTGGTGGCAATGGTCGGAGGCATGCTCCTGACTATCGGGAGACGGCTTTGTTGCTGAATCGTCGTTATCGGAATCGGCAAGCGGATGTGAATGTTCGAGATGATCGGTATCGCCATGGTAGAGCTGCCCTTCATTGACAATAGACGCCATTGACTGCAATGCAATCACCAGCGTAATTATCAATATGAAACCGCGTTTAACCATAGAAAACCGCCCCAAAGACTGGGGGAAGGGTAACATGGTTGTGATTTATATGGAACACCGAGCCTTGACTAATATGGATTAGTCTGATGGTCGATTGCTGTTAGTCGGGCGCAGACCGACGGCCTGTGACTCAGTCGGCCCTTGGATCAGGCGCGGAAGCCAGCGCAGATAGGCGACCATACCGAACAATTCCACCAAGGATTGGAAAACGATGACGACCACCGCGGCACGCCAGACCTCCGGTAGAGACAGGGCCAGCGGCAGCATTACAAAGGAGTTGCGGGTACCGAAACTGAAAGCCAGGGTACGCCCAGCAGCGGGCTTGAACCCGCAAAGCTGCTGTAGCCCCTTACCGATCAACGCGGCGGCTACCAGATAGAACACAAAGACGAACAGCACCGGTGGCAGCAACACGGCGTTGTCGGTTACCAATCTGACCTGTGAGCCGGCGATCAAAAATATCACCAAAGCCAGAACCGGCACGGGCACCCAGCCCAGCCAGCTTCTCATTGTCTGTAGCAGCGGGTGTGTTTCGGTCAAGCGTTCTGTCCACCAGGCGAGCAGCAGCGGTATGACAATCAAGCCGAAAAAAGCCGGTAGCAGGTGGCTACCAAGGGTCAATTCGATGGCAACATCACCCATGAACAGCCAGATGTACGCCGGCAGCAGAATGAGCTGGGCGATCAGTAACACGGGGGCCGCCGCGATGGCTCGGGTGCCATCACCGCCGCCGAGATGGGTGAAGCTGATAAACCAATCCGTGCAGGGCACCAGCAACACCAGCAGTACCCCCAGGCGGATGGCGGGTTCGTCCGGCAGGAATGGAAGCAGGGCGCCCACGACCAGGGGCATCAGGATAAAATTGCCCGTCAGCAGGGCGGCCAGAAAGCGCCGGTCGCGGAACGCCATACCGAGGTGTACCAGGGGCACCTGGATGAAGGTGGCATAGAGCAACACACCCAGGGCCGGCCACAGCAGTTGCTCCCAGGAACCAGTCTGTCCGGGCGCGATTCGGCCGATCGCCATGCCGGATAGAACGGCGGCCAGATAAAGCCAGGCCTGATGTTTTTCCAGTTTTTCACGCATCTCATGCGGTCCTGTATGTCATGTTCTGCACCAGCGTTTCGTGAAGACTGATGTTACCATTCGACATAGCGCAGACCTGAGATTTAAAGCGCAGACCTGAGATTTAACCTGCTTCGGGTGTTCTGTTCCTATGCCCAGGAATATTTCCTACAAATACTTTTTGAAGCTGCCGGCCGCAATATCCACCACCACCCCCAACAACACGGCACTGGGCAGCAGGATCAGTAGCGGGCTCACACTGATCGGCAGCGCCAGATAGATCACCCAGGGCAACACCAGCAGCGGCATCACGGCGGCTTTCGCCCGGTGGTAGACGAAGCCAGACTCACGCCCCGCGCCGAACCGGCGGATGTCCCGGCGTACGAGCCCGTCGACCAGACCCACGAAGGCGGCCATGCAGAACAGCGGCAGCATGAGGCACAGCACCAGCAGGCGAACCAGAAAGACCAACAGGGTATAGGCCGCGGCTATCAGGTAGCTTTCCAGGTGGACATAGACCACGCCCAGGTAATAGCGGAAGTCCCGGGCTGGGTTGACGCTCCCTGCGCGGGCCTGTGTAGCGGCATCCTGCATCCAATCCATCAGTCCTGTTTTGGCGAATATCCACTCATAACTGCCATCGACCAACCGGTGGGCCGTGCGCCCTGGCTCCTGTACCACCACGCTGCGCGTGAAGTGGGTCGAAAGCTGATCGAGCTCGTAATGCACCATGGCTTGGGCGTGATGCCACCCCTGTTCCGGCCAGAACAGGTGCATACCGATCCATTCCACCAGGATGCAGAGCAGCAAGGACCCGCAGAGTACGCCGAAGAAGCGAAACGGCAGTGTGACCACCGAGCCGACGAGGTTGCGCTGCCGCGTCTGTTGCCGCTGCGCGGTGGCTGCCGGATCACTCATGATGTCCCGGCCCCGTTGGTCTCGGCGGTGGTCATCTGTTTGAAGTCATCCAGCAGGTCGTCCGGCAGGCTTTCGTTCTGTAAGGCTACCCTACCC
>JAGRGQ010000090.1 GCA_020445405.1 Gammaproteobacteria bacterium | reverse complement strand
CAATCAATGCACGCGGCAGTCGAACCTCGGTCAGAATCAGCGCGATGACTGAGCGGACATCGCCGGCCACATCCAGTGCTGCCGTCACTACCGGAATCGGGTTGGAGCCAATGAAGAGGGAGAAAACGAACAGGCAGCAAATTACCGCTGTCATCAGTGCAAGCAGGCGGCCCTGGCGAATTTCACCGCTGTTTACGGAGCCCGTCACCTGCGCGTTTTTCCGGAAACTTGCGGCACCGGTTGCGGTCGCGCTTCCGCCAGGGCTTCGACCGCATCCGCAATCATCGGGCCGCCGCAGATCCAGAACTTATACGGGATGTTGATGATCGGCCTGTCGCGCGTAATCCAGTGCAGCGCCGGGTGGCCCATCTGACGCTGCGCCAGCGAATCGGTTCCGGGCGCATAGGCGGAGGAGAAGAGTTGCTGCGGGTTTGCCAGCAGCAGGGTCTCCAGGTCGATTGCGCCATATCCCCGGATCCCATGTTCGGCGCTCAGATTCCGCCAGCCCGCCAGAATCAACGCTTCGTGCTGCAGCGTTTCCAGCCCGCTGGTATAGCCCCTGGGTTGATAGAACAGTGCCGACGGCCGGGCTTTTCCCGATCCGAGTGCGACGCGTTGCAACCTGCGATCCATCTCCGCGACCAGTTTCTCTCCTCTGTCACCGGCGCCCAGCAGACCGGCGGCGTAACGTATGTTGCGACGGATATCCTCCAGGTCGGTGCAGAGAGGAAGCGTCTCCACCCGGTAACCGAGGTGGCGCAGAATCCCGATGACCGGATGGGGGGAATATTCACTGGCGAGGACCAGGTCAGGATTCAAACTCAGCAGCTGTTCGATCTTAGCGTCATTGACGGGATAGTTCGCGGCGCTGCTGGCCATATACGAGCTGTTGGGCTCCAGTGACAGTCTGCTTACCGAGGCGATCTGCTCCGGTCTGGCCAGCATCAACAGTAACTGATCGCTGCACAGATTGATCGATACCACCCTGGTTGGGGGATCTCCGGCCTGTACCGATATGGCAAACAGGCTGCTTATCAACAGGTAGAAGAATCTCACTGGTGCACTACATCCATATGATAAAATCTCCGCAACCGAATGAAAGTTTATTCTATCGGATCTTGAAGTATGCGGCAGCAACGGTTGGGCGAGGGTTGTCGCTCCGGCATAGCTATTTTCCAACGGCGGCGGCCGGCAGCGGGAGAACGGGGGCGGGCAACGGATGAAAGGCGGCGATAACCGGGGCAGTAGCATCATCTGCGCCTGCTGTGGCCGTGCTGAATTGCAAGTATACGATAGCGGGCGTGCCCCGATCGATTGGCTGCGAAAGGACATCGAATTGGGGCTTGGGGTCTGCAGCTTCTGTCCCGAGTGGCTGGACGCCTGGGATCGCGGCTATCGCGATGTGCGTCTTCACCCCGACGCTGCCCGAGCGGGAAAAACGGGCGACCGTCCAAGTCTTGAGCTGCTCATCCAGAACGCCGGCCTGCCGTCATTCTCCCATGTACTGCTCGAAATTTACGACATGCTCTCCTCCGATACCGCAGGCGCCGATCAGATTGCGCAGCTGCTGCAAACCGATGCCGCGCTTACCGCGCGTACGCTGAAGCTGGCGAATTCCGCATACTACTCCTGTTCCAGGAAGATCGGCACGATCACGCAGGCATTGACCCGTATCGGCCTGTTTGATCTCTGGTGGCTGTTGTTTACCACCGAGGTGAAGAGCCTGTTTTTCGGCATCGATCGGCAGCTGATGGATATGGAGACCTTCTGGCGGCACAGTCTGCTGGTCGCCTGTGTCAGCCGGACCCTGGCTGAACAGCAGCGCTGCGGCGAACCCCGGGAGCTGTTTGTCGCCGGCCTTGTTCACGATATCGGCAAGCTGCTCATTCTGCAGCGCATCCCGATCGAATACGGCACGCTTCTGGAGCGTGCTGCGTTGGGTGAATCACTGATCGAACTGGAGAGCACGGTGTTGGGTTTTACCCATGCCGACGCCGGTGGGGAGCTGCTGGATCGCTGGAAACTGCCGCAGGATCTGGTTATTTGTGTACGCGGGCACCATCAGGCGTTTGAACCGCTGACGCCGCGGAATCTGGTTGCGGCGGCCGATCGGCTGGCGCACCTGTTGGATGCACCGCCGGAAAACAGGGAGAGCGGGACGAACGCGGAACAGACGGCGATGGAGGCGGGTGAAAGACTTTTCCGGCGTCTGGTCGATCTGGTGCTGTAACCGGAGCCGTGAAGTCCAACGATGCGCAGCGCGTTGGGGCGTCGATCGTCGGGCTTAGCTGTGCGCTCCCGACATAGCGACTCCATCACACGCCGACGCTGCCGCAAACGGCATCAATCCGGCGAACGTACCGCCCGCAGCAGCACCCCGCAGTACCGGCAGTAGTAGCGTTGCCCGCGGGCTATACGATTTCGGCGGATGGTGGTCAGCATGTGCTCCCGGCATCCGCACCGGTAGCTGAAGCGGGGCAGACGGCGAACTTCCGACCCGTCGACTTGATAGCTATGGCAGCGTTTCGGTTCAGCACCAAAAAAAGCCATCACCAGGCGCCACTCGGCGCCGTGGGGGGCGGTCCTGTAGGGATGGCGCGCCGCGACGACAATGTGGGCGACCTCGTGTGGGACCGTCTGTTTGATGAAGTTGTCGCGGTATTTTTCCAGCAGCGCCCGGTTATAACGGATAACAGTTTCGCCCGATGCGATAAAGCGTACCATCCCGGCCGCTTTTCCGCGCAGATCGAAACGGATATCCACCGGATGAAGTATCACCTGGAAGTGCCTGCCGGCCCGCTCCATCAGCGCCAGCGTGAACCGCGTCGTCTGTTCTTCAAGCTGCGACACCGTACTGCCCATATCGATTATGCCGCCCGCACAGAATCAAAGCGCGGGATTATCTTCCAACCTGACTGAAGTCGGTACCTGTCCGTAGTCCGAAAGCCTCGTACAATGCCAGCTGTTCGATCAATGCATCAACTGCTGATTGACCGTATTCCCGCTGTATTTCTCCAAGGATAAGGCGTACCGCATGGCGGTTATAGCCACTGCCGAACCGGATCTGCTGACTGATCAATTCCCGCGCACGTTCAAGCGTCATTCTGCCTCCGTTTCGATCACTCCCCGGACAACCGCGGTCCAGGCCTTGGCGATATTGTCGCGATTATAACCGCCGCCGCCGAGTGCCAGCAGACCTTTGGAGCCAATTCGGCGAGCAATGCCAAACAGCTCCCGTGCGGCATGATGGTGTGCGGCGCTGCTGAATGAGAGGGTGGTTATCGGATCGCCCCTGATGCTGTCGGCGCCGCATTGAAAAATAATGAACTCCGGGCGGCTTTTTTCGATGAATGCGGCGACTGTCGGCCAGAGTTTGAAAAAAATAGCGTCATCCGCGCCTGGCGGCAGAGGAACATTCAATTTGCATCCCGCAGCTTCCCCTTTTCCGGTTTCATGCGCGTGACCGGTGCCGGGGTAGAGGAAACGCCCATCCTCGTGCAGGTCGGCAAAAATCAACTCGGGATCCCCCTCGAACGCATAGAAGACGCCGTCGGCATGGTGGGCGTCGATATCCACATAGGCGATGCGCCGCAGACCGTGCCGTCGGCGCAGCGCCTCCACCGCGATAACGCAGTCGTTAAAGATGCAGAAACCGGCGGAACCGTCCCTGCGCGCGTGGTGCAGACCGGCTATGGGTACGAAGGCGGACCGGTCCTCCCCATGCACGATTCTGGCTGCCGCGTCGAGCACGCTCCCGACAACGGTGAGGGCTGCTTCAAACGCACCGCTGAAAACCGGCGTGTCCGGGTCAAGCATGCCGAAACCTTCCCGGGACAGCTGCTCGACATGGCGCACATAATCCGGGGTGTGGAACAACAGGAGATCCTCCCGCACGCCGGCCACCGGAGGCAGCACACTGCACCGGAGGTTAAGTCCCTCGGTCAGGAATGCATTCCAGAAAACATGGAACCGGTCCGGCCCGAAAGGGTGCCCGTGGCCAAACGCATATTTCGCCAGCGCCTCTCCAGCGTAGACAAGCATAGTGTTTTATCCGTTGATTTCACTCCCTGCCACTCTATGATAAAAACGGCGCTCTAGCCAGATTTGGGGGGCTGATCCGGTATCCCAACGGAATCATCGACTAAATTTTCAGTGCGAAGAGAGCGCTTGAAAGCTTGCTATCATGGCCCTTCAGATCGACCGTGGAACGGTTTCGTGCTAAAAAGTAAGCAGCGGTCCAGAATTAGAACCGCATGGTGTAAGGGGTGAGAAAAATGAACGCTGAAGTCAAGCGAATCAGTGTGCGCGACGTGATGAAGACTCAATTCACGATGATCGATAGGCAGGCAACGATTCGCGAAGCGCTGCTGAAAATCAAGCAGTTTCGAACATCGGTGCTGGTGGTTGACCGGCGCGACGAAAACGATGAATTCGGAATATTGCTGGTCGGGGACATCGCACGGCAGGTTCTGGCGCAAGACCGTTCCAGCAGGCGCGTGAACGTCTATGAAGTGATGATCAAACCGGCGGTTTGTGTTCATCCGAATATGGATATCCGCTATTGTTCGCGGCTGTTTGCCCGGTTCGGGCTGGTCCGGGCGCTGGTGGTGGAGAACAGGCAGGTGTTGGGCACTATCAGCCCCAATTCTCTTGTGCTGGATGGCCTGTATGAATTGGAGGAAGAGTTCGAGCATTAAATTTCGCGTCGCGTTGTCCGCCGACGCGTTTCTTCGCTACTATCGCGGCAGCGCCCGTGCGGTGATCGTGCGTGCGGAAGACGGCCGCCGTATTCAGCTGCCAGCGGCCAATCTAAGACCCTTTTTGCTCAGCGACGGAATATACGGCGAGTTCGAACTGACCCTGGATGACAACAACAAGCTGCTCGATATCCGCAGACTGTAGACCGGCAACTTCCGCCTGACCCTGGCCATTCCGGATAGACATATGCCGCCGCAGACAAGCAGGTTAGCCAATGACCACGCCAGGGGGTTGGTTCTGGCGATAGTCGGAATCCTGATTCTCTCGCCCGACAGCCTGCTGGTCCGGCTGATAGCAGCCGATCAATGGACGCTGCTGTTCTGGCGGGGCATGATGACCTTCGTGACGCTGACCGCGTTTCTGCTTTTCTCTCATCGGCGCGACACCCTGAAGCGATTTCACGCCTTAGGCATAAAAGGCCTGGCAATCGCCGCACTGCTTGCGCTGAACACCACCCTGTTCGTGGTCTCAATCCGGCATACGGCAGTCGCCAATACGTTGGTGCTGGTCAGCGTGGCCCCGCTGTTGGCCGCCGTATTTTCCAGTTTTTTTCTGGCTGAGCACGCGCCACTGCGCACCTGGATTGCAACGCTGGTCAGCGTGCTCTCGATTGGCTATATCATGCGCGAAGGACTGGGTACGACCAACCTGATCGGCGACACTGCCGCGCTTGGGCTGGCGCTGACCCTGGCTGCTGTTCTGACGTTGTTGCGGGCGCGCCGTTCAAGCGATGCGGTGCCCATCGTTGCCTGCAGCGGCCTGCTGCTGGCGGTTGCCGTATTTCCGTTTTCAGGACGGCTTTTTCTCAGTAACAGTGATTGGTTGTACATGAGTATTCTGGGACTCTTCGTGATCCCGGTCTCCTTTGCTTTCACGCTCAGCGCGCCCAAATTCCTTCCCGCGCCGGAGGTCGGTCTTGTCTTTCTGCTGGAAACGGTACTGGGACCGTTTCTGGTCTGGCTGGTGATGGATGAGGAGCCGCCATCGGCAACCCTGGTCGGCGGTACGGTGCTGGTCACAACCCTGGCGCTGCATGCAGTGCTGGGTCTGCGGCTGAGTTCAGCCGTGCATCGCTGACCGGGTAATGCAGCAGGTTTTGATGCAGCGCCTGGCTGGTGTGCGTACGGAAAAACCGGCGTATTAATAAACCACCGTTGATCCGGCAGATGCCGGAACAACGGTGGTTTTTAAGCTCAAACAGAAGGCAACAGCGGATGCCTGGTGTAACCTAGCTACCGATTGCTGCCAAATACATAGGCGGGCTTGAGCCAGTAAACCAGCAGCGGCAACAGCATCAGCGCGGTGAACACGTCGATGATGAGTGCCTCTCCGATGTAGATTCCAAGCCCCCAGGTATTGGCCAGGTTGGTGCCGACCAGTGGGATGAAACTGCCGAGCAGCACCACGATGGAGATGATGACCGCCGAGCCCGTTGTATTCTGCGTGTTGCGCAGCGACTCCAGCCAGTTGCCGCCGGTCTCCTGCATCTCCTCGCGCAATCTGGAGATCATGTAAATGCCATAATCCACTCCCAGACCCATGGCGATGCTGAGCGTTACCAGCAGGTGAAACGCCAGATTACCAGACCAGTTCTCGACGGAGGTGAAATAACCGCCGAGTCCATACTGGGCAAAAAGTGTGATCAACAGCGAGAAAATCAGGATACCCGCCACCATCACGGAACGGAAGATCAGTGCGCTGATGATAAAAATCGCCAGTGCGGTCTGCAGCGGGCTTTTCAACCAGTTTTCCATGGCCACCTCGCGGGTTGCCTCAGTCGCACCGAGAAATCCCCCGACTGCCGGACGAACGTAGTTGGGACCGTCCACGGAAAGCTCGTTGGTATCACCGGAGAGGTCGTCCACCGGACCCGAGCGCAGGCCAAAATTGACCTTGCTGAAACCCTTGTCGTTCTTGTGCTCCTCGATGTACTGCTGGATATCCATCGTCACCTGATGGGTCTCTCTGGGATCCATGGTGTTGATGAAGCCCAGCACCACGCCTTCGTTCCAGTCGGCGGAAACGAAGGAGTCCATGTCCCCCTCGGAGGTCATGGTCTCCAGCAGGCCGTTGTAGAGCTGTACAATCCCCTGCGGGTCACGGTCGTCATCCGGGTCTATCGACGTCAGATACTCGCGCGAAGGGATCGCCAGATCCCGGATAATCGGTTTCTCTCCGGGCTCCGCGGTCAACAACATGTTCACCAGCCTCACGTACTGGGCGTAGGAGCCGGTGTAGCCGATGAATTTCTGGTCGCGCATCCAGTTTTCCATCTTCTCCAGATCGGCCAGTACATCGGCGTCGTTGAAGATACCCTGCGCACCGCAGGCATCCGGATCCCAGCAGCCAAGCTTCTGCTTTTGTACCTGGCACTGCCAGGCCCGCTCCTTCTTGTCTTCTATATCGTAGATTGACTCGGGGTAGTATTCGGTCTTGCAGAGCGGGGTGACGGGCTCCTTGCCGCGAATCGGGATATTAACCGATATCACACCGGGCATGATCTCGTTGAGACGCTTCAGATGTTTGATCGTGATCGAGGACTCCTTGAACGCGGCGCGAGGATAGTTGATGCCTTTCTCCACACCCGGCATCAGGTCTTCGGAAGTGCCTTCAAGGATCTTTGAGTAGTTTACCGACACAAGGATAATTCCGACCACGACGCCGATCGGAATCCATTTTCCGGGGCCGGAGACGAGTCTGGTCACGGCGCCACCCACCGAGCTTTCCCAAGAGTGGCCTTCCTTGACTTCGCACAGCGTTTGAGGCGGCGGGAAGATGGTCAGCAGCAGCGGGATCAGTGTGGTGGTGGTAAACAGCAGCGTCAGCATGCCGAACATACCGAAATACGCGTACGCCTTGTAGAACGAGATATCCACCGTGGCCAGCGTGGCAAAGCCGACCATATCGGTAATGATGGAGAGCGTGGCCGGGACGATAGTGTGCTGAATTGCGATAAAAGCCGACTTCTCACAGTCGCCGTGTCCGGCATGTTCCAGCAGAAAACGGCGGGTCACCTGGACCGAGTGACCAATGCCTATGGCCAGCAGCAGCATCGGCGTCAACACCATCATCGTGGTGAGCTTGAACGCGGTAAACCCCATCAGACCAAGCGTCAGCGCGACCGTGGCACCGACACCGACCAGCGGAAACACGGCGCCGCGCCAGTTTTTGAATTCAATCCACAGCACCACCAGCACGATCGCGATGGAGATAACGAACAACCACCATTTATTGAGCAGATCTGCCAGCATCCATGCGAGAAAATAGGGTTCTCCGGCGACCAGCAGTTCGACCCGGTCATCCTCGCCGTATTCGTCCATCAATGCCCGCACCTGCTTGACCCAGGGCAGGTAGATCTCCTTCACGCCATCGTCATAGTCGCCGATGATATAAGCGGAGGTGGCGACACACTCCTCCTTGCTGTAGTCTTCGTAAGCGCAGGGCTTGCCGTCGGGTCCCTCCATCGAAACCAGCATCGGTCCCATCACCGGATTGGTTTTTATGCCCTCCTTGAGAAAATCCAGTTGCTCTTTGGCCAGTTCCGGGTCGTCGGTGCTGATACCTGCGGTTGGAATCAGCCGTTTGAACACCAGACCGTTCTCATCGGCACCCATGAACTTGATTTTCTGTGCCGCCAGGTCGATGAAATTCGCTTCTCGGGAGTTGGGCAGCGCCACCAGCTTGCGGTGCAGCTCCTGAATCTTATTGATGAACCAGGGCTGGTAAATATCGCCCTCTTTGACGCGCAGGGCGAAGACCATCAGGTTGCCCATGCCGAAGTTGTGCTCCGCGTACAGGTTGGTCGCCACGTAGCGGTTGCTGGGGGGCAGCAGCGTATCCGGATCGTTGCGGATGTCCAGGTTCTTGATCTGGAGAGCGGCAAGAATGGTGGCCACCAACAGCAGCAACATGATGGGCCATCGGAACTTGAGCACGAACCGGGCGTAACGCGCGGCGATGCGGTCTTCCCCCTGTAGGGGGTCGTCAATCTTCTCGGACATGGCGGGATTCGTTCCTTACCTATTTGAATATGCGCCCGGAAACAGGGGGTTTTGCGGGTCTGCCGTCATCAGGGCGGATGCCCGGATCCAGAAAATTAACGGGTAACTGGATTCGGACATCCGCCGGAATGACGAAAAACGGTGTTTCCGGCAGGAGACTGCATAAATGTTTGTGAACCGCTAATCGAACAGGTAGCGGATACCGAGCTGAACGTTGGATGAGTCTTTGAACTG
>JAGRGQ010000008.1 GCA_020445405.1 Gammaproteobacteria bacterium | reverse complement strand
AGCATCGAGCTGCCGACGCTGACCGTGCGCACCCAGTACGAGGGCGCGGATCCGATCGTGATGGAGCGGCTGGTGACCCAGATCGTGGAGGAGATCGTCGCCACCGTACCCGGCGTGGAGGAGATGACCTCCAGCTCCTACGAGGGCAACAGCCGGGTGCGCGTCAGCTTCGGCTGGGGAACGGATATAGATACCGCGGCCATCGATGTCCAGGCCACGCTGGCGGACGAGATCAGCGAACTGCCGGACGATATCGTCGGCCCACGGGTCAGCAAGTTCGACGTGGACAGCTATCCGGTGGTGATCCTGGGCATCTCCAGCAAACTCGACCCGGTCGAACTGACGCAGATCATCGAGCAGCAGATCCGCTATCGTTTCTCGCGCGTTCCGGGCGTGGCGCAGGTGGATCCCTGGGGCGGCTTCAACCGCGAGGTGCGGGTGGAGCTGGACTCGGTCAAGCTGAATGCGCTGGGGCTGCCGCTGAACGACATCCTGGATGCGATTCGCGACGCCAATCTCGATCTCCCCGCCGGCAAGATCGAACAGGGCCGCTACCAGGTGACGCTGCGCGCGCCGGCCGAGTTCAACGATCTGGACCAGATTCGCGCTACCGTCGTGGCCCGGCAGCAGGGCGCCGTGGTGACGCTGGGACAGATCGCGCGGATCAGCGACACCTACGAGAAACTGACGCGCATCATCCGCGTCAACGGCGAGCGGGGCGTCCGGGTCGCGATCCGCAAGCAGTCCGGCGCCAATACCGTGGAGGTGGCGCGCGCGGTGCTGGCGGAGGTGGAAGCGGTGAATCTCGCGTTTCCCCAGATCCACATCGCCCCGGTGGTCAATCAGGGTAACTTTATCGAGCGCGCCATTGCCAATGTCGCACGATCGGTGTTGTACGGCGGCTCGCTGGCGGTGCTGGTGCTGCTCTTCTTTCTGCGCAATCTGCGCAGCACCCTGGTCATCTCGCTGGCCATTCCGATATCCATGCTCGCCACCTTCGGCCTGCTCTACTTTGGCGGTTTCACGCTGAATCTGATGACGCTGGGCGGGCTGGCGCTGGGCGCGGGCATGATGGTGGACAGTTCCGTGGTGGTGCTGGAAAACATTTTCCGCCGGCATAACGAAGCGGGCGAGGCACCCGCGGTGGCGGCAGTCAAGGGAACCGCAGAGGTGGCCTCGGCCGTCATTGCCGGCACGGTTACCACGCTGGTGATCTTTCTACCGTTGATCTTCGTGCGCGGCGTCTCCGGCGTGCTGTTCAAGGAGCTCGCCTACGTCATCATGTTCTCGCTCTCCTGTGCGCTGCTGGTCTCACTCAGCCTGGTGCCGATGCTGGGCTCGCGGCTGCTGGTGCGAGCCGCCGCGGAGGGCGACAACGGATGGCGGGCACGCCTGGCCGCAACCGCCGGGGCCGGGCTGAAGTCGCTGGAAAACGGCTATCACAACCTGTTGACGCGCGTGCTGCGGCGGCGCGCGGCGACCATCATCGGCACACTGGCCGTTTTTACCGCGAGCCTGTTCCTGATTCCGACCATCGGCACCGAATTCATGCCGCCCAGCGACGAGGGCGAAGTGCGGATCAGCGGCGAGATGGAGGTGGGCACGCGCCTCGATCTGATCGACCGGCAGACCCGCCTGATGGAGCGGACCGTCTACGCCGCGGTGCCGGAGAACGTCTCATCGGTGGTCAGCGTGACCACCTCAGGTTCGCGCGGAAGCTCGAAAGCCAAAGGTGAGATAACGCTTTCGCTGCTGCCGGCCACCCAGCGGGCGCGTTCCAACCAGCAGATTGCCGGCGATCTGCGCCGGTTGCTGGAAAACCGCATCCCCGGCATGAAAATCCGCGTGCGCGCGCCGCAGGGACAGTTTCTGCTGGAACGTCTGCTGGCCAGCGTTGAGGGGGTTACCGTTGAGGTGCGCGGGTTCGACCTCGAGAACCTGTCGCTGCTGGCACGGCAGGTCGCGGCTTCGATCGCCGACGTGGCCGGCGTGACCGATGTGGAGCTGAGCCGCGAGGCGGGCATTCCGCAGCAGGAGATTCGTGTAAAACGGGACAAGATCGGTGATCTGGGGCTGAGCGTGCGCGATGTGGCCGAGGTCATCGAGACCGCCGTGGCCGGCTCCAAGGCGGGGGAGTACCGGGTCGAGGGCAACTCATACCGCATCCTGCTGCAGCTGGAGGAGGCGGAAAAGCGCTCCCTGGATGAAATACTCGATCTGACCCTGCGCACGCCCGGCGGCGAGCTGGTGGTGCTGCGCAATCTGGTCGAGACCGAACCCGGCGAGGGCCCCGCCACTATCGAACGCAAGGACCAGCAGCGGCTGATCAGCGTGACCGCCAATGTCGCCGGGCGGGATCTGGGCTCGGTGGCGGCCGAGATCCAGACGCAGCTCGACCGGATTCCGCGCCCGACAGGCTACGACCTGCTGGTTTCCGGTAATTTCGAAGAGCAGCAGAAAGCGTTCGACGAACTGCTGGTCTCGCTGCTGCTGGCGCTGCTGCTGGTCTATATGGTGCTGGCCTCCCAATACGAATCCCTGGGCGACCCGCTGGTGGTGATGCTGTCGGTGCCGCTGGCCGCGATCGGCGTGCTGCTCACGCTGTTCATCACCGAAACCACACTGAATCTGCAGTCCGCGATCGGCTGCATCATGCTCGGCGGCATCGTGGTCAACAACGCCATTCTGCTGGTGGATCAGGCCGGACGGCTGCGACGCAGCGGACTCGCTACCGATGCGGCGCTGGCGGAAGCGGGCCGCCGGCGGCTGCGCCCGGTGCTGATGACCACGTTGACCACGATCCTGGCACTGCTGCCGCTGGCATTGGGCATCGGCGAGGGAGCCGACGCCCAGGCGCCGCTGGCGCGCGCGGTGATCGGCGGGCTCTCGGTATCCACGCTGATCACGCTGGTACTGATACCGGCGGTCTATTCGATCTTTCACAAGCGCGAAAACCGGACTCCGGGCTGATGGCCGCTTTTATCCGCTGCGAAAGTTCTGCCGCACAAGACAGAGACCGGAATCTTTACCCCGATCCCTACAAACCGCGTTGCTGCGAAATGCATGTCTGACAGGCGCCGGCTTCAGGTCGGAGCGCGTTGCCGCTTCTCACTTTCCGGGGAGAGCCATGCCGCTATCCGCTCCGCTTCAAGCTCGCACAGTCCGCACTTCCGGCAGGCCGGTGTGCTGACTGCCGCCAGTGGATATTCGTGCTGCAACAGATTTCGAATGGTCGCCTCGGATTCGGCGCTGCGCCGGGGATCCCCGGAGAGCCTCTGCTGGACCAGATCCGTCAGCCGGGCGGTGAGTTCGTTAATCTCCTGGCAGTGTTCCTTGCTGCGCAACTCATCCTGGAGAGACGAGAGCAGCGCCACCAATGCCAGGTTGCGGTCGTCCAGCCCTGAGTCTCCGGTGAGGTAACGTTTGTTCCAGCGTATTTTTTTCATGGACAGCTCTCCACCAACGGATCAGACAGGCGTCTGCCAGGCGCCATTTTGACACCTGGTGCGGTCACAGGCCAGAAAACGCCTGAAGTGAAAACGGGCTGATAACCGGCGGCGGACTGTACCGGCAAGGGTCTGTTCTGCAAAGGTTCGCCCGTTGCAGCGGGCAGTTTTGGTATACTGACCTGGCCCGGCATTTTTCATGGGGTGCCGAGAGGCCGGTGCATCGTGATTGGACAACGCCCCAGGAGAGTTGATGTCCGGACCCATCGCACGTCGCGCAATACTGGCAGTTTCCGGCTGGTTACTGCTGACCGGTCTGTTCTGCACTATCGGTCCGGCCATTGCGCAGCAGATGAATACGGGCGCGGATGAGTATCGCATCTCCTGTGCCTCCTGTCATGGAGCGGCAGGCAGTGGGGACGGGAGCCTGGCTGCGATTCTGACCGTGCGTCCCGGCGACCTGACGACGTTGTCGAAGCGCAACGGCGGTGAGTTCCCGCAGAACCGCGTCTACAGCATGATCGACGGCCGGGAGAGTTTTTATGCGCATGGGGAGCGGGACATGCCCGTATGGGGTATCCGCTATCTGCTGGCGCATGCAATCCGCTATGGCGACAGCGGCGCGGAGCAGGTCGTACAGGCGCGCATCGCGCGGCTGGTGGAGTTCCTTCAATCGATCCAGCAATAATCACGTTTCAGCGGGATGCGGGCGAGCGTTGTGCAAGCCCTTTTACAGCGCGGGAATCAAGCTGCCTGCAACACACCCCCAACACGCGGGGTCGACGCCAAACCGTCCCGGTGCGCGGCCTTCCAAAGCGACTATTCAGCGGCCCGGCGCCGGCCCCTGAACCCCAGCAGCCCGCCCAGCGCGGCGCCGAACAGCCAGACCGCGGCCGGCAACGGCACGATCGAAACCGGGGTCCCCGCAAGCACCGTGAAGTTGCTGAATACCGCGCTGATCTCACCGGAACTCAACGCTGGATAGTTGAACAACGGCGGCAGAATAAATTCGTCGCTTCGCAGAAAGAAAGAGGCGAGCAGGTCATCGCCGTTCCAACCCTGCTGCAGCGCGCTGAACGTACCCGTATGGCTGGGAGCGCTGCTGCCCGGCGTCGTATTGACGCCGTAGACGATATCGCCGGAGGCACTGTAGTAGCTCAGGAAAAAGCGGCCGCTGTTGGTGGGGACGAGACCCGCCAGTGATTACACCTGGGAGACGTCGTTGGTGCGGGCGCCGCCGAGAAAACCGAAGGCAGTGCCATTTGCAATAGCCAACAGAGGACCGGCCGAATTCATACCGGCACCGTCCTCGCCGATGCCGAAGCCGATCGCGGCGAATCCCACCGAACTCAGCGTACTCACATTAAAGTCAACCGCGATCTGGAAGTCCTGGGCAGGCGAAAAGTAGTTGCCGGCGGTGGAACCCGCCACATCAACACCATTGACGCTCTGGTAGCCGATGTCCGTGGCCGCCGGCACCGCGCCGGTTGCGGTGAGCGTAACCTGGAGGGCGGTGTCGACGCCGCCCGTCATGCCGGCATGCGGGGGATCCTGCACCTGCGTCCAATTGAAAAAGTCGGAAATCGACCCGGCCAGAACCGGAGCAGCGGAAGCCATCCAGCAGATGGCGGCGAAGCAACAGATTACGGTTTTCTGCCTGGACACTTCAGTGCTCCCCTGGGTTGAACGACACCTCAGTGACGGCCTGAGGTTTAAATTATAATTAGTTATTTAACCGAATTTTATCAAGCAATAATTACACCATAAAAATATTATGCACGCGAAATCAGTGCGTTGCGCAATCCGGTCCCGGGATGAAAAATCCCGGGACCGGCAACTGTAAGAATAGTGGACAGTATCAGCCGGTAATCGCGCCCATCCAGTTTCGGCCCAAACGGCATATTCCATCGCCCGGCCGGTGCCGGCATGGCGAGGCGTTAGAGAAAATCCGCCCCGGAAGGAGACGCTATCTGTCGGTGCGGAGACGCTCCTCTGCGCGCTCGGAACGCGCTGTACCGGGCGAACCCCTCACACCGGACGATTCGCGTTTGTCGCCGATATCCCCCTCCTGTGCCGGCAGCAGGCCATAGTGGTACCAGGCGGGCATATTGTCCGGCGGATCGAATCTGAATTCACCATTCAGCGCATTCAGCACCTCTCCGTCGCGCTGATAGACGTCCGGCTTGAAATAGAAATTCGCGTCATCGGCGCCAACCGTCCAGTAGAGCAGCAGCACCGGTATCCTCTTGTTCAGCCGCACGGTCCGGGTTTCCGCTGTCGCTATCGCCTGCTCGATCATCTCCCGCGACCAGTTCAGTGGATCGTTCAGCAGCAGTTCGGCCAGCTCGAGCGGTCTTTCCACCCGGATACAGCCGGAGCTGAAGGTGCGCTTGCGCTGCCTGAAGCCCGACTGGTTGGGGGTATCGTGCAGATACACCGAATGCTTGTTGGGAAACATAAACTTGATTCTGCCCAACGCATTGTGCGGACCCGGATCCTGGCGGAGCAGGAAAGGGAAATCGCGATGGCTTACCCGCTGCCAGTCGATGGTCGACACATCCACGCTGTTGCCCTGAGCGTCGATGACCCGCATGTTTTTTTCCTGCAGATAACCCGGATCTTTCTTTAAAATGGGCAAAATATCCTGTTCAAAGATGGTTGGCGGTACCGTCCAGGTGGGATTGAAAACCAGATATTCCAACAACCCCTGGAATACCGGCGTTTTCCGGAACGGCGTACCGACCTGGACCGCCGCCTCCCAGACCGGCTTCCTGCTCCGGTACAGGGCGGCCTGGAAGCCCGCGATGTCGATCATCAGAAATTCGTCGGGGACGTCCCTGAAAACCCAGCGCGACCGCTCCATGTTCACGCGGATCTGGTCGATGCGGGCAGCGACCGGCACATTCATGGCCGCCAGGGTCCTGCGGCCGATCGCGCCATCCATCTCCAGTGCGTGGCGCTTCTGAAAGCGGACGACCGCCTGTTCGAGCGCGCGGTCGTAGAGCTGCTGATCCGTAACCGACCGCTCCTCCAGATCACCGCTGATGCTGAGGAACCGGCGGATCAGCATCACTCTCGAATCGCGATCACCCGGCCTGAGGGTGGGCCCCGGGGGTATTCGCGGCCACCCCCCGTGGGCCGCGATGGCGCGGTAATCCGCCAGCACCCGCTTCATTTCGCTATAGAGCGGCAGCACCGGTGTGAACTGCTGCAGAAAGCCCCTCAGCGAGACCGATTCGATTGCGCTCTGCATCAATTCGACCGGATCCCTGTCATAGATCTCCCGCTTGAGATTCCAGTCGGGATCCAGATTTCTCGGGTTTACCTTCCCGTAGAGCAGGTGGTATCCCAGACGCAGCAGCGCATCCGTCAGCAGCAGATCCAGGTCCGCGCGTTCGCAGCCGCTCACGGCGCCCGCCTGATAGCGCTGCAGCATGCGGATCAGTGCAGCCTGGTGGTAATCCGCCGGTGTAAGCCCCTCCTCCAGGCTGGACTGGATCATCTCCAGCAGGTCACTCATATTCCGTTCACGCCGCCAGATCAGGTCATAACCATTCCTGCGGTACAGTTCAGGTATCAGCGAACCCGCCGTGACCAGCTCTCCCTGGATGTTTATCTGCCCGGTCCCGGACAACACCTCTATCCGGCCGCACAGACGGTTCTGTTGCTCGTCCCTGGCAACGACAGCGACAGCAGCTGGTGTCCATATGAGACTGCAAAGCAGCACGATGGCTAAAGATTTTCTGGAAAATATCCGATGCATGAACCTGTTAACTGTAATTTCCCTACCTGAGCTGATATATTTTCCAGGTTTTTGGCCTGAAATTAAAATTTGGCGATATGAATAAGACCAGACGAGTGATATTGAAAGGCGCCTTGCTGGCGCCTCTGCTACCCCTCTCGCGGCTTGCGGGCGCTACGCCCACCAGTGAACGCAAACTCTCTTTCTATCATACCCATACCGGTGAAAAACTCTCGGTGGTCTATCATGACGGCCGTGATTATCTGCCGGAATCACTGGCAGATATCGACAGGCATCTGCGGGATTTTAGAACCGGCGATATAGAAACCATAGATCCACTGCTGCTCGACCAGCTTTTCGCGCTGCGGCGGATGACGGACAGCAACGGCGTCTACCAGGTGATATCCGGTTACCGCTCTCCCGCCACCAATGCGAAACTGCGCAGCAGAAGCAGCGGTGTGGCGAAAAAAAGCCTGCACATGCAGGGGCGTGCAGTGGATGTGCGCCTGACCGGCGTCGAATGCAGGAACCTGCGAAAAGCGGCGGTCGCACTGAAAAACGGGGGGGTTGGCCTGTATCCTAAATCGGACTTCGTACACCTCGACACGGGGCGGTTCAGAACCTGGTAGGCTGCCACCTCCCGCCCCCAGTAATCAATCGATCGCCTCAGAAGCCCTGCGCCGAGGAGGTGCTGTTGCGCGGGTCCGCACCGCCGTAGAGCGTGCCGTCGCTTCCCACCAGGATACTCTGACTGGCGCCCATCGCCGGCTTGCGCGACACGCTGTGCCCCATCTGTTGCAGCAGCCGGACGGTATCCGGGCTGATGCCCTCCTCTATCCGGATCTCATCCGGCTGCCACTGATGATGCACCCTGGGCGCATTGACCGCAGACTGGATATTCAGGTGATGGTCGATCACATTCATCAGCACCTGCAGTGTCGTGGTGATAATGCGTGATCCCCCCGGGCTGCCGGTGACCAGGAAATTCCTGCCGTCCAGTTTGACGATGGTCGGCGACATCGAGCTCAGCATACGCTTGTGCGGCTCGATCCTGTTGGCCTCCCCGCCGATCAGGCCGTAGGCATTGGCCACGCCCGGCTTGGCGCTGAAGTCGTCCATCTCGTTGTTCAACAGAAATCCGGCGCCATCCACCACGATATGCGAGCCATAGCTGAAATTGATGGTGTAGGTATTCGAGACCGCATTACCGAATCTGTCCACCACGGAAAAGTGGGTGGTCTCGCCGCTTTCATAGGGTACCGGATCACCCGGCGGCAGGCCTGCCGCCGGGGTCGCCCGCTCCCGGTCGATGCCGACGCGCAGCGTCTCCGCGTAGCGCTTGGAGGTCAATCCGTTGATCGGCACGCGCACGAAATCGGCATCTCCGAGGTACTCGGCGCGATCGGCGTAGGCACGCTTCATCGCCTCCGCCATCAGATGGATGGTCTGCGCCGAGTTGTGCCCGCTCCGGCCGATCGGGAAGCCCTCCAGGATATTGAGGATCTGCACGATGTGAGTTCCACCGGAGCTGGGCGGACCCATCGAGTAGATATCGTAGCCCCGATAGCTGCCGTGCACCGGCTGGCGAACCGTCGGCTGGTAGTTGCTGAGATCCTCGAGCGAAATCAGTCCCCCGCCGCGCTGCATCTCCTCGACGATCAGCTCTGCGGTGCGGCCCTGGTAGAAGCCGTCGCGCCCCAGCTGCGCAATCCGCTGCAGCGTTGCCGCCAGCTCTTTCTGCACGAAAAGCTCACCCGGCTGGTAACCGCTGCCGTCGGGCTTGAAGAAGATCTTGCGGCTCGACGCGTGCCGCTGCAGCCGGTCGGCCGCGCGCCTGATGCCGTCGCTGAAACGGGCCGGCACGATGAATCCATCCTGCGCCAGTCTGATTGCCGGTTCCAGCGCCCTGGCAAGCGATATGCTGCCGTACCTCTCCAGCGCCAGCAGCAGACCGGCCACGGTGCCGGGGACGCCGGCCGATTTATGCGAGAACCTGCTCAACTCCTCGTCCACGTTGCCATCCGTACCAAGAAACATGTCGCGGCTGGCCAGTGCCGGGGCTTTTTCACGATAGTCGATGGCAACCACCTCGTCTTTGCGCCCGGAGGAGATGAGCATGAATCCGCCGCCACCGATATTGCCGGAACGGGGTTGCGTCACCGCCAGCGCAAACGCCGCAGTAACCGCTGCGTCTATGGCGTTGCCCCCCTGTTCCAGCACCTTCAGCGCTTCGTCGGTTGCCAGATAGTGACTGGTAACCACAATACCGTTCTGCGCCTCAGTCGGTACCGCCCGCTCCCCCTCCAGGATCGCCTCGCGCGCGGCGGCAGCGGTCAGCGGCGCGCATAACAGCGCCGCCAGGATCGCCAGGCGAATTGCCGACAACCGTAGCGCAAGGAATTGGAAAGTCGGGATTTTGTACATAAGGCATCTCCTGACCCGGTATGGATATGACAAACCAGGTTGCACAATCAGCACCGCGCTTTCAGCCGGGGCTGCAACCTTTCTGTGCAGGCGAACCATCCGATTGACATTGGCCGCGGTAAAGTCGACAGTGAGGATAACGCGCGTCACCGATAGAGTATAGGAAGCAGGACCGAAGATCTAAGATCGGGAGAGCGGCATGCGGCAAGATGCTAGAATCGAGATCATCATCGACCCATCACTACTGAACCATTTCGCGGAAAATCTGCGCAGACAGAAATCCGGCAGGCCGCCCGAGGAGGCGATCGCCGCTCTGGTCGCAACCATCCTTGACGGTTCGGCCTATCCCGTCGCGGCGCAACGGACCGGCGCCAGGGCGGTTCGCATCAGCTATCGTCTGCGTTCATTTTCCCAGCCGATCTTCTGACCATGATGATGACCGGGTAATACCCTCTCCATGCACATCTCCATCAGCTGGACAAAAGGTGCGGGCGACGCGCTGTCCGCCGCCGGGCCCTCGTAGCGGCTGCCCGGGCACGCAGCCCGTTGAACTCCCTGAACACCGATGCCGCCGGGATCGGTTCAACTCAACTGGCGCGCCTTGTGACCCGGCGTGCTGCGGTTTGCGTGAGGGAAGCTGTAATAATTTTCGGGTAAAATGGTTGCGCAACAGTTTGAGTGGCGCAGAATGCCGGCTGAACCGTATATTTCAGGGCGGAGTGCCCCAAATTGCGGCGTATAACGAAGTGACAGCACGCTATCCAGGAGAATCGATGTGGACAAATTGAAACCAAATGGAACCTTCGGCGGCCCGGTGGGGCCTGTGGTACTGGCGATCATGGATGGCGTGGGAATCGGCAGGAACCCGTCGAGCGATTATGTGAAAATCGCCCACACACCGAATCTCGACTGGCTGCGCGAACACGCGATTTATACAGAATTACGCGCCCACGGGACTGCGGTCGGTCTGCCGGATGACAGCGACATGGGCAACTCCGAAGTGGGTCACAACGCCATCGGCTGCGGGCGCGTGTTCAGCCAGGGCGCCGCCCTGGTGGGCAGGGCTATCGCATCCGGCTCTCTCTACCGGGGAGAGGTCTGGCAGGAGCTGCTGGCCAACGTCAGGAACAAAGACGCCACCCTGCATTTCATCGGTCTGTTCTCGGACGGCAATGTGCATTCCAACATCGCGCACCTGGAGGCGATGCTGCAACAGGCCAAGGCGGAGGGGGTGAGAAAAGCGCGGATACATCCGCTGATAGACGGACGCGACGTACCACCCACATCCGCGCTGGAATATGTAGACCGGTTCGACGACTTTCTCAGGGAGATCAACGGCGACGGCTCGGTTGACTACTGCATCGCCTCGGGTGGGGGACGCATGAACATTACCATGGACCGTTACAACGCCAACTGGCGCATGGTGGAACGCGGCTGGGCGACCCATGTCAGGGGTGAAGGCCGCAGTTTTCCCAGCATGCGCCAGGCTATCGAAACCTTTCGACAGGAGGCCCCGGGGATTCTCGACCAGGACCTTCCGCCCTTCGTCATCGAGCGTGACGGGGCGCCGGTCGGTCCGATCGTGAATGGCGACAGCGTCATCTTCTTCAATTTCCGCGGCGACCGGGCACTGGAGATCACCAAGGCGTTCGAAGCGGAGGAGCTGAGCGAATTCGAGCGTGGTCCCCGGCCGGAGGTGCTCTACGCAGGCATGATGCAGTACGACGGCGACCTCGGTGTCCCGCAGCGATATCTGGTCACGCCTCCCGCAATCGACCGGACCATGAGCGAATACCTCTCCAACGCCGGGGTCAAACAGTTCGCCATCTCCGAGACGCAGAAGTTCGGTCACATGACCTATTTTTTCAACGGCAACAACTCCGGAAAATTCCCCACCGAGACCTGGAAGGAGATTCCGTCGGATATCTGCCCCTTCGAACAGGCACCACGCATGAAGGCGGATGAGATTACCGATGAAGTGATACGCGCCATCGAAAGCGGTGAATACCGCTTTATACGTCTCAACTATCCCAACGGCGATATGGTGGGGCACACCGGCGTCTTCGAGGCGGTCAAGCTGGCGGTCGAAGCGGTGGACGAGGGCGTCGGCCGACTCATGGCCGCGGTGCAGAAGGCCGGCGGCATCCTGATCTGTTCGGCGGACCATGGCAACTCGGACGACATGTGCGAACTGAACAAAAAAACCGGTGAATTGAAGCTGGATGATGAAGGCAAACCGCTGCCCAAGACGGCTCACTCCCTCAATCCGGTGCCGGCCATCATTTACGATCCGTCGAACGCGGCAAATGCGCGCAGCGCCCGGTTGGAAAATCCGGGTATAGCCAATCTGGCCGCCACCTGCATTACCCTGCTCGGCTATATCCCGCCGGCAGACTACACACCCAGTCTGGTGGAGGTGGGCGCTTCCGGCAACGGTTAACAGCGAGGGATCTGAGTCAGTCCGAGACGGTACACCCTCGGTTTTTACAGTTCGATATCCCCCCAGCGGCGATATAAAAGACGCGGGGATGCACCGGCTAAGGACCAGGGCATGGCATCCACGGCATGCGACGTGTGATTGACCAGCATGTTCAGCGCCACGAACGCTATGCCGGGGGGCATTTCCCCCGGGCGTTTCCATCAGCACTGGTGCGGCACGCAGCGGAACGACGGAGGAGATGGCGTGCGCACGGCGACCGGGCCGGTTCAGCTCCGGCCACCTGATCGCCGGATGCTATTTCGTCGCTGTCGGAACAGTTTCGGGCAGTGCGAATGTGGTTGTCGCCCAATAGCTTATCCATACGCACCCCTCTGGCGCGGGAAACCGGTCCGACGGCTCCCGCATCTGCACCGCGTTCAGCAGGATCTCGCTGCCCGGATCCGGCGTAAACCGCACTCTGCCCTCCTCATCCGTGGTGAGAACCGCCTCTTCCACCTGCATCCCCCTGCGGACGAACAAGCGGGCCCGTACAGCGGCCAGTGGTTCCCCCCGCCAGAACAGACGCGCCTGCATCCGATTGTCCGCCGCGGTATAGGGATTGGTTTCAACCAGCCATTCGAATCCCAATCCCAGCAACCGGTCTTCCCCGCCGCCCTCCCCCACCTGAACCAGCGACTTGGCAAAGCGTTGGTAAGCCTCTTTGAAGCCATTTGCCGGCAGACCGCGGGCGCGATGTTTCTGCACTACTCCATCCAGCCCTTCGTAAGCCAGAAATTTTTCGAAAAGCCCGGGTTGTTCGTATTTGAGGGTGAATATATTGCTGACCAGCGAGACCAGCGCCAGGCCCGGCGACGGTATCTTCTGATCCAGCGCGGGAAGATCGCCGATGCGGGACCTTACATCGGCGACGACGCTGCCGGTGGTGATTTGAAACTTTTTGACGGCGTCCGGCAGAAAGATTTGGGGATCCCCCTGAAAGTGCTGCCCGACTTTCAGCTGTGCCTGCAGATGTTCTCCCGGCACTATCTGGTAGCTTACCGGTTCGATCCAGTATTCATGCGCCGCCGCCGGCAATGTGACAGTCAGCGGCAACAGCGCGTTAAGCAGTTTTCCCAGGCGCAGCAGGTCGCGCATAATAGCACCCTTCAGGTCATTCGATGAATTCAGCGGAGTAACAGTGATTATGTGCATGACGGCAGCGGCACCGCAATATTGGCCGAAGCTGATCTTTCTGTTTCTGCTTGCAGCACTCCCCGCTGCCCCGGGATTCCCACACGAGATCCGCCCCGCGATCATCGATCTGAAAATCGGCGGGGATCTTCAGATCAGACTGACCCAGCGGGTCAACCTTGAGGCGCTGATGGCGGGTATCGGCAGCGAACACAAGAATACCGACGATGCGGACAGCGTTGGGGAGTACAACCGGCTCAGAAGACTCCCTCCGGCAGAGCTGGAGGCTGGATTCCAGGCATTTCTGCCCCGGCTGCTCACGGGCAGCAGGCTCAGCGTCGATGGCACCCCGGTGCGACTCGAACTCATCCGGACAGCGATACCCGCGGTCGGGAATACCACTCTTGCGCGGGACTCGATAATCGAATTTCAGGGGGTGCTGCCGCCGGGTTCTGGGAAGCTGGAATGGACCTGGGACGCCCGTTTCGGCACCAATGTACTGCGCGTTGACAGCAACGCCGGCGAGGAGCTCTATACAGCCTATCTGCAGGCCGGTCAGGCGTCTGATTCCATTCCCCTGACCGGCATTGCGGCGAAGTCCGGCGGTACCCTCTTTCTGGAGTACCTGAGAACAGGCTTCGATCACATACTGCCGAAGGGGACCGATCACATCCTGTTCGTGATCGGACTTTTCCTGCTCAACGCCCGCCTCAGCAGCCTGCTGTGGCAAATCTCGAGTTTCACCCTGGCTCACACCCTCACGCTGGGGCTGGGTGTGTACGGCGTCGTCCAGATTCCGGCCGCAATCGTTGAGCCGCTGATCGCCGCATCGATCGTCTACGTCTGTGTCGAAAACCTCTTCTGCGACCATCTGACCCGCTGGCGTCCGCTGGTGGTGTTTCTCTTCGGCCTGCTGCACGGACTTGGGTTTGCCGGGGTGTTGCGGGAGATTGGGCTCGCACCCGATCATTTCATCACCGGCCTGATCGCGTTCAATCTCGGCGTCGAACTGGGGCAGCTTGCGGTGATTGCCGGTTGTTTTCTTGCCGTCGGGATCTGGTTCAGCAACAGAGAGTGGTACCGTCGGCTCATCACCCTGCCCGCCTCGCTGGCAATCGCGCTGGTGGGGGGATATTGGTTTTTTGACCGGGTCGGCATTGTTTGATGCCCGATCGAATCAACTGCTAATAATTCCAAAGGAAAATAATTAAAGAATAAAGTTCACAACATTCGAACCGATAATATGGTTGGGGATAGCTTCCAATATCCGAAGCTGCTAACCGGGGCCCGATGTGCGGGGGCCAACAGAGAGTGTATGTATCCGTGAAATATCGGTAAAAAACTCTCAGGGAAGAACGACGTTGAATCCGACCAGTCGGTCGCAGAACATCTTGCTTAGGCGCTTTTCAGCCGCCGCAGGTTTGGTCATCGCTTTTTTCACTGAACGCTTTTCCCGCACCAGCCACAGGCAAACGGCTGCTCTCACCCGCTTCGATGCGATTGCACTGCCTGTTCCGGCACGCCCGATCGATCGCCGGCAGTCCAACCGACATCCGCTGCACGCAACGAGCGGGTCGCCCCATGTTGATAAATAAAAAACGCGCTCCGCCGCCGTTGCGATTCACGCTGCTGCTGATCGTGTCGATACTGGTCATCGCGCATCTGGTTCTGGACAAAGGATTCGAAGTGGCCTTTGAGGAACCGTCGCGCGTGGAGAAGCACCAGATCGAATCCGCACGTCAACTGATTGAGATGGTCCAGCAGACGCTCGGCACGGACGAGGCTTTGGCCGAGCCGCACAATGCAGAGCGGATCATCGGATTCCAGAGCGCCGACCCAAACGTCGACATTCTCGCGCTGCTGAATCGCGACAGCGAAGTCGTTTACTCCACGAAATTCGCGTACGAATCAAAGCCGGCGCGTGAAATGATCAGCGAGTTCAATGCGGACGCCTACCGCAAGGCAATAGCGCAGCAGCAGATCATCATCGACAAAAGCACTACGGGCAAGTCCATCAATCTCTATGCGCCGATTGCGTTGCCGGCGCAGAGCGATGGAGACGATACCAGGCAGGCCGGAGCACTCTATCTGAACTACGATCTGGCCCGCGCCAAGCGTGACGCACGACGCGAGAAACTGGCGCCGGCAAACTGGCTCAGCCAGACGGTCGTGCTGATATTCAGCGCGATTCTGGTCTTCTATCTGCTGAACAACTGGGTTGCAGAGCCCCTGCGCCGGATCGGCAGAACCGTGAGCCGGGCAGCCAAAGGCGACATCGGTGTGGCGGCCGGCTTCGAGGGCTCAAGCGAACTGGCGCTGCTCGACATGGGCGTGGACAGCATGAGCCGTGAAATAGACGCTTCCAAATCGGCGCTCAAGCAGGCCAACCTGGAGCTGGAAAAGCGGGTCGATGAGCGCACCCGGCATCTCGAGCAGGAGATCCGCTACCGGAGAAATCTCGAAAGAGCGCTGCGCATCCACGAACACCAGATGCAGATCGTGTTCAATACCGTATCCGAAGGCATTGCGCTGTGGGATGCCGAGGGGCGGCTGCTGTACGCCAATCCCGGTTTCAGAAAACTGCTCGGGATGGGCAGGTTCGGCAACAGTGTCGGCAGCGAAGAGGACGGTGTGAGTTTTACCGATGAGGATGGCGCTTCGCTCTCCCTGGCGCAGTTTCCAATCACAAAAACCCTATCCGATCTGCAGCCGCGGGAAGGGATTATCGTCGGTATCGGACATCCCGATTCCGGGCAGCGCTGGGTAACCATAAACGTCATCCCGGTCGCGGAAACAAAAGGCGGTGCAGTCACCGGCATCGTCTCTTCCGTCTCCGACATCACAGATCTCAAATATCATGAGAATCAACTCGAAAAAATGGCGCACCTGGATGCGCTGACCGGCCTGCCGAACCGCCGACTGCTGCACGACCGGATGCAGCAACTGGTCGAAAGCGCACGGAGGAAAGGTAAAATTCTCGCTGTCTGCTACCTGGATCTCGACGGCTTCAAGTATATCAACGACAACTACGGCCACAAAGCCGGAGACGGGCTGCTGGTGGAAGCGGCAAGCCGCTTTGTCAACTGCGTAAGGGCGGGCGACACCGTGGCCCGGCTGGGCGGCGATGAATTCGTGATCCTGTTGGCCGATATCGAAGACGAAACAGAGTGCGAGTCGATTCTCAACCGGATTCTCCACTCCCTCTCCAACCCCTACACCGTTGCGGGAAACATCGAATCCGGTATCACCGTAAGCGCGGGAATTACGCTGTATCCCGCAGACGACCGGGATCCGGATACGCTTCTCAGGCACGCGGACCAGGCCATGTACACGGCAAAGCGATCCGGGAAAAACCGCTACCATTGGTTCGATGCCACGCTTGAGCAGCGTTTGATGGCGCGCAACGATACGTTAAAGGATCTGTCCCGCGCACTATCCGAACATGAGTTCGTACTGCACTACCAACCCAAGATCAGCTGCCATGACGGCAGTGTCGTCGGCTCCGAAGCACTGCTGCGCTGGCAGCACCCGGTATTGGGAACGATACTTCCGGCACAGTTTATCCCGCTGGTCGAAGAGCACGATATCGCGCTGGATATCGGCCGTTACGTGCTGGATGCAGCGCTGGCACAGGCACACACCTGGGCCCTGCAGGGCTACCCGATGGCCATCGGCATCAACATATTCGCCCGCCAGTTGCAGCAGCCCGCATTCGCGGCGGAGCTGGAACAGCTTCTGAGCCGGATCCAAAAAGAGGAGAGATTTCCGATTGATCTCGAAATCGTCGAGAGCGCGGCATTGGAAGGGATCCGCGATTTTCCGGCGCTCGTTCGCCGATGCGAAGCCATGGGCGTCACTTTTGCACTGGATGATTTCGGAACCGGATACTCGACACTGGACCACCTGCGCCGCATTCCCGCCCAATCGCTGAAAATCGACCGCTCCTTCGTCAACGACCTGCTGTCCAACAATGAAGACAGAATCCTGATCGAAGCGACGATCGGACTCGGACGCGCATTCGGTCGGAAGGTCGTTGCCGAGGGTGTCGAAACCGAGGAGCAGTTTCGCTGGTTGAGGGTGGCCGGGTGCGACGAGATGCAGGGCTTTCTTTTCGCCAGACCCATGGATGCGGCCGCTTTTTGGGAGTGGCTGCAGCACTACCGTCCCGACACGGGCCGGTTCAACGCCAGTCTGCCTGAGAGAAAGTTATGAAACGGACCCGAACATTGATACTCGACGAATCGGCCCGCACCGGGGTCGAGGAGATCGACCAGCAGCATCAGTCCCTGTTAAACCTGGTCAATGATGTGCATCTGTCCCTGGCGAACTGTGAAACCTCGGTCAATACCCGTTCGATAGTCCAGGAACTCCTCGGCTACTCGATCCATCACTTCAATACTGAAGAGTCCCTGATAAAGGAGCGCGCCATCAGCGCGGACGAGAAAACCGCAGCCGCTGCACATATCGCGCAGCACCGCCAGTTCTCCCGGCAGATCGTCTCATTTCAGGAGAAGCTGCTGAAACGGGAATATGTCGACAAGGAGGAGTTGCTGGCGTTTCTTACCGGTTGGATTAACGAGCATCTGTTCAACGCCGACAAAGCGCTGGAGAAGCTGTTGTTAAGCGGGCAGGAAGAGTAATCCGGCGGATCCCGCCCGGCGGGAATTCCGGCTGCGGACCGCGACAGTTCCCGCGTCATCCGGTAATCGCACAACGAACGTCGTTGAGTCGCACTCAATCCCGACCGCAGATCACTCCTTTAACAGGCGGTATGGGCTTTGGTGCAGATACTCCCCGACCACCCGGCCGCCGATCAGATGCTCCTGAATGATACGTTCCAGCTTTTCCGGCGTCAGTTCCTGGTAGTAGACGCCTTCGGGGTATACCAGCGCCACCGGTCCGTTATGGCAGACGCGCAGACAATCCACTTTGCTTCTGTCTATTCCCTTCTGGGGTATGCCATAGCCCAGTTCCGACAGCCTTTGTTTCAGGTATTCCCAGCAGAGTGCACCCATTTTGGTCCCGTGGCACTTTGGTTTGGTCGGTGTGGCACAGAGAAATATATGACGCTTCACTTCATTTTGCATAACCTGGTCCCGCATTGCGCCGGTGTAACCATTAGCCTGGAGATTACAGTGTGGCAATGGCGCGGCATTGCGCCTGTAAGCTCAGGAAAAACTGTCGGGAGATCGTTCCTGAGCTGAAGCTGTGGTGGTTCTCCCGGTAAAATATTTGGCTCTGCATTTCCGGCATACGAATTTACGCTTCCTCAGTAAAAGCCGGTCGAGAAAACCCCTCGCTATCCGGTCGGCATCGGTCGATCCACAACTGGGACACGCCATACCCTTCTCAAAAAAGCTATTGTACATCCTAGCTGTCTCCCCTCAGGCAAGCGTCGAGCCGTTTGCCTTGTTTTCATACCCTAAATGTATTGCCGTTTTTTACGCGAATTTTATTCCGGACCGTCAAACCGCAATGCAGCCCGAATCATAAACTCTTAGCAAATACCATTCCAATATTTTTGGCATAATTACCTGCCATCGCCGGCAATCGGGGTTTGTTTCTCCGCTGCGAACCGATGAATACCGTAACTCGTTGAATTCCATCCCCCCTGCTGCCAAATCAACGCCGCCACCGGCACCGTCGGGCGGATGAGCCGTTGTCAGAACCCTGTTTCCGCGTGCGGCTGAATTTGCGGCTGTAGCATGAAAATTTTCAAGTCCGTAAAAAAACCTGACAATAGTTACCGGCGGTGAAGATACCGTGCCCGGCGACAGTCGGCACGCCGCGGCATCCTGCCTGTCTGCCGGTGTCGGTATGTAACTTGATCCTGTTTTCATCCCCCGTTGCGGTATCATCGAACCTATCTGAAACCAAAACTTAGCTGACAAACAGGCGCAACAAACGAAATGAAACTGCTTATTCTCGGGGCTGGTGCAGTCGGACTGTGCCTCGCCGCACGCCTCTCCTCACTGTGCGAAGTCCATGCACTGTGCCGTGCGCGCCATGCCGATGAAATCATGCGATCGGGATTTCGCATGCGCGGCCTCTGGGGTGACGGCAGCTTCCACTTCAATGCATCGGCAACCCTCACCGCCGGAGAGACCTTCGACTATTGTCTGATCACCTGCAAGTCCCTGCAGACGCGACAGCTCTGTGCCGAGTACAGTTCGCTGCTCGCGGCGGCGGAAGTTGTCAGCCTGCAGAATGGCATCGGCAATGAGGAGATCATTGCCGAATTCAGTGACCACGTTATCGGCGGCACCATCATCACCGGGTTCGAATGGTGTGGAGATGCCGATGTCAAGGTTACCGTGGAGGGCGGGCCGATACGCCTGGGCCGCTTTCCGATCGGCATGGACGGCGGCGTGCAGCATCTGATCGATCTGTTCCGGCAGGCCGGTCTCAATGTGGAGGCAAGTGATTCGATCCGCACCAATCTGTGGGCAAAGACCCTCTACAACTGCGCGCTCAACCCGTTGGGTGCGATCCTGGGCGTACCCTACGGTGAGCTGGCAAGAAAACAGGCCTGGTCGATCATCGAGCGGATAATCGCAGAGGCCTGGGCGGTATGCAACGCGGAGGGCATCGCGCTTCCATGGCCCACCGCCGACGCGTATCTCGACTACCTGCGCTCGGTGCAGCTGCCGGCCACCGCGGGCCACCACTCATCCATGCTGCAGGATATTCGCAACGGGAAAGAGACCGAAATCGATTTTATCAATGGTGCGGTGGTGCGGCTCGCAAAAAAGCACGCTATCAGCGCACCGGTCAATCAAACGCTGGTCGACGCTATCGGTTTCAAGTCAGGTTAGCGCGGATGTCCGGTATCACAGCTCCTGGCCCAGATCCGTCATCAGCACACGCAAACAGGCGGCGACAACAAGGCTCTCCTTGGTCTCTGCACGCGCCGCCAGGTCATACAGGAACCTGATATTGTCCATCACCGAGGCGAATTCCCTCGGGCTGGCGCGGCGGCCGAACTCAAGGTAGCGGTTAACCAGGCCTTCGCGTTGAAAATCGCACTTGCCATCCACCAGCGTTGCGAGCAGCAGGCGGTCGATGGTCATCGACGCAAGCCAGGGGTTCCAGCTGCCGCCTCTCTCCTGAGAGAGACTCTCTTCCGCCGGGAGCAGTTCGCGCGCTGTCCGCAACTGCCGGCGCAGTTCGCGCATTTTTGGCGCATCATCCCCGGCTGCCGGATACCACTGCATGATCAGGCCCGCGACCACGCTGTTTAGCAGCGGGTAGGCCGCGGTGTGCAGCTCCTGCCGCGACAGCGCATAAGCTTTGCCGTAGGCATCCCGCATATTGGCAAGATAGGCGGCAGGTGAACGCGAGATCCAGGCCCGGCGGCGCCAGGCGCCACCCAGCAGAGCCAGGCGTTCCGGCGTTTCGCTCGCTCTCAACAGATCCTTGATCTCAGAGATCGATTGATCGATCTGTACGGCGGCGGCCTTACCCTGCCTCCAGCACTCCATCGCCGCTCTGGCACGCAGGTTCGGTAACTGCTCCTGATCCCTGAGCGTCATGGACGCGGCTGCGTTCCGCCGGGCATCGTCCAAATGGTCTACCGCCTTGTCGAATGCCTCCGCCTCGCCGTAGGCACGCGCCAATGCGAGCCCGATCCGACCATCGCCTGCCCGATTCCAGCCCTTGTCCCGGGCATACTGCTCGTAGCGATCCAGCCACCCAAGCTCAGCCGAAACATCGCGTCCCCCTTTGTCCTTCAGCGTCGCCTGGATGTTTTCAATGGCATTGACCAGCTCGTTCACGCTGGCGAAATGAAGTGTCTTCGCTGCGCCGCCGGCAGGTGTCAGACTGGATACAAGCGTGAAACCCGGATCCCCATAACACTGGTATGCCCCCCAGGTATTGCTCCCCGGCCGCGCCAAAAATGCGGCTTTTCGTGCCTCTCTGACGGCGTCGCCGAATGCCTCCCCCTCCAGCAGCGATTGATAGAAGCGACCGGCGAAAATTCTAGCCGCGCCATCGTCGACGGCCCAACCCGCGGCCACTACCGCACGCACCCCCATGCGAATGAATTCCGTGGCAAGATTCGCAGCCAACAGATTGAATCGAGCCGACCCGCCACCCTCTTCGATCCGGCCCAGATGGCAACAGTTGATAAACACCAGCTCAGGCACCTGGCGCATCTGCTTCACCTCTGCCGGCGTCAGGAACAAGCCGTCGCCGATCACCATGCCGGTAACCGCTGCGGGGCTTCGTTCCCGCTCCTCGATCTCCGCTACGCTCAGTCCCCGCCCGCATTCGTCGCAGTGGGTATCCTCCTCCGGCAGATAGTTGTAGACCCCGTGTCCCGCCAGATGCAGCACTTTGTAGACCCTGGCATAGAGTTGCTGCACCACCTCTCCCGAACCGGATCGCAGGCATTTATGCACCTCGAAACCGTTGCTCTCCAGCCTGCCGCAGACTTCGCGTGCCTCCGCCTGCGCCCCGGGCAGTTCGGGAAAACCGCTGACCGGATCGCCAATCACCAGCGCCCGTGCAGCGCCAACCAGCATCGGCCGCTCGCGCATGATGCTGGTCGCGAGCTGCCTGAGCACGCCGTGCTCGACCGACAGTGGCCTGGCGCTCGACGAATAGGCATCCTCCATCAGTTCCCAGGGGAACCTCGCGGCCGTTTCATCCACCATTAGCATCAGGTTGTCGCGCTGGGAGACCTGATCCTTGACTTCGTTGGGTACCAGCCGTTCATAGAGTGCGCGCGCCAGATCGGCATCGTAGCGGGTGGAGCGGATGGAGGCATCGATCATCGCATCCACCAGCGCGGTCTGGGTGGCGACCGTGCGCAGCTCATTTCGCGCTCTGCGGGTAAGGGTGAGAAAACGCAGCTCCGCCGTTCTCCGGTCCGTTACGTCGGACAGAATCTGAATTCTGTCCCACCACCCCGGCGGATCGTCGAAGGTTATCCTGCGGCGGCCGCCGCGTTCAGCCTGCAAAGTGTCGGCCTCAGAGAGATCCAATTTCCCCGAAATGGAAGAGTCACCGCCCAGACGCCGCAACGCCCGCACTGCCAGGATCGCCTGATCTTCGTATATTTCAATGATCTCGAGTCGGGTAAATCGCTCCGGCTGGTTTTTTTCGGCCAGTACCGTATTCGCCTGCAACACGCCCTTGACCAGGGCATTCACCGACTCCGCGACGCCGATGCCCCCGGCTGCGGTGCCCACCAGCAGCGCACAGATACCCAGCATCGTTGCGTTTTCCGTAGCCCGCTCAGGAATGGCAGCGGCGTGACCGAGCGCATACTCCAGCAGTGCCCGGGTGAAGGTGCTGCGCAGGCCGGCACCGGTCAACTCTCCGGCCTGCCCCAGACCCATCACCACCGCGGCGGCGGGTTCCGCGCTCTGCAGGGTTCTGAGACGCGGGTTTGGAAATATCGCGCATGTTCCCAGCGGGCCTGGATAGATGCCCAACACGTGGCGCCGCTCCAACTCCCCATCCACCGCGTTGTTGAGCGCGCGCTCGGCACTCATGATGGGATCGCCCACATAGTGCCCGACCGCCACCGGATAGCGGGCAAATGCGAGGTCTCCCTGTACGACGCGGATACTGACCGGCGGCTCGACACGGGCCGCCAACCGGTGTTTGCGCGGTCCCGCGCCCATGATCACGGCACCGAGCACCCGCTCATCCGGGTACAGCTCTAGTTCACGCTCGCCGGCCGGAAACAGTGCTTCCGCCGCCCGTGCAACCGGCGGTGTCTGCGGCAGTCTTGAAGTCTGGCCGCTCTCCAGTATCTCCCGAAAGGCCGGAAACGCCGGTGGATAGGCACTGAGATCACCGTGTTCCACATCCAGGTACCAGGTGGGGATCCCCGCTGGAATACCGCTATCCCAGGTCACCCTCCCGTCGCCGCGGGTGGTGGCGTTGAATCGAATCTTTCCGCTCCCGGCATCGTAGTACATCTCCGCCAGCGTCCTGTCGGCCGAACCGGCAACGTAGCACATACGCTTCGGGTCGAGCGGCGCGCTGTCAAGCATTGTCCTGAAAGCACTTGCTGCCTGCAGGTCCCCGGGCTCCGGCATAACCCAGCCTGCGCCATCCTGCTGCTGATACTTACGCCACACATCGATGGAAAAATAGTCCTGCCGCGTATCTTTCGGCAGCATCGCCAGCGCACCCGGAAAACGCGACACCACTTCAAGCAGCTCTTTTTCACTGTGGCCCAGGTCCAGCAGCGCCAGCATGCCCAGGGTTTTGGAGCGCGCCACCAGCAGCTCGGTTATCGCGTGCGAGCCCCCGTTTGGGGTACCCAGCATCACCAGGCGGGCGCCGCTGTGCCGGCACATGCCGTCCCATAGTTCCGTATGCCGGGCAATCATGGTGCGGGCCACCAGCCCTCCCATGGAGTGGGCGAGCAGCCGGACCGGCTGGCCGTTTGCCTGCGCCTCGTGCAGTTCGGTCTGCACCCGCAGCGCCAGCCGGTCCGCCTCCTGTTCGATCGGAAGACGCCAGTCGAAGGCAAATTCCACCACCTTGTGCGACTCTCCCAGGTACTCGATCAGCTCACCGTAGAAGCGGGCATAGGCGTTTGTCGGATGCACGCCGCGCGCATCGATACGCAGCTTTGTGAATTCACCCAGGGTCAGTCCGAACAGATCGACCCAGACGCGGTTGCCTCTGACCTCGAGTTCGCTGCCCATGATGCCGGGCAAGACAAACACCACCGGTCTCGGACCCGCTTGGGCGCTGCGCGCCAGCGCACGCGCGATATCCACGGTCGGCTCGAACAAGCGGTCTAAACCGGCGCTCTCTTCAGACCGCCGTGTCAGAACCCTTACCAGGCTGCCGGCACTGTCACGGTTGCCGAAATAGGTGAAGTGATTGACGTTCGGTCCCTTGTGCGGACTGAGCAGCGCCTTGCCCTCCTCCCGTCCGGCGCCGCCATACATGGATTGGGTATTAACCACCAGGTCGTGATCGCCTTCATAGAACCGGTCGCTGGCCCAGACCAGCAGCCTGGCCCACCAGGCATCGGGTTCGATATCGCCGGCGATCACGGCCAGTTCACCGCCTACCCGCACGCCGCGCCAATTGACCAGCCTCACCACCGGCGAATCCGGCATCATCGCTTCCAGTCCCGGTAGCGAACCGGGGTCCGTGCGCTCCTGCACCACCGCCGCGACAAACTCCCCTATATCCTGAAAAGCTTCGCCCAGCGGTGAATTCAGTCCCGCGGCTTTGGCTACAGAGCCAACCACCGAGAGCCATCGATCCAGCTTTCTCGACGCCAGCGTGGTTCCCAGTGCCGGGCAGGCTACACGTACAAATCTGCCGATGCGAAAGCGGGCGTTGCCCAGAGCAACCGCCAGCGCCTGCAGCGCAGCCCGGTTTCCCGCTTGTTCGGGTGCAGCGTTGAACAGCGCAAAATCCCGCTCGTCGAATGCAGCGGCCCTATTCGGGTTTCCGTTTTCCCGCCCGAGAGTGGTAACCCGACAGAGCAGCTCTCCCACCAGTCCGCCGCGCGAATGGGAAACCAGGTCGACAGTCGTGTCTTTCGGCAATGCCGCCAGACAGCTCACCAGATCCCGGGCGTTCTCTATCGGGCTTTCGGTCAGCGAACGGTGTTCAAACGCGTAAACGTTACCCTGATAGCAACTGCGGATCCGGTTCAGCTCCCCGCGCCTCGCTTCCGACCAGAGATCGCCGAAACTGCCCCAGGTGCTGGATGCGGTGCCGTGGAGAAACAGAAGAATCCGCTCTCCATCGATTTTTTCCATGGACGGCGGCTTTTCCAGCGCGAAGGCCCCGGTCTCAAGGCGGCACCGGTAGAATCCCGGTCCCGGCCGACTCTCCCCTCTGACCTTCTCCTCAATCTTGCGTGCTATTTTGGTGGCGGAGAGACCGTGCAGATCGACGCCGAGCACCTTCAGCGACTTGACCGCCCAGCCGATCGGGCCACGGGCCAGCATGCCCGGCGGAAGCACATCCAGCATTTCCGGCACGGCGATTTCGGTATCGGCCAGACCATCGCGTGTTTTTCCGCCCGCAAACTTTTTGCGATACTCCTGCGCGCTCATCCAGACGGTTATTCCATCGCTGAACTCGATCTCAATCAGATCGTTTCCGGCCAACGCCAGCGTCTCCTCCGACGCCGCCGCGCGCACAGCACCCGGCCTGAACTCCGCCTTGACCGAAATCGATATCAGTTGCAGCTGTTCGTCGACGTGGATACCGGACTTGGCGGGAACCGGTTCGGGCAAACCGCGCATCCGTAATACGACCTCGCTGTCTGACTGTTTGTTACCGCCTGTTTTGCCTGGCATACCGCAACTTCCCTGCTGGTGGTGAATTTGTACGGCGAGTATAGTCCACAGTCAGCGTCGGGGCTGAGAACCAACGACGCTTTTCAAACAGCGGGAGCACTGGCTGTAACCGACCTTCAGCCGGCTTCGCAGCACATCCGCATCCGATAATAAAAACTGATTTACATTGGAAATAAAAAGGGATATTTTTCGGTCAGTTGGCAAATATTCCGATCGATGGGAATACCGATTTCACAATCCTTTTTTTCGTTTCCCGCGATATTCCGCGGGGGGAAGCCACCTGCATCGAAGCCAGCCCGGTCGTTTCATCCGGTCCGGGCCGGCCGGTGAAGCCAGTGAACGGACTGTTTCAAAAGCGTCTGGAATCGACCGTCAAATACGGCACGCTGACTGTTGTCATGGCTGATGGGCGAGGTTTCACATGCGGATCGGGGGAGCCGCATGTCGTGTGGAAAATCAACCATCCGCGCACACCGTTGAAAATCGCGCTGGATCCGGATTTTCAGTTGGGCGAATCCTATCTGCGCGGCGAATGGGAGCTGCCGCAGGGCACGCTCACTGAGCTGCTCTGCGTATTGATGCGAAATTTTAACCTCGAGAAGAACCACTCCCCCAAGTCCGTGGGGGGGCGCACGATCAGGCAATGGAACAGTCTGCGCCGCAGCCTGAGCAACATTGCCAGACATTACGATCTTGAAGAGACTCTGTTCCGCTCCTTTCTCGACCGCGACCTGCACTACTCCTGTGCCTATTTCAAACAACCTGAGGAAACCCTGGAACAGGCGCAGCAGAACAAATGTCAGCACATTCTTGAGAAGCTTTGCCTCTCTCCGGGCATGCATGTGCTGGATATCGGCTGCGGCTGGGGTGGGCTTGCGCGTTATCTGACCCAACACGGGGACGTTGAAGTGCAGGGTATCACCCTCTCGAAAGAGCAGCTGGCAGTGGCCGAGCAGCGCCGGGCGGAAAGTCCCATGCAGGAGATGCTGCGGTTCTCGCTCCAGGATTACCGCACGCATCAGGGGAAATACGATCGCATTGTCTCGGTGGGCATGTTCGAACATGTGGGAAAGCCCTACTACCCGGCATTCTTCAGGCATCTGCAGCGCCTGCTGAAGGAGAGTGGCGTGGCGTTGCTGCACACCATCGGACGCACGTCGGGACCGGGTAATACGAATCCCTGGATTGCCCGTCACATTTTTCCCGGTGGCTACAATCCGGCGCTTTCGGAGCTCATCCGTGCGCTGAACGAGGTGCAGATACATGTGACCGATATCGAGGTCCTGCGCCGCCATTACGCACTGACGCTGATGCACTGGGGTGACAGATTTCAAGCCCACCGCTCCCGCTTCGCGCAGCAGAAAGGCGAGGTTTTCTGCCGCATGTGGGAGTTTTATCTGGCCGCGTCCGAAGCCTGCTTCCGTACCGGCAGTCTGGTTGTATATCAGATACAGCTGGCCCGTGACTGGCGGCAGGTGCCGGAAACCCGCGATTATCTTTACTCCTGAATGGGTTTGCCGAAGAAGTCTGAGTCCACAGGCCCTAGGAGCCTTTATTCTGGAATCCCGGATACTCCTCCACACGCCAGCGTTGGGGTTCATGATCCCCCGGTTCAATAAGGCGCAGCTTCGACCAGGCGGCCGTCGCAGCGATCAGTAACAGCACTATGACGACCTTCAGGCGGGTTGGCGTAAACATCCTGCTTCAGTTCAATTACCGATTAATCGTGAAGTTCAGCCACTCCCGTAAATCCTGTGGCCTGAACATGCTGAACAGTTATCGTGAATTGGGTAATACTATGTGCGGCTGTGCGCAACGGCACTCATCCCGGGCTGAAGTTTACCGCCATCCGCCGCAAACCGGAAGCCGCAACCGCCAATAGCGCTCAGGTCCGGGTCCGGCACGGGTCGGAAGGATGACCGAAATGACTGCAGCAGGCGTTTCAGCATCGGATCGGCGCCAATGACTGCAGTCTGTTGAATATGACTTTGCGTTTCTGAAAATGATTGGAATGAAACTCTCAAATCCGTTGCTGTCACTGATCGCAGCAACGACGCTGTTACTGATCGCCGGCCGGTCGATGGCGGACGAACTCCGCATGGCGGTCTCCAGCAACTTCGCAGCGCCCTTTGACGTTATCGCCGGGCGATTCGAGCTGCGTACCGGTCACAAAGTGATCCAGATCTCCGGATCCACCGGAAAGCATTACGCCCAGATCACCAACGGCGCACCGTTCGACGCCTTTTTCGCCGCCGACACAGCGCGGCCGGCACTGCTCGAACAGCAGGGTGTTGCACTGCCCGGCAGCCGCTTTACCTACGCCTTGGGCAAGTTGATCCTGTGGAGCCCGACTGCGGGCTATATCGATCCGGACGGCGACGTCCTGACTGACCGGCGTATCCGGCATCTGGCCATCGCCAATCCCAGATTGGCCCCATACGGCAGGGCGGCAGAGGAGGTGTTGCGGGCGCGCGGTGAATGGCAGTCGTATCAGGGCCGCCTGGTGCGCGGCGAAAACATCGGGCAGACCTTCCAATTCGTCAGCAGCGGCAATGTCGCGCTCGGTTTTGTCGCTTACTCCCAGGTAAAACGGCCCGGTTCACCGGTCGAGGGCTCGCTGTGGCTCGTGCCCCGGTCACTATATTCACCGATAGCCCAGCAGGCGGTACTGTTGCGGGAGAAACCGGCTGCCCGCGATTTTATGGCATTTATGCGCGAGGAAGAGACGCTGCAGACAATTCGCGGCTTCGGTTACGGCGTACCCGATGATGAGTAGTTCCGATCTGGCGGCCCTGTTCATAACGCTCAAGCTGGCTGCGGTCGCCACCTCGATTCTGCTGCTCTTCGGTACGCCCTTTGCCTGGTGGCTGGCGCGCACCCGCTGGCGGTTCAGATTTCTGCTGGAGGCGGTGGTCGCATTACCCCTGGTGCTGCCCCCCACCGTTCTCGGCTTCTATCTTCTGGTAGCGCTCGGACCACAGGGGCCTGTCGGTGGTGTACTGGAAGCGTTGGGCGGCCACGCCATTGCCTTCACCTTCAGCGGCCTGGTCGTCGGATCCATCCTCTACTCCCTGCCGTTCGTCATTCAGCCCCTGCAGAATGTTTTTTCCGCCATCGACGAGCGTACGTTGGAGGCGGCCAGCACTTTGCGAGCAACCCCGCTGGACCGCTTCTTCTCGGTTGTGCTGCCGATGGCGAGGCCTGGTCTCATCACCGCGGCTACCCTCGGTTTCGCCCATACCATCGGTGAGTTCGGTGTCGTACTGATGATCGGTGGTAATATCCCGGGCGAAACCCAAGTGCTCTCCATTGCGATCTACGACCATGTCGAGTCTCTGCAATACGCGCAGGCTCACTGGCTCTCAGCCTTCCTGTTGCTGTTCTCCTTCACCGTGCTCGTTATCGTTTACCGGATGAATCAACCGCGGCGCCGGCGGGGAAAGGGAACGCCGCCATGAACAGCGGTATCCATTTTCATTTTTCACTTCCACTGGACGGTTTCGACCTCGAGGCGGAAGCTGAGATTCCCGGCCGGGGGGTAACCGCGCTGTTCGGCCGCTCCGGTTCGGGAAAAACCAGCCTGCTCCGCTGTATTGCGGGTCTGGAGCGCCCTTCCACCGCCTATCTGCGATTCAATGGCCGGCTCTGGCATGACTCGGAAAGCGGTCTGTTCGTACCACCCCAGCAGCGTGGTATCGGCTACGTATTCCAGGAAGGCGTGCTGTTTCCGCACCTCAGGGTCAGAGAGAACCTGATGTTCGGTTTTAAACGCACACCCAGGGAAATGCAGGTCGAGAGCCTGCAGCGTGTGATGGATCTGCTCGGATTGAACGACCTGCTCAACCGCGCTCCGTCGCAACTGTCCGGGGGCGAGAAACAGCGCGTCGCCATTGGCCGCGCACTGCTGAACAACCCCCGGCTGCTGCTGATGGATGAACCGTTGGCCTCGCTGGACCGGGGCCATAAGAAAGAGATCATTCCCTATCTGGAGTGTCTGCATCGCAGCACCAACATACCGATCATCTATGTCACCCACGATCCTGAAGAACTGGTGAGGGTCGCGGATCATCTGGTGCTGATCGAGGCGGGCCGCCTGACTGCCCAGGGGGCGCTGAATGAGATGATGGCCAGGGTGGATCTGCCAATCTCCCGCGACTACGACGCCGGTGCGATTATCTCCGCCCGTATTCTCGAACACGACCAGGATTTTCATCTGACCCTTGTCGGATTCGACGGCGGCGAACTTACCATCTCGGCCATCGACCTGCCGGTGGGCAGCGATATCCGCATCCGCATACATGCCAGGGATGTCAGTCTCGCCCTGGAACCCCCGGGTCCCACCAGCATCCTGAATATACTGCCCGCCCGGGTAATGAAGATGCAGGCTCATGGCCGTGGCCGTATGGTCATCCGGCTGGACATCGGCGGTGTGCCGGTACTGGCCCGCATTACCCGAAAATCACAGCACAGGCTTGGACTGGAACCCGGAAGTAAAGTCTATGCTCAGATTAAAGGCGTGGCGCTGCTGGCCTGAGCCTATACGCAACACCTGCCGCGACTGCTCTCCCAACTGGCTAAAAAACCCTGATCCGCTCCCGCTTTTTTCCCGATCCTGCTACTATTCAAATAGCAGCGTACAGCTAATAACGCAGGTTGGAAATAACGGGAGGATCCTATGTCATTGTATACTTTTCTGGTGGTCGTGGCGTTGTTGGCAACTATTGCCAGTCTCATGTGGGGTCTGGTATCGATGGTCCGGGGGGGAGAATATGACGAGGGTCATTCAGCCAAACTGATGAACGCCAGGATCGCATTTCAGGGTTTTGCGCTGATTGTAATTCTGATTGCGCTATTCCTTAAGTAGTCTCCGGCCGGAGACGACTGCTTACGTCATTCCGGCCTGCACCGGAATGACGGGGCTTCTACAAAACAGCACAGCTTCCCGACGAATATCAAACAGGAAAAAAAAGCGCCGGCCGGCACTCGCCTGTCAGCGGCTCCTAATGAAGCATTCGGTTTCCATTGGCGCAATTTAGCCGCAGATAACCTTAATTTAAACGATGTTGACAGCGGACGCGCATCGCCTACGCTTGTCTTCAACGGAAGTCAAGATTCTGACAATTCCGTGGTCAATGATGGGTTGACGCAAACAGGCGTGGATTGTTTGTTTCAGCCGGTTGCCGCATCCCGGGTTCGAAGCTCTCCATGTTCTGAATGCAGTGGTATCAGGCCCTCAAAACCCAGTCATTTGCTGCGTTATGCTATTCGGAGGTGTGTCATGTCATTGGCAAATCTGCTCCATACCGATGTCACTCATACTGCAAGGGAACCGTTGGACCTCCATTCATGGCTCAATAAAGCCAGCGAAATCAATCGTTTGGAAAATAGCGGCCTGTTGCCTGTCGCGTTAATCACCGGCTATCTGCTGGCGATCGCCGCGCTGATGCTGACGTCAATAAGCGGAGGGTTTCCTTGGTTTGTCGTTACGCTGGCCGCATTTGCGCCGCTTTTTGCGCTGATGGCCGGCGACGAAACTGCGCAGTGACCTTCCGCCAGTCTCTGCGCAGCTGAAAATGGCTGCCTGAACCGGTGGCGGCAGCGGAACCGCTATTCATCCGGTTCATACATGGCGTGGAATTTTTCGGCGCTGATGCAATAGCTGTCGGTGCCGTCCTGACTGTTGCAGACGAGGTAATCCCCGGCCTCGTAATGTGATCTTCCCTCCTTTGTAGCGACGCTGCCGGCGCTGGCCATCATTTCCGCCCATACCGGGGTGATTTTCACAAATTGTCCCTCGCGCACCTTGCGGTAGGTACGTGAAAACACCTCTCCGTCGACTGTATATGTCTCCCCGGCGTTATTGACCAGCCAGTCGCCCCGTTTGCAATACTGCGCACCGCCCCACTTGCGATACTCGAATCCTTCGGTATCGAGCTCCAGGCAGACGGCGGAAACAACCTGATCCGCACGCTTTCTGTATCGACGTCGTTTTTCCATAGTCCCGCTTTTGCAATCAGTAGTGGATTCCGCTGGGAGCCATCAGCCCAATTTGACGAAGATCGAAGATGTTCAGGGCGAATAGCATAATTAACCGCTTTATTATTGCATGTTCAGGGCTGGAGGACCGAATCCGGTTGAAAACCGGGCGCATATCCAACGCTTCACAATAAAATTCAGCTATTGTCACGTACAAAATATTTTGTTGCATGGAATTCGCTTTTCAGCAAACTAAACCGCTCGATCAACTCTGCATGGCGTACCCCAGATGATTCAGGAACAGGAATTTTTTTTCGAAGAGACTTTTCCAATCGACCCGGAAACCTGTTACGTTCCCGCATCCGAGGCGAACCGGTCGCGCCTGGATGCACGCCGCCGGTTGGAGCAGCTGCAGGAACTGAAAAAACTGCGTCTGGATATCGGCGCAGATTATCTGGAAGAGCTGTAGCAGCAATACCGGCTCGCCGATCACGCGCGCCATCTCCAGGCATTTGCCTATCACTCCCCTGCCCTCCCGCCGGACCGGGTTGAACGCATAAACCTGCGCTTTCGGTCACACTGCGTGCGATGTATGCTGCGAAGTAAAAGGGGTCGTTGACGACCGACTCCCGCAAACCCGAGTATCGGCAGCATGCGGACTCCGCAGGGTAGTTAAAGATGCAAACCGCAAAAATTGAACAGGTGCTTCAATGGATCGCTGACAGCCACCCTTTTGAAGCCACGCTGTCGGACGGCAGCCTCTATGTTCGCGCTGACGAATATCCCCCCTGTATTGCCACGGCAATTCACGACGGCCACCAAATGCGCAAGTCACTGCTCCCGTCGTGTCTGCTGAGCGATCAGCAGCGACGAACCGAGGAGGACCCCCACACCGGAGCCATGCTGGCATCCCTTCCATTGGTGCTGATTGCGCGTGATTCACGCTACGAATACGACCTCAACCGCGCACCCGGAGAGTGCCTCTATGAGCAGGCCTGGGGTCAACAGGTGTGGCGCTCTCCGCTGTCTGAGGTGCAGCGGGCACTGAGCCTCGCCAAACACGCCGCTTTCTACCGGGTCTATCGGTCGCTGGTCGCGCGCGTCGAAAAAAGCCATGGCCGCTGCCTGGTATTGGATTTGCACAGCTACAATACCGAACGGCTGAAGCGCAGCGACTGGCCACATTTCAACCTGGGAACCAGCCAGGTGGCACGCCACCGGTTTCGCGCAACCATAACGTTCTGGCTGCAGCGGCTTGCGGAATTCTCAATCGACAGCGACCGACCCAGAGTTGCGGAGAACGATGTATTTCAGGGCCGCGGTTACCTCTCCCGGTTCACCCGGGAGCAGTTCAGGAACACGCTGGTACTTTCCACCGAAATCGCGAAGTTCTATTGCGACGAAACAAGCGGAGCTCCATACCCGTCAGTCGTTACATCGATCGGCGAGCAGTTGAGTGCGACGCTGGGCGCGACCGTCGATCAGTTTATGCGGCACGGGAAACGGCACTCCGTGCCAGAGCCGCAACCACGTTGCAGCGGACTGGATCCACTGCTCAAACGCCTCGATCACGATCTCTATCGACTGGTCGGCAAACTGGACGTGCTCGACCACGTTAATCCAAGCAACCAGGCCGAAGCGCGCAGTCAGTTCTACCGCGGTCACTACCACAAGGACCCGTTGTTTCACTACCGGCCGATCCAACTCGATCCGTTCAAATTGAAGGAGCAACTGTATCGTCTGCCGGTGGACAGGATAAGTGACAGCACGCTGCAGGGGCTCTACCGGGATGTCATCAACGCGTACGCGGATAAAGTGGAACAACTCGCCAGCATCGGCAGCAACAAGTTCCTCTACAACAGCCTGCGCTACTATGGCGAACCTTCGGCGCGCGACATTGCCAACGCCAGGTTTCTGCTGCACGCGCCCCCGCTGCACGAGCCGTCGCTGCCCGCGGATATCCCGGCGGAAAAGATCCGCGTGATGATGCTCGATTACCTGCGCGGGATGGGGATGGAAGGCCGGGTGAAAATCAGTCGCGGGATTGTCGCGTCGGCGATGGTGAGCAAATCGCAGAATGCCGTTCTGATCAAATATAACGCAATGGTGAACCAGCGCCAGTTGCAGGCGCTGATCCACCACGAGATCGGCGTGCACCTGGTCACCACCCGCAACGCCGAACAGCAGCCGCTGAAGCTCTTCTCATTGGGGTTGCCGCTCAACACACTGACCCAGGAAGGGCTGGCAATACTCGCTGAGTACCTGTCGGGCAATATCACGCTGAAACGCCTCCGCACCCTGGCTTTACGGGTGCTGGTGATCCGGCGCATGGTCAGCGGCGCGCCGTTCCATGAGGTGTTTGCCTGGTTGATGGACGAACATGGATTCAGCGCGGATGCCGCGTTCAATCTCTCCACACGCGCTTACCGCGGCGGCGGTTTCACCAAAGATTATCTCTATCTGCGTGGTGTCCACGACTGCCTCAAGGCGTATCGTGAAGGCACGCGCTTCGACGATCTGTTTATCGGCAAGACATCGCTTGACTATCTGCCGGTGCTGGCCGAACTGCGAGAACGGGATTTGATCAAATCCCCCCGCTTCATACCGCCTGCCTTCGGCAATCCGCAGACTCCCGACCCGATTCTCGACTACATCATGGGTGCTATCGGATAGCGGGTCCGTGCCACGACGTTAAAGCGACGGCGGTCTGGATCCCCTCCCACATCGCCCCTTTTTTGACAAGACCGGCGGCGCGGATTCGACGGAAAGCCGCTGCAGTCAATCATTGGCAGACGACCAACGGATTGGCGCGACTGAACATCCAGTACCAGACCGGGTGCACGGGGGAAGTCGATCGACGAAAATCAGGCGAGCGAATCGCACACCCGTTTTAGTCGCTCCCGCACTTCTCCCGCGATTCCGGCTACAGCGGGATTGTCCACCAGTTGCAGCACCGATTCGGGATCCATGAAGGAGACGCCGACATTTCCGCCGTCCAGCTCCCGCACCACGACATTGCAGGGCAACAACAGACCTATCTCCGGATCGGCCGTCAATGCCCGGTGCGCAAACGGGGGATTGCACGCACCCAGGATACGGTATTGGGGGCCCTCCACACCCAGCTTGGCCTTCAGCGTCGCCTGGACGTCGATATCGCTGAGTACGCCGAAACCCTCCACTTTCAGTGCATCGGTCACTAAATCCACGACCACATCGAATGGCTTGGCAAGTTGAGTTGAAAATCCATACATATCAGTTGTCTCCTCAAAAAAGGCGGTCGATCGAGCGCCTGAAAATGGTATCTCTTACAGTACCGGCAGATCCAGGGTTATCCGGCCGGCCGCCGCTGCGTAAGCTGATGAACGGAACCTGTCTCACCATCCCCCGCGAACCGCGTTGCGGTCCGAAATGCATGCCTGCAGGGCTCAGTGCTCAGCACAACAGCAGGTACAGGCAAACGCCGCCGCCTTCATTGGACAGCAGTGGGATCACCGGGGTTCATGCCCCCCGACTCGTGCGATTGTCGGATTTGATTCCGCTGGCACGACCCGCACTGCTTACAGGAGGCAGCAGCGGGCGATAGAGTGCTTTTACTGTTTTTCCGCACCCGATTGCTGTTTGCGCATAGCGGCAATGACGCGTTCCATCTCTTCACTGTCCCACTCTGCGGGGCCGACCCTGACCGCTATCGCATTCCCTTTTTTATCGACAAGCAAGGTTGTCGGCAACCCGGGCACTTTGAGCGTATTTTCCGTTTCGCCGTCCTGATCCATGTAGGCTTCGAGCGACACTATTCCCGCTGTCCGGTAAAACTCCTGCACGACGGAAATACCGTTCAAATCGGTCGAAATCGCCAGCACCTGGAAATCGTCCCCGCCCAATCTGGCATGCAGCCGGTCGAGCGAAGGCATCTCCTGCCGGCAGGGTGGACACCATGTCGCCCATAGATTTATCAAAACCGTTTTACCGCTGAAATCCGCCAGTGTGCGCTTTATCCCTGAACTGTCCACAAAGTGAAATTCAGGCAGACGTTGTGGATTCTCTATTCTGCGCAAGAGGCCCAACATCTCATTCGCACTGCTCCCCCCGTCACTGACCGCTGGTACTTTTGCGGTTCCCGCGAACCGGTACCAGATCAGAACTGCCGCAAAAACGCAGATTGAGACTAAACTCATCGGTAAAACTACTTTTCTCATGTCTCCAATGATTTCCCGATCACCCTTGAGTCACAGGTAGCGCCCTGCGCCGATACTATCCGACATGAGTTCCCGCACAAGCGCTGGAATCGCAGAAAAACAATCCAAAGCGCGCTGAATCCCCGGCGTCCGGAGGGGCGCATACCTCACTCAACCTGTAAATGGGTTTGATCTCTGCGTGTCCGGTCCGTTTGCGGGAGCACTATTTTACTCGAAATGGCATTCACCCGTGCCGCGCATCACATGCAGCTCATATGCCTTGGCCCCTGGCAAGCCAGGATCCTGTCGCTCCACAGGCTCTTGATGTAGGCCACAATCTGGCTGGCCTGCTGCGCTGTCAGAATGCCTTTCCAGGCCGGCATTCTCGGTGTGCGCTGCAGACCGTTGAGAATAGCTTCAACCAGCTGCTCGTCGCTGTGATGCCACGCGTGAGATGTCTCGTTCAGCGGCATTGCAACAAGGTATCCGGGCACTTTAATCAGTGGAGGAACCGGATTTTCACCTACGCCGTCCCGCTTATGGCAGGACTGGCAGTATTGCTCATAGAGAGCCTTGCCTGCTGCAACGGATCGGTCGGTCGGGCGTTGACCCGTTTCCGCCAACAGACTTTGGCTTAACAGCAATGCGATGGCAACAGCAAAATTCTTCAGCATTTTTATATTTTCCCGGTTTGACTTTCTGTTAACTTCCGAACCCTGAAACTCAATCGGCTGTTCCGGTGACCGCGGTATGATGACCACCTCTGTCAATTCGTCTACCTGGGTGGCTTATTGCAACAGGCGGAGGGCGGTGCTTTTGCGTTGTCCCTGGCGTTCGTATCGGAAAACTGATACCAGCTGCCCCTGACCCGGCTCCGCCAATCGTCAGAAGGTGGGAAACCGGTGTTTTTCAGGCTCTCCACAATCAATTGGTAATCCGACTTACTGGCGTCATAGCAGACGACGAGCAGATGCTTGTCCAGGTTAACGGTCACGCTGCGGACACCCGACAGCGCATTGACCGCGCGTTCTATCGCCATTCCATCGGCGGCGTGCACCAATGCCGGTACACTTATCCTGCGATTGACATCCCAGGCACCTGTAGACTTCATTGAACCGGAATTTTTCATCATTGACTCCTGTTCCCTGTCAGTGGTTGAACCACAGCCTGTTTGAGCGGCAGGCCATTTGCGATCACCGGAACAGCGCTGACCGGCAACTGTCCGGGGCTTGCTCGCGCTGATCGTCTTTCCCCATAGCCCCCAGGCACACCCTTTTTGTGCGTCGCGCCTGTGGACTGCAGCCAGTCTGAATCTGACGCGTTAATCCGGAGCCGCCATGGACTGTCAATCTGTCCGATCCGGACTGCATCCACCTGCACTGTCGAATCGTACTGCATTTGTCGATCCGGTACTGCGGCAACTCCAGGGCAGGGCGCGGGGGTTACGGATCTCCCCTATCGGGGACTCTAAACGGCACCGGGGTATTAATAGCGCTATCGCTTTACTCTTCGTTTGTAGTTCATATCCTGCACCGTATCAACATCGAATCCTGGCGTGGACATTTTCCGTGCCCGAACGAATACCCGCACCAGGGCCAATACAATAAACACGTAGAACAACGCTTCGATCGGACCGATCGGGTCAAAAACCAACTTCAATCCGCGGAATTCCCGGGCAAGTTCGCTGAAATCGAGATCGGCGCCCGGCAGCGAAACAACCGGATCGTTTTCCGTTGTCCCGGCATTCTGGCTTCCATGTCGAATCTGAATCGACTTCCCGCTCTCCCCGGCAGCCTGAGACGACAGGTTCGGCAGTTGCGCCGGTGTTGTCGAACCGCTTCCGTCAGTCGGTTTCCCCATCGCCGCTTCCCGGAAGCCCGAACCCTTCACCCCAGCCCGGTGCCGGGCTGATGCTGCCTGCATCTGCTTCAAGGTTGCCCGGTAGCCCTTTGTGTTGGGGTGTTGCGCGCCATGCCGGGTTATCTTGATAGCCAGCGCCCTGCTTTGCGCCGCAACTGCATCGTCATATCGTTCCATTTCCAGGTATAACCTGGCCAGCGCAGACCAGGATTCGGCGATCCAGCCATGATCCGGCTTGAGATGCTTTATCCGTATTTTCAATGCCCGAGTATGCAGGGACTCCGCTTGGGCGTACTCTTTGCCGAGCTGGGCATAACGAGCCAACGCCATAAGATCATAAGCCAGATCCAGATGCTCAGGTCCCAATGCACGCTCCCTGATGTCAACCGCTCTGCGATAGAGCTGTTGCGCCTCATCGCGCTCGTTATTGTTTCCCAAATGGCGTGCCAGAGAACTCAACACCGCAGCGACCTCGGGATGGTTTGGACCATAGTTCGTCTCCGTTATATCGAGCGCCCTGCGAAGCAGCGGTATCGACTCCGGATAACGGCGTTGGTAACTGTAGACATAGGCCAGCTGCTTGAGCGTACTGGCAACTCTCAAATCACCGGAGCCGAAACTGCGCTCCGCCAGACTCAGCGCCTGCGCTGCTTTATCGACCGCCCGTTCATACTGCTTCTGATTGTGCAGACTATGGCTCTCACGAATCAGATCCTTCCAGACCTGCTCATCGCCCGCAACTGAGAGATACGGCACAGTCAGTATCAGCACGACGACAACAGCCTGAAAATTCATTGCATACTCCGATTCGAAGACCTGGTTGTTGAATCGGCACCGACAGGAAATTTTTGACCTGCAGCAACGCCCGCGTTATTCCGGGACCGGCGTGGCAGCATTGATCCTGTTTGCGAGCTGGCGCTTCCTCCAGGACCACGCCAGCGTCGTGAGTACGAATACGGCACGGTACAATCCTGCGCAGGTGAAAGCGGAAAACCCACCAGGGTCCGGATATTGCCGAATCCGCTCTGGCGCGTTCAGCGAGAATCCCAAATGCCTGGCCAATCGCGCATCAAGGATCCGGGCCGGATCAGACCGATGCGTACGCAGCAGTGCCCACCTGAGCTGCTGTGCCGCTTATTGCCGCAAGTTCGTTAACGTCAATATCGATCTGATCGGAATACCCGGCTTTACCCATTACCGCTTCTGCAACTCCACCAGCTGACTCAGCAGACTTTCTATATTCGCCATATGCGTTTCCATTCTGGCCATATGCGCCTGCATCGTGGCGTACCTCTCTTCCATCAGTTGCGTCATCGGCATCCCGCCCGACTGACCCTGCATCATCGGCATTCCACCCGGCTGACCCTGCATCATCGGCATCCCGCCAGGCTGACCCTGCATCATCGGCATCCCGCCCGGCTGACCCTGCATCATCGGCATCGCGCCCGGCCGGCCCTGCATCATCGGCATCCCGCCCGGCTGGCCCTGCATCATCGTCGTTTCTCCCTGTTCATCAGCGAGCGCCGAAAAAGAGAACGCTGCCGCCAGCGCAGCTACGGTTATTTTTTGCGTAATATTCATCTTGTATACCTCGTCGTTGAAACCGGCTCCGGATATTTTCCGTTACCCCAAACATACAACCTGTGCGTAGTACACAGGTCAATCGAAACCCGCTCCCTGAACTGAACCTGTCGCATGATCTCCCGCGAACCGTGTTGCTGCCCCGAATACTCCCCATCGCAACCCGTTCGCTCTGTGCCTGTGCCGTTCTCCCGCCTGGAAAGGACTATGACTTCATGCGGGTCCACCTGTTTTTCCTCCATGCCTTACGACCCCGCCGGCGCATCCGGCACAGCCATGCCTACTTCCCCGCATGCTTTTCGGACAGTGCGTTCACCGCCGCCTCAAATCTGGAGAGCGGCAGCGCACCTGCCATTGCCACTGCATCGCCGCTGGCGTTGTGCAGAATGATGTTTCCGGGAGTACCGCTGACTCCCGAAGCGATGCCGTTCTGATAATCCAGCTCCACCTTGGTCTTCATCTCGCCGCTGTCGAGGCACTGCTGAAACGGCGCCGTTTCCAATCCGATCTCCGCAGCCAACGGGATCAGCGCAGAAATTGCAAAGCCCTTGCCATTGGATGTAGTACGTGCATAGAGGAGATCCGCATAGCGCCAAAAGGCTTTATCACCTCCCAGTCTGCCCGCGCACTCGGAAGCCTCCGCCTGCTTCTGTGCGCCGGGATTGTGGAACGCAAGCGGAAAGTGGCGATAGACCCAGTTGACCTTTCCGTTGCTGCGGTCGACAAGTTGTTTTGCGGTCGGATGAAAAAGTTTGCAGAACGGGCATTCAAAGTCTGAGTATTCAATCAACGTGATTTCAGCTTGTGGATTTCCGTAGATGTGATCTTGTTGCGATACCGGCAGCACATTCCTGGCCCGTTCCGCGCTGTCGCGCTGTTGCTTCGCACTTGCCAGCGCACGCTGCTTCTCCACGAACGCTTTGATGCCCCGTTCGATAGCCGGATCGAGCGCACCCTCCTTCTCGATCAAGCGCAACAGTTCCGCGCGTACCTCCTGCCGTATCAGTTCCCGATCGACGGCCGTCGAGTCCGCGTACGCGACAGATATCGTTGCCGGCAGCATGATTAAAGCCGCCCGGAATAACGGTGCTGTCCAGAATCTGCATACAAATCTCTTCACCATGATCACTTCCTTCACTCGCAGATATTTTCAATCAAACAGTCAAAATCACTGCTGTCTCACTAAGCCCTTATCCCCCAGGGAGAGGGGGCTTACGACACCCTCCTGCGGGAGAAGGGACCGATTATTCTGACATTTCATGCGCCATAAAAGCCGGAAGTTCCCATAGCACATTTCAATCATGATGTTGCTGATGCCCTGATTGATCTTTATGAGATAGCAGTGAATCAAAATACATTTTTTCTTTGGTTGCTATAGCGGTGCCTGATGGGTTGATAAGCCATGCCGGTTGATCAGTATCGGCGCCTTGCAAAAGAGCTTCTGGAAATCGCGGGCGTAAACGCCATACCGGTCACAGACCTGAGATAGTCCGCAACGATAATGTGGTACTGACCCCACGGTTTGTAATCGTTGACATCTACCAACCACGCTTTGGCAGCGTGAATCTCACGCTGCCGCGAGCAGAATTCAGGCGTTGACAATCGGGGGTCGGTACCTGGCGGCGGCCGGAGGATCCGGCAGTCGTTGTTGCGACCGGACCGGTTCGAAGGCTGCTGTCGTACTCACATGGAAATTGAGCTCCGCTGTCACAAGGCCTTGCGCGCCGGTGCAGAGTTCTCCACAACAGTTATCCGCGCATTTATCGGGTGAAGCGTGGTTATCACTCGCGTGGGTGCCATGCGAGTCTGTCGCAGGGTCGCGACCGCCCGCAGCGGTGCAGTGGGGAGCGCTATCTCCATTTGACACAGACCCATGGGACACTGCGGCCCACGCAGAGTGAACCGGCGCCGCCAGCAGGGACAACGCAAGCAGTATTACCAGTGATTTATTGGACGTATTCCCCATCTCATATTAGCGCTTGAGTGACTGTGCACACCATGGTCAACCGAGAGGGTCGGGGGTTCACCGACTGAATCAGGCCGCTCTGCCTCCCGGTTTCCGTGAGCTTTGCTGAACAGACATGCAAACTCACGGAAAGTTTCTCAACCTGGCCGCACGCGGAATTCGCCAAACCGGGCCGGTGAAAAAGTCGGCGGTCAACTTCCGGGCGTTATGGCAATGCGTACGGACCAGTCTCAATCCGCGGCAAAGCAATACAGCTTGCCGGCGCCTCCGGACTTCGCCAGATCCTCCAGGCTGCAGCCGCGACTCGGGTGCGCGGAATTCCAGGATGCATTGCCGCCGCCGTGACGGTCATGATGACCAACCTGTGCGCTTCCGGCACTGCTGCTGGTCCAATTGTTGCAAGTATGATCCATCTCATCCGGAAAATAGGATGTGCCATCATCCTGGCTGCCGGTCAGAATGTCATGCTCATTCGGCTTGTCATAGCGGCCTTTGATCCGGTTTCCATTTTCATCGAGCGCCGTTTCCAGTGTGATGGTTCTGTTGTAGAGGTGTAAATCCGTCGGGTTGGCCGCGATCAGGATGCCGTGTGCATTATACCAGGGGCCGTTGCCGATGCGCTCACGGGCGGATTCGCCGCGCCTGTCCGGCGCCTCGGTGCTCAGGTAAGCCCGCCATGTGCGGTTGCCGGCACCGGCTGCGGCCGCCAGCTTGTTGCAGTGGGCATCCGCACCCTCCAGTCCACCCAGGTCGCCGCCCTTCCCCACGCCAACGCTGGTGACGAAAAAGCCCATCGGCCTCTCCTCGGCAGCCGCCGAAAATGAGCCAAGCAGTGCACCGACGCCCAACAACGTCGCAATTGTCATTCTTTTCACCGAATCTCCTCCTGTATCAAGCGATGCAACCGAACAGCGCAAAGGGCTGACGTCTGGCTTAGTGTAGTATAAAAAAACAGTTCTACTGCGCGGATAAAATCCTGGACGATCGTTTTTCTTCAATGCGGCGGGCACTGGAATCAGGGGGGGAAGATCACGCAATGCGGCGACTGAGATAGTTTCAGCACCCGCGGTCAGGGGAGATGCTGCGCCTGGGGACGCTTACCCGGGATGGATAGGAACCTGGCATCTTGCTTTCGGGCGGCCAGTGCTGCACAGGTGCGACACTGGCCGGTTCGCGACTATACTATTTTTTTTTCTTGTCCTTCTTGCCTTTCCTGGCCTTATCCTTCTTCTTCTCCTGCTCGCCCTTCCGCCCGGTTTCGGCCGGCGCCGGCGCGGTCTCCATTGCCGCCTCCGGCGGACTTGCAGCAGCCTCGACCGGGGCCGCCACGGCCGGTTCAACTTCGCTTACGGCCGGGGATTTATTCTTTTTCTGGCTTTTCATTACTTTTTTGTCGTCTCCTTTGGTCTGTTGATTGGTTGGTTGGAGTACAAAGTATTTACCGGAAATTGAGTTTTGTCTATTTGGCTGTTAACTGCCGATGCCGCACCGGAACCACGCCGGCCGCAACCGTCAACCGAAGCAGGCACGGCGGGAATAGAGCCGGACCGCCATCCCTCCGCCGTTGCGCGATATCGATCGGAGAGAATAAGGTGATCGCGACCAAATCAATGTACAATATCCTTTACCGATCAGACCCGTGTTCTCCGGAGCTGTAGCAATGGAAAATCAGACGCATCAACGATTTGTCAGTCTGCTGACCCGAAAAACCATCGCATTGGTGCTGGCCGGCGGCAGAGGATCGCGCCTGTACGAATTGACCAGCTGGCGCGCCAAACCGGCGGTGCATTTTGGCGGCAAGTTCAGAATCATCGACTTTCCGCTGTCAAACACCATCAATTCGGGTATCCGCAGGATCGGCGTACTCACCCAGTACAAAGCCCACTCTCTGGTGGCCCATCTGAGTCTTGGCTGGAGCGGCTTCAAAAGCGAGCTGGGAGAGTTTGTCGAGGTGCTGCCGGCTTCGCAGCGGGTTGCCAACGACTGGTATCAGGGCACCGCTGACGCGATCTATCAGAACCTCGACATTATCCGCAATCATCGACCCGATTACGTACTGGTACTGTCTGGAGACCACATCTACAAGATGGATTACGGCACGATGCTGGCTTACCACACGGATTGCAATGCCGACATGACCATCTCCTGCCTGGAGGTGCCGGCGGAAGAGGCAGCGGGTGCCTTCGGCGTGATAGAAGTCGACGAAAACGGCCGTGTGATCGGATTCGAAGAGAAACCGGAACAACCCAAATGCATACCAGGCCAGCCGGGAATCTGCCTTGCCTCCATGGGCAATTACATTTTCAGCACCCAGTTTTTGTACGATCAACTGATCCTGGATGCCGACAATAAGGATTCAGAGCACGATTTCGGTAGAAATATCATTCCGGATGCAATCGCCGACCACCAGGTGTTCGCCTTTCCGTTTCGCGATTTGCTGACGGGCGAACGGGCTTATTGGCGCGATGTCGGAACGCTGGATGCCTACTGGGAGGCAAACATGGAGCTGTTGTCGGTCACTCCCGAACTGAACCTCTATGACGCCGACTGGCCCATCCTCACCTATCAGGGCCAGTTGCCGCCGGCCAAGTTCGTGTTCAACGATGACGGCCGTCGCGGCATGGCGGTGGACTCCATGGTTTCCGGCGGTTGCGTGGTGTCGGGCGCCAAGCTGGACCGGTCGCTGCTGTTCTCCAATGTGAAGGTCAAATCCTATACCGAGGTAAACGAGAGTGTGGTGCTTCCGAATGTGACCATAGGACGGCACGTCAGACTCAGTAAATCGATAATTGACCGCGGCTGTGAAATTCCGGAAGGGATGGTTATCGGCGAAGACCACGAACTGGATAGGCAACGCGGGTTCCGCGTCACCGGAAAAGGGGTGGTACTCGTAACCCCCGACATGCTGAAACAGTCGACCCATTTCACGCGCTGAGACCGCAGTACCGATTAAACCCCGGCAGCCGGTCAATAACACGGCGTTCGTGTGTACATGGCCGCTAAACTGGCGGTGATTCCGCTATCCGGACAAACATCTCCCGGCGGCGTGAAAATTTTTTCGGTTCATCTCTACAACAGCGCTTTAAAGCCACTCGACATCTGCACTTTGCCGCCGCTGGAATAGGCCTCGTGATTCTTCTCGATCTTGCTGGTTTTGTAGAGATAGTTGATCATCATCCCCGCCGACTGTTTGAAACCCTTAGACGACGTATCCGCAAGCCAATTGATTCTCTCCATACTTGCGCCGTTGGAAAGATGAAAATGGGCAACCGGATCCAGTGCGTTGGTCCCGTTTTTGGCTTCGCTGAGATATACAGCGCACAGGCGCATCAAAGGTGCGCGAATCGCTTTTTCCCGCTTTTGGTTCCGATACCAGAGCGACTGATCTTTACACATGAGCGGAAAGGCCTGTTCAACCGGTTCGTCCAACACCGATTCCAGCCCCTTCCTTTCCGTTTTCAGTAACAGATCAGTGCCACGTTCCGCCAATTGCTTCTGCATCCAGGCACAGAATCCTGGTATTGGCGAGAGGGTGACAAAAGTCTTGATATTTTCGAAATCCTGCGCCAGCGCGTTCACTACGCGCTTGATCAGGAAGTTGCCGAAACTGATCCCTTTCAGCCCGGCCTGAGCATTGGAGATGGAATAGAATACCGCAGTATCCGCCTCGTCCGGCTCCTCCACCTCCCGGTTTCGGATGTCCAGCAGTGCCTGCACATTGTCCGAAATACCTTTGACCAGCGCGACCCACACATAGATTATCGGCTCGTTCGGCATCTGATGGTGAAAAAACGCATAACAGCGCCGATCGGCCGCCATCCGGTTTTTGATGTCGCTCCAGTGCCTTACCGCATGCACCGCTTCGTATTGGGCAAGTTTTTCCAGCAGCGAGGCGGGCGCGTCCCAGGTGATCGACTTCAATTCCAGAAACCCCACGTCGAACCAGGACGCCAGCATATGCTTAAGGTCCTCCTCCAGTGGTTTGAATACCGGATCCTGCCGGGCGAGAGCAATCAGCTCCTCGCGCATATCCACCAGAAATTTAACGCCTTCCGGCAGCGTGTTGAACTGGGACAGCAGCTGGATTCTGGGGGATTTGAGCAACCTGCGCAGTTTCGCCTCGACTTTATAGCGTTGCAGCGGATCCCCATCGGGGAACAGCTTTCTCCACTCATCCATGACCAGCGCCAGCTCATACTCATGCACCCCATATTCGCGCGCCAGCAGCTGCAGAAAATTGCGGCGGCCGGTTTCGTTGAGCCCCAGGTAGGTGCGTCCCACGTCAGCCGCCCTGGCCCGCTGAGACACATCGCCCCCGGTGCCTTCCAGGCATTCGTCGATCTGTTTGGCGAGCCGCTGCTGATCCTCTTCCGGCAGGTCTTCACGCACATTGCCGGTAATCCGCACGAGCGCCGCTTCCGTGATACTGCTCCAACCGCGACGCAGATATTCGAGGGTCCGGCGGGGCAGTGTCGAGCTCTCATTCTGATCCATTGGATTTACTCTTCCATTTTTTGCATTGAGGATGACGTGATTCGGTCCGTCCGGATAAGCGTGCCTCGGCCGCTGTACCGGGCGACACCGCTGTAATCCGGACGCTGGACGCACTCCGCTCTTTCATTCTTCTATGTCGTCCGATATCCCGATCCATTTAGAAAAGGCAGGGGTCGGATATGAACCTGTCTCATAATCCCCTCGAACCGCATCGCTGGCCGAAGATCATGGTCAGTCAGGTTATTCTATACTGAACAGAGAAAATATAACCCGATGCATCCAGTTCGGGTAGAATCGCTGATACAAAACCTAATCGAGAAATCGCTGGCAGTTTGTGTGACGATCGATTCAAATCCTAAAAGCTCAGCAACAGGTTGGGAAATCAGGCATGGATGGCATGGAAAAATACCTCTTGCACACCAGCCGGGAGATAGTTGCCCTGCTGAAGGCACTGGCGAAAAAACCGGACCTCATTACTGCAAGACTTCCGCATACCGGTCACAGCGTGATAACCGCGGTACTCGATATCCTGCCGGGCAGGAATCTGCTCATTCTGGACTATGGACCGAACGAGTCATTGAATAACGAACTGCTGGCCGCTGAACGCATCGTCTGTACCGCTCACCACGAGATGGTCGAGACGCGTTTCAACTGCAGCAATGTGCAACGCGTAAAATACAAAGGTGCACCGGCATTCGCTGTGCCTGTACCCGATTCCGTGCTGTATCTCCAACGGCGCGGATACTTTCGCATCAAACCGCTGATCTCGCATCCCGCATTTATCAGTTTGATGCGCGACGGAGAGCATCCGCTGAAACTACAGATTATGGATATCGGCATCAAGGGTCTCTCACTGGCAGACAGGGGGCTGATATCAAAAGTGTCCGTTGGAGACCAGATCGCGGACTGCAAATTGACCCTGCCGGCCAATCCCAGCGTGAATGTGAATTTCGAAATCCGATACATCACCGATATCAGCACGAAAAATGGGGAGTCGGTTCAACGTGTAGGCGGGAGGTTTATCGATCTCAATCCGAATGGCGAATTCACGCTGCAACGCTTCATCAACATGGTACAGATCGAACAGCATGCCAAACTCAAAAGCTGACAACACACCCGAAAAGCGGTGGACCCGCGCCTGAACCGCACCGTCCCCAAAGACAGAAAAAGCAGTTCCCCAGGCCATTACCGGCAAGCGCCGCCGCTGCCCCGATCTGCGGCCCGTATCGCTGCAGCCATCGGAATGATGTTCAATCAGCGGCGCTCACCGACTGAATCCCAATTACCGGCGCCAGGCAGAAACAGCGGTTTCAACCGCCAAGGTTAAAATTTGCAGCCGCAATATATAGTCTACTATTACCAGAACCTATCTCACATTCCCGCGCGGCCGCGACCGTGGTGATTTTGGTTCATGGCGCGACGCGGCGAGCGTGGTGTAGCCAATGCTACATAAGCGAGCCGCAACAAAGCCAGGAGCCAAAATCGCCCGGTCCCCAGGGAGTTGCGTCCGAAATGCGCCCCTGCCGTGTTGCGCCGCTTGCCCGTACATTGTGTACTGTGCTGCGCAGCGCGCCTTGCAGGCACGCATTTCGGACAGCAACGCGGTTCGCGGGGAAATATGAGATAGGTTCTAATGTTGTCTCTTTAACTTGTCTGATTGACTTAACAGGAGGGAGTCATGGGACTATTAAGCACACTGTTTTCATCCAAAATCGATTACCCACAGATAGACCAGGCCACCGATGCGGCGCGCCGGATAGCCGAGGTGGAAAGCCAGCTCACTGAATTGGCGGACAAGGTTTCCGATCCACTGGAAGTGGTCCCGTCGAAGCATGCAGCCTACGTTTTCATCGGAAAGCCCCCCAAAAAGTTCGGACTCGCATGGATTCACGACGGAGAGGTCAGCGGACTGAACAAACTGGTTCAGGATCACGGCATGAAGCCGCTGGAAGTCGAAAAAGTGGTGGACGAGCTTCGCGTGGTTTACGAAAAAGCCAGCGATGTCCAGCGTTACAGCACCAAGGTCAAAGAGCGGCTGGTGGTGGTAACACCTTCCAGCGAACTTGAGGACGAGGTGCATAAAATCATCCAGCGCATCACGCATTAGGCAGGGAAAAGGTTCAGAGCCGATCGATCTTTTCCCTAATAATCAGCGGCGGATCAATCGGCTCTGATCTTCTGGATTCAACCTCTTCGATTATTGCGGCCGCACCCAAGGCATGCACCTGGACCGGTCCCTGCAATTGCCCGGCCTGCTCCACCAGCCGGGAGTGGTGCGTAAACAGAATAACCTGCGTCTTTTCAGCCAATGTCGCCAGTGCCTGCAACGCCGCTTGCGAGCGTCGGTCGTCGAAATCCACCAGTACATCGTCCACGATGAAAGGCATCGGCTCTGAACTTTCCATATATTTTTCAAGAGAAGCGAGGCGCAGCGCCAGATAGAGCTGGTCGCGGGTACCGGCACTCATCCCTTCCACGTACACCTGCTCGCCACCGGGCCGAACGCCCGCAAGGACAGGCTCGTCCCGTTCATTGAAGTGGGTCGTCAGCGCCTCGAACGAGCCGAGCGTAAGCGCTGCGAAATGTTCGCCGGCCCGGCGAACCAGTGGGCCCTGATTCTCTCTGCGGTAAAGCTCGATCTGATCGCGCAATATTTTTCCCGCGAGCTTCACCTGTACATAACGCTCGGCTTCGGTACGGATAGTGGCGAGTATGGCCTGAGCCCGATCCGCAAGCAATGCGGCCCGGTCGCTGCCGTCCATGAGTTCCAGCTCTTTCTCTTCACGCCCTTTTGTCTGTGCCAGTTCGATACGCTTCGGTTCAAGTTCATCCTCGATCCTGTTGCGCAACTCATCGATTCTCCCAGGCAGCGTATCCGGATGCGTCCCTGCGGATTCGGCCTCCAATGCCGCAATGTTCGCGCCTTCACCCGCATCCAGGATCTGCTGTTCGATCGATTCGATTTTCTCCCTTATTCGATGGAATTGAACCGATCTGCGTTCCGCCGCTTCCAGCTCCTCAGGCGCATTGGCTTTTGCCTCGATGCATAATGATTCCAGCCTGTCGGTCATAGCCCGGATGGATGCCTGCGAATCCCGGATCTCCCGTTGCATCCGTGCGACCTCTGCCGCCATCTGTTGGCGCCTCGTCTCCCTGTCACGGGTCTCCGATAACAGTGATTTAATGCGCATCAATGCATCATCAGCAGGCAGTTTGCTTAATTCCGTAGCCGTACCGGCGACCAGCTTCTCCACCTCGCGGCGAAAAGAGGCGACATCCTGATCGACACTGTCGAGGCGCATCCGCAGTTTTTCCGCTTCGTGCTCTATGCTAAACAGCAGTCTGACTTTTTCGATGTAGTCGCCCGCCTCGGACGGCGACGCATCGCTGCGCAGCCCAAAACTCTCCATCGAATCCGCCCATTGGCGTGCCCATGCTGCCAGCGCTGCCCTCGCCAGCCGGTGCTCTTCAGCCAGCGACTCCATATCGGCTTCCCGTTCTTCCATCTCTTTTTGCAGCATATCGCGCTTGCGTCTGCGCTGATCGAGCTGCCGGGCAAGGACTTCGCTTTCCGCAAGCACCGACTCCAATTCTTCGCCCGCCAGGCTCTCCGCGCCGAGTTGTGTCAGCTGTCGATTCAGCAGCCCGATATGCTTCTTTCGCGTCTGTTCGAGCTCACGATGCCTGCGATCCAACGTATGCAGCTCCGCTGCCCGCTGACGCAGTTTTTCGCACTCATCCAGCCAGGTACGCATCTCGCGCGGAGCCCGGGGAACAATTCCGCAGCAACGCCACAGGGTCCGCCAATCGGCATCTAGTCGCTGCTTCCTGTCGCCGCAGAGCTCAAGCTGCCCGGAAATCTCCGCTATCTGCCGCTGCCCGGCCGCCTGCCTGGCCTGGAGCGTTGCCATTTCAGCCACCCGGTCCGCTTCACGGCGCAAGCGGTCCGACAGCTCATCGGCATCCATCAGCCTGTTCTCGAATAGATCCGGTAAAGCGCCTTCGCCGCCATAGCGGCTGGCTTCCGCCGACACCTCCTCACCGCCAACCCAGTGCCGCCGCAACAACTGCCATACCCGGTCACGCCGGGACCTGGAATCGGTCAGGTCGGCTTCGGTCGGCACGTTTCCCGCGAGCCTGATCTCATCCAGTCTCAGCAGGGTCTCCTGTAATGCATTTGCGGTTTTCTCCCGCTCCCCCTCAAGCCGCTGGAGGTCCGTCCTGAGTTCGTCATACTCCGCTTCGTAATGATTGATGCTCTCCCGATTCGGCAGACACAGGCCCGCCAGATCCTCCAGTGCGCCGTTCCAGAACGCGAGGCGGGAAAGCGCATCGGTGCATTCCGCCTGCAGCTTCGCAAGCTCGCTCCGTATGGCCAGAATGGTACGGTCCAGATCGCCCTCTTTCCTGGCCGTGGAGATTGCCCTGAGCAACGCCTCCGGCGAGTTTGACTCCGGGTTCTCCGCAACTGCACGTCGGACCTCCCTCAGACGGTTTTGCGCTTTGGTAAGCGCTGATTCCAGCTGGTTTATCTGGGAAATCAGCACCGATTTCCGGCTGCCGGCTTCGGACACGGCTTTTTGCCTCGCCGGCACGAAGCGCAATTGCTCGATCTCCCCCGGTTCGAGATCCGGATGAATCTCTTTGAGTATCGATGCGGCATCGTTCAACCGCAGACGCGCTTCCGCCTCGATGTGCGGCCGCTCCTGCAACGATTTTCGATAACCGCCCAGACGCGCATGCAGCTCTTCGATACGCTCCGCCTGATCCAGCAACGCCCGGTTTACCGACAACCCTTCGAGCTGTCTCAGTAATTCGTCCAGGCGGGGGGCCGCCTGGACGACGATTGCGCGCGCGGTCTCCAGCGCATTCACCGTTTTCTGCCGGCGCAGCGCGAAGTCCGGGGAGAGGACAACCACATCGCCCAGCGATTTCAGTTCTCCGGACAGCTCCCGTCGCCTGGCCAGTTTCGGCAGCACACGCTGAATGCGCTGCAGCCGGTTAACCTCCGTCCGGCTGCCGGTCAGCTCGGACTGAATCGCCTCCAGCTCCTTCGTGGTCCGTTCCAATGCAGAGCGCTGCTCCTCCCACATACTGGACGACAGCGAACTCTCCCTGATGCGCTTGTTGCATTCATGGTAGGAGTTCAGCGCCGAGTTCAGCTTTTGATTCGAACCCCTGGGCCGAAACAGCGCATCGGCTTCTTCATCGAGCTGGGCCATCAGCCTGTGCAGCGCGTGGCTGCCGAGCGCCGCCGAAAAAAGTGCCTGCCCCACCTCCCCCTTCTGTTCGAGAATCTCCTGCCCCCCCTGCACCAGCGCCGCGTGATCAATGCCGAACAGCGTCTGGAACAGCTGCTGGTTCACTCCCAGCAGGAAAGGTGCCAGCACCTGTTCGTCAAGCACTTCGCCGGCGGGGGTCAACAGGGTGTTTTTTCGCCCCTTTCGCCGGACGAAGCTGAGCGCTTTCCCATCGTCCATGCGCAGCCTGCCGACAATACGAAGTTTGTCATTGGCATGAATGAAGTTGTCCAGCGTACGCTCTTCAACGCCATACAGCAGCGCTTTCAAACCGCGCAGCGCCGAACTTTTACCCGCTTCATTGGGACCGTAGACGATATGGAGGCCGGCGCCATCCAAGGCCAGAACCCGCTCACTGAACGGTCCGAATGCGGCAAGATTCAACTGCTCTATTCTCACGGTCCGACCTGCGTCGAGAGCAACCGGTTGACCAGCAGCACCTTGATATCCTGCAGCGTCTCCCTGAGCAGATCCGGATCGGTTGGATCGTACGCCTCTTCTCCACCCAGCAGCTCCGCGGGAAGCTTGCGGCGCAATACCGACAGCTCACGGGCAAGCTCGTCCAGCGCCGAACTGTCCATCTCCATTCCGTCAACGGCATGCAGGAGACCGCCCAATGCGCCCTCTCGCGCAGCAATCTCATCGGCGGAAACAGACGCATTTGTCCCGATCGAGACCCTCTCCAACCAGATTCCGGCACCGCCGAGTCCAGTCGCCATGGCCCGGTACTCCTGGATCCAGCGCTCCCGGTCCGCATGCAGCGCCGCATGCGCGGCACTGGCGCCGCGCAGCGCCAGGCGTACCGCAACCGGCCTCCCATCGGCGGCATCTGCAGCCGATTGCAGTCGCTCACGCACCCGCTGGTAAATATCATCCACGGTCTCGCACGTGGAAACGTCCGGTGCACACAGAGACCAGCGCATCACGTCGAGGTCGCGCTGCTCCACCGCGGTGATCTGGCCGTTTTCAACCGACACCAGCGTGCACCCCTTGGGTCCCTGCTCGCGAATATGCCGTCCCTGAATATTTCCCGGAAAAACGATCCACGGATAACGATGCACCTCCTCACGTTTATGTACGTGCCCCAGCGCCCAGTACTGATAACCTTTGGAGAGCAGCCCATCGACGGTGCAGGGTGCGTAGGGTTCGTGCCCCGGCTTGCCGTCGAGACAGGTATGCAGCAGACCAATATTGAACAGCTGCGGGTCTCCCTGCGGGTAGGCCAGCGACAGATCGTCGGTTACCGACCGTTTGGAAAAACCCTGTCCGATTATCGCCACATCCTGACCATCGAGAACAATTCGTTCAGGACGCCTGGTGGAAAACAGCCGGACGTTGTCCGGCAGGCGGAGATGCCGGGTAATCTGGCTGGCGGCATCGTGATTGCCCGCAACTATGAACACGCCGATGCCCGCTTCCCGGAGCCTGCCCATGCGCTCTACGAAATAAAGACCGGTGTTGTAATCGCGCCAGTCGCCATCATAGAGGTCGCCGGCCAGCAGTACGAACGCCACCGCCTCGTCGATCGCGAGCTGGACCAGATTGTCGAAGGCGCGGCGGGTCGCGCTGCGGATCTCATCCACCGGCGCGCCCTCATAGCGCTCCAGACCATGCAGTGCGCTGTCGAGGTGTATGTCGGCGGCATGGATGAATTTAAACATGGCTAACTGTGGAGAGCGTTCGGAAACCGGTAGCAGGAAAAAATAAGTCAGCGAAATCGAACCCCTGGCTGAATGGATAAAGCGCAGAATAGAAGAATGCCGGACAACAGGGAAGACCTGGTGAAATTCCAGCAGGCCGTAGCGGAAAATTACCGGGGTACGGGTCTGAAAACTGCATCCGATTCCGGACCGCCATTGTGTCAGTACCCGTCTAACCTGAGCGCGCGCTGGATTTGATCGCTTTGCGCTGAATTCACGCCGGCCTCCTCAGCATAATCACGCCAGCGAGCGACCGTTTCCCGAACGTCTCCGAGAATCGACTCCGCCCGGCCGCGTTTCATCGCGGCGGCCTTCGCACACGCGTTGAAATCGTCCAGCTTGAAATCGTCGCGTTTACCGTTCAATGTCATCTGGTGACGGGCCGTCCATGCACCCGAGGGATTAAAGCTGTAGGTCACGTCGAATGCGGGCGCCAGCGACCAGTTGCCCTGTTTGTCCATCAGAAAAGCGATATTCTTGACGTGGTCGTCCTGATTGCGCGCGACAATGTTGAAAGCCATGCGTCGGAACTGCTGTTCAATCGCGCGCATGGGCAGTCCCAGCTGCCGCATCGCCAGCAACGCCTGTTCGTAGCTGTATGCCCCCGCCAGGTTGAAATCGTAATGGGCCAGCGCGCACAGCGACTGCATGTGCAGCTTCGCGCCACCGGGAAGACGGTCGAAGCGGCGGGTCATAAAGTGTCGCCGGCCGTTCTCCTCGAACAGGCGGCATTCGCTCATCTCGATCCCGCAATCCCCCGCCATTTTCGAGTAGGCATACTCGATGATGCCGTAGCCCAGCGGATCATCCAGCTCCTTGTCCCTGTTGCCCCGGACGCCGTCAAATTTCAGCAACCAGTACTGGAAGCCCTCACCCGCCGGTATCTGACCGGAACGCACCTCATTGGTTACCGGATTCCAGGCAATAACCGCCTTGGCGCGCGCACCGCCTGCCGACGTGCCGACGCGCAGAATATCCGTCAATGCCCGCATCTGATACTCCCGGGAAAAGGAGACCTTAAGATCGGAGCGATGGGTCAGCACCTGCGACGCCAGCTCAACCAGTCGATCGATCCGGATCTGGTTTGCACGCCCTGCCCGAGGTCCGGTGGCGGGTGCAAACTCCAGCGCTCCCATCCCGCGCTGACCGATATAGCATAACCGCTCGACCGCATTGAACGAGGCCGGAAGGCGGCCCTGCGTAGCCAGCCAGGCATCAATCAATGCATTACCGAATTTGTCCGGCAGCGAATCCGCCAACAGCCCTGGCAGGCCGAAAAAGGTTTTGCGGGCCAGCTCGGGAAAGCTGTAAATGCGGCTGGAGAGCGGCATTGTGAGCGGTGACACTTCGATACCGCTGCGGCTGAAATCGGGTTCAAACTGGAATGCTGCAACCTCCTCGCCGTCGTTCAGGGAAACCGCGCCAATGGTACGGCCCCAGAGTCTGACCTCGGCCACGGTGCTCACTTGTCATCGTCCCAGGACCAGGCCTCCCGAGGCTTCTGCTGGCGTTTGCGTGACGAGGCGCGCTGCCTGACTTTGCCTTTCTGTTTGAGCAGCTCCATCGGTCCCGGTCCCGTCTCCGGAATCAACCCTTCCAGTCGCGGCATCAGGCCCAGCACACGGAATATACGGATCAGGTTGGACATCTGCGCGGAGGCGCCGGCTTCGATTCTCTCCACCGTTCGCTTCGAGACGCCGGCCTGTTCAGCCAGCTCCGCCTGGGTAATGGAGAGATCCAGCCGGCGCCGCGCAATGCGTTTGCCGAGTTCAGCGAGAACAAGATCCTCTGCGGTGAGTTCCGATATCTTCATAGTCGTCACAACTTTAGATTATATTTTGATTTGACATTTTTTTCGTCATATATAGCGACTTATTAGATCTGTATCTGTTACATTATATCGTTAATAACGACGATATAAATGCTATAAAGATTAATATTATTGCATTATTGACGAATTATGTGAATACTCAACCGACTGAAGCCGATAGCTTCGGTTACAGTCAGACAATATCCGAGTCGGCTGAAAGCCGACTCTCCCCTCTCCCATGAGTGGGAGAGGGCCAGGGTGGGGGTTGAATGAATCCACCGCTGCCCCCCTCACCCCAACCCTCTCCCCCGCGAGGAAGAGGGGGTTCGCTCTTCTGCTTAAAACCTGGGGATTTATAGATCCCTGATTTGGGACTTCAAGTATTTGCAACCCTCCACAGGAGCAGGCAGGGCTGCGGGTAGCGCCGTAGATCAAAACACGATAGCCGCCATTTTGCCTTGTGGCTCACTGTTTACCGGTCCGGTCATGCCGTCGCCGGGGAAAGAGATCGGTGGTTGTCACGCCCGGTCTGCGCCTGAATGGGTGCTCTGCAGCCTCACACGGGTTCCGCCCGGGCGCGCTCTTTTCCGGACAAATAACCGTTTCGATACGCTCCGGGGAGATATTATTCACCTATCGAGCCGGGTTATACTCTGACTTTCCAAGCCCTGACCGAGCGAACTTCGAACCCGGTGTTTTTTCCCGAACTGCCTAATCTTCACGCGCTGTTGATCCTGCTGTTGACAGCAATCGCGCTGCTGCTGTTCTCACGTGACCGCATCCCCCTGGAGACCTCCAGCCTGACAATACTGGTGGCACTGACTTTGGGGTTGACGCTGTTTCCGTTCCAGAGCGGGCAGAAGACGCTGCATGCGGTGGACCTGTTCTCCGGCTTCGGGCATCAGGCGCTGGTGGCAGTGTGTGCGCTGATGGTTGCCGGCCAGGGTCTGGTGCGAACCGGAGCGCTCGAGCCGCTGGGCCGTCTTCTGTCGAAACTATGGGGGCGCTGGCCACAATTGTCGCTGCTGCTGACGCTTGTTATAGCGGCACTGCTCAGCGCCTTCGTCAACAATACCCCGATTGTTGTCCTGCTGCTCCCGATCCTGGTCAGCGTGGCGATGCGGACCAAGCGCTCCCCGTCCAGCGTGCTGATGCCGATGGGACTGGCCACGCTTTTGGGAGGAATGGGCACCACCATCGGGACCTCGACCAATCTTCTGGTTGTCTCGGTGGCATCGGATATGGGACTGAAGGCGATCGGCATGTTCGACTTCCTGCTGCCGGCGGCCATCGCCGGTTTCCTGGGAATCTTCTATCTATGGGCCATCGCACCCCGCCTGCTGCCGTCCCGGGAGACGCCCATGAGCGATGTATCCCCCAGGGTCTTCGCGGCCGAGCTGAGCATTACCGAGGAGAGTCCACTGATTGGCGAGACCCTGGCAGACGTGATGAAACGCACCGATGGCAGGCTCAAGGTGGAGCGTGTCCACAGGGGAAGCAATACCTTCCTGTTGCCCATTCCGGATGTGACGCTCAGGTCCGGCGACCGGCTGCTGGTCAACGACACTCCGCAACAGCTCAAGGAGTTCGAACAGATACTGGGCACCCCCCTCTATTCGGGAGAATATCGGGTGGATGAAGAGCATCCACTGCAGGCAAAGGACCAGCAGATTGCCGAGGTCGTCGTGGTCCGGGGGTCCTCGGTCGCCGGCGTTTCGCTGCGCCGGGCGCGTTTTGTCCAGCGTTACAATCTGGTCGTACTTGCCCTGCACCGGCAAGGCAGAGCGGTCTGGCCGGGAGGTGGAAACGAACTGGCCGATATACTGCTCCAGGTAAGCGATGTACTGCTGGTTCAGGGCGCCAAGACGCAGATAGCCGCGCTCAAAAAGGACAGTAATATGCTGGTGCTCGACGCCACCACCGATCTGCCCCACACGGACAAGGCGCCGCTGGCGCTGGCGATCATGGCCATGATTGTGATACTTGCGGCATTGAACATTCTGCCCATCGCGATCAGTGCGGTATTCGGCGCTTTGATGCTCATCCTCACCCAGTGCCTCACCTGGCGTGATGCCACCAGCGCGCTAAGCGCCCAGGTAATCCTGATCGTGGTAGCCAGCCTGGCGCTTGGCAATGCACTGCTGACGACCGGCGGCACGACGTATATCACTCAGGTCTTCCTCTATCTGACCCATGGCGCCGCACCCGGTATGGTGCTCAGCGGCCTGATGCTGCTGATGGCTATACTGACCAACATCGTCTCCAACAATGCCGCAGCGGTCATAGGTACGCCCATTGCAGTAAGCATCGCCCAACAACTCGGACAGCCTCCCGAAGCGTTCGTCCTTGCGGTACTGTTCGGGGCCAATATGAGTTACGCCACGCCGATGGGATACCAGACCAATCTGCTGGTTATGAATGCCGGCGGTTACACCTTTTCCGACTTTCTCCGGATCGGCATGCCGCTCAGCCTGCTGATGTGGCTCTCGTTGAGTTTTCTGCTGCCGCTTATCTACGGGTTTTAAGCTGCGTCCGGACGCTGCCCGGCTCCTGCACTCCCCAACGCAAAGTCAGACGCGCTCAGGATTTGCGCGAAACGCAGCATGCGGCAACAACAGCAACTGCGTTACGATTTTCTCCACCTGACCGGCCGCGTATGGAATAGACTCCTTGACACCCCAGACAACTCCCGGCCAGCAGATATCCTCACGACGTCTGCCGACAACGTGAACATGCAGCTGCGGAACAACATTTCCGATCAGGCCGATGTTTAGCTTGTCGATTTGAAAATTGCTCTCGATAAATTCCGATATGAGATTTATCTGAGTCAGAAGCTGCATCTGGATCCGGGAATCCAGTTTATAGAACTCGATTTCATCCGTTTCCGGAACCAGAACAAACCATGGAAACAGCGCGTTCCGCATCAACAGCAAATCGGTGCTACCCAGCCAACCAAGCAGATGGCTGTCCTGCTTTAACCTGGTGTCCAAACCAATGCCCGGCATGCCTGGCCCCTCCTCTTTCGGTGTCGACTGCCGCGCTCAACGCCTGCGCCAGTGACAAAAGCTTATCTTAAAACCCCCCCGCTGCCGCGACGGCGCCTATCCGGGTTAATGTCACAGCGAACGCGGGCGCGAAGGATTATAAGACGGGTTAAAATCATGCGTGGCGCCTGATTCAGCTGAAACATCCCATGAACCATCCGTCTCGCCACTGGCAGAGGCCGGAGAATCCGCAAGTCTTTTTCTCATCGCCGTAACTTTTCGATAAACAACCTGGCTCCGGTCGTATCCAGGCCCAGTTGCAGCTTTACCAGCCTGACCGCCTCCATGGATTCATCGCGGCTGAGCAGGGTGGTCAACAGCGAGTTGAACTCTTTCTCCGTCATGGGTTTCTCCATATCGAATTGCTGCTGATGATCACCAGCGACCCGGGTGCGCAACTCGAGCAGCTGCCGCAGCCTGCGCTTTCCCGGCGTGATATGGGTCCATTCCATTCTCAATTGGTCCGGATCGACGAAAACGACCGGACGATCCCGAAAATACATTTTTCTGCTCCTGCCCGGGTGGCGGCTCTTTTCGAGAACGATCGCCTTTTTAATATTTTCGATCTCCGCTCCGGGAGCCTTTTTCTTGCGCGCAATGAAGAGCTCATGCTTCAGATCATCGACCCTGAAATGTGCCGGTCTGCGCTGGTTCTCGAACGCCAGCAGCGATTTGACTTTGGCTGTATCTACATAGCGGGGATTCAGTTTGAGAACGAGAAACCAGCGCCGCAGCTGGCGTTTCCCGTCGCTATCGGTGGTCGTGTAGCACTCCCGCTGCAGATACGCCTCACTGATATCCGCCCAGCGGAGTCGCAGTGCAACAGGATCCTGTTCCGGTGAATCTGCGTGCAGATAGGACCGGAATTTCAGCAGGATTCCGTCGGGACCGAGCCGCATCAGCCAGCCGGCGGAAGAAAATGCCGCCACCACGACGTGCGAAAGCACACGGCAGAGACTCCAGACAATCAGTGTGTAAAGCGCAGACAGGACTGTTCCCCAGGTGATTCCGGAGCGATAGGAGTGGATAAACAGAGCGATTCCGGCAACCAAGCCCAGCAGGATAATCAAACAGGACAGCACCGGACCCCATCGCGATATCCTGAATACGGTCTCGTCTGGTTCAGGAGGGGCGATACCTGCTCTGGTGTAAAGTTTCATCTCCGGCAAAATCCCAGGAGTCGTTGCCGGCAGATTTTGATCGACGCGGAACGGATAATTTGTGCGCAGCGATCAATCGGGGGGACCGTCTCCAGTCGCGCCGAAAAAAAATATCCCGAGCAAATCCCGGCGCTGTCACCCTCTGCCATGCCGATCTTCCGGAACGGTTGATGTGCTAAGCGAGCTGCACAATGAATCCACACCTCACGCCTGTTCGCAAGAGAGACTGAAATCCCGCCCATCGCCAATCCCGGACACAACAATTCATATTGCGTACAAAGAGTTGCATACCGACCGGATTACAATCACGCTAACCATCCGCACTCTACGGCGGCGTGCGAAATTTGCGGCCCGGGACCTTGCCCAATACCCCACCCGATCAGAACCTGTCTCAACACACATTTTACATTCATTCTTCGGCTGCTTTAGAGGATAATCCGGGGCCATATGCATACCAAGTCCATTGCCCGTATCATCGGCTTCTTCTCTTTCGGCTTCAGTCTGATCCTCTTCCTGCCGATCCTGGTGGCGTTGATCTACGGTGAACAGGAAGTGGAGCATTTCCTGATCGCCATCGGCGTATCTGCCATCATTGGCCAGCTGTTTGTCCTGCTGGGCCAGGGAGCGGTGCATGAACTCAACAACCGGGACGGGTTTCTGATCGTCGTCATCTTCTGGTTCGGCCTCAGTGCGATCGCCTCGCTGCCGTTCATGCTCAGCGCCCACCTGGGCATAGTGGACGCACTGTTTGAGGCCGTCTCCGCCTTCACCACCACCGGCGCAACCGTTATCAGCGGACTGGATGATCTGCCGAAATCGTTTCTCTTCTATCGTCAGCTGCTCCAGTGGCTGGGCGGCATGGGCATGATCGTACTGGCCATCGCGGTGCTGCCAATGCTCGGCATCGGCGGCATGCAGCTCTACCGAGCCGAGGCACCCGGGCCCTTCAAAGATGAGAAGTTGACTCCCAGACTGAGCCACACCGCGCGCTATCTGTGGGTGTTCTATGTCGGCATGACCCTGGCTAATGCATTGGCCTACTGGGCCGCTGGAATGACGCCTTTCGATGCCATCGTCCACAGTTTCTCCACGGTCTCTACCGGCGGCTTCTCCACCCACGATGCCAGCCTGGGCTACTTTCAAAGCGCGACCATCGAATCGATCGCGGTATTGTTCATGATTCTCGGAGCCATCAATTTCAGCGTCCATTTCATCGTGTGGCGGAAGCGCAACCCACTCTATTATTTTCAAAATATCGAAGTCAGGATTTTCCTGCTGGTGATCCTGTCGGCGGTGTTGATCGTGGCCGTGATACTCAAAGACACCGGGGAGTACGCCGGCTACACGTCGAGCCTGCACAATGGGCTGTTTGAGGTGGTCTCGGTGATCACCAGTACCGGCTTCGGCACCGTCGATTTTTCCCACTGGCCAAGTTTTCTGCCGGTATTGTTGATCTTCATCAGTTTTATCGGAGGCTGCGGCGGCTCCACCGCCGGCGGAATGAAAGTGATTCGGGTGATTCTGCTGACCCAGCAGGGATTCCGCGAGGTCCGCCAGTTGATCCACCCCAGAGCGCTGCTGCCGATCCGGGTCGGTGACCGGGTGATACCGGTTCAGACAACGCAGGGCGTCTGGGGATTCTTCGCCATTTACGTCGTTTCGTTCGTCATCCTGATGCTGCTGATCATGTCGACCGGCCTGGATCAGGTCTCAGCCTTTTCCGCCATAGCCACCTCGATGAACAACCTGGGCCCGGGGCTGGGAGAAGTGGCCAACAGTTTCGCCACAGTGAGCAATTCCGGGAAATTGATTGCCGCGTTCGCCATGCTGCTTGGCCGTCTTGAGGTATTTACCGTGCTGGTGCTTCTGACGCCGGAGTTCTGGAGGGAGTGACCTCCCGCGGTATATTTCAGGATCCGGCCACTCCCGTTAGACCAATTCACTCCCCGTGAGAGTTTCCGGGTTGAGAACTCACCCCGAAAACAGATGTCACTCATGTATATTTTTCCATGATTCAAGGGATTAAATTATCCGGTTGGTCCAGCCTATTTTTCTGACGGGACTATTCATTTGTGGGAAAATGAGCGGGTAGATCCATTTTTACGCTCCAGTCAACACAGTCGCACCCTCCCACTCGACGGACAAGCGTGCCCAACGGATTCAGATAAATCATGACCTCAAACTATCGTCCAGTATCTCTTTTCGCGTTGTTCGCGCTCGCTTTTGGACTGCTTCTGGCAGCTGGTTGCGGTGACAATGGCCATGTCCCTGTCTCGACTGAAATAACGCGTCTTCAGTTCGCGGATCCGGTGCTTCGTGCGTGCGTACTGCGGGAAACGAAACTGCACCACTGGCAGACTGCCGGGGAGGTTGCCGAATTGCACTGCCCCAATCCCGAAGGCGCGAAAATAGAGGATATTTCAGGGATCGAGAACCTGGTCAATCTGCGCAATCTGGATTTGGCGCACAATGCCATAAGCGATATCACCCTGCTCGACCGCCTGCCCCGGCTGGACACACTCGACCTCGGTTACAACCGCATAAAGCTGTTGCCAATCGGTGATCACCGGGTAACGCTGCAGCGGCTGAATCTGCACCATAACGAGATAGAGGATATCTCCTCGCTGGCCGTACTGATGCACCTGAAGCATCTGTCTGTCAGTCATAACCGCATCAAGAAGCTCGACAGCATTGCACAGCTCACCGAGCTGCGTTCGCTGAATATCAGCCACAACAGCATCGATTCGATTGAACCGCTGGGCGCTATCTCCGGTTTGCTGGATGTGGATATATCGGCCAATCAGATCAAAGATCTGTCGCCGTTGCAGTATCATCCGGGGCTGACCAATATCGAGGCCGCCGACAACAATATCAGCGATCTGCAGCCACTGCGGAATCTTTCCCAACTGGAGGAACTCGATCTGTCGAACAACCGGTTGTCCGACATCACTCCGCTTGAATCCGTAATCAGCATCAGAGCGCTGAATCTCTCGGGTAACAGTATTGCCTCGGTCAAACCACTCGAGGATCTCGGGGAGCTGGAGTTTCTCGAAATCGATGGCAATCCCCTGACCTGCGCTGAACTGAAAAAACTGACCCGGGTGCTTGGTTCGGACGTGGTTGAAAACATCTGCAGGTAGCAGCGGCACCGGGGTGCGCAAGCGGTTACTGTCCGGTGCCTGCACCAAATGGAAAAGAGTCCGCGCCAGCAGCTTGCGCTGTTCCGGCTGTATGCCAGCAGGCGCCCGATGCAGCAGGCATAAAAACAGGTCTGGTCTTCCGGTACGGCATTCGGGACATTTTGCCGACGACGCGTTATCTGCTCCATGGCAATTTCATCGGCAACTCCTCCATGCTTGCGCTCAACCCGTCGCGTATCCCGATAACAGCCGCGACGCAGCGATCCCTTGAATCCACTGCCGCAGCCAGCGCGGCCACGCCCTGCTGTTGAATGCGGGCCAGTCCCGCAGCCGTGCCGGAGGTCAACGCCGCGACTATCGTTGCGGAAAGGGAGGGGGTGAGCCTGCGCTGCAGCAGCCATGGAAGCAGCCAGGCGAGCAGAATCAGCAGCGTTGAATGGATTGCGTAGTCAAGCCCCAGGAACTGGCCCTCTCCGCGCGTACCCTGGTAAAAACGGATCACCAGATGGTATACAGCCCAGCCGGAAGCAGCCGTCGGAAGCGCCCAGCTCAACCAGCCGGCGATGCGGTAAATGCCTCGACGCACAGCGCTACCGGGTTGCAGCAGCGCATTGGCGCATGCTCTTTCGGCACCGTTCAGGAATTCGCTTTTGGCATCGTCACGCAGCCGCTGCAGCCAGGGTTTGAACGGCACAGACGGTATGTTTCGCTGCTGCAGCAGATTTTCCAGTTCACTGGCAAGATCTTTCAGTTGAGTCTCTACACGACGGCTCCAGATCTCCGCCAGCAGCGTCGACGGCTGTACCCCACCCAGATCTCCGGCCGCTTTTTTTGACGCACGCCATGGCAGCCCACTCTCCTCACGAAATCTCCCGGCGAGAAGATGGCTGTTGGCCAGCAGGTCAAGTTCCACCTCCTCCAGGCTCTGCGAGAGCTTCTCGCTCCAGTCCGTCTCCAGTTCCTCCAGTGGGTAGCCTTCGAGCTTGTCAATAAATGATTCTCCAGCCCTTTTCAGCTCCTCCAGTCTGGACTGCACGCCAAGCTGTTGCAGCAGCTCCAGTCCATAGGTTTCTATCGCGTCATTAATGGTTCTCTCCAACCGGCCGAAGTCGTCCTCGCTGCGCTCCGGATCAACGCAGCTTGTACGCAAAATGACCGGATCGCTGAAGCCCTCCTGCCGCAGACGCAGGCGAAAGTGCTCCAGTTGCTCGGAGTGCCCCTGATCCCACTGATTCATGACGAACAACCAGGAGTGTTTGCCGCCACGCTGCTGAACGAAACGCCAGCCGATATCGTCCTGGTAGCGCCCGGGGCTGACGACGTAGATCAACCAGTCAACATAAGGCAGCCAAGCCTGAACGATCTCTCTGTGATGCTCTTCAACACTGTCGAAATCGGGCATATCGAGCCAGGCTATCAGACGCCTCCGGTCGTCTGTATGGTAAGCGATCCTGGTCTCCTCCAGCGGCAGGTCGGGGGGAAACTCTCCCAGGCGGTAATCGCGATGGAGATAGAGTGTCACCTCGTGGGAGGTGGGACGTTCCACGCCGGTGCGGGCGATGTTTTCCCCGGCAAGCCGATTCAACAGGCTGCTTTTCCCGACACCGGTGCCGCCGAAAAACGCAACGATCAGGGGCCGCTGGCCTTTGCTGGAAAATAGCGCTTCAGCCTGCTGCTGCTCTATCTCCATGAGCCTGTCCAAAGCTTGGGTGGAGATCCAGCCCTCGGCAGAGGCCGATTCAGACCAGTGCGCCAGTTTCTGATGCTGTTGTTTGAATAGTTCGTTCACTTAGGGCCCGGCCAGCACTTCGAGCGACCGCTCGGCCTGTTCGATCAGCTCTGATGGGATGGCGTAACAGCGGTTTTCGGGAATAGATTGCGGGAGATGCAACAGCCGCTCTGTCAATACATCCTGAAACAGGCGGTGGCGCAGCAATTCCAGTTGCCGCGCTTTCAGCTCTGCTTCGATCTGTTTCATATACCCTCCCACGGCGCCTTCTGCAAGCAGCGAAGTAAATGAGAGCATGGCCGGTGTCAGTATCAAATCATTGATTCCCACACCCCCCGTCTTTACGGCCAGAACAATCGCCGCGGTATCGGTGGTTACCCTGGCCGCGCGCAGTCCATTCAGCGTTGCGGGATGCTGCTGCAGGTGTCGGTAGAGACGCTGGCTGGCCTCCTCGATTTCGGTCTCAAAGCCCGACTGGTAGTTCACAACGGCCGCATGTGCCTCGCTCCTGATGGCCGTACTCTGCTGATTCAGCAGCGCCAGAAGCTCCCGCCACCAGCCACTGGTCGCATCCCCCCCGTCGGTCAGCCGCTCGCTGGCTTCCCGTTGCAATTCGATGAGCAGATGCGATACCGCCTCTTTCAGCACGCCCGTCTCCTGGTCCAGCCCTGCTGCATTTTTACCCGGGAGACGCTCCCTGAACATCGCTTGAAGCCGTCGCGCCGGCCAGGTCAACACCGACCTGACTTTGGTGATTGCGGCCGCGATGCCGGGGATCTCGAGCAGTTCCAGCAACCGGATAACGGCGCGCTGCAGCGCGTAGGAGTAATGCGGATTGTCAAGGCACTCACGCCGGTAAGTGTCAATCGCCTCCTCGATACCTGCCTCGACCGCGCGCCGCCAATAACCGGATGCCGCAAGTTCGCTCCGGAGCGGCGCTGTCCATTGGGACCAGTACCGGTTGAGATATTCAATCAGCGGTGCGGAAGAGCCAGCGTCATCCGGCGAGTTCAGGAAATCGGCCAGAGATGTCCGTAGCTTTTGCGCTGCAGCGGTACTCGCCAGTGCCTCGTCAGCCCGTTCAGTATAAGGCAGGGAGAGAATGCCGGCGGGAGCGATGGATTCGGCTTGCAGGCGCTTCTGCAGAGAGGCGCGCAAAGCCGCTTCATCCGTACGCTCGGTTTTATTCAGGCAAATCATCAGCGGGATTTCAAGCGGCGCGATCAGGCGCAGCATGCGCCAGACCGAGCGATCGGCATACTTCTCCCTGCTGACCACCAGCAGCAGGGCGTCCGCCATGGCGCAGATCTCGGGCACCGTATTACGGTAGCTGCGGGAACCGACCGAATCGAAGTCCGGCGTATCCCAGACGATGGATGGCTGTTTGACAAAGGACTCTTCCAGTTTGCAGCGGGTGAGCGAGAACAGGTCGCCTTCACCCGGACTGTCCGGCGCCACCTGCTGCCATCCCGGCAGCAGCGACTTGAGACAGCCGTCCGCGTCCGACCCGATCTCCGTGCTCACGAACCCGTGCGCATATCTGGTATGCCCGGCCAGCGGGCTTGCTGCCGCCATCCTCCTCCCCAGCAGCAGGTTCACTACGCTGCTCTTGCCGGACTGGGTCGGGCCTATCACCGCCAACTGGAGCGGCAGCGGCCATTGCCGTTTCCGCTGGATCGCGTTGCGCAGCAGCGCATTGGCTAAAATCAGCGTGGGCAGTTTCTCGTCGGAATCAGCGTCCGGTGTAATAAAAACACGCTCGCGCTGCTGCAACAGCTGGAGAAACTCACTGACATTCTGGAGCGCTGAAAACATGGGGAGAGGATAAACTGAAACAGGCCAGCGGTCAGGTGTTAGTTTTCAGAGGCGCGCCGTCAACGCCCGGGCTGTCTCAAGGCAAACGGCAACAACCGGGTTTCGGATGTGATCAGGTCTCCTTCTCCCCGCTTTCGGCCTCCTCTTTCCCGTCCTGCTGAGCGGATTTCCGGGGCGACAGGTCTTCGTCCATCAATATACGGCTTGCCTCTCCCTCCAGGTCGTCGAACTGGCCGCTTCTGGCAGCCCAGAAAAAAACACCCACGCCGACCAGGCCGAGAATAATCATGCCGGGAATCAACCCGTATATTACATCCATCTTCCGTCGCTCGCTCTGTTACCCATGCTCGCTGTTATGCATGCTCTGTTCAGGGACGCCTGCCATTTTAACCCGCCATCGCGATGAATGCCGAAAAGACGGTCGATGTTTTTTGAACGGGCGCTATATTGCGGTTTTGAACAGCGTCCGGATCCTGGCCGCGTTGGCTATGACCAGCAGCGAACTGATCGGCATCGACACCGCCGCGACCAACGGCGTAATCAGTGCCATCATCGCCAACGGCACCATAATCAGATTATAGGTGATTGAGATGCCGATATTCTGCCTTATGGTACGCAGCGTCCGGCGGGAAAGCGCAGCGGCCAGACGCACCTTTTCAAGTTCGCTGCTGATCAGAATGATATCCGCGCTGGCGATCGAAACATCCGTACCCGAGCCAAGCGCGATGCCAACATCCGCGCGCACCAGCGCCGGGGCATCGTTGACACCATCACCCACCATGGCAACCCGCTGGTTGTCAGCCTGGAGACCGCCGATAACCTGGTCTTTCTGCTCCGGCAGCACCTCGGCGATTACCTGCATCCCGCCCAGTCGACGCGCAATCATCTCCGCAGCGGTCCTGCGGTCACCACTCAACAGGGTCACATCCATCCCGTCCCGCTTCAGCGCGTCGATCAGCGCCGGCGCATCTTCACGGACTCGGTCCTCCAATGCGATCACTGCCCGCTCTTCGCCATCCACGGCGAATCTGAGACAGCCAATGCCAAGCGCCTCCAGGCGTGCCGATTCGCTGTCAAAGTGGGGATTGAGCGAGACTCCCCGATCAACCATCCAGGCGGCGGTGCCGGCCACCACGCGCCGACCCTGCAGCAGCGCGCCAATCCCGAATCCGGGCCGATATTCAAACTCCTCCACCGCAGACGCCGGAATCGATAGTCCGGCATCTTCGACACTGGCAATCACCGCGGCGGCGATCGGGTGCTCCGAGTAGCGCTCCAGAGCCGCAAGTTGCTGGAGAACGTCGCGCGTCTCCGCCCCCATCGCCGCATCCCCCACAGACCAGTTCTCGCTCCCGGTCAGTACCGACGTAACCCGCATCCGCCCCTCGGTCAGGGTGCCGGTTTTGTCGAACACAAAATGGTTGATAGCGGAGAGTGCTTCCAGCACCTCGCCATTCCTGACCAGTATGCCATGCCTCGCTCCCAGGCCGGAGGCGACTGCGATAGCCATGGGCGTCGCCAGCCCGAACGCACAGGGACAGGTGATGATCAATACCGCGGTGGCCGCCATCAACGCAGTCTCCAGATCGCGTTCCAGCCACCAGATGAACGTTACCGTGGCCAGGCCAATGGTCACGGCGACGAACCAGGGCACGACGCGGTCGGCCATGCATTGAATCGGCGCCTTGCTGGCCTGCGCCTCCTCCACCAGCCGGATAATGCGCCCCAGCGCCGTGTTCTTCAGCACCCCTTCCACCGTTATGACCAGCGCACCGGTACCGTTGATGGTACCGGCGGATACAGGATCGCCGATATTTTTTCCGACCCCGCCGGATTCTCCGGTCAGTATCGCTTCGTCCACGGAACTGTTCCCTTCACGGATCAGACCATCCACCGGAATGCGTTCACCCGGCTTCACCAGAATGGTGTCGCCCGGTTTTACCGAACGGATGGGAACGATCTTCTCGGCGCCCTGCCGGAGCAATGTCACCACCCGCGGTTGCAGATCGAGCAGACGCTGGGTGGATGCAACCGCCTGTGTCTTGGAGAGTGCCTCCAGGTAGCGTCCCACCAGAATGACGAAGAGGAAGTTGACCACGGTATCGTAGTAGACCTCACCCGCCGGCGAACCGCTCAGCATAACGTAGATGGAATAGAGATAGGTGACGCTGGCACCGATGGCAATGGGAAGATCCATACCGAGATGCAGGTTGCGCAGTCCGCTCCAGGCGCCTTTATAGAAAGGGTAGCCGGAATAGAGCAGTGTGGGCGTTGCCAGCGCGAATCCGACCCAGTGAAAGAGCGTGCGAAACTCACCCTTATCGGCGCCGGAATAGAGCGCGATCGAGATCCACAACAGGTTCATCATCGTGAATCCCGCAAACGCCATGCGATAGAGCAGGTTGCGGTTCTGCCTGTTGATCCGGCCTTCTGCGGTGTCGGGATCGTAGGGAACGGCTGAGTAGCCGATCTGCCCCAGCCTGCCGATGATTGAGGAGAGTTTTCGGCGGCTGTTGTCCCAGGTGATATGGAGTTTGCGGCCGGAGAGATTGACCCGGGCCTGGGTAACCCCCGGCATGGCGTGCAGACTGTTCTCGATCAACCAGACACAGGCGGCGCAATGAATCCCATCCACCAGCAGGTTGATATCCCGGACCTCGCCCAGATCATCGACGAACTCCTCCTGCACCTCATCCAGATCGTAAAATCCCAACTCCTGCGGCAGCTCCGGTGGCGGTCCCAGCGGCGTTCCCTCCGGCGTGCGCCGATAAAATCCTTCCAGGCCGGCGTTGTAGATCGCCTCGCAGACTGCGCGGCAGCCATTGCAGCAGAACGATTGCACCCGCCCGTCTATTTCCGCATCTACCTTTTCGGTCGCGGAAATCGGTAGCGTACAGTGAAAACAGTGCTGCCCTGCGTCGGCCGCCTGGTGCGCTACACTGCCCACTAATTGACGCCGGCACTGACCCAGTGGGGATGATTGTACTCATCCGTGCCGTTTTTGACGCTGACCAGAATATCCCAGAGTCCGAGTAACGGAAATGTCACCTCAGCCTCATACTCCCCTTGGCCGACTTCCTGCATCGGCACGGAGAAATCCATTTTTGCATCAGACGGCCGGTAGGCATAAAAAGTCACCGCATCGGGAGTGACCGGTATCCCGGCTTTGTCCGTGACGCGGAATCTGTAGCGGGCGGGTTTTCCTATATCCACAACTTTCGGTGGGTCGAGTTTCATTTTCCAGCCGGGATCGCGCGCCATTTTCTTGAGGCGGTTCTGTTCGTAATCCTGGCCCCGCTCATAGTAGTCTTTGTCAACCAGTCCCGGATTGGTCTGAATCGCAAGATAGATCCGAAAACCGCTGACCAGAATAAAAGCCACCAGTATACCGACCCATGCTATTACCCAGGGGCTTCTCCATGCTGATTGTTTATCTTTCATACGGCTCTCTGTAAATTGGGATGCGACCTGGCTGGTGCCGGCCCTCCGCTCCGCATTTACTGATCGGGTCCCATGAAAACGCTCTGCCGCTCGCTCACAAATGGCTGCCCGCTCTTATCCACCCCTTCGGCCCGGAATAGAACAGGCACTGATCCGCCGCCGATACTTTTACGCGGCGCCCTGACGAAAACGACCCTCGGCGTCACTTTGCCATGATGCGATGTAATCGGCTTTTCGGCACCGGCCAGCTGCAGTCCCTCCAGCCCGGTTACGCTGATTTTAACGTCCATGTCTTCGTTCATCTTGTTGAGAATCTTGACCGTGTATTTGTTCTGTATGGAACCATCGCTCTGCATCACAAACAGCGGTTGACGGTCGTGTATGACTTTGATCTCAATCGCATCCAGCGTGGAGATACCGTAAGCGATGCCTACCAATGAGAGCGCCAGCACGGCGGTATAGACCCAGATCCTCGGTCGCTTCAGCATGGGACGATTCTCTTTACCGTTCAGCGAATCCAGAGATTCGTAGCGGATCAGGCCGGCAGGGCGGCCAACCTTCTCCATGACGATATCGCACGCGTCAATACAGAGTGCGCACATGATGCAGCCCTCCTGCTGACCATGGCGAATATCCACCCCGGTCGGGCAGACCGCCACGCATTGATTGCAGTCCACGCAATCGCCGGTTGTCCGGTTCTCCTCGGTCTCTCCCTTCTTGACACGCCCGCGCGGCTCTCCCCGGTGAAAATCGTAAGTGGGAACCGCTGAAGTGTTGTCCACCATCACACCCTGGATGCGTGCATAGGGACAGAGCCAGAAGCAGGCCTGCTCGCGCAGAAATCCGGCCAGCACATAGGTGCCTGCGGTGAAAAGCGCCATGGTGATGAGTGCGGTGGTCCCGAGGTTGAAGTTGGCCAGGTCCAGCCAGAACTGCCGGGCGTCAACGAACCAGGTGATGAAAGCGATACCGGTCAGAAACGCAATAATCAGCCAGAGCAGATGTTTGATACCCTTCTTGCGTATCTTCTCCCAGCCGAGGGGCGCCTGGTCCAGCTTCCGCCGTTTGGCTGGAGCACCCTCCAGTTTTTCCTCTATCCAGGTGTAGACATCGGTCCACACCGTCTGAAAGCAGAAAAAACCACACCACACGCGACCGGCAATCGCTGTAACCACAGCCAGCAGAATCGCAAAAAACAGCAACAACAGCGAAAGCATCCAGAAGTCCTGCGGGAGTATCGTCACGCCAAACAGGTGAAACTGGCGATTCGGAATATCGAACAGGACCGCCTGACGATCCCCCCAGCGCAGATAGGGACCGAGAAAGAAAACCAGCCAGAGGGAATCCGACAGCCACTTGAGCCTGCGCCATTTGCCGCCTACCCGCTTGGCATGAATGGTCTCATCACCGGTATTGATATGCCAGTGACCGGCCTCTGCGTAGAGTGCGTCGACGGCTGCATCCCGTTGCGATTGCTGATTGTCACTCAACGGATTTCTCCTCTGCGGACCGATTAATATATGACGACTGGAAAATCAATTGGTTCAATATCCAGGCCGTCCCGAAGGTGTTGGGAATCGGCGGTTCAGTCTACTTTAAGGGCAATGAGAAACAATGAGAATTATCAATTTCCAGGCTGACAAAAGTCATAAAAAAAGAGGGGAAATCACTCCCCCTCTTTCACTACCTGAACAGAACTGTGCCCTGTTCATTTTTTATGCGATTCAGCATCCTTCGCTATCAGTGATTTAACCTTGATCGCCAGGAAGATGACGATGACCAGGCAAATTGCAACGGCACCAAAGGAACCCCAAACAACGGGATCACCCATATTCATAATCGTTCTCCTGTGTCTTGCATGGCGTCTGCCCGCCGGCCGGCGGCAGACGCCTTATCACATGCTTTCACCTCAAACCGCGGAACTACTGACCTCCGCCGAATTTGTATACGTAGACCGCCAGCTTCTTGATGTCGCCTTTGGAAAGGCGTTCACCGAATGCCGGCATGACAGCCTCCCTGGTCATGGGATCGGTTACGTCATTCACCCCGTGCATAATGGTGTATTTAACGCTGTCCAACTGGCTCTGATCGCCCTGCGGAACGAACCGGTAGATGCTGTCAGTCAGGTTAGCCGATCCCAGCATGGCCATACCCTTGCCATCCATTCCGTGGCAGGCGATACAGCCCTTCTGCAGAAACAGCGGCGAGGATTCGGGTTTGCCTTCAATGATTGCATTGGCCAGCTCATCCACCTCTTCCGGCTTGAGTATCTTGCCGTGCGCCGTCATGACACCCTTGCGGCCACCGGTGATGGTCTGCTCGATAGTCTCGATCGTGCCGCCATACAGCCAGTCGTCGTCGACAAGCACCGGGAAACCCGGGCCACCCTGACCGCTTCTACCGTGGCAGGCTGCGCAGTTGTCGCCGAACAGCACCTTGGCGGAAGCCACGGTATAGGCTGAGAGGCCTTCATCTTTCAGAATATCCGCAGCCGACATACCGGCAAGTTTCGTCTCAAACTCAGCGCGGACCGCTTCCACTTCAGCAACGCCAGTGTTGTACTCATTCATCTGAGTCCAGCCGGTCACACCTTTGGTGAATCCCTGGCTGCCGGGCGGAGCCGGCCACATTGGATAGATGATGCCGTACACGATCACCCAGATGAGAGACGCCCAGAGCGCTATCGTCCACCAGCGTGGCGGCGGGTTTGACAGTTCCCGCAGATTGTCGTCCCAGATGTGTCCGGTATTGTTTTCACCCGGAAATGGATTTTTATCCGCCATTGTTTTCTCCGCTTCTAATTTGTTCGTCATCCACCGGAATGAATCTGTTCGATTCGAACTTTTCCCGGTTTTTTGGACGCAGGACGTAGAAATAAAGCCCTACCATGAGCAGAAAGACGACCACCGTCAGGATGGTTCCCACCCAGTCGGTGGTGGTCATCGCCTGCCAATCGGTATGAAAATACTCCTGCAGGCTACTCACGATACACCTTCTCTTCGTCCAGTTTGGCCATCGTGCCCAACACCTGGAGATACGCCACCACGGCATCCTCCTCGGTCTTGCCCTCGACCTCCTCGGCCGCCGCAGCGATATCCGCATCGGTATAGGGAACACCGACCAACTGCAGGCCCTTCATGTGATCGCCTATCGAGGTATTGGCCAGGTTATCTTTCAGCCAGGGATAGTTCGGCATGACCGACTCCGGCACTACAGACCGCGGAGCCCGCAGATGCCTGCGGTGCCAGTCATCCGAGTATTTACCGCCGACCCGCGCCACGTCCGGACCGGTCCGTTTGGAGCCCCACTGGAAGGGGTGGTCGTACATCGACTCGGATGCCAGCGAGTAGTGGCCGTAGCGCTCTTTCTCATCGCGGAAAGGACGCACCATCTGCGAGTGGCACAAATAGCACCCTTCGCGGATGTAGACGTCGCGGCCGGCCAGTTCCAGCGCTTTGTAGGGACGCATGCCGTCACCCGGCTTGTGATCAGCCAGGGTCTGACCCGCCTGCCGCTGCCATACCAGCTCAGGTGCTTTGTTGTGCTCCATGGTGCTCTTCAGATAGAACAGCGGAACGATTTCAACAAGGCCGCCTACGGAGAGCGCGATCGCCAATACGATCAACAGTCCCCAGACATTTCTTTCCATGCTCTCTTGCATTGCCATTTTTAGTTACTCCTCTTAAGCAGTGGCAGGTGCAGTACGTGCAGCCTGCACGCTGCCGGCAGCCGAAGCCTTGGCAACGGTCATCAGAATATTGACCACCATCAACACCGTACCCAGCAGGAAGATCATGCCGCCGACCGCTCGCATGGCGTAGTAGGGATGCATCGATTCCACCGACTCGGCAAAGGTATACGCCAGCGTGCCGTACTCGTCGTAGGCTCTCCACATCAGACCCTGCATGATGCCGGAGACCCACATGGCCACGATATAGACTACGGTTCCGATGGTGGCGGTCCAGAAATGCGCATTGACCAGCTTGGTCGACCAGAGTTGAACGTGGAACACCTTGGTCATCATGTGATAGATGGCGCCGATTCCAACCATGGCCACCCAGCCAAGCGCACCGGAATGGACGTGACCAACGGTCCAGTCGGTATAGTGCGACAGGGCGTTGACCGTCTTGATCGACATGACCGGACCTTCGAATGTGGACATGGCGTAGAAGGCGAGGGACATGATGAGGAAGCGCAGTACATAGTCGGTGCGCAGTTTGTCCCAGGCACCGGAGAGGGTCATCATGCCATTCACGGCGCCTCCCCAGGAGGGAATGATCATGGCCAGGGAGACCGCCGCACCCAGGGAGCCGGTCCAGTCGGGCAGCGCCGTATACTGGAGGTGATGCGCACCCAGCCAGACATAGCCGAACATCAGCGCCCAGAAGTGAATCACCGACAAACGGTAGGAGTAGACGGGGCGGTTCGCCTGCTTGGGAACGAAATAGTACATGATCCCAAGGAAACCGGCCGTCAGGTAGAATCCCACCGCATTATGTCCCCACCACCACTGGATCATGGCATCCTGCACGCCCGAAAAAATGGAGTAGGATTTGAACAGACCGACCGGGACAGCCAGGCTGTTGACGACATGCAGATAGGTGATCATCACCATCATGCCCAGGAAGAACCAGTTGGAGACGTAGATATGCGACGTCTTGCGATTGGCCAGGGTCATGATGAAGTTAAACATGAAGGAGAGCCAAACCACCGCAATCATCACATCGATCGGCCATTCAAGCTCGGCGTACTCCTTGCCCTGGGTAAGACCCAACGGGAAAGAGATGACCGCCGACACGATGATCAGATTCCAGCCGATAAACGTGAACCAGGCCAGTTTGTTGCTCCAGAGCCTGGTGGCACAGGTGCGCTGTACGCTATAGAACGCGGTTGCCATCAGAGCAGATCCACCGTAGGCGAAAATCACCGCGTTCGTATGCAGCGGACGAAGACGCCCGAAAGTGATGTATTCAAGATCAAAGTTCAGAAACGGCCAAGCCAGCTCCGAGGCTATATAAACCCCGACTAGGGCGCCTACCATCAGGTAGACGGCTGCCATGACCGTGAACCAGCGTACGACGCCATAGTCGTACTTTTGCTCAGTTGTGGCGTCCATGAACCCCCCCAAGAGAAAAATTCAAAGAAAAAATACAATACAAAATGTAAGGTAATCCCCGCGTCAAAACCCCAAAATATGGGGCTTTGAGTGCGCGGTATAACACCTCAAAATCTGACAAATGTCAACATATCTTCTGACGTCCGAGGCCCGTTCCGGCCCCAAAATAAATTGATATGTTATTGTTATCTAAGATATTTATTCAGATTTTCCAAATTGTTGATTTAGATCAAAAGAAACTAATACTCTTATTTTGTTTTATACAAATTGAGGGTGCCGGGCACAATTCCACGAATTAGCCGTCAGCGCACTGCTCCAGCGCATTTCGATCCAGGATCCGAATGCGTTTGCGTTGCAGATGAATGGCGCCGGATCTGCCCATACGGGTCAAAACCCGGCTTACCGTTTCGCTCGCCAATCCGAGATAGTTGCCGATATCTGTGCGCGACATGGTGAATGTAAACTCCAGGCTCGGCAGCCGGCGATGCGCCAACCGGCTGGACAGGCTCAGTATAAAACCGCAGATTCGCTGTTCCGCGGATTGATGCACCAGCGAGGAAACCAGCTGGTGATTAAACGCCACCTCTTTCCCCAGCAGTTCGATGACGGCTGCCTGCAGCGCTTCCAGGGGTCTGCCCGATTCCGGCAAACGGGCGATGTGCAGCTCACAGACACTGCCATTTTGCAACGCCCTCGCGGTGCATGGGTATTTGCCCCGAGACATCGCTTCGACGCCGATCAGTTCACCCGGAAACTGGAATCCGATTACCCGTTTCGACTGCCCGCCATTTTCCATGGAGGTTTTAAACGAGCCTGACTTGACCGCGAAAAGAGAACGAAAAGGGTCATCCTGACGAAAAATTATCTCTCCCCGCTCCACCGGACGCCGTCGCAGCAAAACGCCCTCCGGTACCCCGCTTGCCTCCTCCGCATAATCGAGCACCATGCAGATTGGATCCAGTCCGCAATCCTCGCAATCCACCTCTGTCGATGCATCCAGTATGGTCTGCGGATCACATTGTGAGCGATGTGTTGAAAAACGCGGTTTGTCCATTGCGCAAACGTTTTTATTCTGGCCTAGCGGGAATTATACGACAAATATCAGGTCAGGAGGCGCGGTTACTGCCGGCGTCAGTGTTGCAGCGACTGGACTACTTGAAAATAGTGTCGACTGAGAACCCATCCTTTTCCAGGATGATGCGTAGCCGCTTCAGCGCATCCATCTGGATCTGACGCACCCGCTCACGGGTCACTCCGAGTTCGTTGGCGACCTCTTCAAGCGTCGAATTCTCATAGCCGTGCAATCCAAAACGGCGCTCTACGACTTCACGCTGTTTCTGGTTGAGTTTGCCGAGCCAGGCATCCAGATTGGCATTCAACCCTTCGTTCTGGATACTCACCGTAGGATCCTGGGTTTGACGATCGGGGATGGTATCCAGCAGTGGTTTATCCGCATCCTTGCCAAAGGGCGTATCCACCGACGCAATGCGTTCATTCAGGCCAAGCATGCGCTTCACCTCGCCGATCGGCTTGTCCAGCAATTCCGCGATCTCTTCGGTGGTCGGCTCGTGATCCTGAGTCTGGGCGAGGTTCCTGGCCGCTCTGAGATAGACGTTTATCTCCTTTACCACGTGAATCGGCAGGCGGATAGTCCGGGTCTGATTCATAATCGCTCGTTCGATCGTCTGTCGAATCCACCAGGTGGCGTAGGTGGAGAAGCGAAATCCCCGTTCCGGGTCGAACTTTTCGACCGCTCTGATCAATCCGAGATTGCCCTCCTCGATCAGGTCCAGCAGTGCCAGTCCCCGGTTCATATAACGTCTGGCGATCTTAACCACCAGACGCAGATTACTTTCAATCATGCGCTGGCGGGAAGCCATATCACCTTTCTGCGCCAGGCGCGAAAATTTAATCTCCTCCTCCGCAGACAGCAGATTGGAACCACCGATTTCGCTCAGATAAAGCCGGGTGGCATCTATCTGTGCCCTGGTAAAGTCTCCGGCTTCAAAAGAGAGCTTCGCGTCAATCCTGTCATCATCCGTTTCCGGCGGCAACAAATCTGATTCGGGCTCTGCTTCCAGCTCCATTTCGTCATCGCCTTCGGAAGGAGTTTTACCTGCCATAAAATCGAACCTTAGCGCTGCCGGGGAAGAAGCTTCAACGGGTTTACCGGCGTCCCGTTTCTCCTGATCTCAAAATGCAGCGTTGGATTGCCCGCACCATTTCTACCCATTTCCGCCACCACTTCACCTTTTTTCACAACCGCCCCCTCTTCCACCAGCAGCTTTCTGTTATGGCCATAAGCACTTAGATAGTTTTTGTTGTGTTTGATTATGATAAGTCGACCATACCCTATCAAACCACTCCCTGCATAGACCACCTTTCCACTTTCCGCTGCGACCACCTTCTGGCCGCTGTTGCCGCTTATCTTTATGCCTTTGCGGCTGGGATCAACGTTGGAAAAACGTTGCTCCAGTTTCCCCCTGGTGGGCCATTGCCATGCCAGTCTTGTACGCTCGTTAAACTCTCTGGCGACTACGGCCTGCTCCGAGGGAGTGGCCCTGGTGCCCGCGGACCTTGCGGCAACCGAAGCCGGAGGCTTTTTTACTGTGGTTGCGGGACGGCTGGCAGGCACCGTTTGCTTCTCGCCATGCCTGGCTGGCGCTCCCCGTTTAACCGGGTAGGAGAGTCGCAGCGTCTGTCCCGGGTAAATAGTATAAGGGGGGTTGATACCGTTCCAGCCTGCAAGCTCTTGAAAATCGAGACCATAAAGCCAGGCGATTGTGTACAGGGTATCCCCCTTTTTTACCCGGTGATAGGACGACCGGGCTCCGGTTTGTGCGCTTCTCACCGGTTTTTCCAAGGATACCACTTTTGCCCGGGTGGGAGCGCTGCAGCCACTCAGCTGCGCACCCGCCAATACCGATGCGGCAAGTGTCAGGAATCTCAACCAGCCTGTCGACCTCGAAGCCAAAGCACTAAAATTTAGCTACTATAATAACCCCAATCATCAATATCACCATTGCCCAGCCGATGCGTTCAATATACTGTTTGAGATTGCTTTCCATTCTCTCGCCTCCCCAGGCCATAAGCGCGGCGACCAGAAAGAAACGCGCGCCACGCCCAATCAGCGATGCCAGCACGAATGGCACCAGCGCCATCGATATAACACCCGCTGTGATGGTAAATACTTTGTACGGAATGGGTGAAAAACCAGCCAGGAATACCGCCCAGAAGCCCCACTCGGAGAACCACTCCCTGGCCTGCAGATAGTTGGCATAGTATCCCGCATCACGCAGTAGCGGCTCCACCAATTCGAATGCAAATACGCCGATAGAATACCCAAACAGACCACCCACGACCGAAGCAATCGTTGTGATTGACGCAAAATGCCAGGCGCGCGCGGGGGCGGCCAATGCCATTGGAGCCAGCATCACATCCGGCGGTATGGGAAAAAAGGAGGACTCCGCAAAACTGAGTCCCATCAGGTAGCGAGGTGCATGTCGATGCCGGGACCAGACCATCACACGCTCGTAAAGCGATGAAAACAGTCGCATTCAGTGCACTCCGCCGTTAAATTGGATGTTTGCAATATTCTCGGTAAACAACTCGCAATCCTATTCGAAAACCACGCTACTGCGTTCCCTGGAGTAATGGAACAAATGCCACTCTTTCCAGCAACTCCTTCTCATATCCTCCTGCGGTGCGGGTAACCCGCACCAGAACCTGTGCCTGTTCCTGCCCGATCGGCAATACCATACGCCCACCCGGCTTCAACTGCTCGACCAGTGTGCGGGGAATCCCCTCCGGCGCAGCGGTAACCAAAATACCGTCGAACGGTGCATACTCGGGCAGTCCCATGCCGCCATCCGAATGGCGCAGACGAATATTTCGAAATCCCAGCTCCTGAAACCGTTTGCGCGCAAGCCGCTGCAGGGACTCTATCCGCTCGACGCTGTAGATGCGCTTTACCAGCCTGGAAAGTACCGCTGTCTGATAGCCCGAACCTGTGCCGATTTCAAGCACTGTATCCAGCGGTCCCGCCTCGATCAGGAGTTCGGTCATGCGGGCCACGATGTAGGGTTGTGAAATGGTCTGCCCGTGGCCTATGGGAAGTGCCGTATCCTCGTAAGCCCGGCTCGCCAATGCTTCATCCACGAAGATATGCCGGGGTGTTGCCCGCATGGCATTCAATACGTTGAGATCCTGAATACCCTTCTCCCGCAAGCGCCTGATCAGACGTTTGTGGGTGCGTTCCGAGGTCATACCGATGCCGCGATGCAGGGGATTGATCATCGTTCTATCCCGCTGATCCATCTGCCGAGATTTTCAAGCGCTGCATGCCGGGTCAAATCCACCTGCAGCGGCGTCACCGACACGAAACCCTCCCGCACCGCATTGAAATCGGTGCCCGGTCCGGCATCCTGCTCCAATCCAGCAGGGCCCACCCAATAGATGATGCGGCCTCTCGGGTCGGTATCCCTGACCACCGGTTCGGATTTGTGCCGGTGTCCAAGTCTGGTCACCTGGTATCCCTTCAAGGATGCAAAAGGCAGGTCCGGTATGTTGACATTGATGATGGAGTCCGGAGAGAGCGGTGAAACCAACAGACGCATTACCAGCGTCGCCGCCACCCGCGCACCGGTCTCGTAATACCTCGGTTCAAGACTCGTCATGGAGAGCGCAATCGCGGGTAATCCGAGAAATCTCCCTTCGGTAGCCGCCGCTACGGTACCGGAATAGAGTACATCATCTCCGAGATTGGCACCTGCATTTATACCGGCGATAACCATATCCGGCTCCTGTTCCAATAAACCGGTAATCGCCAGATGAACACAGTCAGTGGGCGTACCGTCGACGCGAATGAAACCGTTTTCCGCCTGCTCCGCGCGAATAGGATTTTCCAACGTCAGTGAGTTACTTGCGCCACTGCGATTACGCTCGGGGGCCACAACCGTTATCTCGGCGAGCGGCAGCAGCGCGTCATACAGTGCTTTTAGTCCCGGCGCGCGGTAGCCGTCGTCGTTGCTCAACAAAATTCTCATTCAGGTGCCTGCCGGAGAATGGAAGACGGCCCGATCGATGTGCCCGCGAATCCGGCGAATCCGATATTCTCGGCGGTGGCAGCGGGGGCAGGCCCAATTTGAGTCCTTTTGTTCGGTCATCTGAGGCGAATAATCACGCATAATTAACAAGGGTGAGCGGCAAAACAGGCCAAATTGGCTCTCCCGTAACAGGTTCTCCGATCTCGAACAGGATCCTGCTGGAAATACCCGACAGAACAATGATCTTTACAAAGGTCAAACTATACTGGAAATAAATGCGGGACTCATCCCGGTATTCCGGCTGTGGCCCTTCGCAGATACTGCGGCTGCCTGCGCATTCTTTACATCGCGGCAGCATTTGGCAAGATATGATCGTGTCAACGGAAATGCACTGGGCACCGCACGGCAGTCAACCCCCGATCCGACATCAATCAGGCGCAGGAATCATGACCAAGAAGCACCGGGACGCAGAGGAAGAGCGAGACCTGTTCCGCAATGAGATGAACGGCACCCTGCGGCACTACGACGACCGGATTGAGCCTTATAGAAAAAAGTTGAGGCCCGTCCCGCTGCCGCCTGACAAAACGCTTTTCCCGGCCAATGAAGAGCAGGAATTGGTCGATCTGAACATCGAAACCGGCGAAATACTGGAGTTCGTTCGGCCGGGCATACAGAAGCGACTGTTTCTGGAACTGAGGCGGGGCCATATCCCGCCACAGGCGACGCTCGACCTGCACGGTTTCAGAGTATCCGAAGCACGTCTCGAATTGATCCGATTTCTTGCTTTTGCCCGGCAGCACAGACTGCGGGTGATCCACATCATACATGGCAAGGGTTTCGGCTCGGATACACAACAACCGGTGCTTAAACAAAAAACGAACCAGTGGCTGCGACAGCGTGCTGAAGTCCTCGCATTTTGTTCGGCAGCCCGTTTCGACGGCGGTTCCGGTGCTGTTTATGTTTTACTCAAAAGAGGCGGCGGTCGCAAATGATCAGCATGTTGCCGACCGATAATCCAGGCACTCACGCAGCATTGCCGTGGCATAGCCACCCCTGGGAAGATAAAAACTCAATTCCAGCTCACCGCCGGAGAGCGTCCAGCCAAGGTCGTTAACTCGCGCGCGCAAAGACCGGCGCTCCTGTTTCAGGCCGGATCTTTCCACACCCGCGCGAAAATCCTCCATCGCGGTCAGCGACTTCCGCTCCAGTCTTTCTGCCTCTCCCTCCACTTGAAGAGCACCCGCCCCCCAAAGCGGTCCCGACGGATGCACCTCCATGCTGGAGGTACGACGTAGTATTTCCGCATCAATCCGATCCGCCACGAAGCTGTTGCGGCTTCCGTCCAGCATCAGGCGGTCTCCCACCAGCGGCTGATTCCAGTTGCCTGCGGCAACCCGGTCAGCCAGCACCTTGTTGAACAACAGGGAGCGGGCGGCGGACAGATAGAGTCCGCGCCGCTGGCGCGACAGCCTCCCCGCGGTGCCTGCGAACATTGACAAAGCCCCGCTGAGATTCGAGTTTTCCCGGCCGAAACGCTGCTCGCCGAAATAGTTGGGCATGCCGTATTGAGCGAGCTGATGTAACCGGTCCACCAGCTGTTCCGTGTCACCCTCCAACCGACGCGCGCGAATCAGGAAGCGGTTGCCGTGCAACGCCCCGGTCTTCAGTTTCCGGCTGTGGCGTACGGTTCTCAGAATCCGGAACTCTTTGGATTCCAAGACTTCCCAATCCGGTTCCGGCCGCGCCGCCAGACGCACTGAAAACCATTGACGGGCCAATGCCCGGCGATCCTTCATTCCCGCATAGCTGACGTCAACACGCGGCACACCGGCATGACGCGCCAGCTGGCCTGCCAACCAGTCCGTGTTGGCATTGCGTTTTTCGATCCAGAGCAATACGTGCTCACCTTTACCATCGGGTTCGACCAATGTCACCTCGTCCACCTGAAAGTCCTCGGGTTCCAGTCTCAGGATAGCGCGGCAGCATGGTCCTCCAAATGCAAAAGGCAGTGCCAGCACGGGTTTTTCACCGGGCGGCGGCGCAGGGTTATCCAGCGCCGCGCACGAATCCGTGATGTCTGTGGCATCCGCATGCGCCCCCGATTTCCCCTCCATGGTTGGCTGAACACTCACTTTTCCACCAGCAATACCACTGCCTGAGCCTCTATACCCTCGCCCCGTCCGTTAAAACCCATCCCCTCAGTGGTCGTGGCTTTGACATTGACGCGGTCTGCATCGACCTTCAAATCGGCCGCGATACGGATGCGCATGCTATCGATGTAGGGTGACAACCTGGGCATCTGCGCCACCAGCGTAGCGTCCAGGTTACCGACACCCAGATTCAGCTCCTCGATTTTCTCGCGCACGGCGCGCAGCAGCACACGGCTGTCAATGTTTTTGTATTCATCGCTGCTATCCGGAAACTGATGGCCGATGTCCCTCAGGCCGGCAGCGCCAAGCAGTGCATCGCAGATGGCGTGAATCAGAACGTCACCATCGGAATGCGCCATCAGGCCGAAATTATAGGAAATCTCCACTCCTCCCAGCACAAGTCTGCGGCCGGGTGCGAACTTATGCGCATCGTAACCCTGTCCAATCCTCATATTCACCCGCCTGATCGATCATCAATCGGTTTGTACACCATGTAATATGGGAATGATACGATTTTGCAGCTATTCGACAACCCCGCAATTCTGCTGCTGCAGATAAAAGCCGGCCAACTCGAGGTCCCTGGGGTGGGTGATTTTGATGTTGTCCGCATGCCCCTCCACGAGCCTCGGTTTCAAACCGCGCATCTCGATTGCGCTGGCCTCATCGGTGACCGATCTGCCTGCCTGTAATGCAGCGCCAAGGGATTCTTGCAGCAGGTTGAACCGGAACATCTGCGGGGTGAACGCCCGCCACAAACGGTCCCGCGGGAGTGTTTCAGCAACCACCCCCGGCTGCTCCTCCAGTTTCACGGTGTCTGCCAGACGACCGGCGAGAATGCCGCCTACGGGATCGTCCGCAAGCGCCTGGAGCAACCGGTCGATATCCGCCGCACGAAGACAGGGTCGGGCTGCATCATGCACCAACACCCAGTCCTCCGGGTCGGCTTCCTCACTAATCCGGCAGAGCGCGTTGAGTACCGAGTGGCTTCTCTCGGTGCCTCCCTCCACCGGCACTATCCGGGCATGTCCGGCATAGCAGTTCTCATCCCACCAACGGTCCTCGCGGGACAACGCCACGTAAACACGTTCGATCAATGGATGGTGGAGCAGCCTGCCAAGCGCGTGTTCGATCACCAACCTGCCGTTCACCGAGAGATACTGCTTGGGTACTGCACCCCCCATGCGCCGACCTACGCCGGCAGCAGGTACGACACCCCAGTAACGCAGCACCCGGCTCACGGTCTGGTGCCCTGAGGCGCCGTAATCTGATAAAAAACCTCGTCTTCCTTGATCATGCCCAGCTCGCTGCGAGCCCTTTCCTCAATCGCATCCAGGCCCCGCTTGAGATCGGAGACCTCCGCCTGCAGCGCGCCGTTGCGTTTCCTGAGCCGAAGCAACTCCTGCTTCTGTTTATCAATCTCCTGCCTGAGATTGTACACCTCGGCCAGACTGCCCTCTCCCACCCAGAGTCGATACTGGAGCACAATCAGCATCACCAGAAGTATGGCGATGAGAACCCGAATCATATATTGGCGAATGCCCCCCGGCCGGCATAGACAGCCTGGCCACCGAGCTGATCCTCGATTCTCATCAGCTGGTTGTACTTCGCCACCCGGTCCGAACGGGAAAGTGAACCGGTCTTTATCTGGCCGGTATTCGCCGCCACTACCAGATCGGCCAGCGTCGTGTCTTCGGTTTCTCCCGAGCGATGCGAAATAACTGCGGTATAGCCGGCATCATGAGCCATCTTAATGGCGTTCAGCGTTTCGGTCAGGGTGCCAATCTGGTTGAACTTGATGAGAATGGAGTTAGCGATACCCTGTTCGATACCACGCTTCAGAATGGCGGTATTGGTTACGAACAGATCGTCCCCCACCAACTGGATCTTTTTGCCCAGCTTTTCGGTCAGCAGCTTCCATCCGTCCCAGTCACTCTCATCCATGCCGTCCTCGACCGTGATAATCGGGTAACGGGCTACCAGTCCGGCCAGATAGTCAGAAAATTCGGAGGCGCTGAACTTGCGATTCTCCGATGCCAGGTCATAAACACCGTCCTTGTAGAATTCGGAACTTGCCACGTCGAGACCCAGATAAATCTCCTTACCGGCCTTGAAACCCGCTCTGTCGATAGCCTCCAGAATGACCTCGATCGCTGCTTCGTTGGAGGGCAGGTCAGGTGCGAATCCGCCTTCGTCACCGACTGCGGTATTCAGACCCCGCCCTTTGAGTACGGCTTTCAGTGAATGGAACACCTCAGCACCGTAGCGAATCGCTTCGCGTACCGAGGCGGCGCCGACGGGCAGAATCATAAACTCCTGGATATCCACGCTGTTGTCCGCATGAGCGCCGCCATTGATGATATTCATCATCGGCACCGGCATGCGGTAAGGTCCATTCGGTGAAAGGTAGCTGTAAAGCGGCACGGCATTCTCCTGCGCTGCCGCATGCGCCGTCGCGAGCGAGACCGCAAGCATGGCATTGGCACCCAGGCGTCCCTTATTGTCGGTGCCATCCAGGTCGATCATCGTTTGATCAACTGTCGCCTGATCACTGACCTCCATCCCGGTCACCGCGTCGCGCAGTTCACCGCGAATATTTTCCACCGCTTTCAGTACCCCTTTTCCCAGGTACCTGCTTTTGTCCCCGTCGCGAAGTTCAAGCGCTTCCCTGGAGCCGGTAGAGGCACCCGACGGTGCCACTCCCCTGCCAATGGCACCGCTGGCGGTGATCACATCAGCCTCAACAGTGGGGTTACCCCTTGAATCCAAAATTTCACGGCCACGAATATCTACGATTTTGGACATGATCACTCCCTTCTGATTTAAGTTTAGTTTAGGTTTAATTCCGGTAACGAGTCGTTACTGCGTTCCGATTAGCTGCGGTGAGTCAAAACGAATTTATCCGAACAAGCGGCGCCAGATCCACTCCGCCTGGCGGGATTGATTCCGAACTGTGCCAACACACCTGCATGTTTGCCTACATTTGTTACCCCAATATTACCGACGAAAAATAGAGCGGCAGAACCTGGTTTCAGGGGCGTAAATCCGGTTCTTAATCTGCATCCAATGTCAAAGCAACTTCGGCTAGGGGTGCAGCCTTCACCGTTTTGTCCAACTGCGTCAAAATTTCCAGCAGCCTCTCCATCCGGGCCAGCGGCCAGGAGTTGGGACCGTCGCTCAAAGCCTTATCCGGGTAGGGATGGGTCTCCATGAACAGCCCGGAGATGCCGGCAGCGACCGCAGCCCTGGCCAAAACAGGCACATGTTCCCGCTGCCCCCCGGACGAAGCCCCCTGGCCGCCCGGCAACTGCACGGAATGAGTCGCATCGAACACCACCGGCGCACCGGTCGCGCGCATAACCGCAAGGGAGCGCATATCGGATACCAGATTGTTATAACCGAAAGAAGCGCCCCGCTCGCACACCATGATCTGCTGGTTTCCGCTGGAGCGTGCCTTTTCCACCACATGTTGCATATCCCAGGGCGCCAGAAACTGGCCCTTCTTCAAATTGACCGGAAGACCCATGGAGGCGACCGCGGAAATAAAATTGGTCTGACGGCAGAGAAAAGCCGGCGTTTGCAGGACATCCACCACAGCCGCCACTTCGTGCAGCGGTGTATCCTCGTGTACGTCGGTCAATACCGGCACACCGACCTCCGCTTTTACCTTCTCCAGAGCGGCCAGCCCCGCTTCAAGGCCGGGTCCGCGATAACTGCTGGAAGAGGAGCGATTGGCCTTGTCGAAAGAGGATTTGAAGATGAACGGAATACCCACGCGCGCGGTCATCTCGTAAAGTGTGCCGGCGATATCCAGCGTCATCTGTTCACTCTCGACCACGCAGGGACCGGCAATCAGAAACAGCGGTTGATCAAGTCCCACCCGAAAACCGCACAAATTCATGAAGTGCCGGTTCCGCGGTTCAGATAGCGTTGGTGTTCCCGGGCAGCACGGATAAAGCCGGAAAAGAGGGGGTGACCATCCCGCGGGGTCGAGGTAAATTCCGGATGAAACTGGCAGGCAACGAACCAGGGATGGTCAGGGATCTCGATCATCTCCACCAGTTTACCGTCCATCGAGCGGCCGGCAATGCGCAGTCCCGCCCGCTCCAGGATTTCAAGGTACTGGTTGTTGAACTCGTAACGATGTCGATGGCGTTCGACAATCACCTCTTTTCCGTACAACTGGCGCGCCAGGCTATGTTCGGCCAACCGGCACTCCTGCCCCCCAAGACGCATGGTCCCACCCAGGTCCGACTTCTCGCTGCGCCTCTCCAATGCGCCATCCGCATTACGCCACTCTGTGATCAGCGCTATTACCGGATGGGGGGTTTCACGATTGAATTCAGTGCTTTGTGCCCCGTCCAGGCCGGCTTTGTTGCGCGCATATTCGATGACTGCAACCTGCATCCCGAGGCAGATACCCAGGTAGGGAATACCCTTCTCCCGTGCGTGTTTGACGGTTGATATTTTGCCTTCGACTCCCCGCTCTCCGAATCCGCCGGGAACCAGGATGGCATCCACGCCGTCAAGGCAGCCGACGCCCTTCTCCTCGATCTCCTCCGCGTCCAGATAATGAATTTTGACCCGAGTGCGGGTATGCAACCCGGCATGAATCAAGGCCTCGGAGAGGGATTTATAAGCCTCGGTCAGGTGCATGTATTTCCCAACCATGGAAATGGTCACCGAACCGTCGGTGTTATCCAGCCCGTCCAGCACCGCACGCCACTCCGACAGGTCGGCAGCCGGTACGTTGAATCCCAGCTGTTTGACGACAATTTCGTCCAGATACTGCTCATGCAGCAGCAACGGAATACGGTAGATGCTGTCGGCATCGACAGCCGAAATCACCGCGCGTTCCTGCACATTGGTAAACAGCGCAATTTTACGGCGCTCTGCATCGGGTATGCATTTTTCCGCCCGGCAGAGCAGCACATCGGGCTGGATGCCGATCGAGCGCAACTCTTTTACCGAATGTTGCGTAGGTTTTGTCTTGATCTCTTTTGAGGCAGCGATGTAGGGTACCAGCGTCAGATGCATGAACAACGCGTTGTCACGCCCAAGTTCCACCCCCATCTGTCTGATCGCCTCAAGGAAGGGGAGAGACTCTATATCGCCGACGGTTCCGCCGATCTCAACCAGTGCCACGTCGGCGTCACCTGCCCCCAGCCTGACGCTGTCCTTTATCTCGTTGGTTATATGGGGGATAACCTGGACGGTACCGCCAAGATAATCACCGCGCCGCTCCTTGCGAATGACGCTTTCGTAAATCTGTCCCGTGGTGAAGTTGTTATTTTTCCCCATCGTGGTCCGCAGAAAACGTTCATAGTGACCGAGATCTAGATCCGTCTCCGCGCCATCGTCCGTCACGTACACCTCTCCATGCTGAAACGGACTCATGGTGCCGGGATCCACGTTAATGTAAGGATCCAGCTTGATCATCGTGACTCTGAGTCCACGGGCTTCCAGCAACGCACCCAGCGATGCAGCTGCGATACCCTTACCAAGTGAGGAGACCACGCCACCGGTGATAAAAACGTATTTTGTCATGAAAAAATTTCGAAGAAGAGTAAGGGTCCCGAACGGCGTTACAAATTAACAGAAAGCGCTCTGCACCACAATCGGAGAGGGATGCAGGGACAAGCACCACAGGCGCCAAGCGGTGTGAGGAAAACAGAAAGTAATCAGAGTATCAGCCACTTACACGTGCCCCTGCTTTTAGCGGCCAGACCCCGGCGGAACCGCCGCCCGAAAGGCGTGCCGTTCAGGCGGTTACCGCCAACCGCTACCACCGCTGGCTCTGTCCGGCCCGCTGCCGTTAACCCGAATTCTGCCGCCAGTCCATGAAACCATCGCTTAACGGTTGATTTGGATCAAGAATCAACTTGATCCAGATCAAACGAAAAGCCACAATAGGACCCAATCGGACAAATAACCCCTGGGCTGAATTTTGAGCGACCGGAAAGTCATCTCCTTCGAAAATCTTAAGATCGCCTGCAAAAGTTGCAGCCTGGTCACCCTTTGCCTGCCGATGGGTCTGGACCCGGAGGATATGGACAGGCTGGACCGGATAATCAAACGCAGCCGGCCGCTGCACAGAGGCGATCATCTGTTTCGCGAAAGCGACCCCTTCGAATGCCTCTATATTGTAAAAACCGGTTCGGTAAAAACCTACGCCCCGAGCGAGGACGGCGGTGAGCAGGTTCTGGGATTTCACCTGCCGGGGGAACTGATCGGCCTGGATGCGATTGAAAATGCCAGCCACAACTGCTCAGCCAAGGTACTCGAAACCGCCGCCATCTGCGAAATCCCCTTCGGTCATCTGGAGGAGTTGAGTACCAGCATGCCGAGTCTGCAACACCAGATGTATCGCCTCCTCAGCAGGGAGATCAGCCAGGACGAAAGCATGTTGACGCTGCTGGGCAAGAATAACGCCGAAGAGCGGCTGGCGGCGTTCCTGTTAAGTCTGTCGGCAAGATTCAAGCGCCGCGGCTTTTCACCCTACGACTTTTATCTCAGCATGTCCCGTCACGAGATCGGCAACTACCTGGGACTTGCGGTGGAAACCGTGAGCCGGCTGTTTACCCGTTTCCAGGAGGAGGGACTGCTCGAAGTTGAACGCAAACATATAAAGCTGCTCGATCTGCAGCGGATGGAAACCGTTACCAGACGATCACACAGCGACAAGGACCGAATCCAGTCAACCTGACTCCGAATCCGGTTGCAACGAGTTCCATATACAGATTCCACCGCTCGCCTTTTCAATGTCGGCCAGACACGCCTGGTGAAATTCGAGCTCCTCATGTCCGGCATAAACCACCTTCAGCGCGGCGCGCCGTGAAGGCAATCGCCTGATACCGCTGCCGCTGATTTCGTCCTGTCCTGCATGCGTCCCATCGAGTAACAGATTCGTCTGCCCTCCGGTCATGGAAAGATAGACTTCGGCCAGTATTTCCGAGTCCAGCAGTGCGCCATGAAGTTCGCGCTGGCTGTTGTCGATCGAGTAGCGCTTGCACAGCGCATCCAGGCTGTTTCTCTGTCCGGGATGCATTCTCTTCGCCAATGCCAGGGTATCTATGATGCTGCACCTGCTCTCGATCGGCGGCTGTTCCGGATCCAGCCGGCCAAGCTCATAGTTGAGAAAACCGACGTCGAAAGGGGCATTGTGAATGATCAACTCCGCGCCCTGCAGATAATCCAGAAAATCCTCCACCAGATCGCCAAAGCGGGGTTTGTCAGCCAAAAACTCGTTGCTGATGCCGTGCACCTCCTGCGCAGCTCTGTCTATCTCGCGGTCGGGTTGCAGGTATTGATGAAAATTCCTGCCGGTCAATCGCCGGTCGACCATCTCGACGCAGCCGATCTCGATTATTCTGTGGCCCTGGGTGGGGTCCAGCCCGGTCGTTTCCGTGTCCAGTACAATTTGGCGCATGCTAAAAATTTTCCACTGTGCTGATTTTATCAGGCATCCCCGGCGCCCCGGATAGGGTCGGCGTCAGCGCGTTAAGATACGCACCGCTGCATGCGCGCGCATGCCATTAATCCCGCTCCTTCTATAGTGCTTCTATCCCGCGGTTCGCCAGCATATCGGCGCGTTCGTTGTCAGGGTGCCCGTTGTGACCCCTTACCCAGGCCCAGGCCACGTCGTTGGCGGCTACAAGTTGGTCCAGTTGCTGCCACAAATCCGCGTTTTTAACAGGTTTCCTGGCGGCGGTTAGCCAACCATTCCTCTTCCAGTTGACTATCCACTCGGTGATGCCCTTTTTGACATACTGCGAATCTGTGGTTATGCGAACGGGCACCCGCCGGGTGAGCGTACCGAGCGCCCGGATAACCGCCAGCAGTTCCATCCGGTTGTTGGTGGTATGTGCTTCACCGCCGTACAGCTCCTTTTCCTTGTCCCGATAGCGCATAACGACCCCCCAGCCGCCCGGGCCCGGATTGCCTTTGCAGGCACCATCGGTGAAAATTTCGACCCGTTCAGCCATTTCCGCCCCCATTTCGGCCTAACGGCGCATGCGTTGTCGGCTCTATGGCGCGTCCGCCGAGAATCGGTTTGCGCAACTTCCACGAAGGCTTTATCGGAGTCAGAGTCGAAACCCGTTTCACTGCCTCCACCACGTAAACACCGGAAAACGCGGGCCACCAACGTTTTCCGGACCGCTCCAGCAGGTCAAGCCGCTCCATCAACACGCGCTGCCGCAGCGGAGGCCGGAACATCAATGGCCAGGTTGACTCAATTTCGAAGCCCAGCAGCGACAACCAGTCCTGTATTCGGTGAATTGAAATAAACCGCCCGCTCCAGGGAACGCGACTCGACCGACTTCTGAACAGTCGCCTGAGACCCCACAGGCTCCACGGGTTGAATCCGACAATAATCACTCTTCCTTCCGGGATCAGCACCCTGTCCACCTCCCTCAGAGTCTGATGTGGATCCTGATAAAAATCCAGGGTGTGAAGCAACAACGCCACATCCACACTGTCGCTGGCAATCGGGAGCTGATCCGGTCTGCCCCGGATCCAGCCGGGCGAAGCTGTCGCCGGCCCTTCCGGAGCCACCATAATCCGGGATCGCAGACGACTGGGAACAAGTCCCGGCACCTCTCCCCCGATCGATCCGACCTGCAGTAGATAATAGCCGAAACAACGATGGCTGACCGCCTCCAGACAGCTGCGTTCCTGCTCCAGCAAAACGCTGCCCGGATAGCGGCAAAACCAGTGATTTACGCGATCGGTATGTTCCATTATCTGCTTGGCCACACTGCTACAAAAGCGACTCCCGTGGTGATTACAACGCGGGTTTAGGCATTTTCCGGACTTTAAGTATATACTTGCGCCTGTTTTGCCCACAGGGCGGCCGTGACATGATATTCAGGTGTACTATGCCTACGACCAGATACAGCCTTGCGATCCTCTGCCTCATAGCTTTTTCAGGGCTTTCAGGTTGCAACGGCAGCATGCCTGCGCGATCTGCCACCGATTCAACACAATCCCCAGGTGACGATCCAGAAGAGTCCGATGTCGCGCGGGCGGAACAGACCTGGCTGCAGGACTGGAATCTTCCGGATGCTTTCGATGCCCTGCCGTCCGGGCAATTCTGGCTGCAGAACCGGAATCTACCGGAGACAACCTCCACAACCAAGATAGATTCGCTTGCGGAGGTGGATCTCTGGACCCGTATCCGGCACGGCTTCGAGCTGACACTGGAGGACGAGTCCAGGATAGCGGGCCAGCTGGAATGGTACCACGACCACCCCGATCACCTGCCTCAAATCGAGGAGCGGGCACGCCCTTACCTGTTTTATATTGTGGAGGAACTGGACAGACGCGGACTGCCGATGGAGTTGGCGCTCCTGCCGGCGATCGAAAGCGCCTTCATTCCCACTGCATACTCCTCCCAGAATGCCGCCGGAATCTGGCAGTTTATGCCATCGACGGGAAAGATGCTCGGACTGGAGCAGAACTCATGGTACGACGGCAGACTGGATGTCGTGGCTGCCACCGAGGCGGCTCTCGATTATCTCCAATCGCTGGCGGCACAGTTCGACGGCGACTGGAACCTGGCGCTGGCAGCGTACAATTCCGGCGAGGGAACGGTACGCCGGGCCATGCAGAAAAATCGCGAGCAGGGTAAATCGACCGACTTCTGGTCTCTCGACCTGCCCTGGCAAACCCGGCGCTATGTTCCTCAACTACTGGCGCTGGCCAAGGTGGTTGAAGAGCCTGAAGCATTCGGAACCAGGCTTACCAGCATTCCAAACCAGCCGCTTTTCGACAGCGTCGATATTCAGGCGCAGCTCGATCTGACACTCGCCGCGAGAATGGCCGAACTCTCAATCGATGAACTGCTGCAACTAAACCCGGCTTTCAACCGTTGGGCCACTGCGCCTCAGGGTCCCCATCGTCTGATTTTGCCGTTGGAAAACATCGAGATGTTCAAGCAGAACCTGGTAGCGCTGGATCCGAAAAAGCGGCTGCGGGTCACCGCGATCAACCGGACCGGGAACAGTCCGACGCTGCGGTATACCATCCAGCCCGGTGACAACCTGGGAAGCATTGCACGCCGACATGGAACCACGGTAGACACCCTGAAACTGGCAAATGGTTTGGAAGGCAACATGATCCGCGCCGGCCGGCATCTGTTAATTCCGGGCCCGGTACCTGAGACCAGTCGCCCGCTTCCTGTGGTCGCACAAAGGCAACGGCAAGTCGGGATTTCCGGTAGAAAAACCATCTACACGGTTCGCAGCGGCGATTCACTCTGGGCGATCGCCCGGAGCTATAATGTGGATCATGAAGCGCTGGCACGATGGAACGGCATTGCTGCCGGTGACACCCTTCAGCCCGGTCAGAAACTGATCATACTGAACGACAGCGTGGTTGCCGAGGCAGCGGCGGCAATAACCGCAGAAACAGCTGTTCGTTGAGACATTCTGCGACAGCGATCCGAATGGCAGAACGGTGGCAAAGCAGAAGCGCTAAATCGATTCCGGTTCAATCCTGAAACAGCTCACTCTGTGTGTCTGACTGAGCCGGACCGGATCCGGGTAGGCGGACCGGCAGCTGTCGACCCCCTTATTGCAACGCGGATGGAAATGGCATCCCCTGGGTGGATTGGCGGGTGACGGCATGTCACCTTCCAGCCGGATCACGCTGCGTCCCAGCACCGGATCTATGGCCGGTACCGCTGACAGCAGCGCCTGCGTATACGGATGGCGCGGAGACTGCAGCACCTCCTCCACCGTGCCTTGTTCGACGATTCGTCCCAGATACATTACCGCCACTTCGTGCGCCAGATAGGAGACGACCGCTATATTGTGCGTGATAAAGAGATAGGAGAGGCCGCGCTGATGCTGGAGATCCTTCAGCAGGTTCAGTACCTGAGCCTGAACCGAAACGTCCAGTGCACTGGTCGGTTCGTCGCAAACAATGAAACGGGGATCGACGGCCAGAGCACGGGCGATGCAGATGCGCTGGCGCTGGCCGCCGGAAAACTCGTTGGGGTAACGGTCAGCGGCATCCACCGAGAGTCCGACCCGATCGAGCAGATCTCTGATTCGTGCTTGCCGTTCAGTCCGGCTTACACCTATTTTCTGAGCCTGCATGCCTTCAAGAATGATATCGCCCACCAGCATACGGGGATTCATCGAAGCCACCGGATCCTGGAAAATAATCTGCATATCGGCACGCCGGGCACGCAGTTTCCCGGCCGGCAGACGGGTCAGGTCATCACCATCGAAGCGGACACTTCCCGCTGTCGGCCGAATCAGCTGAAGTATCCCCTTACCCGCTGTCGTCTTGCCGCAACCCGACTCGCCGACAAGCGCCATGGTACGACCCTGCGCGATAGAGAGTGACAGATCGTCGACTGCTTTCACATGACCGATTACACGCCTTAACACACCCTTGTGAATAGGGAAATGGACCCTCAGTCCCTCTACTTCGAGCAGATTCCCGGCCTGTTCAGCTGAGCCAGCGTGATTTTCCGTCGCTCTCTTGCCGGAAAGTGCGGACAGCGCCGGCAGATGTTCAAACAGATGGCAGCGTACACCGCTGCCCAGCGCGGTTTCCGACCATGCCGGCGCCTGCTGTGCGCAAATTTCCTGCGCCTGATCGCAGCGTTCCCGAAACCGACAGCGGGAAAAGCGTTGATTCAGACGGGGTACCGAGCCTTCGATCACCGCCAGCTCCTGTCCCCGATTGCCAAGACTCGGGAGCGAGCGAAACAGTTTTCTGCTGTAGGGGTGGGCCGGTTGCCGGAAAAATTTTCGCGTCTCTGCCAGCTCTATGATCTGGCCTGCATACATCACCGCAACCCGATCCGCAACCTCGGACACCACGCCCAGATCATGGGTAATCAGCAATACTGCCATACCGGTGTCACGCTGAAGATCCTTCAGCAGAGAGAGCACCTGGGCCTGGATGGTCACATCAAGTGCGGTGGTGGGCTCGTCGGCAATCAACAGACTGGGTCTGCCCGCAAGCGCGATAGCAATCATTACCCGCTGCTTCATACCGCCGGAGAGTTGATGCGGGTACTCACGCGCACGGCGCTCAGGGTCGGGAATACCGACCGAACGCAGCAATTCCACCACCCGGCGCGAAACGGCATCCCGGCTGTCACGATCATGCAGCCGAACCGCTTCCCCGATCTGCTCCCCTATTGTGACCACCGCGTTCAATGAGGTCATGGGCTCCTGAAAAATCATACCCATGCGGCCACCGCGCACTCTGCGCATCTCCCTTTCGGGTAGGTCGAACAGGCTGGTATCCCCCAGATAGGCCTGCCCCTCAACAATGGTGCCTGAGGGGGGTAGAAGACGCATGGCCGACAAAGCGGTCATCGATTTACCGCAGCCCGACTCACCCAGCAGCGCGAAAACCTCACCCTTTCGAACCTCAATATCAACGCCATCCACAGCGTATACCGGATTACCGGCATCGCCCAGGCGGGTTTTCAGATTGGAGATCCTCAGCAGCGTTTTACTCATTCCCGGTCTCCTGCATCACCGACTGCTGCCTAGGCGCGGATCGAATGCGTCGCGCACCACATCCGCGAACAGATTGGCGGAAAGCACCAGGGTAAACATAAAAATCATTGCTGCTGCGAGCGACCACCAGACGATGGGCTCGCGCGCCATCTCCAGGCGGGCGCTGTTGATCATGTTCCCCCAGCTGTTCATAGTCGGATCGACGCCTATATTGACGTAGGAGAGAACCGCTTCAGCCAGCACCAGACCGGAAAAATCGAGCACCACCGTGATCAGAACGATATGCAGAACATTGGGCAGAATATGTCTGCCGATGATCTGCAGATGGCTGACACCAAAAGCGTTGGCAGCCTGAACGTAATCGACTTCACGCAGTTTCATCGACTCGCCCCGCAACAGCCTGCACAGGCCCGTCCAGCTGGTGACGCCGAGGATTATGCAGAGAAACAGCAGTCGCAGATCCGCCCGTTCGACGAGGCTGTTGAACTCCTCTGCATGGTTGCTCATATAGATCTGCAGCATCAGGATGGCGGCGGCAATCAGCAGTACGCCCGGAATGGAGTTGAGCGTTGTATAGACGTACTGGATCAAATCGTCCACCCAACCACGGAAGTAGCCTGCCATGATTCCCAGCATTATCGCCAACGGCAGCATTACCAAAGTGGTCAATGTACCGATTACCAGGCCGGTGCGGATACTCTTCAGTGCCTGGTAGAAGACATCCTCCCCTACCTTGTCCGTGCCCAGAATATGGTATCTGGACGCGAGTTCGGCGCTCCAGAAAGTGATCACCAGCATCATGCCAAGCACCGTCAGCACAACGCGCCATGGTATCTCGGTGTTGGCTGACAGAACCTCTCTTGCCCGTTCGCCAAAGGTTCTGCGCGCCGCAACGGCAAGCAGTACGATCAATATATTCGCCGCGACGACGCTGACGGCAAGTCCCTTGAGGATACCGATGGCACTGAGTCTGACAATATCTGCATCTCTCTGATCCGGGTCGCTCAAATGAGAACCGCCATGCTCCAGGCGCGGAAAATCCCGGATCGTACTGCCATCGGCCTGTTCCGTGCTCTCCTTCGCGTACAGGTGGGTAGCCAGCGGTGCCGAGTAGGTTTTCTCCTGCCGGGCCCTGAGCCCGGAGACCATGCTGTCGAACAGACTTATGATCTCGGATGAGTATATTACCTTTCCGGCGCTGTCAGGGGATTCAGCGGCGGGATGAAAATGAATCGAATCGAGCACTCCTACACTTAAATAAAAAGCGAGTACTACCATGGTTCCGACACCGACCCGACTGCGCACGACCAGGCCCCACGGGCGTCGAAGATGGGCCTTGCGCGAGGCGTACACGCCGAACGCCACAGCCAGAGTGATCAGCAGAAAAATAAGCGCGTCGGTCCAGAGTATGACCAGCTGGGAGATCATGACAACCGCACCCGGGGATCCACCAGGGTATAGGAGATATCCGTCATTAACAGCCCAAGAATGTACAACACCGAACCAAGAAACACCATTGAACGCACGATGGCGAAGTCCTGACTGTTGATTGCGTCGATGGTGTAGCTTCCCAGTCCCGGAATACCGAAAAAGGACTCTGTAATCAGACTGCCCATGAACAGCAGGGGCAATATAACCACCACTCCGGTGAGAATCGGAATCAATGCATTTTTCAACACATGGCGGAACAGGACCCTGGTCTCGGACAGACCCTTTGCACGCGCCGTTCGGACATAATCCTTGTTGATCTCCTCAAGAAAGAGGGTGCGGTACCAGCGCGTTCCCGAACCGATACCACCGATAACACCGATGATTGCCGGCAGTATCAGAAACTTGATTGAGTTTAAACCGGTATCGTAGCCGGATATAGGCACCAGATGGAGCAGTTTGCTTATCAGATACTGGCCACCGATGATATAGAACAGGCCAGAAATGGACATCATCACGACGCACAGCACAACACTCCAGAAATCGATATATGTGGCGCGAAAAAATGCGATCAACAATGCATAACTGATATTTACCAGCAGTCCCACTATCAGAACCGGAACGGCTATTGCGAGACTGGGCCACATACGTTGGGATATGTCGTAACCGATATCCCGGCCGCTGTCGGAAGATCCGAATTCGAACCGGAACAGTTTGACCGACTTCTGAAAGAAGACCGTCTCCGTGAGCCTGGCTGTTCCCTGTGCAGATGCGTTATACAGCAGTGGCAGATGATAACCGCGCTCCTGTTTCCAGTTCTCGATCGCCTCGGGCGTAACCCGCTTCAGCCCAAGGTTCATACGCGCCATATCGTCCGGAGAGTTGACCACAAAAAACAGCAGAAAAGTGAGAACATTCACACCGATCAGTATCGGAATCGAGTAGATAGCCCGCCTGACAATATACGCCATCATCGTGCTGCGCTCCTCTCACGGCGTCGGTAAAGCAGGACTGCGGGAACCGCGGACAACAGCAGCAAAACCATCAGCAGCAGCAGCGGCCAGACCACAGGCGGATTCCACAGTACCCGTTGACGTTCTCTCAGTCTGGCGTCGATCCATTTGTATTTGAGGGTGTTGTTTGCCATAAGATTCGGTTTTACATTGCCGTACCAGGCGTGCGAAAGTGAGAATGCCTTCGGAAAGAAGCCCCAGGCCCAGGGCGCATCGCGGCGCGCGATTTCCACCAGACGGTCGATGATCAACTGTCTCTGCGGGCTGTTTTCCATATTCTTCATCTGTACGAACAGCCGGTCGAACTCGGGATTGCTGTAATTGGCCGCATTTTCACCCCCATGTTCCACCTTGCCGTTGGGACCATAAAGTAAAAACAGAAAGTTCTCCGGATCTGGATAGTCCGCATTCCATCCCCAGATGAATATTTGTCCGGTACCCTCGCGCATCTTCTCCTGAAAACGGTTGTAATCGCTGGAACGGATCACCAGTTCCACCCCGAGTTTGGCAAACTGTTTGCGCATCCAGTTAAGCCGCGCCTTGCCGTCAGGACCGGAAGATGTGGTGTCGTAATAAAGAATCAGGGATTTTCCGGTGTTCAGGTCTCTCCCTTCCGGATAACCTGCCTGTTTCATCAGATCTCTGGCCTGCTCGATCCCCTTACGCCGGATTTTGTCTTCTGTAAGCTCATAGACATAACGGTTGACGCCATCCGCGCCCTCACGATTACCAAATATCCCCGGTGGTATCGGTCCCTGAGCGGCAACGCCGCGTCCGTTGTTGAAGATGGAAATATACTCCTCGTAATCCACGGCAATGGAGATCGCGCGTCGCAACAGGCGCGCAGATTCCGAGTCCCCGCCGACGACAGGATCAAGCATATTGAAGCCCATGTAAAACACGGAGGATGTAACCGCGGTATTCAGCCTGATCCCTTTCTCTATCATCGGATCGGTCAGGCCGACTTCGCCTTGCGCGGAAAACTGTACCGCCTGATCGAAACTGTCCGAGGAGATGCCCGATGTGTCGTAATATCCCTGCAGAAATTTGCTCCAATATGGAATTGACTCGGTCTCCAGACTGTATACCGCCCGCCCGATGAAGGGCAGGCTCTTACCGGCGTGCGCCAGCAGCCCCTGCTCCCTGTCACCTGGCTCACTCTCCGCGGGATAGGTTTCCCCGTGAAAGTTGGGATTCACGGAAAGCACCATGCGCAGGTTCGGATTGTTCTCTTCAAGCATAAAAGGACCGCTGCCGAGCGGATACCAATTCAGGCTGATATTGCGCTTTTCCAGGCCGGGCTGCGCATAGAAGGCGTCCGCCTCCCAGGGCATGGGAGCAAAAAAAGGCATGGCCAGCCAATATACAAACTGCGGATACTTCCCCTTGAGCCGGATGCGGAAGCGATATCTGTCCAGAATTTCGACGCCTTCAATTTTGTAAGGTCTCAAATCGAAGTATCTGCTGCTGTCCCCTCCCCGCTGCGCTTGCCACCGGTCGTGGAGGCTGGTCAGCTCTTCGCCAAATTGAGAAAAACCGACAATATATTCACCGATAATTCCGGCGATGGGCGAGTTCAGCCTCGGAAACGCCAGCCGCTTGATCTGATAGACAAAATCGTCCGCAGTCACTTCTCTGGTACCGGTCAGCGGGAAATCGGCGAGTGTATTGGAGGCCGCGATCTGTTCCTGATCCAGCTGGTGATAGATGTAATCCCCGCTGCTATTCCTTGCCAATGCCGGATGGGGCTGGTAAAGCATTCCTTGTTTTATAGTGATCTCGTACTCGCTGATGTCGATTTTACTGACATCCACGTCGTTGGGCAGAAGGCCGCCTTTATTGTCATAGTAGCGTACGACCGGCACTCTATCGGCCGCGAGTGGGACCAGTTGGTACGGCCGTTTCAAAAAATGATACTGCAGCGGGGGCTCATAGATCTGAGCGATAAACTCGTACTCATTGGAGCTATAGGCGCGTACCGGGTCGAGATGTTTGGGGCGTTCGGAAAAAGAACTGTACAGAATATTCTGATTCGATTCAGCGGCAGGGTATGGATTGTTCCAAATCCTGTCGCTGCAACCACTCGCAAGCCAGACAAACAGCCACAGGCAGATCCACCCTATTGTGTTCATCTGTATCTGGTGCACTGTCATTAATTTACCCGCGCGGATGAATAGTGAGCAATATTTTACCCGATTACCGCTGAAGCCCGGCAATTCTTATGATGTGCAGATTACTCCAATAGTTCTCTCGCAGACACGCTGGGCAGGTGGAGTTCGAAAGGCGATTTCGGGTAGATTTACCGAGTCAGTCACTGCCCGGAGCAGACCCTCGGCCGCCTTTAAGTAACTACCCCTGCGATTTTGCAGCCCAGTGAGGGATTTCGCCGGATGGTGGCTGCTTGGAGAACGGTAGCCAGGATAGAGGATTAATCAATATATTTTAACCATAGAGCGGGATTTTTATTGTGGTTTTCGGTAGATTTAGCAACTATTCGATCATCTGTACTGCAGTGGCGGTAATTCTCGATCAGCTGAGGAGTTCCAATGGGTTTTTTACAACACAAACGCATCCTGATAA
>JAGRGQ010000089.1 GCA_020445405.1 Gammaproteobacteria bacterium | reverse complement strand
TCGGATGCCTTCAAGGAAGCGGTGCGGCTGATGAACGACAACAGCCTGAAGCCGTTGGGATCGGCCGTTGCCCGGTTTCTGCGCAGCGCCGACAATCCCCGCGGCCAGCCCGACCTGATCGTCGAGCGCGCCGGCACGGATTCGCTGGCGCTGTCGACGATGCTGGTGAAGGCCAATACCGGCCGTGTGGTCTATATCGGCGATATGGGCGGACGCCGCTACAGCTTCTATGCCCCGCAGGTATGGATGCGACAGCGCGCTATCCTGATGCCGGCGGCGGCTATCATCGGCAGCCACCTCAACAATGCCGCGGAGATCGTCGGTCTCAACGCAATGATCGATGCCGGATCCGTGCGTGTGCCCGAACCTCATCTGGGTGCCTGGACGGACCTGCCCGCCCTGCACCAGGCGATGTGGGAGAACCGCCTGATCGAAGCCACCGGCGGCGCCGCCAAGGCCGTCGTCAATCACGCTTTGCCGGAAGCGGGGCTGAAATCGCGCGACGCCCTCTACATTGCCTGGGACGACGCGCGATCCGGATCGCGCTGAGCGCAGGCTGCGTGAGGGTCAGTTGCCTGAATGTCAACTATTGGAAGTAATGGGAACGATGGTGCAGATTGCGATGTGGATAATCCCTCTGGGACGAACTGATCCGTTCATGGAAATTGAATAAATAAAAGCGTCGGTCGGAGAATCATGAGTCACAGCGGTAGATGCCCGCTTTGAAATCCGGGGATGACTGACACTGACAGGCCGCCACGGATCCTATGCATACGTGGCGGCCGTCGAGCTCACTCCGCTTCGGCGCTGTAACCCGCTTCTTTGATCGCTGCCACCAGGGTCGGTACATCGGCGCTCCCGGAGACAAGCGCCTGCGCCTGCTCCAGGCTCACCTCCGCTGTCTCGACGCCGGGCAGCTGCTCCAGGGCCTTTTTTACAGCGCCCACGCAGTGCATGCAGGTCATACCGCTGACTTTCAGTTTCGTATTCATCGTACTCACCTCCAGGAAATGTTTGTGATGTTTGCCGGTTGTTCAAGGGTGACTTGGCTCGTACCGGGCTCCTGTCGCTCTGGTGGCTGCGCCGCGGACATCTTTGTCACCGGCAGGCGGGCCGGGCTCAGGCGACGCAGTCGCAGGCTGTTGGCGACCACGAAGAGACTGGAGAGCCCCATCGCCAGGCCGGCTACCATTGGATTCAGATGCAGACCGAAAGCCGGGTAGAGGATCCCGCTCGCCAGGGGGATCAGCAGAATATTGTAGATGAAGGCCCAGAACAGATTGCCGCGGATGGTGGACAGGGTCCGGCGGGCAACATCCAGGGCGGTGACGACACCGCTCAGGTCGCCGCGGGTGAGGGTGACATCCGCCGCCTCGATCGCAATGTCCGTGCCCGAGCCCACGGCGATGCCGACCTCCGCCTGGGCCAGGGCGGGCGCGTCGTTGATGCCGTCACCCACGAAGGCGATCTTTCTGCCCTCTGCCTGCATGCCCTGGACCGCTGTTGCCTTGCCGTCGGGCAGGATCTCCGCGTGTACCTGTTCGATACCGGCCTGGCGCGCAATAGCCTGGGCGGTTTTACGGCTGTCGCCGGTGATCATGACCACCTGTATTCCACGGTCGTGCAACGCCGACACCATCGACGCTGCTTCCGTCTTCAGCGGATCGGCGATTGCCAACACCGCCCTTGCGATACCATCGACCGCAAGAAATACCGGGGTCTTGCCGTCGGCAGCGTAGCGGTCTGCGTGCCTGCCCAGGTCGTTGTCTTCGATGTTTTCGCGCTCCATGTAACGCGCTGCACCGATCAGGATACGATCTCCCTCTACCTGAGCAGTGACACCGAATCCGGGAACCGCCTGAAACGTGTCCACCGGCGGCAGTTCGAGCCCACGCTCCCGGGCCGCGGCGACGATGGCCGCTCCCAGAGGATGTTCGCTGCCGGCCTCTACGGCCGCGGCCAGGCGCAACATCGCGTCCGGATCGGCGTCGGCCACCTCCAGGTCGGTGAGTCTGGGGTGTCCCTCGGTCAGAGTCCCGGTCTTGTCGAATACGATCATGTCCACGTGAGACAGGCTTTCCAGCGCCTCGCCCTTGCGATAGAGTACGCCCAGCTCGGCGGCCCGCCCGCTGCCCACCATGATGGCTGCGGGTGTTGCCAGTCCCATGGCGCAGGGGCAGGCCACCACCAGCACCGCAACGGCGCTTACCAGCGCCAGCGTGATGGCCGGATCCGGTCCGAGCATGAGCCAGGCCAGAAAGGTGATCGCGGCGATGGTGATGACCACCGGCGTAAAGATTCGCACCACCCGGTCGGCCAGGCCCTGGATGGGGAGCTTCGATCCCTGGGCCCGTTCCACCAGGCGGATGATCTGCGCCAGCACGGTATGTCTGCCTACCTGGGTGGCCGCTACCCGCAGTTGACCATGCTGATTCACTGTGCCACCCACCACCGGATCCCCCAGCCGTTTGGCTACTGGCACCGGCTCGCCGGTGAGCATCGACTCGTCCACATAGCTTTCGCCCTCGCGCACCTCGCCATCCACCGGGATCCGCTCACCGGGCCGGATCACCACCAGGTCGCCCGGCTGCACCTTCGCCACCGGCAACTCCTGCACTATGCCTTCCCGGATTACACGGGCGGTCTTCGCCTGCAGTCCCACCAGCTTGCGGATCGCGGCAGAGGTGCGTCCTTTGGCCAACTCCTCCAGGTATTTGCCCATCAGGATCACGCTAAGCACCACGGCCGCCGATTCGAAATAGAGATTGCGGGCATCCGGCGGAAAGATCCCGGGGAGCAACAGTAGCAGCATGCTGTAGGCCCAGGCTGCACCGGTTCCGGTCATCACCAGGCTGTTCATGTCAGGGGACAGATGGCGGTAGGCGATCCAGCCGGGGCGGAAAAAACGCCGCCCGGGGCCAAAGATCACCGCTGTGGTGAGCAGCGCCTGGCTCCAGTCCCACAGGCCCTGTGGTGCCAGCGAGGTCAACGCGCTGTGAAAGCCGGGCACGAAGTGAGAACCCATGGCCAGTACGAAAACGGGCAGGGTCAGTGCGGCCGCTACCCACAGGTCGTGCCGCATGGCCCGGCGGTTCGCTTCGTTGGCGGCCTGCTCGCGCGCTTCGCCGTCGCCTGAATCCAGCGGACGCGGCTCGTATCCGCTCTCCTCGATGGCGCGGGCGATATCGTCGGGTCCCAGCGTAGCCGGTAAGTAGCGCACCGAGGCTCTCTCGGTGGCAAGATTGACGCTCGCCTCGATTACCCCGGGAAGCTTGTTGAGGGCGCGTTCCACTCTGGCCGAGCAGTTGGCGCAGGTCATGCCGCCTACGCCGATTTCGAGCTCGTCAACCACCGGCGTATAGCCTACCTCCCGTACGCTGTCGACGAGCGTTTCAGGCGCGAGGATCGATTCGTCAAAGGAGATGGTGGCACGCTTTGTGGCCAGGTTCACCGGTGCAGCAGTGACGCCGTCGAGCCTGCACAGCGCGGTTTCCACCCGTGCCGAGCAGGAGGCGCAAGTCATCCCTTCGATGCCGATTTCGATTTGTCTCACGCTTCACCTCCTTCTTCATACGCTGAACCACCCTGGTTCAGCGCGGTGAGGATAGGGCATTCAGCAGTGGTGCCCGCGTGGCCGGGGCACTGCGCCTCCAGTTCCGACAGTGCCGTCTTCATGCGCTCCAGGTCTCGGATTCGCGTTTCGATGTCCTTGATCTTCTCCCGGGCCAGCTGCTTTACTTCTGCGGCGGACTCTCCCGGTCGATCGCTCAATGAGAGTAGTTCCGATACCTCGTCCAGCGAGAATCCGAGCGTCTGGGCGCGGCGGATGAAGCGCAAGCGTCGACGGGCGCCGTTATCGTACAGACGATAGCCTGAACTGGTACGGCGCTGAGGTTCGACGAGTCCCCTGCGTTCGTAATAACGCAGCGTCTCCACCCCGATGCTCATTTGCTTGGCCAACTTGCCAATGGTGAGGTTTTCCATGACTTGACTCCGGTGGATTGGTTGCTGACGCGCCACTGCCTGTCAGCTATCTGACTTAAGTATAAACTCTGTAGTCGACTACGGAGTCAAGAGATATTTGAACATGGGGAAGCGGCAAAAAGTGGCTTCTTTATCAGTGTTAGCCCGAAGCGTGGCGGGCGATTTTAGCTCCCGGTTTGGTTGCGGCTGCCGGGGCCGCTGCCGACAACGGTTATCTGTCACTGAGTTTCTCAGCCGGAGGCTCCAGGCGGGAGACGTAATCTGCCAGCATCTGCAGTTCACTCTCCTCCAGCTGATGGATTGTCGCCACCATCTGCGGGTTGGCATTCCTGCGCTGACCGTCCCGAATCCAGCGCAGCTGTCTGAGCAGATAGGCGTAATGCTGGCCCTGAATCAGGGGATAGTGCAGGTCCGGATCTCCCTCCCCATTCGCGCCGTGGCAGCGCGCGCACATCTGCTCATAGATCTCCCTCGCCCTGGGAAGGTTATCCCCGTCTCCGGCAGCGGGGAACGAATCCATCGGCAATGTGGAAACATAAGCGGCGATATCGGAAATAGCCTGAGGACCGCCGATCTGCGACTCCTCCACGATGGGAAACATTTTGGGATTGTCACGGTTACCGGCACGGATGTCAGCCAGCTGTTTTATGATGACACTGCGATGCTGGCCGGCGATTTGCGGATACTCGCCGCCGGTGGAGCCCCAGCCGTCGCGGCCGTGACATTCGGCGCACAGCTTTTCATATGCGGCTTTACCCGCCGCCAGATCGGGCGCCAGTCCCATCGCGGTGGAGAGTTCCGTATCCATCCTGGGATCCGCAGCAGCCGGCAGGGCGGGAAACAGGGCGCAAAATATCAGGCTTCCCGAGAGGAATAGGTGTGTGTACATGGAGAACGTCGTTTGAATTCAAGAGCTGTTTTTGAAGTAGCGGCTATTTTCCCGAAATGGACGGGAAAAACCAATGTTATGCTTCCCGATAATCAGAGGGTGACCGTTGGCGCAACCACGCAAGCCCTTGCGAACCCGGGGCCCGTTGCATCCCGCTTTGATCGCGCAACAACATCAGGCGGGAGCGCCCGGTCTTGGGGAGATATCTACCCAGCACAACTGTTGGCATTGATTGCGGCGGCATTACGGACCCTGGAACGATATGCCCCTGATTCCGTCCGGTTACGCCCACTGGATCGATCCGATCCACGCGCCGACAGTTTCTTTTACACATGGTGCTCCCCGCCACTGACATGAATTCTCCATCTCGTTGTTTATTAGGGCTTTCTTAAAAAAGGCTCGATTATTGCTTGCTTGATTCTGATCACTCTGATGAACGTAAAGCCGCAACAGAAACAGTGGAGAGGACGGCCGGATGCGAAGAGCTCACATCAGCGCGTGCACTGCGGGTCGCCGTAACGGAAGGCCGTCTTCCGTGCTGGCGACCCTGTTGGCCGCACTGGTATGGACCTTCCCGCTGCCGGTCCATGCGGACCCGGTTGTCAGCGCCACCAAAACCGACGCCCTGCAGGTGGACAACGACTCAGATACCTTTGCGGACCCCGGCGACACGATCCGCTACACGGTCACCATCACCAACTCCGGCGACATGGCCACAGCCAACTCGAATCTGAACGATACGATCGACGCCCATACCAGCCTGGTCGCGGGCTCGATCAAGAGCACGCCGATCGCGCGCAACGACAGCTACGACGCGATCGGCAATGTCGGTATCACGGTGCCTGCCGGCAGCGGCGTGCTGGTCAATGACAACGACCCGGACGGCGGGTCCGTGTCCGCCATTGCTGCGGCCGGGGCCAGCGCCAACGGCGGCAGCTTTGCCATCGCCTCCGACGGCAGCTTCTCCTATCTTCCTCCGGCGGGCTTCGAGGGTGCGGACAGCTTCGGGTACACGATTCAGGATGCGGATGCCAATATGGATCCCGCCACTGTCTTCATTAATGTCAGCGACGTGATCTGGTTTGTCGACACGAGCGCCGGGGCTGGCGGTAGCGGCGTCCTCGGCAACCCCTTCAACAACCTGACCGGCGCCAGCGGCTACGGCAACGCAGCCGACGATCCCGGAGACATCATTTTCCTCTACACCGGTTCCGGTAACTACACCGGCGGCATCACATTGAAAGACAGCCAGAAACTTGTCGGGCAAGGGGCAACGACCTCACTGGCGGCCGTTGCCGGGTTGACCGTGCCGACGCACAGCAATACGCTGCCATCGACAGGCGGCACATCTCCGGTGATCACCAACAGCAGCGGCACCGGCGTCGCGCTGGCGAGCGGTAATCTGGTGAGTGGCCTCGATGTGAGTAATACCAGCGGCTTTGGCCTGTCCGGCACTGGTGTGGCCGCGTTGACGCTGAGCAAACTCAAAATAACAAACAGCGGCACGAACGGGATTCAACTCAACAATCTGTCGGGAGCGGCCGGCTTCGACAGTGTCACGGTCGATGGATCGGCCACCCGCAACGTCTTGATCGAGAACAATACCGGCACGACCAACGTCACCGTCACCAACTCCTCTTTTAAGAATGCCGCCAGTGAAGTCGGCCTCGACTTCCATGCGCTGGGCTCGGCCAACATCACCTTCAGCGTCAGCGGCAGCAGCTTCTACCGCAACAGGTCTGTGCAGCTCAAAGCCCTGGCCGAGGACAACAGCACGATCAACGCAACCATCAACGGCAGCAACACCTTCGAAGGCGATCCTGCGGTGACCGGCAATTCCGGCGTTGACCTGGACGCGGTCGATTTGGGCGTCCTCATATTTGACGTTTCCGGTAACACCTTCCAGCCGATTCGCAGCCAGGTGATCAACATTTTCACCTCCGGCGGCGGGACAGCGACCGGAAAGGTGATCGGCAACACCATCCTTGGTTCCAGCGTGGGTGCCGGTGTCCGCGTGGTGTCCGAGGTCACGGACGTCGCCGGCTTCAATCCCGGCATCGTCGTCCAGATCGACAGCAACAATATCAGCAACGTGCAGGGGAGTGGTCTGGCCGGTATCCACGTTGAATCGCGCGACGGCACTGGCACTGTGACCGGCACGGCCAATGTGCAGGCAACCATCAATAACAACAACGTAACCATCAACGGCGCCGATACGGTGATTCAGGCTCGGGCAAACGGCGGCAATACCCTGTGTTTGAATGTAACCAACAATACTGCCGCTGGTTCAGCCACCAGCCCGTTCTCTCCCTTCGGCAGCACCCATTACATCGGTAATCCGGTGATTCCGACTAACGGACCCGGCAACCTGACCTATCAGGGGTATATCAGCGGAAACCTGGGCGGCACCTGGAACGCAAACGGGAACAGCCCGACACTGGGGTCCGGAAATGCGGGAGAGGCGTATATCGACGGCACGCAACCAACCAGCGGCACCTGCGTGACGGTGCCTTGATTCGGATCCGGAACAGACGTGCTGCATGGGAAATGAGACCGACATGAGAAGGCAACCGACAAGCTGCAGATCGTTTCACTGGCCGGTGATCGTCACCGCGCTGGCGTTCGGCCTGTTTGCGCGCGTCGGCTGGACCTCGGGCGAGACAGTCAACCTGGGGCTCGGCAATCTCGACCCGGGACAGACGGTGACCATCACCTTCGACGTGACCGTCGACTCCCGGCCGCCGGATTTCACCCAGGTCTGTAACCAGGGCGTGGTCAGCGCTACCAATCATAGCAACCAACTCACCGACGATCCGGCCGCAGGAGGCACCGTTGACCCAACCTGTACCGCCGTGCCTGCGCCCCCCGGCGGCAAGGTGACGCTGTTGAAAAGTGTGGTCAACAATAATGGCGGTACCGCCAGCGTCAATGACTTTGGGATGACGCTAGGTGGCACGACGGTAAACTCCGGCGCCGCGCTCAATTTCGCGGCGGGCAGCGTGGTCGCAATCGATGAAGCCGGTCTGACCGGTTACAGCTTCGTGAGCATCACCGGTACCGGTTGCCCCGCGGCCCTGGGCGGGACCGTCACCGTCAATGTCGGCGACGACATTGTCTGCACTATCACCAACGACGATATCCAGCCCACCCTGAAGGTGATCAAGACCGTGGTTAACAACGACGGCGGAACCGCCGTCGCCGCTGATTTCACCATGGATGTCAGCGGGACCAACGTCTCCAGCACCGGTTTCCCGGGCGATACGGCAGGCACCACCGTCACGCTGGACGCCGGCAGCTACAGCGTCACCGAATCCGGGCCATCCGGCTATATGAGCACTCTCTCCACCGATTGTGCCGGTACCATTGGCGTCGGCGAAAATCTGGTCTGTACCGTGACCAACGATGATGAACCGGTCACGGGCAGCATCGTTATCGTAGAGGATACGTTTCCAGACGGCCCTCAGGACTTCTCCTTCTCGACCACCGGCGGCCTGGTTCCGGCAGGCTTCGATCTCGACGATGACGCCGACGGCACACTGCTCAACAGCCGCAGCTACACCAATGTCGCGGCCGGCTTTTACAGCGTCACTCAAGCTTCGGTGGTGGATTACACCACAGCGCTGAACTGTGTGGACAGTTCCGGCGGCACAATGACTGCGGGCGCCGTCGCCTCCATCAACCTTGCCCCCGGTGAAACGGTCACCTGTACCTTCAGCAATAGTCGTGCTGTCCCACCCATCGCGGTATTGGAACCCGACTCGTTCATCTATCTCTTCTCCAGTCTGGCGAGTATTCTGCTGGTGGCGGTCATGAGGGGGAGAAAGAGACGCCGCGACTGATTGGCTGAGTGGCCGGACACTGCAACAAGCGCCATCCGCGGCGGAGGCAATATTTTGGAGTCCCCGACAGGGGATCCATAAATCCTTCGCCTTCAGGCCATGGATAACGATGCAGGGAGAGGGAGCCTTTACGACACCCTACCGTGATACGCACGCTGCCGGCAGTACGCTGGCACTCAATGAGTAATGGGACCCCAAAGTGGTTAACGAATCGGTAGTACAGCTGGACCAATCCGGAGCGCTCCCCGTTTCGACCTGGAAGCGAGCCGTATTGATCGCCTGTGTGTCGATTCCCGGTATCCTGCTGCTTTTCCACGATACTGTCCGCTCGATGACCGTGACTTGGCGTTCCGAACCCTACCATTATGGTTTTCTGGTTGCGCCGATCTTCATCTGGCTCATCTGGAACAAGCGGCATCAGCTTGCGCTGTTGACGCCGCGGCCTGAGTTTCGCGCACTGACTTTGA
>JAGRGQ010000088.1 GCA_020445405.1 Gammaproteobacteria bacterium | reverse complement strand
CATATTGAGCCGGATGAGCTGAACAAGGTAAGGGATGCGGTAAACAAAGGATTGGCGTTAGGAAATGATCGATTTCGTGACGAGATTGAACGTTTGACCGGACGAAGGATGAGGCTGCTCAGGCGCGGGCCAAAGCCGAAAAACCGGCCGGACGGTGATGTCAGGAAGCCTGGAGTTTTTACTCTGACCCCAAATATTCCAAACGCCGGTGAGTTCGTCAACTGGATGTTACATTTACAATCCAGGTGTTGTGTTTCCCACCAGCACGCAGATGGAACTTGGGCTCAGCTTAGATTTCACCACTTTTCGTTGTTGGTGAGAGTCCTGTTGTTTGCATTGCTGGCTTTGCTGGTCGGCTGCCGGCCTTCGGTTTGGGACAACACCGTCAAGACCCATTCGTTCACTCTCCACGATGTGGCCAGGAGTGACATAGACAGAATTCTTGAAATACAGCTGCACAACAGTACTCATCTGCGCAAACAGCTGATAAAAATACTCTACCTGAGGAATCCGGATTATTGGCGAACGGAAGGTTTTCAATGCGCCGGCAATGCGGTGGACTGGGCTTTCGCACTTCAGTATCGTGAAGTATTGTTGCGAAAAATGCCTTCACAATAAATCCATCGACAGCATGCAGCTGGTGTTCGATGAAGCCTATGAAAGCGGCCGCTTACTGGCCTTGGTCTATGGTTTGTTTGGCATGGTGAATGCTACCTATGACAACAAGTCAGAAATTTTCCCGCCTGACGATCTCGATACGGAAAGAACCCATAACGCGACCGGAAATGTCGAAGTGACGGCCTGGAAGCTCTCCCGTAACGGATATACCTAACATCAGCTTTTTCTTGTCTGGTATGCGTTTGAGTGGCCCGGTGATAAATCTCAGCTTCGAGCGCCTGTTCGGCCAGCTCATCGCCATTCATGACAGCAATGCCGAATTTATCGCGGACAGACCAACAGAGAGATCACTTATCTCATCAAGGAAAAGTGCGTTTGGTATTCCTACCGATCTGATACTGAGCGGCTGCGGATCCGGTCGAAAATAAGGCCGAGGATATATTGACCTACTACGCTGGCCCAAAGAACCATTGGATGCGTGTCCGTACGAACAATCCACTGTATGAGAAACAGGTGTCCAGTGGTTAGAATAGCCCTCATTAAAAGGGCAAAATGCCAATATGACGAACAATTCTGACAAAAACTATAGATGCGCATGTGAAAGTCATGAATTGTTTAGACGTTTACCAAAATGGACGCTCTCGTAATCTTGTTCCAGAAAACCCCGGCGTGCGATAATGCCAACATCCAGAACAGCGTATCGGTGTATGACAACATCTCCCTCGAGAAGGACGTTGTCCCGAGCATGGTTTTTACCAATGTCTTCAACCCCCATTCCGCCGTTTCGCGCTAGAACGAGTATCACGATACCCATGTTCGTCGCGACTCCACCCTGGGGTCCAAGCGCACGATCGTGTGTGGAACCGAAATCGAGGAATATGCCTTCATCGGCGCGATCCCGGTGGTCAACCGCGATGCTTTGCCTATGCACCAATGGTCCGGATGCCCGCGATATAGATCGGCTGGATGAGCGCTCATTGTGAACGACTGGATCTACCGCCCACCGGAAGTGCGGAGACGTGTTGTCCAGGGAGAGGGGAGGTATATCGTCTGAGGATGGTATCTGTCGTAGGCATGCCAACGATTGCGTTTTCGAGCTGGGTGAGGCAGGTGGTTTGAATTTTCCTCCCGCTTCCCTGTGGCAGTCCGTATCGCATCTCATGGTTGGCACGGGTGCCTTTCAGGTGGCCGGCGTTATCAATTTCATTCTGCTGGCGAGACTGCTTGATGAGAGCGGATTCGGTCTTGTCCGTCAGCTGGTACTGATCAATCAACTTATCTTTACCATCCTGTTTATGTCGCTGGTCACGGCGATGCTCTATTTTGCCGGTAAGGCCGCTGACGAAGCGGAGCGCAAAGCGGTCATTTATACACACATACGCCTGGCACTGATGATGGTTGTACCGGTTTGCGGCTTGTTGATGTTTGCCCCCGCAGGTGTGGCCATGCTGCTCAACAGTCCGGGACTGGAACGGCTGCTCCCTGTGTTTTCCCTGTTTCCTCTCTTTTACATCATTTACACTTTTATGCCTTCGGTACTGGTCGCGGCGGAAAAGACCGAGGGATTGGTTCGTTTCACCTCGGTCGCGGCGGTGCTCAACATGGCGCCCGTGATTTTCGTGGCTTGGTTTACCCGGGATGTCGCTGCGGTAGTCGCGACCATGACGCTCGCAGCAGGTATCACAGCGCTGCTTGGGTTGCGCTTGGTAGCCCTACTGACGCGTGGACGTTCGCGTGTTGCGCCCGGGGCCCGTTCGGTCTTCGCCTACGCCGGCCTGTTGATGCTTTCCGCGACGATAACCATTGTTGGTCGGCGTTTCGACCAAATTGCCATCTCCCGTGAGCTGGGAGTCGAGCTGTACGCCATTTATGTGGTGGGTGCGTTCGAGATACCTTTGTTCAGCCTGCTTCAGTCCAGCGTCGCTTCGGTGTTGATGCCAAAACTGGCGGCGGCCATTGCTATCGGAGACTGGTGCAAGGTGCGTTGCTTGTGGCGGGATTCGATTCACAAGTCGGCAACGCTGATGTTTCCGTTGGCCGCTTGGTTATTGATCTACTCAGAAGAATTCATCACCCTGCTTTTCGGTTCTCCCTATGTCACAGCCGCTCCGGTGTTGTCCCTGTTTTGCCTGCTGGTGCTGGTTCGGGTGATGAACTTCGGATTGGTGTTGCGGGCCATGGGACGTACGGTTTTCGATCTAATTGGTGCCGCATTGTTTACGGTGGCGGTGTTTTTCGGCGTGCGGTATGGTCTGCATGAATATGGGATGATCGGGGTGGCTACGGCGGTTGTTGCCTCCACCCTATTGCTTGGAGGCGGCATGGTGCTTGCGACCTTCCTGGTGAGCGGGGGTGAACTTTCGCCGCGAGTCATCTATCCAGCTGGCGTACCCATCTATTTTTTCACCAGTCTGGGTATTATCTGGATCATGAAGAGCGGTCTGACTGCTGGTGGCGCCCCCGCCTGGCTTACATTCGTTGTCGGCCTGCTGGTTGTGCCGACGTTAATGTTGGGTATCGGACGGATGAGTGGTGCTTGGGCAAAATGATGAAAGCTCGGTTAAAAACCTGGATCGAAAGCCGGCCCGCATTGAAACGGATATTTCTTGATTGGGGGCTCGGCAGCAAGATTCCTTTGCGTCTTATTGCATTCAACTACATTTTTGCCCTTCTTTCCGGTCAGAATCATCTTGGGCGCTATTCCGTGCATTACACGAGCCGGCTGATTGCTCCCGAGCGGCTGATTCTGAAAGGCAACGGACAAGGCAGTGTGGCCAGCCTCGCCTTAAGTGCTGGTTGCTACATCCAGGCCGGCAATGGCATTGAAGTCGGCGAGGGTACGATCTGGGCGTCGAATGTCGCGATCATCAGTGCTAATCACGGTATGGGAACAGCGGGGGTGCGTGATTGGGACCGTTCGACGGCTTCGATCGTAATTGGCGAGCATTGTTGGATCGGAGTCAACGCGACGATCCTGCCGGGGGTGGAGTTGGGTCCGAACACGGTGGTCGGCGCCGGTTCGGTGGTTACCCGTAGCTTCAGCGAGGGTAACCAAGTAATTGCGGGCAACCCGGCCAGAGTCATCAGGGTTATCGTGTGAGATGGACAGGCGTATCCTATTTTTGTCCGCTCTCGATTTCAAGGAGAAGTCGATCCAGGTCCTTCGCAATACGCCCGAAGCCTATGCCGCTGCCGGTTGGGAGACGAACTATCTTGTAGCACGGGATACATCCCGAATGGGTAGTTATTTCTACGAACAGGAGTTCGATCCGGTGGGGGTGACGGTCACTCGCTTCCCGTATCCATTGAAGGGCCTGAGGAATGTCGCGGGCAAAACCCTGGTGGGCACCGTGGTGACCAAACTGGCCACCCTCCTGGTCGTGGTCAGGCTGGCGGTGATCGGCGCCAGGATTTTGCGTGAGAAGGACTTTGATGTCATCTATGGTTACGAGGTGCACGGTGTTCTGGCACTCGGCCTGCTACGACTTTTGCGCAGGACCGGGTGGAAAGCGACTGTTACCCGGTTTCAGGGTTCTCACATGATGGGCTTCATCGAGTCACGGCGTTGGCTCAAGCTGTTGTTGAACTTCGATCATCTCATAGCCCTGCGTCTCGCATCCGACCTATGTATCATGACTGATGACGGCACCCGCGGCGATCTCTTGATCCGGAGCCTCAACCCAAAGGCTCACGCTCGCCTCAGGTTCTGGACCAACGGGGTGGCAAGATTCACGTTGAACCGGAACGACCGCGAACGGTTGCGCCAGGCATACGATTTGGATAGGAAATTTGTCCTCCTGTCTGTCTCCAGGCTCGAGCAATGGAAGCGGGTAGATCGTTCGATCCGTGCCCTCGCCCGGCTCGACCAGCGGGGTCTGGCAGAGGAGATTGTTTACCTTATCGTGGGTGAGGGAACGCGGCGCGAGGCCTGGTCCAATCTGGCGAAATCACTCGGCATCGCCAACCGGGTCCGCTTTATTGGTGCGGTGCCCCACGAGGAGGTGGAGGCCTACTTCGTTATGAGTGACCTGTTCCTCTCCACCTATGACAGCAGCAACGTGGGGAATCCCCTGCTGGAGGCTGTGCGCGCGGGAAAGCCGGTCATCACGCTTGATAACGGCGATACCGGCCGTTGGATCGAGCATGAGGTCAACGGGCTAATATTTCCCCCGGTGCCCGATCCAATGGAGGCAATTGCCGATGGAATCGAACGTATTCGTCAAGATAGCGAGCTTCGCGAGCGTCTCGAGCGGGGTATGGCCGCTACTGAAGACAGGCTTTGGACCTGGGGGGAGCGTATGCAAGCCGAGATCGATGCCGTGAGGGCCCTGTTGTGAATCGCTTGGCGCTGGAGTTTGGGGACCGGCTGGCTGTGATGTTTACAGCCAGCATCTGCATCGGAGTTGGGCTGAGCTACGGACAGATTTACCTGTTCCATCTTCTCCTGCCACTGATTGTCGTGTCGTTGCTTACAATATATAGGCAACGGTTCGACTTCCGGCAACTGAAGGCGCCTGCAACCCTTTTCTTCGTCTTCTGGTTCGGCTGGTATTTGATTTCATCAACATGGGCTCCGGACGCCAGACTCGCGATCAAATACGCCGTTTTCGTGCTGATCGGGCTCACTATTGTGTTTTTCTGCCTGGCCTGGATTCGCGGCGAAGCTGAACTGCTGTTGGTGAAACGGATCGTGCTCGCGGTCATGCTGGTTGAGGCACTGATTGGATTGTTAGAGATCTACACCGGGTTTCGCTGGCCCTGGTCTCCTTACTCGGAACTGGTCGGCTATTTCGGACGGGAGGGGACAAATTTGCAGGCTCTGACGCCTTATCAGCGTGACTACATCAGTGCCGTGCCCACAGGCTTTCACTGGAATCCGAACCACTTTGCCTTGTTCATGGCGATGCTGCTGCCCTATGCCCTGTTCGCGAAGAGGCTCTTGCCTGGGTTTATGCTCGCCAGCGTGATCCTTTTGTTAGTTCTGTTCGCCGGGTCAAGGGCATCGCTGATTGGGACTGGAGTCGGTATTCTTGGCTGGCTGGTGCTTGGGGGGCATTCGATATGGAAGCGGGTGTTTATGGCGGCTGCACTGGTGGCTTTTTCTTATGCAAGCTATCTCTATGTGCCTGTTCCCTCGGGCAAGGTGTTCAATGAGACCCGGACGAGGCCCAAGCAGGACCTGGTACAGTTGAGTGGAGCGGTCGAACGACTGGTTGGTGAACACGAGAGCGCCGGGAAAGAGGATTCTGTCAATATCCGTATCCGGCTCATGCGTTCCGGATTCCGTGCCGTAAGGAGCACTCGTGGACTCGGGTTGGGTGCGGGTGGTCATGTACGCAGGCTACAACAGGAAGGGATGATGATACACAGCCTGCACAATTTCTGGCTGGAATTACTCGTTGATGGCGGAGTTGTGCTCGCGCTCTCCATGGGGGGGTGGTATATATTCGTTGCCTGGCGCTTGCTGCGATTGGGGCTTTCTCCTCCATCAGCGCAGGCAGGCTACTTTGCGCGTTCCCTGTTTGTTTCGCTGCTGGTCTTTTTTTTCGCCTCGGTCAGTGCCAGTAGCGTGATCTATTTTCTGCCGATGTGGCTGCTGTTTGGAGTCGCGTTGGCGTGCCTTTCCATTTATTCTCCCCGGACCGGCCAGCCGTTGACCATGGCATCGTAGATCTCAAGCATGGTCTCTACGTTGTGTTTCCAATCGTAATGCGTCCGTACGTGAACCCGGCCTCGCTGGCCGAGTCGCTTTCGAAGTTCGGGATCAGTCGCCAGGCGAATAATTGCCTGGGCGGTGGCTTCTATGTCATCGGGCGCTACCAGCAGTCCAGTTTGTTCATCTATAACTGCTTCAGGCAAACCGCCTACGCGGGTGGCAATGACGGGAATCTCGCAAGCGTGGCTTCTATTGCGACGACACCAAAACCCTCGCGCCTGGAGAGCACGGTGGAGATAGTCTGCATACGCTGGAAGAAAGGAACTTCGCTGGGACAGCGTTCTCCCATGAATAGGACGGACTCCTCCACGCCCACCTGGTGGCAAAGGACCCTGGCCGCTTGCTCGTGCGAGCCGCCGCCGACGAATAGACCGCGAAGCGGTAGGTCGGGGCGCATGCCGCGGGCCAGGCTGAGTGCGCGGATCAGTGTCGTATGACCATACACCGGTTCGACGGGCTTGAGACAGCCTACCACAATAGCCCCCTCACCAAATGGGCTCTCGATGGGCGTGGGTGAGAATTGCTCCAGGTCAACCCCAAACGGAGTGATGGTGACTTTCTTATCAGTGTATTTCCGTGTTTCATCGGCAATCGATTCAGAGGTGGCAAGCAGCTTGTCGGCACATCTCAGATTGAAGCGGATCAAGAGGCGGTGCAGAGGGGATTGCAGAGGAAAATCCATGACATCGCTGCCCCAGGCCGAGACGATGAAAGGGTGGAAGCCGCAGAGACTGCCCAACAGTCCGTAACTGGTTGCATAGTGTGCATGTACGATGTCGGGTTTGAAATCCACTATCAGTTTGCGCAATTGGGGTACGCTTTTCAGATAGACGATTTTGGTGAAGGTCGTGCGAGAGTGTTCGGTGTCTATGGAGAGGGTACGCAGCTCGACTCCGTTTCCGGTGTAGAGTTCCCGTATCCATTTATTTGGCGTATCAAGCGATACCAGCAGGACCCTCTTGCCACTGTTGGCGAGTGATACAGCCCATCTGCGGGTATGGTAAGATTTCGCGTTTGCGAGTAGAAGGATTCTCATCCGGATTTATCGCCTTTAATGGGCGTTCCTTTGCTCGTCATTACTGGCTCCATGCCTGTCTGGGACCGGGAACCTCCCTTGACGCATGAGCGTAGAGGAATACGCTCGACACTCCAATCTCATCCAGTGATCGGTCACAAGAAGTTGTCCGATGTTGGCTGAGTAGTTGGCATATGAATTTTATCGACCTGAAAACCCAGTATCGACAGATCGGAGCGGATGTTATGACGCGGATCTAGGCCGTGTAGGAAAGCGGCCAGTATATCATGGGGCCCTGAGGTCCGTGAACTGGAGGAAAAATTTCCCGAGCGGGGGGAAGTAAGTCACTGTATCGATGTCGCCTCCGGTATCGATGCCCTCCAGATTGCCAGGATGGCATTGGAAATCGGCCAGGAGGAGATCGAGGTGGCCATCCGGTCTGCGACCCTGGTTTGGGGATTCCGGTTTTTCGGGACCGGGACCACTTTCCCGAAGTAGTGGGCTGGTAGAGGGATAACAGGAAGCCGGAGTTTTTACTCTGACCCCAAATATTTTCAGAAGCTTATCGCGAGGCCGACACCGAAACCGGAAACATTGTTACCGAAGCGATACCGGCCAACCAGGCGGGTCCGGGTCACAAAGGCGTCATAGGCGCTGGAATCTATCTCGACGCCCAAACCGACGGAATTGAGATGATTGAAACCGAGTACGCCGGCTTGATCGCCCTTGAAAGAGGAGTATGCGTACTCGAGCACGTAGCGTAACGGGCGATCGAGAAACGTGATTCCGGTAGGTGCACGATACCGCGTCCACAGGTTGATGGTGGGAACGTCCGCATGTCCCTGAACAGAGGTTGAGGTACTTGCGAAGCTCTCCAGGCGGATCCAGGTATACCGGAGCTCAACATCGACCTCATAGCCGGTCCGATAATGCTCCCAGTCCAGCATCAGCGAACCGCCATAGCCATACGCATCAAGCCGGCCGTTGTCCAGGAAGTCACTTACAGGCTGACCGGTTTCATCCTCGATGACGCGGGCAATCACAGACAGATCGCTTTCCACGTGTCCCAGTGCGATATTCGCAATCGGTCGCAGTTTGAGCTCGGGCGCCACAGGAAAATCCCAGCCGATGCCGCCCGTGAGCGCGATACTGTTCCATTTGACCGGCAGCGACCGTTCCTGCGTGCCGTCACTGACGACAAAGGTCGGGTCATATCGACTGAAGCCGATTCCACCTTCCAGGTAGAGAGGCGTTTCGTCGCTGACCGTGAAACCCCCGGCTAACTGACTCATCCAGACACTGGGATCACCGGTGCGCGAGTCGCTGATCGATAAACTGCTCGCGGTAATGTCGGGGACGACAGAATAGCCGAGCAACGCAAGGACGCCGTTCGCATGCTGTTGGATGTTCTCGCCAACCAAAACGAAATCCTTTGACCAGGATGCGCCCGGGAACAATTGCATGGCCGTGATCATAAGTACCCGCAGCACACGCTGGCTGGCCGATCCCGGCGGAATGGATGAACGACGAAAGAATACACCGGTGAGTGCACTTCCGGGAGAGTCGATAACGGATTGCTGCGTATTCATGCCTGTGCAAATTGTAGGGTATACCGGAACGGCGCAAAGCGCATTTTACGCACCGTGAGCGTAGCAACCTGGATAGCCGGCAACTGTATTGCGCTGACCGGCGGACTTCGCGGAGCGCCGCTCCCGAGGCTCCGCGGGCAGATTGCGTCCGGAAGTGGCCGGTATCAGACTGGCCTGAAGCTCTTCCACCCGCAAATCTCCGGAGTTTGACTGCTGTTGGGGAGTCGCTTATCGCCGACCGGTTTCTGCCTGTCGATGCCACACACGGCAGCATAATCGCTCCTTTCCCCAAAGTCGAAAGTTATGGTATTTGGGGTCAGAGTAAAAACTCCATCAGGCCGGGATTGCGATAAACTGTCTGCTCATTAATCCATCGATCAAGGAAG
>JAGRGQ010000087.1 GCA_020445405.1 Gammaproteobacteria bacterium | reverse complement strand
CATATTGAGCCGGATGAGCTGAACAAGGTAAGGGATGCGGTAAACAAAGGATTGGCGTTAGGAAATGATCGATTTCGCCACGAGATTGAACGTTTGACGGGACGAAGGATGAGGCTGCTCAAGCGCGGGCCAAAGCCGAAAAACCGGCCGGACGGTGATGCCAGGAAGCCGTAGTTTTTACTCCGACCCCGAACATTCTGACTTTGGGGGAATATCGTTTGTTTGTGTTCATTGCCAAATCCTCTCAAAGAATTTAGCCTCCGGCAAACTTGGGACGATTCACAGCCAAATCAGCCGAGGTTGAAGGTTGTGAAGCGACGTTTGCCAGATAATGAACTGTCTAAAAATAAACCCTCCGTTCCCTTTCAACACTGCTAGACTTAAACGAGAAATAAAGGGGGGAGGCCATTATGGAATTTTCAAGCGTCAAAATAATCGCATTGGCAGTGACCGATTTCGAGCGCGCCAAGAGTTTCTATGGCAATACTCTCGGTCTCGTGCCAGATACAGAGCATGGTATGGAAGGCGCCTTTGTCCTGGGTGAAACAATACTGTTACTAAAACCAACTGGTGAATGGTACGGGCGTCCGACAGATTCCTTGAATGCTCGCCTGACCCTGGAAGTTAAGGATGCCCGAGCGACCGAACGGGCCCTGCGAGCTCAAGGTGTCACTATTTCTGACCCCGTTGCAGTTTACGATGGCTATCCAGTCGGGGCTTTTCTGGATAGTGAGGGCAACAAGCTCTGGTTCTGTTCAGACTGAGGATATCTCCAGGCAACTGGGTAGTCCATCAAGTGCGCATGGATTCAGGCAGTTCGTGGTGATTGTTACCAACCACCAGGAACTGAAAGATTTTTATGCTTACTTGCTAGCCATGTTATCAATCAGGTGGTCAACCGCCGTGGGATCCGCCAGGCGGCTTTAAGCCGGTTTATAAATTTCATTGGCTGCGATTGAGCGCGCCGCTGGGCGATCTTCGGAAAAGGGGACGGAGGGATTTTTTTATTCCCTCCGTCCCCTTTTCACTATTGATAAGGCTGGTAAGCGCATGTCCGTTCAAACCGGTCAGGTCCGTGCCGTTCACCCTGATGATCTTCACAGTGCCGGTCTTCGTCGGCAACAGCGAAGGGGGTAAAAGCACAAAGTATGAGCATCGGAACGAAACGTGCAGCGAGGGTATTCATGACTTTTCCCACTGACGGATTGAAGATGGCATGGACAGCGTAGTTCATTTTTTTGGAAAAGTAGCACGGCGTAACGACTGTTTTCCGATAACCTGGCCGGTGCCAACCGGCAACTACCAGGCGGATGGATTAACAGCCGAAATTCCGGCCGGATGACTATGGCGGGAAGCCGGAGTTTTTACTCTGACCCCATTCTCCGGTCAACCTGATACTATTGGGCGTCCGCCGCCGGTTGGAGTAACGCTGCATGAACACCATCACTGCCCATTCCGATCAGGAGTTGCGCTCACGTGTCAAACTGTTGGGCAGATTGCTCGGCAATATCCTGATCAAGCACGAAGATCCCCAGGTTTTTAAGGCTGTGGAGAAACTGCGCAAGGGCTTTATCGCGCTGCGCAAACAGGACAACCCGGCCAAACGCGGTCAGTTGATCGCGTTTATCAACAAGCTGCCCTCCCCTGTCGTGGAACAGGTGATCCGCGCGTTTTCGATTTATTTCAACCTGGTCAACATGGCCGAAGAGGATTTCCAGCATCGCAAACGGCGCCGCGAAATCCATAATAAGGGATACGCCGACTGGAAAGGCTCCTATTCGCGCACCATGCGCGAATTCCATCGCCAGGGTATCGACAAAGACGATCTCAAGTTGTTGTTCGATGGCCTCTGCTATCGGCCTGTGTTTACCGCGCACCCGACTGAATCGAAGCGTCGCACCGTAATGCACCTGCAGCGGGAACTGTTCCAGATCATCGATGATTTGACCGATCCGCGGATCAGCGGGTTTGAAAAGGATGATCTGGTCAACCGGCTGGAAATCCAGATCGAGGTGATATGGCAAACCAACGAGGTGCGCGAGATCCGCCCGCAGGTCACCGATGAAATCAATCTCGGTCTGTCCTATTTTCCGCGCAGCCTGTACAAGGCTGTGTGCCTGGAATATCGCCACCTGGAGCAGGCGGTATCCCGGGTTTACGGCACTGATCAGCTGGGCAACCCGGTGGTCAAAGTACCCAGTTTCATCCAGTTTGGATCTTGGATAGGCGGCGATCGCGACGGCAATCCGTTCGTGACGCCGCAAACCACCCGCACCGCGCTGCGCATGCATGCCCAGGAAATCCTGAGCGAGTATGCCAGGCAGGTGCTGGAACTTTCGCATTACCTGACCCAGTCGGCACGCTGGTGTCATCCCAGCGAGGCGTTCATGCAGAGTCTGATCCAGGACGAATCCACCGGTATACGTGCGGTGCATGAATACCACGACCGCTTTGAACAGGAGGTCTACCGCCGCAAGCTGTACTACATGCACTATCGGTTGTCATCCAACCTCAAAATCATCAGGGCCCGTCTGAAGGGCAAGAGTAGCGACAAAAACCAGCACTGCTATCGCGACAGCGATGAATTTCTCAACGATCTCTACCTGATATACGATTCACTGGTCAGCCATGGCGACAGCAACGTGGCCAACGGCAAACTCAAGGATCTGATCCGCCTGACCGAAACCTTCGGCTTCCATCTGCAAAGGCTGGATATCCGCCAGGAATCGACCCGGCATGGCGATGCTGTGCATGAAATTCTCAAGCAGTCAGAGATCGCGGATTATCAATCGTTGCCGGAAAAATCACGCGTTCAGTTCCTGGCCGACCAGATCAGCAGCGGACTCAAACCCGATATCATCGAAGCGGACCTGAGCGAAGCCACGCTGGAAACGCTGCAGGTGTTCCAGGTGATGCGGGAGATGCGCGAGGAGATCAGTCAGCAGGCCTTCGGCAGTTATGTGATATCCATGACCCACCAGGCCAGCCATATCATGGAGGTCATGTACCTGGCCTATCTGGCCGGACTGGTGGGCCGCAGCCATGGCAGCTATTTCTGCAGTATCGAAGTCAGTCCGTTGTTTGAAACCATTGAGGACCTGTCGCATATCGACCAGGTGTTAACCCGGTTACTGTCCAATTCCCTCTACCGTAAACTGCTCAAGGCCGGTCATAACCTGCAGGAAGTCATGCTCGGTTACTCCGACTCGTGCAAGGACGGCGGCATCGTGTCAGCCGCCTGGGGACTGTACCAGGCGCAGAAAAAGGTGATCGCGATCACACGCAAATATGACGTCAGATGCCGCATGTTTCACGGCCGCGGCGGCACCGTGGGCCGGGGCGGCGGCCCCACCCATGACGCCATCCTGTCTCAGCCCCATGACACGGTGCATGGGCAGATCAAGTTCACCGAACAGGGTGAGGTGTTATCCAACAAATACAGCAATACCGAAACCGCGATTTACGAGCTGGCGATGGGCATTACCGGACTGATGAAAGCCAGCCTGAATGTGATCCGGCCCCTTGCCGTCAACCATGAGCAGTTTTATGACGACATGCGCCACATCGCGCAGCTGGCCGAACAGAGTTACCGCGATCTGACCGACCATACCGCAGGCTTTTTCGAGTATTTCCTGCAGGCCACACCGGTCAGCGAGGTCGGACTGATGAACATCGGTTCGCGCCCCGCTTCACGCCGCCAGGGAGATCTGTCGAAAGCCTCGATCCGCGCGATTCCCTGGGTCTTCGGCTGGGCCCAATCGCGCCATACACTGCCGGCCTGGTACGGTATGGGCTGGGCGTTCGAGAGCTGGCTCAAGGCACACCCCGAAGACGGCCTGAAAAAACTGCGCCGCATGTACAATGAATGGCCCTTTTTCAATGCCATGATCTCCAACACCCAGATGGCGCTGTTCAAATCCGATATGTTGACGGCGGCGCATTATGCCGAATTGTGTCAGGATAAACCGCTGATGGCGCGGGTGTTCGGCAAGATCAGGGATGAAAACCGGCGGGTCATAGCAAAGGTGTTGAAAATAGCTTCGATCGACCGTTTGCTGGCGAGTGATCCATTGCTGGAACTGTCCCTGACCCGCCGCGAGCCCTATCTCGACCCGCTGGGCTATATTCAGATCGATCTGCTGTCGAAATACCGCGGCAACTCCAGGCCACAGACACAACGCGATCAGTGGCGGGAGCCTTTGCTGAGCTCCATCAATGCGATTGCCGCGGGAATGCGCAATACCGGATAACCGTGCAGCCGTCAGGATCCTGCCGAAAACCGATCATTCTACAGTAACGGGGAGGCCAGCCGGGCGATACGCGAGGCAATCCTGAACGGCAGTGGCCGGTTACTGAAATGAGCGCACTCTACCGCTGTGCTGCTTTCAAAACCCTCGATCAACATCGCCTCCACCTGCCTGACAAAAGCCGGGTCCGCCACCAGCGCGGTAGCTTCAAATTTCAGGTAAAGCGAGCGATTGTCGAGATTCACCGTCCCCACTCCTGTGACGCAGTCGTCAACCAAAATGACTTTCTGATGCATAAAACGGTTGCAGTAGCGGTACAGGCGAACACCGTAATTCAGCATGTCCTCGTAATAGGTAAACGATGCCAGTTCGACCACCCGGTTGTCTGCCTTGTCGGGAAGCTGGATACGGACATCGACCCCCCTGAGCGCGGCTGCCTGCAGCGCACGCAGTATGGCGTCGTCAGGTACGAAATAGGGCTGGTGATCCACAGGCGCGAGCACGCGAGGTTGATCAGGCTCGCAAACAGGATGCTGCAATTGGCTGTCTGGTCCGCGGGACCGGTATTCACGATGGCCACAGCCTGGTCGGATCTGCCGGAAGTCACAGCCTCCCCATGCACTTGGGCGAGTTCACCAGTTGCCCAGTACCAGTCTTTCAGAAAGGACAGTTGGATTGACTGTGCGGCCGGGCCTTCAATCTTCAGGTGGGTGTCCCTGTAAACAAGGTATTCATCACCCAGATTATGACCACCAATGAAACCGGTATGTCCGTCGACAACGAGCAGCTTGCGATGATTGCGGAAGTTGATCTGGAAACGGTTGCTTCGCCCTTTGGTCGTCTTGAAGCCGGAAACCCCGATCCCCGCCTGCTGCATCAGATCCAGACAGGTGTCCGGCAGCTTCAGGCTGCCGATTTCGTCAAGGAATGGTAACAAGAGGGAGCGAAATCAGGGCGATAAACCAGGCAATGGCGCCCTGTGACGAACGGGGTTGCATTACCGCCCGAACCGCGAGCATCACGCCCACCAATTCCGCAATAACAAAGACGATACCGATCAGGGTAAGGTTCTGTACATCAGCCATAAAATATAATCACCTAAGTCCGCCTGCTCAAACCGGCTTCAACGCTGCAGTATCCCGTTCCATCCCGGAATCAGCTATGGTCTGTCTGTCGCAGTTGCCGGAGAGGTTTTTCCCGGAAAGACCTCGGATTACCGAGAAGCGTGCAAATTGAGCAGAAAAAGGCCCCTGCCGCAACTGAAATGGCGCCGGATTCACGGAAAATCAGTCGAACTTACCCGACGGTCGAGAGAGACTGCGTGTTAACCTATGCGCAACTTTTTTCAGTTCATACGAAAACGGAGGAATTGAGAAATGATTATCAGCCGTTGCACTTCCCCCTTCCTTTCTGCCGTTATTGTTTTCGCTTTTGCGTGCACTGCTGTTCGTGCTGATACCGCGACGCGAAGCTGTGACTACGAGCAGACAATCCATGCCCTGTTGGAAGATTTGCGAAAATCCGAGGGGTCCCAGGATCGGGCTGAGGCTATCACCAGACGGATACAATATATCCAAGAGATGGATCGGTTGGATACCTATACACAATTCAAGTTTTGTTCGGATGAACGCGGCAAAGCCTCCCTGAAATTCAATACACCGGAGGAAAAGCTAAGGGATAGCATTGAAAACTTTTTCGCCCTGCTTAAGCTGTTGGATCGAAAGGCTGCTGCCAACGGCAGTCTTCAGGGGGTGGCTGAATCCGTAAAGGAAAAAATCAAGAAATCAAAAGAGTTCCTTGCTGACCTGAGGGAAGTCAAAAAACGGGTGATCGATAAATATCAAACCGCCGCACAAACCAGGAAAGGAAGCCTTGAGGAGTTGTTTCAGGAATACCAGCAATTACGCAAAGAGCGTCAGATTGGCATGGACAATCTTTCCCAACTGGCCGACCGGTGGCTTTGCGTGGGAACGACAGCCGAGGATATGGAGCTGGCCCGTCTCTATCATGAAGCTATCCCCCAGGATGGAAGTTGCAATGCATTATTGCAAAAAAACTTATTGGACCGGATTCGGAATGGTGGAGGAAATCTGATCAATAGGGCGTTGCTGGAAAAAGAGACCTATCAACGAGTACAGATCGCCTGTCCAGATGCGGGGCCCCGGGAAGCGACCGGTAGATGGGGAGGCCAACAAGTGGAAACCCGATCGACCAAGTACCCGGAAGGACATGTATGGTTCATTGCCGTCTCCCCCAACAGTCTGGCGAAAAAAATCGAGAAAACCTTTCGTGATGGTTCAAAAGAGCGAATTCACGCCAAAGTCACTGCCACTCAAGGTCCACCGTCGCAGTTGAATATCGGACGACCAAAGAACGAAGCGGTGAATTTTGTGGTGGAAGGTGAAATTGAGGGGTTTATTAAAAAATTGTCGGCGGAAGGAATGAGCAACAATCTACGCTGTATCAATTGTGAATTCAAGTTGTTGGGTGGATATCAGCAAATCCATCCCCGTACGGGTCGGTATTGTAACCCTGCCGGAAAAAAAGAGAATTGGAACCCCAGTAAATCCTTCTCTACAACGATGGCGATCGGCACGCTGAATTTTTGCCGGAGAAAATTCAGATATGAGCTGCAGGTTGTGGCGACGACTAAAATGAAATCGCCGGAAATTCACCTGAAAGGGCCCTCTCTCTCTGAAATTATCTGGCGGTACGACCAGCGCTATTGAGAGTATTTGGGGTCAGAGTAAAAACTCCGTCAGTGCGGGATTGCGTTAATCTGTCTGCCCATACATCCATCGATCAGGGAAGATCACCATGGCAAGGTTGCCGGGAGACTGCGTCCCCGGTACTCCTCGACACATCATCCAGCGGGGTAACAACCCACAGCCATGCTTCGCGCCGGATCAGGACCGTGCCGCTTGTGCACTGGCTCGCTGGGGCATCGAAAATGTGCCGGGTAGCAATACACGCCCGGACCTTCATGGCCAATCAGCCGCGTTTGCTGACGATGCCGGCAACGCGGAACGGGCTCTTAAAGATGTTGCAGGCCGTCGCCACGATGTGCCCACATTAACCATAGCTACCGTCTCGCACAGGCACTCTGTGAGAGGGTCGCTTTAAATCCTGTGCCATCGATGCGGAAGACTACCCGCTTGTCTGTCAATGCTATATTGAGCCCAACCCGGTTGGCGTCGGCATACTAGAGCAGCCTGCGGAGTGCCGCTCATTGAGTTATCACACGAACGCATTGGCGAAAGCGTCGCGCCTGTGGACGCCGCATGAGATATGGTTGTATCTTGGAAAGATTAATCAGGAACGATCGGAGGCGTATCGAAACCTGTTCACCGGGCATATTGAGTCGGATGAGCCGAACAAGGTAAGGGATGCGGTCAACAAAGGACTGATGTTAGGAAATGATCGATTTAGCGACGAGATTGAACGTTTGACCGGACCAGGGACGAGGCTGCTCAAGCACGGACCAAAGCCGAAAGCCCGGTCGGACGGTGATGCCGGGAAGCCGGAGTTTTTACTCTGACCCTAAACTCAAACAGACCGCGTCAAACGCTGCGAGCTTTCAGCGGCCGCTGATCCGTGGCGTGAGGATAAAATCAAATCTAAACTTCAAAGAACAAGCTGTGAGCGAAGATACAAAAAATACTGATACGATCATCATCAATGAAGTGCAGCTGATTTTGGCTGAAAAGCGGACCGCTTTATCCGTCATGCGGACAGGCATAGCGGTTATGGCCTTACCTCTCTCGGTGATGAGTGTGCTGATAGCCACATCAAAATATTACGATGCCCTTCAGGTTTTACACTTTCTCATCCCTTTGCTTTTGCTCAATCTCGTGCTGATTGTCTTTGGCGCTTACCTGATTATTCGATCAATCTTCCAAATGAAGCGTTACGATCGAAATATTCGTGAAATTAAACGAGAACATAGTGTCATCGGGAAATTTATCGAGTGAATCATGGTCAAGGGGTCAGAACACTTGAAATCTTTCTAAACTGTTGGCCCTTACGGTCACCGCCATACCGATGCTTCATCACTCTCCTTTCCAACATATTTTTGATCTTTTCCTGAAAACGATTGTCGCCCACAATTGTGCACTGCCGGGTATTCTCGCGTATCAACTCCAATGCCTCTTCCGATACTTCAGCATTGAACAACGCACGGTAGGCCTGACTACGGGCGACGATGTCTGGACCTAGACACCGATAGAGCGCATGTGGCGTTACGCACCTATCGGCCCGTCCAAGGGCATTGGTTCGGTAGCTGGACCAACGATACCGTCCCGGTCCGGTCACCATGCCCGCCCTGACGGGATTCAATTCGATGTAGCGACTACAGGTCAACAGGTAGCGTTCGGAGTCGATCAGGGCAGATTTATATCGGCCTTCCCACAACGTACCGCTCCGACTGTATTTGCGATTGACGTAGCGTACATATGTTCGGCCGATACCCTGCATCATCAGGGGCACACTGTCTGCGTGCGATGGGGTGACAAGCAAATGGATATGATTGCACATCAATACATAGGCGTGGATGAAACAACCGTATTGCTGCGCTAGCTGGCCGAGGGTTTCCAAATATTTCAGATAATCCTCGTCGGAAAAAAAGGTGACTTGACGATTGTTACCACGTTGAATTATGTGGAGTGCCTGTCCTGGCACGATGATTCTTGGCATCCTTGCCATCTCACACCTCCCTTGTATGAAATTGTCTGCTTAAGCTGAAAACGTACCGTTTGAGATGCAGTATTTCAAGTGTTCTGACCCCTTGATGGCCTTGAGGCTTGAATGAAAAATGTGCTTTGACGCCGCTTGCATCTTCTATACTTGTTGCAGCTGACTGGCACAGCCTGCGTTTCTTTCGGAACCCGGTGCCGGCGGGCTCCATCCATGTTCGAGGAATCTCCTATGTGTACCGCCTTGATTTGCAGAACCTGCAAGATTGCACTGGTATGCGCCCTGGGTACATCCACTGCGGTGCTGGCTGAAGGTATGCCGCCCCTGCCGGATGATGCCCAGATAGCCAGCGCGATGAGCGCTGCACCGCCACACGTGAGCATGAACGCAACCATCGTTGAAATGAGGCCGGATGGCAGCACGCGCACCATCCGGCAGGGAAACAACGGCTTTACCTGCATGGCAGACAACCCTGAAACACCCGGACCGGACCCCATGTGCATGGATGCCAACGCAATGGAGTGGGCGCATGCATGGGCCACTCATACATCACCGCCCGCCGGCAAGACCGGATTCATGTACATGTTGGCAGGTGGCACGGATGCCAGCAACACCGATCCCTACGCAACCCGTCCGGATGCCAACAACCACTGGATCAGCACCGGCCCACATGTGATGGTGGTTGGCACGGAAGCATCGTTTTATAACCAGTACCCGAAAGGCGCCGATCCGAATACTCACATGCCCTACGTGATGTGGGCAGGCACCCCGTACCAGCACTTGATGGCACCGGTGCAATAGGAGTTTTTAGGGGCAGAGTAAAAACCGATCAGTGCGGGATTGCATTAAACTGTCCTCTGATTTGTTGGATGAAAAGGTGGTGCCGAAATTGGAACGAGAGGAATCAAACTAATAATAACCCTGCTCCCGTTGAT
>JAGRGQ010000086.1 GCA_020445405.1 Gammaproteobacteria bacterium | reverse complement strand
ACTTCCATTTCCACCAGTTCCAGCAACTCGGCATCATCGACCATGTCCGCTTTGTTCAGGTATACCAGAATGTACGGTACACCCACCTGACGGCTCAGCAAAATGTGTTCGCGCGTCTGCGGCATTGGACCATCCGCTGCCGATACCACCAAAATCGCTCCGTCCATCTGCGCTGCGCCCGTGATCATGTTCTTCACATAATCCGCATGCCCAGGGCAGTCCACATGTGCGTAGTGGCGCTTTTCAGATTCGTACTCCACGTGCGCCGTCGCAATCGTGATGCCCCGCGCACGCTCCTCCGGTGCATTGTCGATATCCGCATAGTCTTTGAACACGCCGCCTCTCAGCTCCGCCATCACCTTTGTGATCGCGGCCGTCAATGTGGTCTTACCATGATCAACGTGACCAATCGTGCCTACGTTTACGTGCGGTTTTGTGCGTGCAAATTTTTCCTTGGACACAGTTTTACCTCTTCAAGACTACTGTTTTCTGATGACGGTCTCGGCAATACCTGTCGGGACCTCGTTATACTTCACAAACTCCATGCTGTATGTCGCACGGCCCTGCGTGGCTGAGCGCATGTCGGTTGCATAACCGAACATCTCGGCCAGGGGAACCTCCGCCCTGATCAGCTTTCCCGCCGGCGAATCCTCCATTCCCTGCACCAATCCCCGCCGGCTGCTCAAGTCACCCATGATATCGCCCATGTACTCCTCTGGGGTCACCACTTCAACTTTCATCACGGGTTCGAGCAACACTGGATCCGCCAGCTTTGCCGCATCTTTGAAGCACATCGATCCGGCGATCTTAAACGCCATCTCACTGGAGTCGACGTCGTGATACGAGCCGTCATACAGGGTTACCTTGACGTCGACCACCGGAAAACCGCCGATAACGCCGTTTTTCATCTGCTCCTGAACGCCTTTGTCCACAGCGGGGATGTACTCTTTGGGAACCACTCCGCCAACTATTTCGTTGACGAACTCATAACCGACTCCGGATGGTTGCGGTTCCAACCGCAGAAAAACATGCCCGTACTGGCCGCGACCACCCGACTGACGAACAAATTTCCCTTCGTGTTCGATCTGTCTGCGTATCGTTTCGCGATAAGCGACCTGAGGCGCACCCACGTTCGCCTCGACATGGAATTCGCGCCGCATCCTGTCGACGATAATCTCCAGGTGCAGCTCTCCCATACCCGAGATAATTGTCTGCCCCGACTCTTCATCGGTGTGCACCCGGAAGGAGGGGTCCTCATACGCCAGTTTGGCCAGCGCAACACCCATCTTCTCCTGGTCGCTCTTGGTTTTCGGCTCTACCGCAACGGAAATCACCGGCTCCGGAAACTCCATACGCTCCAGCGTGATGACCGCATCCTTGTCGCACAGTGTATCGCCGGTGGTGACGTCCTTAAGACCCACTGCAGCGGCGATATCTCCCGCCCTGACCTCTTTTATCTCTTCGCGCGCATTGGCGTGCATCTGCAGGATACGGCCAATGCGGTCTTTCTTGCCCTTGACCGGGTTGTAGACCGAATCCCCCGACTTGAGCACCCCGGAGTAGACCCGAAAGAAGGTGAGATTGCCGACGAACGGATCCGTCGCTATCTTGAATGCCAACGCGGCAAAAGGAGCAGCATCATCCGCCGGACGCTCCGCTACGGTCTCCTCAGTGTCGCTCAACAGACCGCGGATTGCGGGAACGTCCACCGGTGACGGCATGAACTCGATTACAGCATCCAACATGGCCTGGACGCCTTTATTTTTGAACGCACTGCCACACATGATTGGCGTGATTTCATTGGCCAGCGTACGAATCCGCAGGCCACGCTTGATCTCGTCGATGCTCAGTTCGCCCTGTTCGAGATACTTCTCCGTGAGTTCATCGTTGGCTTCGGCAGCGGCTTCGATCATCTTTTCACGCCACTCTTCGCACAGACTCTGCAGATTTGGCGGGATCTCCTGCTCTTCATACTTCATGCCGCGGCTATCTTCGTCCCAGATGATCGCCTTCATCTTCAGCAGGTCGACAACACCCTTGAAACTCTCCTCCACGCCGATTGGCATCTGCAGCGGAACCGGATTGGCGCCAAGACGCTCTCTGACCTGATTGACAACGCGCAGAAAATTGGCCCCCATTCGATCCATCTTGTTGACAAACGCAATGCGGGGAACGCCATATTTGTTGGCCTGACGCCAGACCGTTTCCGACTGAGGTTCTACTCCGCCCACGGCGCAGAAGACTGCGCAAGCACCGTCCAGCACGCGCAGCGACCGCTCAACTTCAATAGTGAAGTCCACATGCCCCGGAGTATCGATGATGTTGATTCTGTGTTGCGGGAACTGCTGATCCATACCACTCCAGAAGCAGGTTGTCGCAGCGGAAGTAATGGTAATACCGCGTTCCTGCTCCTGCGCCATCCAGTCCATGGTGGCGGCGCCGTCGTGCACTTCGCCAAGCTTGTGGGAAACACCCGTGTAGTAGAGGATACGCTCGGTCGTAGTGGTCTTACCGGCGTCAATATGAGCCATGATGCCCAGATTTCTATAACGCCCAATAGGAGTGCTACGCGCCACGTCTAATTCCCGTCCAACAATGTAAAAGAGCAAAAAATAAAAGTTTAAGTGTTCGGTACTGCTACTTTCGCCTGCTACCAGCGAAAATGTGAAAATGCCTTGTTGGCGTCTGCCATGCGGTGAGTCTCCTCCCGCTTCTTTACCGCCGAGCCGCGCGATTCAGCCGCATCGGACAGCTCACCCGCCAGACGATGCGCCATCGATTTCTCACTGCGTTTGCGGGCGGCATCGATCAACCAGCGCATTGCCAGCGTGTTTCGTCGCACTGGACGCACCTCAACAGGAACCTGATAGGTTGCTCCGCCCACGCGCCGGGATTTGACCTCCACCATCGGTCGGACGTTCTCCAGCGCCTTCTCCAGAACCTCCATCGGTTCACCCTTTGAGCGTTCGCTCATGCGGTCCAGCGCGTCATACAGAATTTTTTCCGCTACGGCCTTCTTGCCGTCGACCATAACCATATTTATGAATTTCGCGAGTAATTGACTGCCAAATTTCGGATCTGGCAAGGTTTCGCGTTTTGCTGCGATTCGTCTTCTAGGCATGACTATGAACCCAATACTCTGCTTGAATGCGCCACTCAGCTTTTAGGCCGCTTGGCACCATATTTGGACCGCCCCTGACGGCGCTTGTCCACACCGGAAGTATCCAGGCTGCCGCGCACCACGTGGTATCGCACGCCGGGAAGATCCTTTACCCGGCCACCCCTGATCAGGACCACTGAGTGCTCCTGCAGATTGTGGCCTTCACCACCGATATAGGTGGTCACCTCATAGCTGTTCGTCAACCGGACACGGGCTACTTTGCGCAATGCTGAATTCGGTTTTTTCGGAGTTGTGGTATAAACGCGCGTGCACACACCCCGTTTCTGTGGGCAAGCCTCCAGCGCAGGCACATTGGTTTTTTCCAGTTTGCGCTTGCGCGGCTTACGTACCAATTGATTGATTGTCGCCATCTATGTCCCGTCTCCGGGGAGCCTCTCACGTCTGCTCCCGCGCCAGAAATGCGAGCAACCGATCCCCACCCGACCCGCCACTTTGAGCGCCGGGAGTGTTCGATTGCTTGCGGATAACCTTACCCCGAGGCGCTCTTCACCCCCGGGGTATATCAAGGAACGAACGCCTGAAACGGCCGATCGTTCCGATCAAGAGCGCGAATTCTACGTACCTTGCCACTTCATGTCAAGGCAGCCAGGCACATGAAATCCAGTTCACGCACCGGCACGGATTTAACTGCCGGCTCCGTTGCATTGACTGAAATATCGGTATAACGGGCTACCGCAGGCCGACGCTTTAAGAATCTGGGGGCGGATAACTCGCCACACCGGCCGGCCCGGTCCTCCTCTCCCCGCCTTGGCAACGGGAGGGGAGAGGGCCCTCCGGGTGGTCACCAGCTGAAAAGCCGCCGGTCTCAGCCTTCCGCAGTATTGAGAGCCTGCTTGATCGCCTCCGCCACCTCATCGGCTCCCATTTCGACCTTGTCGCCGCTATCAACGTCGAGCTCATCCATGCGGCGACGACGGCGGTCAGTATGGTAGGAGAGGCCGGTTCCTGCCGGGATTAGACGTCCCACGATGACGTTCTCCTTGAGTCCGATCAGACTGTCGTTTGAACCACGAACCGCTGCTTCTGTGAGAACACGTGTGGTCTCCTGGAAGGACGCCGCGGAGATGAAGGATTCGGTAGCCAGTGAAGCCTTGGTGATTCCCAGCAGCACCGGATTCCAGGTGGCCGGCTGTTTGCCTTCTGCCTCCATCTGCTCGTTCACCTCGATGATTTTTGAACGCTCAACCTGCTCGCCCCGCAGAAACCGGGTATCGCCCGACGACGTCACTTCGGCCTTGCGCAGCATCTGCCGGATGATCACCTCGATGTGCTTGTCGTTGATTTTCACGCCCTGCAAGCGATAAACATCCTGAATCTCTTTCACCAGGTAGGCTGAAAGCTCATTGACACCTTTCAGTCGGAGTATGTCGTGAGGATTTAACTCACCATCCGAAATCACCTCGCCACGTTCGACCTGCTCTCCTTCGAATACATTGACATGACGCCACTTCGGTATCAGTTCCTCGTGCTGCTCTCCATCTGAATCCGTAATGATCAGGCGCTGTTTGCCTTTGGTGTCCTTGCCGAAACCTACCGTGCCCGAAGCTTCCGCTAGAATCGCCGGATCCTTTGGTTTACGCGCTTCGAACAGATCCGCAACCCTGGGCAGACCACCTGTGATATCACGCGTTTTGGAGGATTCCTGCCGGATACGCGCAAGCACGTCACCTACCTGAGCCTCGGCACCATCTGCGAAACTGACCACCGAACCGGGTGGCAGAAAGTAGTGCGCCGGTATTTCAGTTCCGGCGATATTCAGATCCTTGCCCTTGCGGTCCACCAGCTTCACCATCGGGCGCACATCCTTGCCTGCGGATGGCCGCTGCTTGGGATCCAGAACCACCAGCGATGAGATGCCGGTTACACTGTCCACCTCTTTTTCGACCGTCACCTGCTCCACGATATCGACATATTTCAGCGTTCCCGCCACTTCCGTAATAACCGGATGGGTATGCGGGTCCCAACTGGCGACCATCTGGCCTCCCTCGACAGACTCACCGTCCGTCACCCTAATCTCTGCACCGTAGGGAACTTTATAGCGTTCGCGCTCGCGGCCCACCTCGTCGATCACGGTCAGTTCGCCGGAGCGGGACACAGCAACCAGATTTCCACTATGGTGCTGCACGGTTTTGATGTTGTGCAGTTGCACGGTACCGGAGGATTTCACATCGATACTGTTGACCGCGGCGGCTCGGGAAGCGGCACCACCGATATGGAATGTCCGCATGGTAAGCTGAGTACCCGGTTCGCCGATGGACTGCGCGGCAATAACGCCAACCGACTCGCCCATATTAACCTGATGCCCGCGAGCAAGGTCTCGTCCGTAACACTTGGCACAGACACCAACGGAAGACTTACAGGTGATTGCAGAACGGACCTTGATCTGATCGATGCCGAGCTCTTCCAGCTGCTGCATGGAGCCCTCACCCAAAAGCGTCCCCGCGGAAAAGACGATTTCGTCAGTACCGGGTTTATACAGATCGGTCGCTGTCACGCGTCCAAGTATACGTTCGTGCAACGGTTCGACCACATCTCCGCCTTCAATGATAGGTTGCATCATCAGACCGTCGTCGGTGCCGCAATCGACTTCCAACACCACCATGTCCTGAGCCACGTCCACCAGACGGCGGGTCAGGTATCCGGAGTTGGCCGTTTTGAGCGCGGTATCGGCCAGACCCTTGCGGGCGCCGTGCGTTGAGATGAAGTACTGCAATACATCCAACCCTTCGCGGAAATTGGCAGTAATAGGAGTCTCGATGATCGACCCATCCGGCTTGGCCATCAGTCCGCGCATACCGGCCAGCTGGCGGATCTGCGCAGCTGAACCACGGGCGCCGGAATCCGCCATCATATAGATGGAGTTGAACGAATCCTGTTCCACCTCGTTGCCTTCCCGATCAACCACCGGCTCCTTGCCCAGCTTCGCCATCATTGCCTTGGCCACCTGCTCATTGGTATGCGACCAGATATCGACCACTTTATTGTAGCGCTCTCCGTTGGTTACCAGACCGGACGCGTATTGGTTCTCGATCTCTTTGACCTCCGACTCCGCGGAAGCCAGGATGCCCTTTTTCTCCTCCGGGATAATCATATCGTTCATACCGATGGATACACCCGCACGGGTTGCCAGCCTGAACCCGAGATACATCACCTGATCGGCAAAAATCACCGTCTCTTTCAATCCAACCTTACGGTAGCAGGCGTTGATTAGTCCGGAAATTGCCCGCTTGCCCATGTTCTGGTTGACCAGACTGAACGGCAGGCCTTTGGGCAGTATTTCGGATAAAAGTGCCCGTCCGACGGTGGTATCGACTATCCGGCGCACGAGTACCTTGTTGCCCTCCTGGTCGATATCGATATCGTTAATTCTGACCTTTACCCGGGCCTGCAGGTGCACTTTTCTCGACTCGTAAGCCCTGTGCACCTCTTCCAGATTGGCGAAAGCCATGCCCTCGCCCATGGCATTGACGCGCTCGCGGGTCATATAGTACAGACCAAGCACCACATCCTGCGACGGTACAATAATGGGTTCACCGTTGGCGGGGGAGAGAATATTGTTGGTTGACATCATCAGGCTGCGCGCTTCCAGCTGCGCCTCGATGGAGAGCGGCAGATGCACGGCCATCTGATCCCCGTCAAAGTCCGCATTGAACGCAGTGCACACCAGCGGGTGAAGCTGAATGGCCTTGCCCTCGATCAATACGGGTTCAAACGCCTGAATACCCAGCCTGTGCAGTGTCGGCGCCCGGTTCAGCATCACCGGATGTTCACGGATCACCTCTTCCAGAATATCCCATACCTCACCGGTTCCGCGCTCCACCAGTTTTTTGGCCGCTTTGATTGTGGTGGCCAGCGCGCGCAACTGCAGCTTGGAGAAGATAAACGGCTTGAACAGCTCCAGTGCCATCTTTTTCGGCAGTCCGCACTGGTGCAACTTTAGCGTCGGCCCCACCACGATCACGGAGCGGCCGGAGTAGTCCACGCGCTTGCCGAGCAGGTTCTGGCGGAACCGCCCCTGTTTGCCCTTGATCATGTCGGCGAGGGATTTCAGCGGTCGTCTGTTGGTGCCGGTGATTGCGCGCCCTCTGCGACCGTTGTCCAGCAATGCGTCAACCGACTCCTGTAACATGCGCTTTTCATTGCGCACTATAATATCCGGCGCATTCAGGTCCAGCAGCCTTTTCAGTCGGTTGTTACGGTTGATCACCCGGCGATAGAGATCGTTCAGATCGGAGGTCGCGAACCGGCCGCCATCCAGCGGCACCAGCGGGCGCAGCTCCGGTGGCAGAACCGGCAGAACCTTCATCACCATCCATTCGGGCCGATTACCCGACTCCTCGAGCGACTCCACCAGTTTCAGACGCTTGGTCAGCTTCTTCAACTTGGTTTCAGAGTTGGTGCTGACTATTTCCTCGCGCAATGTCTCGATCTCGCGCGCGAGATTGATGGTCTTGAGCAGCTCGTAAACCGCTTCCGCACCCATACGTGCATCGAACTCGTCGCCGTTCTCTTCGATCGCCTCGAGGTACTGTTCATCGTTCATCAACTGTCCGCGATCGAGGGTCGTCATTCCCGGATCGACCACGACGTATGATTCGAAGTAGAGCACCCGCTCAATGTCACGCAGGGTCATATCCAGCAGTAAACCGATGCGCGACGGCAAAGATTTGAGGAACCAGATGTGCGCCACCGGACTGGCCAGTTCGATATGCCCCATGCGTTCACGGCGAACCTTTGCCAGCGTTACCTCGACACCGCATTTCTCACACACGACCCCACGGTGTTTCAGCCGCTTGTATTTACCGCACAAGCATTCGTAGTCGTTGGTGGGACCAAATATCTTGGCACAAAAAAGACCATCCCTCTCCGGCTTGAAGGTCCGGTAATTGATGGTCTCAGGCTTTTTAACCTCGCCGAAAGACCAGGAACGGATCATATCGGGTGAAGCCAGGCCAATGCGGATCGAGTCAAAATCCTCGGTCTGCCCCTGCTGCTTTAAAATCCTAAGTAGATCTTTCAAGATCGTCTCTCCTGCTGTGGGATCCGGATATCGTCACGGTTCTCTATGTTCAGATAGCGAATCCGGGACCCTACTCCCGTTCCAATTCGATATTGATGCCAAGGGAGCGGATCTCCTTGACCAGTACGTTGAAGGACTCGGGCATACCAGCCTCCATTTTATGGTCGCCGTCCACGATGTTCTTGTACATGCGTGTGCGGCCGGTAACGTCGTCAGACTTGACAGTCAGCATCTCCTGCAGCGTATACGATGCGCCATATGCCTCGAGCGCCCAGACCTCCATCTCGCCGAAGCGCTGTCCTCCGAATTGCGCCTTGCCGCCCAGCGGTTGCTGAGTGACCAGACTGTATGGGCCGGTGGAGCGGGCATGCATTTTGTCATCGACCAGATGATTGAGCTTCAACATATACATGTAGCCGACAGTGATCGGCCGATCGAAAGCTTCACCGGTGCGCCCGTCGTAAAGCGTCGTCTGACCGTTTTCCGGCAAATTTGCCAACGCCAGCATGGAGCGGATTTCAGTCTCGGTGGCACCGTCAAATACCGGAGTACCCATGGGCACGCCCTTGCTCAGATTGAAACAGAGTTCGACCACCTCTTCGTCGCTGAATGAGTCGATATCCTCTTTCTTACCGCTGGTATTGTAGACTTTCTCAAGAAAACCGCGCAGTTCGGCGATTTTTGCCTTAGCCTCGAGCATTTGACCGATACGGCGCCCAACACCCTTGGCGGCCCAGCCCAAGTGGGTTTCCAGTACCTGACCGACATTCATTCTCGACGGTACGCCCAGCGGGTTCAGCACCACGTCCACCGGTTCGCCTTCGGCGTCGAACGGCATATCCTCGACCGGCACGATGGTGGAGATTACACCCTTATTACCATGGCGGCCCGCCATCTTGTCGCCCGGCTGAATACGCCGCTTGGTGGCTACGTATACCTTCACCATCTTAAGCACACCGGGAGCCAGATCGTCCCCGGTGTTGAGTTTGCGCTTCTTCTCCTCGAACCTCTCACGGAAAGCGTCGCGCTGCAGCTTGATCTGTTCGGCAATGGCCTCCAACTGGGCAGCCGCCTCTTCGTTATGCAGGCGAATTTCAAGCCAGCGATCGCGCTCGACTTCGCCAAGATAAGCCTTGGTGATCTTTGTCCCGGGCTTGAGTCTGTTGGGCCCACCGTCTGCCACCTTGCCCAGCAGCATCTTTTCGATACGCTGAAAAGTGTCGTTTTCCATGATACGCAGCTGGTCGTCCAGATCCTTCTTGACGCGTTCGATTTCAGATTGGTCGATCTGCAGGGCACGCGCGTCTTTTTCCACGCCGTCGCGGGTAAATACCTGAACGTCGATAACCGTGCCCGCAGTACCCGAAGAGATACGCAGCGATGTATCTTTGACATCAGCCGCCTTTTCACCGAAGATCGCGCGCAGCAGCTTCTCCTCAGGCGTCAGTTGGGTTTCGCCCTTTGGGGTGACCTTGCCGACCAGGATATCACCCTCTTTTACCTCAGCGCCTACATACACGATACCCGATTCGTCCAGCTTGGCCAGTGCAGACTCGCCTACATTGGGGATATCTCCGGTAATCTCTTCGGCCCCGAGTTTCGTATCCCGCGCCATGCAGGTCAGCTCTTCGATATGGATGGTGGTAAAACGATCCTCCTGCACCACCCGTTCCGATACGAGAATGGAATCCTCGAAGTTGTATCCATTCCACGCCATAAAGGCGATACGCATGTTCTGACCCAGTGCCAATTCGCCCATGTCCGTCGAAGGTCCATCAGCGAGCACATCGCCGCGCGCGATGACATCGCCGGGTTTGACCAGCGGCCGCTGGTTGATGCAGGTGTTCTGATTGGAGCGGGTGTACTTGGTCAGGTTGTATATATCCACACCCGGCTCGCCCGCCTCAGTCTCTTCGTTGTTGACC
>JAGRGQ010000085.1 GCA_020445405.1 Gammaproteobacteria bacterium | reverse complement strand
TCCGGTTGATGTTAAAAACATCAGGAATAAAGTGGGCATGTCTCAGAATGAATTTGCCTCATCTTTCGGTATTAGTGTAAGTACACTCCGGCATTGGGAACGAGGCGACAGATCTCCCCAGGGGCCTGCTTTGGTATTACTGAATGTGGTTGCCAAGGAACCGGATGCTGTATTAAAGGCACTGAGTAGCTGAAGCAATGACAATGTGTATAGGGAGAGCAGTCCCTACCAAGCCTAAAAAAAGTACTGTGGGCATTTTGTGGGCACCTGTTGTGAAGAGTTGTGCATTGTCCTGCAGATGTGTGCAACGAGCATCTCGGTAACTTATTGAATAATAAAAGTAATAATTAAGAGTGCCTTTCTACGAACCAGGGGGTCGGAGGTTCGAATCCTTCCGGGCGCGCCATTTTCCTTTGGTGCATTCTGGCCACATAGGAAACACTTTGTTCCGAGGAAATGGGTAACGCCTTTGGAGCGAATGGATTTAATCCTGTGCCATGCCTTACTCTAACCCTTCCCACCAACGCGAGAGTTCTTGCTGCTGGTCATTCAGATCAACCGGCTTCCCAATGAGGGGAGTCATCAAGCGATAAGCCCGGTCGTGGCTTGCTTCAACGAGCCGGATGAAGGGTTCGTTCCAGGTGTGCTTTGAAATTGCAAACTTCCCCACATGAATCGGCATCATGGTGCGGGCCTGAAGATCCTCAGCAGCCTGCGCGGCCTCTTCCGGCGTCATGTGGATGTAGACCCAACTTGGACTGTATTGGCCGCTGTCCAGTGCAGCCATGTCGAAACCGCCGAAACGCTCACCGATCTCTGCGAAGTGCGGACCATAGCCGCTGTCACCGCTGAAGAACAAACGTCGCCTGTCTGAAACCAAGGCAAAAGAAACCCACAGTGTTTGATTGGAGGACAGCAGACGCCGTGTGTAATGCCTGGCTGGCAGGGCATGGATAGTCAGGCCCGGGTCGAGCTCCACCCGCTCGTTCCAATCGAGTTCAAGAATTCGATCTTTCGGGTAATCCCAGAGCTCAAGATACGCACCGACCCCCAAGGCGACGACAACGTGCCGGGTTTTCGGCCGAAGCGCCGTGACCGTATCGTAGTCCAGATGGTCCCAGTGCTCGTGCGTGATCAACAGGTAGTCGATCTCGGGCATGTCGGCGGCACTGTACGGCGTCGTTCCGTCGAACGCCTTGTTCGTGAGCGGGGCCGGAGCGGCAAAGGTGCTGAACACCGGCTCGATCAGGATACGGCGCCCACCAAGCTGGACGTAGAACGATGAGTGACCGAGCCATACGATAACGTCTTCGCTTTTGTCCAAAGCCTTCAGATCGGCCTTTACGGAAGGGAGCGGCGACGTCGGCCGCAGGCCGTCGGGCTTTTCTTCCGTAAGGTTTCTGAAGACCATGGCCAGGAAGCTGATCTCCTCGGTAAAAAGCGGTGTGTCGACCAAATTGCGGAATTCACCGTCCGCGTAATTCGGCGAGGCTAGAATCCTGGCGCTCGGCATCGCAGCGTTCGACGGCCCAAACTTTGGGTGCTGGAGATAAGTCCATCCTCCAGTGCCAAGAACGGCGATCACCGCCAGTAAAATGATAAGCACCTTTGTCATGCGTTTTTCCGTGCCTAATACGTCTTAGCTTGCGCTGAGCTATTTATCGTCTTTCTCGATCCGAATGGTTCCAGACAGGTCTTGGATGTGCTCCCGGCCGGAGACGACATGGCCCAGCTCGTAAAGCCCCGCAGCAGACCCGAAGCGGGCGTAGAACATGACAACATCGCCCCACGGGGCGTAGTAGGCCAGCGTGCCGGCATTGGCCCCTTTGACCAGCGGCGTGTCAGTGGTGTTCAGCTTCTTGGGTGGATAAAAAATCTTCTCGATACCACCGTAGTTTTCCACATCGACGGTCATGGGCAGCTGAGTGTAAAGTGACTTTGATGCACCGCTGTCGTTGAGCACGTACACCACGGCGTTTCCTTTTGAGGTCACGGTAATGTGCATGGCCGTTTCTCCCTTGAATACTTTGGGTTCAACTTGTTGAATGACGGCGTTTCCCGCCATTGGCTGGATCTCGTCAGCCCCGGATAGAGCGATGCCCAACCGGTGCATTTCGTCGCGGGCATGGAAATCCCGGTAGAGCATGAACGCGTCGCCCCAGGGCGCGTAGTAGCTCAGCTCTCCCTTAACCCCGTCATGGTAAGCCTCGCGCGTTGTCACACTCAGCCTTTGCGGTGGGTAAAACATCCACTGCGCATCACGGAAGTTGCTCAACAGCAAGTTCAAGGGCAATTGGGCGTAAAACTCCATCGCGGCAACCGTGTCGTACAGCTGGAAAGTTGCCGTGTGTCCTTGGGACGTGATCGAGACGATCCTGTTCGACAAAGGGAGTCCGTTTGCTTCTTTGCTGAGGGGCAGGTCGGACGCCATAGCCGTGTGTTGAAGACAGAAGAAAACAGCTCCAATCATTAAAGCAAACGCGGCGAGGAATTTCTTCATCGTCATCATGACTTCAGCCTACGTGGTCAGAGATAGAAGATGGGGCGGTTGCTTTTTCATCTCCTGTTCCTTTGGTCGGGATGTATTTATTGGGCGTTCAAGCGATCCGGGTTCAAACTGGATCGCGGTGGTTACTGTTGCTGGACGGTCGGGCGGAACAGAATTTCGCTCACGTCGACGTCGTCCGGCTGGGACATGGCGAAGGCCACCATGCGGGACATGGTGCTGGCGGGCACGCCGATATCGTTGACCACCTCAGTGACGGCCTCGGCCAGTCCCGGTTCAGTGATGTGGCTGGTCAATTCCGTGCTGACCGCCCCCGGCGAAATCGTGGTCACGCGGATGTTGTAGTCCTTCACTTCCTGGCGCAGCCCTTCTGAGATTGCACGCACGGCGTGCTTGGTCGCACAGTAGACCGCACCTGTGGCGACAACGATGTGACCGTAAACGGACGAGACGTTGATGACCTGGCCGGACTTCTGCTCCTTCATGTAAGGCAGCGCCGCGGCGATGCCGTAGAGCGTGCCCTTCATGTTCACGTCGATCATCTGATCCCATTCGTCGATCCGCAGGCTCTCCAGCGGCGACAGCGGCATCAGGCCAGCGTTGTTGAAGAGCACATCGACGCGACCGAAGGTTTTCTTTGCGGTGTCGACCAGCTTTTGCACCTCTTCGAGCTTTGTGACGTCCGTCGGGACGGCGATGGCTTCGCCGCCGGCCTCGGTGATTTCCGTGACCAGGGCTTTCAGACGGTCGGCACGACGCGCACCGAGCACAACCTTGGCGCCCAACGCGGCCAGGTCGCGGGCGGTTGCCGCCCCCATGCCGCTGGAGGCACCGGTGATGACGAGAACTTTTCCCGTGATGTTGTCGGACATTTATTTTTCTCCTTAGCCTTCGTATTGATCGTCGGTGACCTGTTCCAGCCACTCGACTGCGCTGTCATCCAAGGTTTCTTGAATGGCGATGTGCGTCATCGACGTTTCGGGTCTTGCCCCGTGCCAATGCTTTTCACCCGGTGCGATCCGGACCACGTCACCCGGCTGGATGGTTTCAATGGGGCCACCATCGCGCTGAACGCGGCCCGCGCCAGAGGTGACGATGAGAATCTGCCCGAGCGGATGCTTGTGCCACGCCGTACGGGCGCCCGGCTCGAACGTGACGCTGCCGCCGGATGCTCTTGCGGGTTCGACCGCATCGAATAATGGGTCGACCCTGACTGTTCCGGTGAACCAACCCGATGGCCCACTGAAGGGCAACTGCGTACCGTTCCGTTTGATTTCCATGGTGCTTACTCCTTCTCTTTTACATGGGTCAATTCTAGGAGCTCACTCTTGGAGAGGGTTAGACCGATCCTGCACAATTCTTGCCTATTCCTACTTATGTGAATTGCGATGTATTGTCGGGATATCCGCTGCTGTGGTACGTTCTTATCCTATGCGAACACGGGCGGCCACCTGAGAGCCGTGGAAAATCAATGAATATCGAGACTCCTGTCAAGAGTAGGCAAGCGGCACAGCCCGCTACAGAGTATGGTGGCCTGGCAAAGCGAATTGCCAAATGGACCGCAGGTGAAAACGCAGTGAGTGACCTGGTTCCGGGGTTGACCCTGCATCGCTGGGAAACGCCGACCGAGAAAACGAGCTACATGCTCGCCCCGAGCATTTGCCTGATCGGGCAGGGCCGCAAACGGGTGATGCTGGGCGAGAACAGCTTCGAATATGATGCGCACCACTTTCTGATTACGTCCGTCGACCTTCCCGTGGTCTCGAATGTGATCGAGGCGACCCCTGAAAAGCCTTACCTGGGACTGACGCTCGATTTGGACGTCCGCGCGATTGCGCAACTGATCATCAACACCGAGATGCCGTCCCCCCATCAGTTGGACGACCGCCGCGGGATTGCCGTCAGCGAGATCTCGGAGCCTTTGCTGGATGCATTCCATCGGTTGCTGGACCTCATTGAGAACCCTCAGGACATTCCCGCCCTGGCTCCACTCATCAAACAGGAAGTCATGTACCGCCTGCTGATGGGCGAGCAGGGTCCAAGGTTACGCCAGATAACTTCATCGGAAAGTCACAGCTACCGGATTGCCAGGGCGATCGACTGGCTGAAGAACAATTTCCACAAGACGTTTCGGGTCGAGGATTTGGCGAGCCATGCGGGCTTGAGCCCCTCGGCCTTCCACAAACACTTCCGCAATATGACGGCCATGAGCCCGCTTCAGTTCCAAAAGCGCATGCGCTTGAACGAAGCCCGACGGTTGATGCTGACAGAGCGCATGGATGCTTCATTAGCTGCGTTTGAGGTCGGCTATGAAAGCCCTTCACAGTTCAGCCGCGAGTACAGCCGCCATTTCGGCACCCCACCCGCGCGGGATATCAAGAACCTGATGCAAGTTTCCGCTTCTATTAAGCAATTCTAATCATTACGCTGTTTTTTTAGGAAACTAATGACACGAGCCATCGTTGGACTGCGGGAACATGGTGGGGTGCATTCCGGTCACATGGTTTATACCTTATTCCCAAGGCACAGTTAACACTTTCCGGGTTTCAAATGGTACACCAGCAGCGTGCAGTCTGCGCCCGAATGTATGTTTCAGGTCATGCACCCGGACCTGGGTTAATCCCGCCGCCTGTCGTTTCAGCTTCTGTGCCTACGCCATTTCGAAACTGGCTTGGATTCGCCGGCGGCAGGAGCAGCAAAGAGATCAGGCGCGGGAGACGCCGCGCGCTTATGTCGAACTTACCTGTGGGGACGCCGCTAAGCGCTGTGTTCCGTCCGCCGATATTTCGAGGCTTCCATTTCATCGGCGTTAATGCGGGCGGTCAGTGCCTGCTGTACGCTCGCTGCAGCGTTGTTGTCGACCTGGCAGGTGCCGGCCGCGGTGTGGCCACCCCCGCCGTAGGAGAGGCAGAGTTCACCCACGTTGGTGGTTGAGCTGCGGTCCAGGATCGATTTGCCGATCGCGAAAACGGTGTTCTGTTTGTTCAGACCCCACATCACATGCATGGAGATGTTGCACTGCGGAAACAGCGCATAGATCATGAACCTGTTGGTTGCGTAGATGGTATCCTCTTCCCGCAGATCCAGTACCACCAGATTGTCGTTGACAACGGCGCAGCGTTGAATCTGCTCCCTGGCTTTGGACTCGTGCTCGCGGTACAGCTCGACACGCTCCACCACATCGGATAATTGCAGGATCTCGTCGATTTCGTGGCTGCGGCAATAGTCGATCAACTGCATCATCAGCTGGTAGTTCGAGATCGTGAAATTTCGGAATCTGCCCAGGCCGGTTCGGGCATCCATCAGGAAATTCATCAGCACCCACCCTTCGGGACGCAAAATCTCCTCCCGGCTGAACTGGGCCGAGTCACCCTTGTCGACGGCAGCCATCAGCCCATCCGAAACGTTGGGAAACGCGCTCTTGCCGCCGTAATAGTCGTAAACGACCCTGGCAGCGGATGGGGCCTCCGGGATGATGATGTGGTTTGCACGCTTTTCGTTGCGGATGGTTTCGCTCACATGGTGGTCGAAAGCCAGGTGGCAACCTGCAACGTAAGGCAGATTGGTAGTGATGTCCCGGCTGGTAATGTCGATTTTGCCGTCCTGCATGTCCTTCGGGTGTACGAACAGGATGTCGTCGATCATCTCCAGATCTTTCAACAGGACTGCGCAGGCAAGACCATCAAAATCGCTGCGGGTCACAAGTCGGTATTTTTCGGACATTCTCTAGCTCCTCGACAGAAAATTACGGGCAGGCACGCATCCACGTACCCAATTTGTGTCCGTCCGAAAACGGCGGACACAGGAAACATCCCATGGATGGGTGTTTCCGGACGCTAACGCATCAATAAACATTTAGCGGATCGGAGAATCGAAACTTAAGTTTGCAGGGCGCTGTACACCGCGGATGCGGCTTTCGCCGGCAGCCGGCTGTATGGGTGTGCGTTGGCGCCCGGGCAACGTTGCACTGGTGCACCGGCAGGGAGTGTTTACGGTATCAAATACCCACAGCAAAAATCGTTGATTCCCGTAGGCATTGATTACTGCGATCGGATCGACCCACCGTTATCGGTCGGAGAGGGCAGCGTGCCTGCATTACGGTACAGAATATAGTCCGCCAGTATCGCTGCATGGTCAAAAGCCAGAGGTTCAGGCGGTAACTCAGGCGTGCACACCGAAATATCCATCGCGTCATCCGCCGCTTTGGGGGAACCTGATGCCCGGGCAACATATACAACACTGGCGGTGTGCCCGCGTGGATCCCGTGCAGGATCGGAATAACAGCCGAGCAGGCTGACCAGAACGACATCCAGCCCAGTCTCCTCTTTTGCCTCTCGAATGGCAGCTTGTTCCACAGACTCCCCGATATCCACGAATCCCCCGGGAAACGCCCAGCCGTACGGGGGGTTGCGCCGCTTGATCAGGATGATGGGCCGATCGTAACGGTCATGGAGTTCAATGATGATGTCCGCTGTGAGCAGTGGGGTTTTGGGTCTGGCCATGGCGCCTTGTTCCTTCGACGGATCGCAATGACAATCATGCCGTGCCGCCGGGTAAAATCTGCTGAAAACAGTGCAATACCGGCTGGCCTGATTGGTCGACTCCGCTCATATTAAGGGTCTATACAGCCTATTCGCTGAAATCCACATCTTTGCCTGCCTGCAGGCGCTTCTGCCGGAAATCCCGTTTGTAGGCCGACAGGCTGGGGTAGTCCTTGTCGTGGCCCCCACTGACATAGGTAAGTGCCTCCAGCAGATGTTGATGATAAAGCCGTCCATCGGCCCGGTAGAGTTGCCGGTCCCCATCGAACAGCACCAGGGCGGGGCGGTAGGTCAGTCCCAGTTCGCGCACCCAGTCGGCCGGCGTGGTGCGCCTGCCATCGGGGGTGACCAGCGTGCTTTTGGATTCTGCATCCAGGCGCACCGCCAGGAAGGGTTTCAGTGCTTCGATGATCTCCGGGTGGTTGAGCGTGGTTTCGTGAAATTGCGCGCACTCGCCGCAGTATTTGTCCTCGAACAGCACCATCAGGGGTTTGCCGGTCCCCTTCAGATAGGTTGCGAATTCGAACTGCGGGTGATCCCTGAACTGGTAGACTTCCGGTCGTTTCCGGCTGGCCAGGTAAGTGGCGAAGTTGACATTCTGATACTGCTTCTCATGGATGTAGTCGGCGGCCATGCGCAGCGCTTGCGGGTTGCGGTAGCCTGGCAGCGTCAGCACCTGTTTGCCCTGCTGGTTGAGGAAGACGATGGTGGGGGTGGCGAAGACCCCCATCTGCTTGCGCAGATCGCGTTCGGAATAGGTGTTGCCGTCCACCCAGGTGACCTCCAGGTTTCCCTGGATGTTGACCGCCACCACGTCGAATCGCTGCTGAAAGTAGTCGGTATTCTCTCCCCCGAGGAAATTTTCCTGAACCACCTTGGCGCAATAGGGGCATTCGTCCAGGTGCATGAATACCATCAGATCGCGTCCGTGATCGCGTGCTTCAGCGACGTCTTCCCGAAAATCGAGGAGGCTCTGCTTGAACCATGAAGGGAGGGTATAACGCACGCCGCCCGTCACTTTGCCCTGGGGCGTGGCAGCCCATGAAGGTTGGATAAACAGAAGCAGGCCGAACCAGGTCAGTGCCAGAGCGCGGGTGGTGATCATGTTCGTGCTTCCTCAGTTTGTCTGTTGTCCGGCCATCAGGGTGATCGTGTTCCCCGATGGTGATTCCGGTCGGCCCTGGTTTGAAACCAGCGGTCGGAGACACGAAAGTATAACTCACCGATTGTCGGAATACTGGATTCTGGAGTTGCGCCCCAAATGGGTAGCTCCGAAAAAGAAAACCCGGCATTAACGCCGGGTTTTAATACTGTCCATGGATTGAGCGGAATGTCGTCTAGACTTTTCTCCGCCGACCAAAGAGTCCCAGCAGAACGACTCCGCTGCCAAACAGGAACAGGGCTGCCGGGACAGGTACCACGGTAGCCACCTGACGCACCATAAAAGAGTCTCCCACAGTTAACATCGAAGAAGTGGGGTCGATTTCGAACCCGATGTTGAGCGCATTGAATGGTGCTGCATTAGCTAACATCCCATCGAAAAATGAGAGCACATTGCCGTTGGTGGAAGAACTCCAAACAACGCCTGGGCCGCCTCCGCCGGCACCCGGGGGGGTGCCGTAACAGCTCCCTCTCCCCGTGAGAGGGTCTCGTATAAGCTCCCTCTCCCCGTGAGGGAGAGGGCCGGGGTGAGGGTATCAAGAGATAAATCTTTGATTTTTATCACCCTCATCCCGGCCTTCTCCCTCGAAGGGAGAAGGGGAAGAACCTTTGGGACACCATCCACCGGGGGGTGAATACTCAGAATGTAAAGAATGCTGACAAGAAAAACCCGCCAGGGCGAACCGTGGCGGGGTTATTGCGGGTCTCGGATACTGCTTGTTTTACGGCTTGCCGACTGCGTCGCCGTTTGCCGATACCGGCTGGGACGAGGCCCATCAATGCTCAAGTCAACTGTGTTACAGCAACTAGCATGCCTGTTTGTACTGTTTTCATATTAAACAGTGGGTTACGCAAGCCTGAACTGGCGGATACATCAATTGTGTAAATTTCCCTGACACATAAAAACCCGCCGGGGCGGATTGTCTGGATCTTGGGATCGGCCGCATATTCATCGAAATAGCGGTTGCTGGAATTCGCGATTTTGCATGCTGCTGAACGAACCGTCGATCGGCAGCGGCAGATGGGGAGCAGTGCGTCCGATCATATCGCCTATTCGTAGCGCAGTGCCTCGATCGGGTTCTGGCGTGCCGCCTTGCGCGCGGGGAAGAAGCCGAAGATCACGCCCACAGCCGCGGAGAACAGGAAGGCCAGCAGCATGATGCCGGGATCGAGCAGCGCCGGCATGGCCATGAAAGCGGCGATCAGATAGGTCATGCCGATCGCCAGCAGGATACCGAGCAGACCGCCGAACGAGGAGAGCACCACCGCCTCCACCAGGAACTGCAGCAGCACCTCGCGTTCCAGTGCGCCGATCGCCAGCCGGATGCCGATCTCACGCGTGCGCTCGGTCACCGAGACCAGCATGATGTTCATGATGCCGATGCCACCCACCAGCAGGCTGACCGCGGCCACGGCGCCGAGCAGCGTGGTAAGTACACGGGTGGTGCCGGTCAGCGCCTCAGCGACCTCCTTCATGTCGCGCACGTTGAAGTCGTCGTCCTCGTTTGCGCCGATGTGGCGCCGCTCGCGCAGCAGCAGCTCGATGTCGTGCTGCACCTTGGCGGTGGCAGCGCCCTCGCGGGCCGACACGGATATCATCTGCACCTCCTGGTTGCCGGCCACGCGTCGCCAGAAGGTGCGCAGCGGGATCACCACCAGGTCGTCCTGGTCCCGTCCGCCGGCCGACTGCCCCTTGGCTGCGAGCAGGCCGATGACCTGGCAGGAGAGCTTGTTGATGCGCAGTTTTTCGCCGAGCGCATCCTGAGTGCCGAAGAGTTCCCTGCGCACGCCATCGCCGAGAATGCAGACGGCCGTGCCGGCACGCAGCTCGCTGGAGCTGAACTCGCGTCCTTTGGCCAGAGTCCAGTTGCCCACCCGGAAGAAGTTGTTGTCTGAGCCTGTGATCGTGGTGGACCAGTTGCGGTTGCCGTAGATGGCCGACATGGCCTGTGAGGCACCGGGTGCCACGGCGGCGATGCCGCCGACCTCGCTGCCGATCGCCTCGACGTCGTCGATGTCGAAGTTCCTGGCACCGGAGCGCTGGCCGAATCCGAGGTACTGGCCGGTGCGCACCATCAGCAGGTTGCTGCCGAGGCTGGCGATCTGGCTGCTGACCTGGGCGGTTGCGCCGCCGCCGAGGTTGACCATGACGATCACCGAAGCCACACCTATCACGATGCCCAGCATGGTCAGTGCCGAACGCATCAGATTGCGCCGGATCTCGCGCAGGGCCAGCAGCAGCGCGTTCCACAGCATCAGCCGGTTCCTCTGGTCTGCACGCCGTCGACGCGGCCGTCGAGGAAGTACACCACCCGGCGCGCGAACGCCGCCATCTCCGCCTCGTGGGTGACCATGACGATGGTGATGCCCTGCTCGGTGTTGAAGCGTGTGAGCAGTTCCATGATCTCCAGGCTGCGCGCGGTATCCAGGTTGCCGGTCGGTTCGTCGGCGAGCAGTACGGCGGGTGCGGTGATCAGTGCCCGGGCGATGGCCACGCGCTGCTGCTGGCCGCCCGACAGTTGCGACGGGTAGTTGCCCGCCTTGTCGGCCAGCCCGACACGGGTCAGCGCGGCGGCGGCG
>JAGRGQ010000084.1 GCA_020445405.1 Gammaproteobacteria bacterium | reverse complement strand
GAGCGGCCAATCATGACAGGCCGAGCCAGCCATTCATAACCACGTCCTTAGGACGTGGGTTTCTAGACCGCACTAAAGCTGTGTATTATACCGCCGATACTTATTATGGCTAAATTTGCTTTAAGCGGTCTGCTGGGAGAGAATCCCAGCATTTACCGGGACGTGGGAATCTGACCTTTGAAGAAAACGCTGCTCATCTGTTTTCTGCTGCTTCCGCTGCCGATGCTCAGCAGCGTCTGGGCGGACGACTCCCCCCGCCCTGACGCGCCTTCGGCGAAACAGAAAAAGCCCGACCCGGACCACGGCGCAAAACTGTGGCATGTATTGAATCCGAGAAATTTGCGGCTGCAATCAACTGCGGCGCTTGTCGTCGACCGCTACGGCAACGAACTCTACAGTAAAAATGCGGATAGAGCACAACCCATCGCCTCCATCACCAAGCTGATGACGGCGATGGTCATATTGGATTCCCCACTGCCGATGCGGCAGGAACTGGTCATCACCGATGAGGACCGCGATCTCCTGCGCATGACGGGCTCCCGACTCAAACCGGGTGCCACGCTGACCAGAGAGCAGTTGATAAAGCTCGCGCTGATGTCTTCTGAGAACAGGGCGGCCAGCGCATTGGCCCGCACCTTTCCGGCAGGCAGGAAGCGATTCATCTACCTGATGAATAAAAAAGCACTCTCCCTGGGGATGCGTGATACGAAGTTCACCGATCCCACGGGACTGGACGTCGGCAACAGCTCCACGCCAAGGGATCTTTACAAACTGGTCCAGGCGGCCATGCGCTACCCCTTTATACGCAAGGCCACTACGTCGCGCTCCGCCCAGGTGTACCCATACCTGAAAAAGGGCCATCTCAGATTCGGCAACACCAACCGCCTGTTGAGCAGCGAGAGCTGGGAGATCTCACTGAGCAAAACCGGTTATATCAACGAAGCCGGGCGCTGTCTGGTGATGCAGGCACAGGTATCCGGTCAGGATCTGACCATCATTCTGCTTAACTCCTTCGGAAAATTGACGCCCTACGGCGATTCCAACCGGATACGCAAATGGGTTGAAAACGGCGTCAAAAACAGCAGCAGCACCTGAGCGGCAGCAGTTCAAGCACCTGGACCTGGATCAGGTGGACTGTTTTCTGGACGCGGTACAGTGGCCGAACCGGTGTGTGCCCGGCATCTCCTTTGAAACACTCCGGGGGCGCGTTTCCGCAAGCGGGATTGTGGGATAGGTTCTAATTAACCATCACCGCCTGACGCTGGTCGCCGATGTAGTCTGAAAGAATTCTCGCCGCCTCGTTGATCATAATCCTGTCGATTCCATCCAGATCTTTCTGGCTGTCGTCCCCGGAATTTTCAGCATCCTGGTCATCTTCAGCGGCCGGTGGCAGGCCCAACGCAATCCGAAACCGATTCTTACCCGCCTTGCGCTCGGCCTCGCGCTTTTCCCACTCCGCCTTGCGTTTGGACTCCAGCAACGAGACCACTTTGCTGTCGCGCATCTTTTTCAGATACGCGTTCTCTTCCGAGAGAAATTTAAAACCCGCATCGTTGTTAATCCGCCGCTCGTGATTCACACGATACTTTTCGATGGGCGTCTGCCCCCGTGGTCGATAATCCGCAGCCTCTATCTGCGCCCAGGGAAGTGCATTGTCCAACTCTCTTTCGCCATACTTTTCAGCCATGGATCCCGGCGGGTAGATAATATCCGGCACCACGCCGCGGAACTGGGTGCTGCCGCCATTGATGCGGAAAAACTGGGCCATGGTCAGGCGCAGGCGTCCGAGCTTGTCGCCGCCATTGCGAACGAATCGACCCAGATCCACCAGGGTCTGTACCGTTCCCTTTCCGAAGGTCGGTTCACCGATGATGATGCCGCGGTGATAATCCTGGATGGCTCCGGCAAAAATCTCCGATGCAGAAGCGCTGTTTCTATCGACCAGCACCGCCAGCGGCCCGGCATAAACGGTTTCCGGGTCCGGATCCTTCTCAATCTCCACATCACCGCTGGCATCCCTCACCTGTACCACCGGGCCGCTGGGAATGAAAAGTCCGGTCAACTCGGTGGCTTCGATCAGGGAGCCGCCGCCATTCTCGCGCAGATCGATGACGATGCCGTCGACCCGCTCCTGCTGCAGCTCCTTCAGTAATTGGCGTACATCCCGGGTGGTGCTGCGGAAATTTTTATCCCCATCGGATTGTCCCTTGAAATCGCGATAGAACGCCGGTACATCGATGACACCGATGCGCACGGGCCCCAGATCGTCCAGACCCTCGATGATCGTTTTTTTGGCTGCCTGGTCCTCCAGCTTGATTTCATTTCGAATCAGCACGATCTCTTCATCCGGACCACCTGCACCGGTCTCCTCCTTCTGTATTCTCAAACGTACCGTGCTTCCCTTCGGACCGCGAATCTGATCCACCACATCCTGCAGACGCCAGCCGACAACATCGATGATTTCACCGTCGACACCCTGACCGACACCGACAATGCGGTCACCGGTTTTTACTTTGCCGCTCAGTGCCGCCGGTCCACCGGGGACGGTACTCAAGACCTCGGTATACTCGTTTTCATTACGCAGCACCGCACCGATGCCCTCCAGCGAGAGGCGCATGCTGATATCGAAGTTTTCCGACACCCGAGGCGACATGTAGGAGGTATGCGGTTCGAGACTCAGCGTATAAGCATTGATAAACGTCTGAAAAATATCGTTCGATGCCAGCTGCTCCGTGCGCCGCTTCACCCCCTGGTAGCGCCTGCGCAAAGTCTTGTTGATCTCCTCCGCCGACTTGCCGTTCAGACGCAGCGTGAGAATGTCGTTCTTTACGCGTTTGCGCCAGATATCATCCAGCTCGTTCCGGTCGCTTGGCCAAGCGGCGTCGGTGCGGTTGAACTGGTAATCCTCGTCAATGGAGAAGTCGAACTTTTGCTCCAGCAGATCCATCGCGTAAGCGATTCGCTCTTCCACGCGCTGCCGGTAAACCCGGAACATATCGAACGCCGGCGTCAGGCGCGCCTGCAGCAGCGCATTGTCCAACTGGTCGCGGTAAATGGAAAAACGTTCGATATCCCTGGCGGTAAAGTAACTCCGGTTTGGATCGAGGGATTCGAGATAGCGGTCGAAAATCAGAGCGGACGCTTCATCGTTCAGCGGCAGGTGTTTGTAGTGATACTTATCGATGACCCGAATAATGATCAGCGTTGCCTGTCGCTGCTCGCGGGTCGGTTCCAACTGGTCCAGCGGCACGATAGTGACCGTGGCCAGCACCGTTGCGGCATAGCCGAAAAGAAGTGCAAGGGCCGCTGCCAGGATGATCGTTCTCTTCATAACCGTATAATTCCTGCCACACAAAACTCTTTAGGTTGGACCCTGCGGATTCCGCATTAGTTTCCGCATCGAACTCACATATTGAACCAGTTTAACACGTTAAACCCAAGCTGATAGCGGAACGTAAGTCTGCAATAAAAAAGAGAATATCAATCCCATTCAACATTTGACCGGGAGTCGCGTCGCCGCACTGGCGAAGAATACGCAAAGGATCATCCGCGATTTTCCCGGACAACCCGGGCGTCAGGGCAGTGCCGGGTGCAGTCCGCTGACCAGCTGCAGATAATCTTCATGCTCAGGGTCGATGTAGCCGTGGCGAATCAGAAAATCGATGATGACCAGATTGCAGTTCAGCTTGAAACTCGGTCCGGCCTGCAGGACTTCCATCACCTGCTCCACCGGCCAGAGCTCGAATGACTCCACTTCGCCATCGGTGCAACGCGGCCTGAAATCCTTGGGAAGTTCCAGGTCGTAACAGTACAGCGTATCCGGTTTGAGACCGCGGCTGCTCTCGGCGACATAAGTCACCACCCCGGTCGGAACGGCGCGGCGTGCCAATGCGGCGGGAATTCCCGCCTCCTCCCAGCACTCCTTGACCAGATTGGCCTCCAGGCTGACGGCGTAAGGCAAACCGCCCGCCACCAGGTGATCCAGCTTGCCCGGGAAATTGCGCCGGTCGGCTGAACGTTTTCCGACCCACAGCTGCAATCCATCCGCGGCGCGTACATACCCGTTGATGTGCTGTCCAAAGGCCCGAATCCCAAACAGCGGGGCGGCGGCCCTGTCAATCACAAACAGCGTCTGATCCCGCCCTGCCGGCGTTACCGGGTAGGGCTCGCCGGTAAGGTACTCCAGTACACCCTGCTCCACCAGTTCCCGGAGCATTTGATTCCAGGGCCCGCTGCGTTCATCGATGCCGTCGCCCCGGGCGATCAGTTCAACCTTGCCGGGAGCGGCCCTGAACAACTCCCCCCAGGCGGTAACCATGCGTGCAAACGGTTTCCGCAGATAACCGAGTCTGTGCCGCCCGTATATCAGCGGCGTAAATTCCTCCAGTCGGTGTCTGTTGCACTGCTCGATGTAATCCCGGTATTTCACGCTGCTCTCCCGTTACTGTACCGGGACGGCACGTATTACCCGGGCATCGAATTCACGCAACTGATCATTGCTGCTCAGACCACGGATGCCGCTCTTGAAGCGCATGCTCTTTCCGGACTGCAGAATCCCTTGCAATTGGTGCTCCCTGCCGCGGTAGATGCTGCCCGATGCATCCCGCCTGCCGACAAGCACTACCGGATCCCTGACAGCGACAGCGGTTCTGTTGGTAATCTGAACCAGAAGATTCCCCCACCGGTCAACGCCAAGGGCAGTCTCCAGATAACGCCCCGGATTGTTCGACATCTCCATTGCCGCCATCTGCCGGAACGCGGCCTTACCCGCCGCGGATTCGCTTCCCGACGCAATCTGAAAGTGAGCCAGGGCGCTCCTCCGATCGCCCCCGTCCTCGGCCATTTTTCCCAGGTAGTAGTGGGCATCCGCGGTCGGCAGCAGCTGCAGGCTTTTCTGCAGATCACTGCGGGCGCCGGATTCATCGCCCAGTTGCGAACGCACCAGCCCGCGTCTCAGATAGGGCCGGAAGAAATCGGGATTGAGACTCACCGCCCGGTCGTACGCCAGGCGCGCTTTTTCAAGCTCTTTCAAATTGTAATACGCATCACCGCGAAGACCATGGAACAGTCCTTCCCGGGGTTCGATCGATATCGCTTTATCAGCCAGTTTCAGCGCTTTTGCCGGTTGCTTGTCCAGCGCCTTCACACCCTCATCGTAAGCCGCGTAGGCCGGCTTGCTCCGCTTCAGCGCAGCAATCATCCGCTGGTACTCCTGCCGGCCCAGTTTACCGCCCTTAGCCATTCCGGCAGCGCTCTCCCGGTTTTTCTCGACGCGTTCCGGCGAGGGCGGATGACTGGCAAAAAGGCCTGTTATCCAGTTCTGGTCCCTGTTGCTGTTGAGGCGGACGAAGGTCTTCTGCAGGTCAACAGCCGCTTGCGGATCATAACCGGCGCGCCGCATGTAGATCATGCCGAAATGATCCGACTCGAGTTCCGCTTCACGCGAGTATCGCTGGTTGATCAGATTGGCGCCCACTCCGGCCGCTCCAACCGCAAGATCCGAGTATCCGGTATTTCGCGCCGCTACGCCCACCGCTGTCAGCACGCCCTGCAGCAACATGCCGCGCTCGATTCCCTGGGCGCTGTGTCGGGCCGCCGCGTGCACAATCTCGTGACCCAGCACGGCGGCCAGCTCTGCCTCGCTGTCGAGCTCGACCAAAAGCCCCCGGTTGACCGCAATCTTGCCGCCGGGCAGCGCCCAGGCATTCGGTGACGAGTCGTTTACGATGGCAAATTCGTAAGGCAGTTTCCGATCGCTGACTGCAGCCAGCCGCTTCCCCACAGCTTTCACGTAGGCACTCAGCCGCTTGTCCGCGGTGTAATCACCACCCTGCATCTGGCGGCTGGGTGCGTACTGTTTTCGTCCGATCTCCAGTTCGGACGATTCCGGTACAAGCGCCAGTTCGCTCTCTCCGGTGACCGGATTGGTGGTACAGGCGCCGAGCAGCACACCCGCCAGCAGGAGTAAAATCAATGACGCTGTTTTCATCTATGACCGACCTCCGTTTTAACGCTTTCCCATATTTCATCGAGTTGATCGCCCGCCACCCCGGAGACGGTGACGCCCCGGTGTTTCAGATGCTCCTCCAACGCGCGAAATCTACGCTCGAACTTGGCGTTTGCCCGGTACAGTGCGGATTCCGCGTCGACCCCGAGATGGCGTGCCAGATTGACACAGCTGAACAGCAGGTCCCCCATTTCCTCGCGCAGCCCCGCCAACTCATGCTGAGCGTCGAGCTCCGCCTCGATCTCGGCAATCTCCTCGCGTATTTTTGCCATCGGACCGGCAACGGATGGCCAGTCGAAGCCCACCTTGGCTGCGCGCTTCTGCAGTTTTTCCGCCCTGATCAGTGCCGGCAGGGCCAACGCCACACCATCCATTTCGCTCAATTGCGCTCCGGCGCTGCGTGACCTGCGTTCAGCGGCCTTGTGGTTTTCCCAGGCTTCGCTCTGCTCGGCAACATCGGCTACACGCTCCGCCCCGAAAACGTGGGGATGACGACGGACCATCTTGTCGGAAATCCCGCTGACGACGTCATCGAAGTCGAACGCTCCCTCTTCTGCTGCCAACTGCGCATAGAAGACAATCTGGAACAGCAGGTCCCCGAGTTCGTCCCGTAACTCGGACATCTCCCCGCGCCGAATGGCATCAGCCACTTCGTACGCCTCCTCGATCGTGTGGGGCAGGATAGATTCAAACGTCTGTTCCAGGTCCCAGGGACAGCCATTGTTCCGATCCCGCAGCCGGGCCATTATCTCAAGCAGATTTTGCATAATCCGACGGTATCCAAGCTGATGCCTGACGAGTGCATTGCGCCACGCTCAGTGCGGGGGAACGTCAGACAAGCACCGGATAGACAACGAAACAGTGATCCGATGCGATTTCTGAAGCTGAAGCGACCGGCCATGATAGTGTCGATCTCCGTACTGATAGGACCGGGTAAAACCGGAAGTCCGCGCTGCGGTCCGGTCACGCTGTGGCCGGCAACCGGCTCTACCCCTCTTTTTTAAGATAGGTCATCAGCGTGGCGAAGCGTATCTGGTCGGGAGACTCGAACACCGGGTCGTCATGTTTCGGCAAATTGGAGGAGATCGTTTTCCAGTCATCCTCGGTCAATTCCGCGTCCAGCAGCGGGAACACCTCGCGATCTTCCAGCGCAATGTGTAGATGCTGCAGTGCAATATACTCCCTGCCCTGGGTTTCGAGTTCCGCCCGGCTCATCACCGCTTCGTGCAGAATGCCTTCCAGAGAGTGGCGGAAGGTCCTGGTAAGCCGGGCCAGGTCCTGGTGTTGCCTGGCCAGACGCTGGAACAGCTCATCGTGTCCTTCGACGCGTTTTCGCGCCACCTCGAAGATAAGATTCTCCAACGGGTGATGCCCGTGATCGGCAAATGCCTCGAGATACTCCATCAACTCTATCTTGAGATCGAAATTGGATTCTCTGCCCGCGAAGAAATTATCCAGTTGGGTTGTCAGTATGGCCAGGATCTTCTCCAGGTTGCGATGATCCGTTGACAATTTCCGGAGTAGTTTGTGCATTATTCATCCGCCTCTTCTGGTTCTGATTTGTGCTGTATACCGGCTACCGCATCTCATGCCGGCTCATTGTAACCCGGATTGATGCCGCTGAATCAGGGTGGATTGAGGTAATCGAAATCCGATTGGTGTACTGACGCCAATCCCGGTCCGGCGGTGCACGCCGGCATCCGGTCAACGCGCTCTGTTGACGCTTCTGCCTGAAAGCATTTTCCAGATCCACCCCTGAGGTCTGGTTTCGCCGGTGAGAACATAGTCGAGCGCATGATAGTTCTGCAACGTCCAACGCATACGGTCCGCCGCGTTCGGTTTTCCGCAGAACAGCAGGCGATCACCCGGTTTGATGTTAGTGTTGAACGCGGGCATCATCATCGAGGTGCCGTGCCGGTTTATCAGCAACGGAATACAGTGCAGTTCACGTTCACGCTCGCCCGGGTCCCGGACCAGGTCGCCCACCTGGACAACCTGCCCGCGGGACAACGCACTGGAGACCGCGAGCGCTGAATCCGGATCGATATTCAGCTCCCAGACCTCGGGCCGCTGGGCGTTCAGCAGCAGTGCGATTTTTTTCACCAGATCACCCGCCCACTCCTCGTCCTCATAGTTGGCGAGCCCAATGAATTCGTGCAACAGCGGGGTACCCAGCAACACCCGGATCTTGTCGGCGATAATCGAACTGGGATGCATGACGATATCGGCACCGACAGCATCGAAAACATGCTCGTTATCCAGGTTGCTCTGCCGGGCGACAACGAACAGCCTGGAGGAGAGCTCCCTGGCGGTCATGATGATGGAGAGATTGTTCGAGTCATCGTTCGTACCCGCGACCAGACCCACTGCCTTCCTGATTCCAGCCTCCTCCAGCGTAACTGCTTCGGTGCCCCTGCCTTCGATATAATCCCCGTCCGGGACTCCGGTCAGTCCCGGTCGGGCCTCCACCACCACAGGATTTATACCCTCGTCCTTGAGGCGGTGATACACGGCCCGGCCGAACCGGCCGTATCCGCAGACGATCCAGTGGCCTGATTTGGGTGGATATACGGGCTCTCCGACCGGTCTCTGGCGGTTGCCTGTCAGCCACTCTTTCAGCACATACAACCCCGGAGCCTGAAGCGCGGTGGCGAGGTGCAGCGCAAAGGTATCGAACGGATTGATAATATAATCGGTGCCGAAGGAGCGCATGTTGGCTTCCACGTCGTGCGAGTCGGCCCGGCAGATCACCCTGATGTTCGGATGCAGCAGCTTACTGGTGATTGCCACCTTCAGATTCGCTTTATTGTCATTGGTCAGCGCCACCACCCCTTTGCAGAGCGGGTGTTTCAGACCCGCCTCGACAAGATGACGCGGCCGCCGCGCATCGCCACAGAACGCCGGTACATACAGGCGCAGATTCTCCAGTTCCAGTGCGTCGATCCGCTCCTGGCTGGTGTCTATGGTTACCACACTGTGATGTCGCTCAGTCAGGCTGTGAACCAGCGCGCTGCCGGTTTCGCCATAACCGCAGACGATATAGAAGGGCTGCTGCTGACGCTGGATGCGGCGGGTGAATTTTCGTTCGATCAGCGCCTGCCTGAACGTCCGATCCTGCACCAGCGTCAGCAGCTTGCCGATGGCATAGAACCAGACCACAACCGAGGCATACAGGGAGATTGTGACCCAGAGGCGCTGTCCATCGGTGAACTCGTGGGGAATTTCGCCGAAGCCGATGGTGGTGGACATGAAACTGACAAAATAGAAGGCATGGAAGAAGTCCATGTACCAGAGGTTGCCCGCGCCGTCCCGACCCGGGATCAGGGTCAATCCGAGCGTCGCCAGCGCATGGGTCAAAATCAGCAGCAACAGCGGTTGACGCATGCGCCGGAAGGCGAGGAAAAAGATGTTGTCCATAGCGTGCTGTCAGCGGCGCAGCATGACCGTCTCGATAACCAGCAACACCACGGAGACGACATTGGCGAGCATGGCGCCCCCCGACAGGGATACGATGCTGGCAGTCACCGCCGGCGTGAGACCGCTGCCGGTGATATGGACGGCAACCGCCCATACCACAACCGCGGTCAGCAGTTGCAGAACCGCCACCAGACTGGTGGCTAGCAGTACCGCACCCATCTGGGTGCGATCGCCAAACTTCAAAACAGTGGCAACCAGATTCACCACCACGACCGCAAAGAGTTCGTACACGTGGTGATGTTCGGGGCTGTCGATCTCGCCGACGAAAAACCCGAAATTCAGTGTCAGCGCCAACACGATGAAAAAACCGAAAACGACCTTCTCCGGGTTCATGCTTCACTCCTCTGGCAGCAGCGATTCGTGTGCCGGAAACGGGGCCGGGAACCTGTCTCCGGGTCACAGATCATACGCTATCTTTATGCTGCCCGGGAACGGCTGTCGGGACCGCTGTCCCCGCTGCCCGCGTCAACGCCGCTCAACACGGCATTTCCGAGCGAGCCTGATCTGCAACCGGATCAACTCCCGCCAGCGACTGAAAACGGTGACAGCATCAGTTTATTACCATTTTAACGTTAAACGCTTTGTTCCTTTTGGTAACAACCAACTGTTACCCGCGCTGCCGGAACGCTACAAATGGTAACGCCTTTCCCATGAGAAACCGGGATGAAAAAAGGTAATTAGCCAATTTTATCAAGAGACTGTATTTGTTGGCTTGGTTCATGCTATATATCACGCGGATGCTTCGAATAATTTCAAGATAGTTTTCATGGTTTTATAAGCAATACACGGTGCTTGCGGTCCTGTTGCTCCGTTCATGGCAGCATGGACAGCAACCGCCATCAGTCATTCAGGCATTCATCTATCATAATTCAAACTAATGGAGAGGGCAGTTTATGAGCACACCGCAAGCTAGCTCGGGGGAGGCCTACTGGAAGGCCAACCTCAGGATAATCATCATTCATCTGGTGATATGGGCATTCGTGTCCTATTTCTGTGGCATTATTCTGCGGCCGTTGTTGGCTGGCATTCCGGTCGGCGGTTCTGACCTTGGGTTCTGGTTCGCCCAGCAGGGTTCCATGTTTATATTTATCGCGCAGATATTCATTTACGCCGCGCAGATAGGCAAACTGGACCGTCAGTTCGACGTTCACGAAGACTGAGCGAGGAGTCTAAAATTTTATGGAACTTCAAACACTAACATTCATTGTAGTCGGAATAACGTTCGCGCTGTACATCGGTATCGCCATCTGGGCAAAAGCCGGAACCACGGGCGAGTTCTATGCCGCCGGCCGCGGTGTTCACCCGGTCGCCAACGGTATGGCTACCGCGGCGGACTGGATGTCCGCGGCATCGTTCATCTCGATGGCGGGCCTGATCGCCTTCATGGGGTACGACGCCTCGCTGTTCCTGATGGGCTGGACCGGCGGTTACGTGCTGTTGGCAATGCTGCTGGCACCCTATCTGCGCAAG
>JAGRGQ010000083.1 GCA_020445405.1 Gammaproteobacteria bacterium | reverse complement strand
CTGCTGCGAAAAGTTATCCCGAAAGGCGTCTGGCTGCATGATGCCCAGGACGGAAACGGCGACTCTCATCTGAAGGCCGGGCTGGTGGGCCCATCCGAATGCATCCCGCTGATCGATGGAAAATTGGGCCTCTCCCGCTGGCAGAACATCTTCTTCTGCGAATTCGATGGACCGCGCAGTGAACGGCGGATCGTTGTCACCATTCTTCCCGCATAGCACGCCGGTTGGGCGCGGCACAGGCCTGCTCGACGGAGTGGAAGAGCGGTCATCTGTCAGAAACCTGCCGTCGATTCACCATGGGCAGGCGCCGGCGCACGCCAGAATTTGGCTCAACAGGCCGACCTTCCCGATGTACCAAGCTGAAACCGCTATTAAAGATATAGCCGGGTACGCCGAAATCCTGGATTAAGGATCATGCTCTGCAAGCCCGGATACGCTTTCCGGTTCAGCGGCATATAAACATGGAAAAGCCTCCAGACGGAATGCCCGAACTGAAATGACCAACGACAACCGCAGACAACATCCCAGATCGGAGGCCGACCACCCGGCAACGCTGGTCTATCACGGCACCACGCTGACAGAGTGTCGCATCCGTAATTTCTCCAAAGGCGGACTGTACCTGGAGAACAGCAACTGCGATTTTCATACCCTGGTGACCACAACGGTACCCAAACCGGGTGGGCCGGACATTAAACACGCGCTGATTGAAGTACCCAGGGCGAACGGCGATGGGGATGCGTTCACGGTGGCTGTACGCCTCACCTATGTTTCAGCGACCGGAATAGGTGTGGCCTATCTCCAACAAAATTTGAAACTATTCCAATATTTTCAAGGTATTCACGAAGTAATCTCAAATAATAATGAGGTTATGGAAGTACTGCCCGAGGGGTTGAGCCAATCACCGGAACAGATCCAAAAGATATTTGATCGGATCATCGGCGCCTGCCAGCGCTTCCTCGACAAACATATGCCGGCGTTCTTCGCCGAGTGCGAAACAAGGCTGCCGGAAGAGGCCGAAACGGCACCGCTTGACGTTCTCAGGATGGACATTTACTACGCCAGCTCGATACTGAAGGAGCAAAGATCCACCATAATCAATTCTCAATCGTTGCAACTGAACAGCAGATTCGATCAGTTCAGAGAACACAGCCAGCCGCAGGAGCCCAAATATCCCGGCGCTTCGATCAGCCAGGAGTTGGATCTTGTCGACAAAGAGGATTTTGAGGAGTGGATAGTCATCGTGGGACTGGGGCGTGCGGTTGAAGCGGAGATACCCGCTCTGCTGCATATGGTTGAGATGGGTTTGACCTGCCTCGTCAAACGCGCGATCAACAGTGATACCAATCCGGTCTCCCCTGCCTTCCTGCTGTGGACACTCAGCAGCGCCCTGGGAAGCCTCGATATAGAGCTGCCGGCAAGAAAGATCATTTACGGCATCTTCAAGGAAACCGTTCTGGGACATATCGATGAACTCTATGCGGAGTTAAGCGATATCTTCGAACGCCACGACATCGATACCAACGTGGTCAGCATCAAAACCAGGGCACCAAAATCGAAGCAGGCCGGCGCTGACGTCAAACCCACCCGCAGAGACGGCAGCAGATCGATGATGGGAACCCTCTCTTCGTTGATCGCTTCCGGATGGGAAAGCAGGGGGAGCGAGAAGAAGTCGATCCATGACAGACGCGCGGCAAGCAATAATGAAATTATCGGTTCGCTAGACTCCCTGAACCGGTTCAGCGAACGCCCGATGACGGAGCTCATCGAACAGTCTCTCGCGCGCAAGTCCGGAAAATACGGTGCGGTAAAACTGAACCAGGAGAGCCGCGATACCATCTCCGCCACCGAGCAGTTGTTGGCCGCCCTGAAGCAGGACAGCCGGTTGAGCGAGGGACTGCAGAATCTGGTTCGTGGCCTGAAAATTCCGGTCATTCGGGAAGTCCTGGAAAATCCGCTGCTGCTGGATGATGCGAATCATCCGGCCAGAAAACTGCTGGAGAGCATCGACAAGCTGGCGCCCTATTCCGGCACCGATGCGACCGAAGAGCCGCTTTTGCAGATCATCGAGCAGATAAGCAGCGCACCGGCGGAGCAGAGCGAGGCTCAACTGATCGAGGCAACGCAAAAAATTGAAAATCTGCTCAGCCGTAAACGGGAGACATTCGACCAGAATCTCTCACGGGTAGTCGAGAGCAGCAGGCAGAACGAACTGCTTGACAAGGCCCGTCAGGAGATTGAACTACAACTTAGGGAGCGACTCGACAACCGCTCCGTTTCGGTCATCGTGGACCGCTTGCTGCAACTGGGTTGGCCGGGGCTGTTGATTCAGAGCAGAATTTCAAAGACCGATCCTGAAAACAAGACAAAAGCCTATTTCGGTGCGCTCGATTTTCTGCTGAAGCTTTTCGAGCAGGGACGCGAGCCGGCACCGCTCGCCCCAGAGAAGCTGAACAGCCTGGGTGCAATTCTGCGTAAAGGTTTCGTGGACTACCCGGTACATTCGACAAAGGCACAGCAACTTATTGAAGAGATCGAATCCAGCCTGATTGAGGCGGGGGAAAACTGGCGGTCTTACAGCGGAAACAGGATCGTCATCGATCAGAGTTACATCCGGGATTGCATCGATCAGCAGGCGCCCCGGATGGGCGATATGAACGATGATGCGATGCCCGATTCCGAGTGGGGGAGGCTGCTTCTATCCATCGAGAACGGCGACTGGATCATTCAAAAACGGGAACACGCTCAGGTCAGGCTGATCAACCTCGCCTGGAGAAATACCGCCAACTCCCATTTTGTGTTCGTAGACGGAAGCGGGAACAAGGCGCTGGACACGAGTGCACGGACCCTGGCCGGGCAGTTCGAATCGGGCGCGCTGTCGATACTGGAAAGCCGTGAACTGCCAATGGTGGAGCGCGCCGTAGAGCGCATGTTGAAAAACACATTCTCCCGTATTGCGAGCGAGAGCCAGTTCGATGACTTGACCGGCCTGCTGAACCGGAAAGCATTCACCAAAAAGATAGATGGACTGCTGCAGCGTGCACTCGCAGACGGAAGCCAAAACGCACTGATTCTGGTGGACATAGACCAGTTCAGCCTGGTCAACGACGTCTGCGGATACGAGGGTGGAGACCAACTGCTCAAGTCGGTAACCAGCATTATCACCACTTATCAGCAGAACGGCGCCGTCATTGCACGCACCGGAGACGACGAGTTTGGCATCCTGTTGCAGGGAACCACGGTTGCCCACGGATTTCAGATTGCCGAAACCCAGCGTCAGGCGCTGGAAGCGTTCAAATTCCGCTGGCACCATCAATCCGTTCCGGTATCTGTAAGCATTGGCATCGTGGCGGTGGACAACACCGGAAACAGCGCACAGAGCCTGCTGAAAGCCGCCTCTTCGGCATGCAGCCTGGCAAAACAGTCGGGGCGCAACTGCTGCAGGGTCTTTCAATTGTCCGACGAGGAGCTTCAGCAACAGAAGAAGCTGATAAAGTCCGTTCCGGTGATCGAGGAGGCGCTGGCGAAAAACAGGATCAGCCTGCATGGCCAGTTGATAACGCCGCTGTTCATGGGAGAGGGCAGCGATCACTACGAGGTGCTGTTACGGCTGCTGGATAACAACAACCAGCCCTCGGATCCGACCGAATTTATCAGGGCGGCCGAGAAATACGACCGCATGCGCTCGGTGGACCGCTGGATCATCGACACTTTCTTCAGCTGGGCGAATCGACACAGCCATCAGCTCGCGGGTATCGAGGGCTTCAGTCTCAACCTGTCCGGACAATCCCTGATGGATGCCTCTTTCAGGGACTATATCATTCAACACCTGCAGGAAGGCGCTTTACCCGCGGCCAAAATCGGGTTTGAAATAACCGAGACAGCAGTGGTGAAAAATATCGCCCAGGTAAATGCATTCATGCAGGATATAAAACAGTTTGGATGCAAATTCTATCTCGATGATTTTGGCTCAGGTTACGCCTCCTACTCCTACCTGAAGGATCTGTCGGTCGACTGCGTCAAGATAGACGGCGTTTTCGTCAAGGATATGTTGAAGGAAAAATCCAGCCACGCCATGGTGAAATCGATCACCGAGATCGCCCATTACATGAACAAAAAAGTGATTGCGGAGTATGTCGAGACGGAAGCGATCGTTATCGAACTGCGTGACATCGGAGTGGATTACGCCCAGGGTTTCGGTATCGGCATGCCCCAGCCGTTGAGCACGATCGTTAAAACCGCGGCCGCCTACGCCTGATTAAAAAACCCGCCGCTGCCCGCTCATCGCTCTCCCCGGAACGAAGAGTTTCAAACATAGGCCTCCATCACCTTCTCGGCATGGCATCTGCCCAGCTCTATCATCTCTTCGGCGCGGTAAAATTCATAAAATGCGCAGCTGTTTCTGGGAATGGAAATCGTGACATCCGGCGAGTAGGATGCCAGTTTAAAACGGGCGATAGTGTTCTGCATCGTCTCCATGGCGCTTGAGATTACATCGAATACACCCATTTCATCGTCGTTCGATCGCACCAGCCGCTGCTGAAGACTGTCGACAAACTGCGAAATACGGCGACGGTAACTGCTATCCCCCGGCTCGTTGCCAGTATACTCCTGCCGCGTGTTGTCGCAACGCGGATCGTGCCCTGCGCTGAGATCGACCGCGACCGTTAAATCGGTTTTATCCTTCAGCGTTGGCGCAATCGGGATGGGATTTATCAAGCCGCCGTCGACCAGAATCTTTCCCCGATACCTTACCGGTGTAAAGATTGTCGGTAGTGCAATTGACGCCCTGATTGCGTCAAACAGAGAGCCGTGATTGAGCCAGATCTCTTTCTGATCGTTCACGTTGGTGGCAACCGCGGTATAAGAGATCGGCAGCTCCTCGATATTGCGGTCGCCTGTGAGCTCTTTGAGCGCCGAGATGACCCTGTCGCCCTTGATCAACCCGCTTTTCTGAAAAGAGAAATCCAACAGCCGCAGCACGTCGATCTGACGCAACGCCTTTACCCAGTGAGCATAGGCATCCAGTTCCCCAATCGCATGGATGCCGCCGACCAGCGCACCCATGGAAGAGCCGGCAATCGACTCGATTTCGTAGCCTTTCTCCTCCAGCCACTGAATAATCCCGATATGCGCAAGCCCACGCGCCCCACCGCTACCCAGCACCAGGGAGATACTTTTACCAGCCATCTTTCCATTCCTCGCCGGACGTCGGATGACGCCAATCGCGTTTACGATATTGGATGCGCAACAGCGCGTCAATGACCGGGCGGTTTCCACTGGTGCTGCCGGTACAATCCGCGCTTAAAGCTTCGGATCATCCCAGAACGGACGCTGCGCCTCGCGCAGCGCATCCACCCGGCTGATACCGATATCCTTCAGCATCTCGTCACTGAGCCGTTCGAGCTCCCGGCGTTGGCGGTGGATTTCTCTCCAGCGATGAATCCGAAGCAGCAGACCGGATGCTGACGGTCTCGCCGCCCAGCCTGCGCCGAACCGTCCCTGCTCTATCCGAAACTGTGTACATACTGTGGTATTTTCCATGCCGCCCCCCGCTTTTGGAGATAGGTGATTTTACGAATGCAGCGATAATGGTGCCTTGCAAAACATTTATCCAACGAATAATATTTATCCGATACATTAGAAATAATGATTGGTTTATCGATGCCCCCCACACTGGATACCGACCTGTTACAGACATTCGTCGCCATTGCCGATTCCGGAGGCTTCACCCGCGCCGCCGGCATCGTCCATCGTTCGCAGTCAGCGGTCAGTATGCAGATGAAAAAGCTCGAAGAGAGCATCGGTAACGCGCTGTTCGAAAAATTAGGGCGCGGTGTGCAACTGACCCGGGACGGCGAGATTCTCCTCTCCTACGCACGCCGGATCCTGAAACTGCACGAAGAGGCGGTAGTGACGCTTCGCCGGCCGGATATGGTGGGCAGCGTGCGTATCGGAATACCGGACGACTACGTCGCCGCCTATCTGCCCGGTATATTGACTGCCTTTGCCAGCGCTTTCCCGATGGTGGAGGTGGAGGTAATCTGCGAACCGAGTGAGTCTCTGCTGGCATCGACAAGCAGTGGCGCAGTCGACCTGGCCATAGTGACCGAACTCCCCGGTAACGAGAAAGGACAGGTACTGAGACGCGAAGCGACCGTTTGGGCGACCTCGAGATTCCACTTCGCGCAGGAGATCGAACCGCTGCCCCTGGTGCTGTTTCAACAGGGCTGTATTTTCCGCAGCTGGGCGTTGAAGGCGCTGGAGGAGATCGACAAGCCGCACCGCATCGCCTACTCCAGCCCGAGCATTACCGGCATCGAGGCGATCGTGGGCGCCGGACTCGGCGTTACCGTTCTGGTACGGAGTATTCTCAGTGAGGGGATGCTGGAACTGACGCCGCGCGAGGGTTTCCCCGAACTGCCGGATTCGGTGATTACGCTGATACGCGGACCCTCCGCCTCTGCATCGCCGGCCATAGCCTGCCTGTCCGATTTCATTGTGGAACATTTCAAACAGTCGGAGACCCGGGTCGCCTGAGCGAGTTAATCCGGACGGGACAGTCGTATGAAGCGCATTGTGGATTGGCTGGCAGCTGTTTTTCAGAACGCAGCCGAATACCGTCTGGCCAGCTGGTGGTTTCTCAGGATTCTCGCACTCATCTACTTTGCTGCATTCCTCTCGCTCACGGGACAGATAACGGGCCTGGTGGGAAAGGAGGGAATCCTGCCTCTGGATCTGTTGCTGGCCAACGCGTCCAGTCGTTTCGGTGGCAGCGCATGGCTCCATCTGCCGACGCTGTTCTGGCTCGATCACAGCGACCGCGCGCTGGCGGCCGCGACCTGGTTGGGCTGTGGGTTTTCAGTTGCGCTGTTTTTCGGCATGCTGCCGCGGCTTTCGCTGTTCGTGCTGTTCACCCTCTATCTATCATTGACAACAGCCGGCCAGATATTTCTTAACTTCCAATGGGATTATCTTCTGCTGGAAGCCGGTTTTCTGGCGATTTTCCTGGTGGGTGGACCAAGCCGGCTCACGGTTCTGATGTTTCACTGGTTGCTGTTCAGGTTGAGATTCATGTCCGGTGTCGGCAAACTGACCAGCGGCGATCCCTCCTGGTCCGGCCTCACCGCGCTCAACTACTATTTCGAGACCCAGCCGCTTCCCCACGTCGGCAGCTGGTATGCACACCAGCTGCCGTCATGGCTGCTGCAGGCCGGCACAGCGCTCACTCTGTTCAGCGAACTGATCGTACCGTTTTTTATTTTTCTACCCCGAAAATGGCGCCTGTTTGCCGCTGCCCTGACCATCTGCATGCAACTGCTGATCATCGCCACCAGCAATCACAACTTCATCAACCTGCTGACGATTGCGCTATGCCTCTTTCTACTGGACGACGATTGCATCAAAAGGATCGCACCAGGGCGTTCCCGGGACATCTACAAGCGGTTCGAACCGACACCCCGGCGGATGAAAAACCTGCTCTCTGCGGCCGCTGCCGTTCTGATCTTCTCTTCCAGCCTGCCGCTGCTGCTCAACAGTATGACGGGCATCGACCCCGGAGCGATGATCACGCAATGGAGCGACCGGGTCAGGCGCTTCGGGCTGGGCAACGCCTACCATGTCTTTCCAACCATGCAGACCGAACGCATCGAGCTGACTATCGAGGGATCAAAGGACGGCAGCAGCTGGCAAGCCTATGCCCTGCCATGGCAACCCGGGGCACTGGATAGAAAACCCGCCTTCATCGTACCGCACCAGCCCCGGCTGGATTGGATGATGTGGTTCGTTCCCACTCAACGGCCGCCCGGGACCTACGTGTTCGACCGGTTGATCAGCCGGCTTGCACAGGGCTCACCCGAGGTCTCGTTGCTGTTCGAAACGGATCCTTTCGGCGGAAACCCACCCATTTATTTCAGAGTTTTGGCGTATCGTTACCGATTTACCAACGCGGCAGAGCGGGCAGCGAGCGGAAACTGGTGGCACCGGGAGTATCTCGGGCTGTTCCCGTGGATTGCGCCAAGGGAGCCATGAAAGCGTGCTCGGTGGAGCGGTCTGAATCCGGCAGTGTAAAATTTTCCTAACGAACGAAGTTTGTACTATAATCCGCGCTTTGTAACGTTACGTTGAAAGACTATAACAATACGTATAATTATTCTGCGCTTTTCGGAAAAATCTTGAATCGCCCCCCCCGTAACTCCATATTTTTGTTGGCACGTTCCATGCTGTATTTATATCAATGGAGTAGAGCCTATATGAAGTTCATCAACCTGTGGTGGACAGCATTCAACAGCGAAACCAAGCGCATGGGCAACGCGGTAGAGACACAGAACAAAATGAAGTTAAGAGGCATATTAAGCGAGCAGTTGCTGCGCGATCAAAATCAGGAGTTTGCGGATACCGCGGGCGTCAGCGCAGGCAACAGAGACCGGGATTTTGTTCCGGCGTTCCAGAATACACGCAACGGTGAATGCGTTGTCTCGCGTTTCGCGGATGGCAGCGATGCTCCGATTCACGTGCTGGACGGACTGCCGAGACAGTGGATTACCTCGGTGGATGAAAATGGTCATGTCACCGCAGTCGATGAAGCCGTGGTTGCCGGCTTCCTGCACAGCGGGCGGTTTTATACCCGGGAAGAGGCTGCCGAAGCCTGTTAGCGCGGTTACCGGGATTCTACCGTTAATTAAACCACCCGACCGGCAAAACGATTCCCCCTCTGTTCCCGGCGCACCCGATCCTCACTGCTCCGGCCAGGCTACACAACGCCTGTACTCCGGCCTGCGCGCCTCTCGCTACCAGTTTTTAGAGGTCGTGAGCAGCTTGTCGTAGGTAACACCCCACCCCGCCTGGAGCCTGCACGTTACCATGCAAGCGAAGCATAAAGCGGATCCAACGCGGCAGTGCGAATATCTCCCTGGCGCTGCTGTCGCGCATTGCCGGTGCGCTGGGAGCCGGCACCGGCTCGCCAATTACCTGCTGATGACCTCAGGCCGGGATGTCGATGAGAGCGCCCACCGGCTGATAGCGCATTGCGGCCACTATCTGCAGAAAGCCGATTTGCCGGCTTAATCGAAGTCGCATCTGCAACAGCACCGGTGTGAAAAGGCTCGGGGGCCGTAATACGACGCCCAATGCCGCTGAGTTACGCTGCAGAAAACCCGGTTATTTCCGCGTGGGTCTTTTTTTGTTTGAAAGCAGAAATGATTGTGCCGTGGACAGGCTGCTCGACTTCCAGACAATACGCTTGCGCGGCAGCACCGGATCCGGGTGATGATAGAGTTTCGGTAAAAACCTGAAGATACGTTGATACAGTTTAATCCGATCCATGATCCGGTATGACTGATTGACGTACACGGTTGCGCTGTTGAGAGGCATTTGCTCAGCGTGATCAATGGAGTGGTAACGTGGTCCAAAAGGATCCGGAGGCTCTTCGGTTTCTCCGTGCGCGATAAGCCGGCGAGCCTCCTCCCCGATAAAGTAGACAGGATAAACGTCCGGATGCGCTTTGTCCGGAGTACCGATTATCATCGCTTGATCATGGATCATTTCCACGGGTCCGAACCCGTAAGTTTGGGTTATCAACATCAGAACAAAGGGATTATTGTGCCCGATAGTGATTTCAATGTTTGTGATACCCATAACCAGCATAAGACTGTTAAAGCTGTCCAGCAGCGGTATACCGTAGCCCCTGTTGCGGTATTTCCCGGTCGTGCCGCCGGTATTGATGGTCAATGAGTGGTTGTTTGAGTCTATTGAGAAGGTGATGAAACCGACTGTCGTTCCCTCATTGTTCTTCAATAGAAAGACGGCGCCGCTGCCGCACTTCCGGCCGAACGTGTGTATCGCATTCCCGTTCCAGCGAAAACTGGCGAGATAGACCTCTTCACGGGACCGGAACAGATCGAGCGAAATATCGGAACGGGAAATAGCGTCGTCGATCATGGAAGACTGGCGGGAAGTTCATATAGAGGAAAAGATAACCAGACCACAATCCGCATTGCTTCGCCCCCTGCTTATTGTTGTACTGTTTTGTGGGTAAAAACTTCTATCGGATTAACGGACTTACAACCTCCTGCTCAATTCTATCCAGCGCACGCGTGATTTTCAAATTAGCGCATGCCGGCACTGCTTTCGTCGATGACGATGCGGACGGCTCCGAACGTCACCTGTTTTGATTGGCGGCCGTGCATGCGGGATGACCAACTGGATGGAGCCTGTCCCGCAGACCCCGGTAGCCGTTCCGGTCAACCTCTGCGCCAGGTATGAAACTTTTCCACCCACTCCAGCAACTGCTCCGGCGCATGCGCTTTTTTCCAATTGCCCGCGGCGAATTTATTGCCCTCGGTCCAGGTCGGGTAGATATGAATGGTGCCCAGAATTTTATTCATTCCAAGTCCATGGCGCATCGCGGTAACGAACTCGGCGATCAGATCGCCGGCGTGCTCTCCAACTATCGTGGCACCGAGGATCTTATCCCTGCCCGGAACGGTCAGCACCTTGACAAACCCATAGTCCTCGCCGTCTGCGATTGCCCGGTCCAGATCGTCCAGTCCGTATACGGTCACCTCGTAGCTGATGTTTTTCTCGATCGCATCCTGCTCGTTCAATCCGACCCGCGCTACTTCCGGGTCGGTAAAAGTGGCAAATGGAATCACCGAGTAGTCGACTTTGAATTTGCGGAACATGCCGAACAGTGCGTTCACCGCCGCGTACCAGGCCTGGTGAGATGCGGTATGAGTGAACTGGTAGGGGCCGGTCACATCACCGCACACAAAGATGTTGGGGAAATTGGTCTGCAGAAATTCGTTGGCCTCCACCGTACGCCGGTCGGTCAGCGTAACGCCCAGTTCCTCCAATCCGAATCCGCTGGTGTTGGCGGCGCGGCCGACCGCCACCAGCACCTGATCGAATTCAACGCTCACATCCTTACCCTGGTGCTCAGCTATCATGCGCTGGACACCGTTCTGAACAATGAACTCCTTCGCCTTGTGTCCGACCATGACGTTGATGCCCTCATGCGCGAAACGCTCAGCCACCATCGACGACACTTCCGCATCCTCGCGGATCATCAGTTTTGGAAGCATCTCCACCACGGTGACATGGGAGCCGAAACGGG
>JAGRGQ010000082.1 GCA_020445405.1 Gammaproteobacteria bacterium | reverse complement strand
CGGGTAAATGGTTCCGATGTATAGCCTTTGACATCTGGAAGAATTGACTTTATGACTATCCTATCATCTGTTTTTGCCTTCAGGTAGCTGTGGATAATCGTCGGCACCAGCGCCAGGAGCAATAACAGGACAATGGACGGCGTGTAACGCGAGGAGATCAATGTTTTTCCTCATCGGGCGAATGGGAGCGGCCCAGCCAGAATACAATCGGCAGCGCCACGATGAACGTCGCCAAACCTGAAATCTCATGTGCCGATGTAGCCAGTACATCGAGACCGATCCAGTGTACCAGTAGCGTAAGCAGTAAGACCCGTGCGATATTTACCGCGATGGCAAGCGGAACTGCAATGAGCAGCACCAGAACTTTTCGGTGCACGACCGGGCAAAAGTAAGCCGTGAGTATAGCCACGGTTACGGTCGCATACAGTGTAGAAAAACCGCTGCAGGCATCGGCAACCTGCAGCGAACCATTGGGAATTTGCAGCAGGGTACCGGTCGAATAGACAGGCACACCGAGAAAGGGAAGGATCCAGGCCACGCTGTCGGTCGCTATATAGCGTAAACCAAGATGAATCGACTCGGTAAGGAACAGAGGGATCGGCAGAGTCAGAAACAGGGTAAAGAGTGGAAACAGAATAGCCTTGGTTCTTGCAGTTCCGAAAAACAGCAGGGAGAGGCCCGGTAGCGACAAAAAGAGCGCTGTAGCCGCAAGCAGTTGGGAGTTGATTCCCGTATCCAACATGTGAAGCAGCAGTGCAGGAATGAGGATCGCGAAACCCCAGGGGTTGGAACTTTTCGGTAAATCGATACGCTTGCGCAACTCCCCCCACACCAGATACACAACAACTATCGCGATTAAAATGCCATGGCCGTTATTCCACACACTCAGCGTCCAGCGATTCCAAAGCCAGAGCACTGTGGGTGCAAACAAAACACCGAGCAAAACCACCGCCAACCAAAGTAACCACCGGCTTTTCGACTCCGGATCTTCAGCGCTTTTAAGGATATCTGCTGTCTCCCGGTCATCTTTAACGGTCAATATTTGCATGTCAGCGTCCATTTATTGAGGATGCCCGATATTCAGAAGTCGCTCGTACACACGCGTGTAATTTGAGACGCTCTTTTTCCAGTTTCTCTCCTCCTCGACAAACCTCCGCCCTTTCCGTTTCAATTCGTCCCATCGCTCGCGCTGATCCATAAGGTTCAGCGCGGTTGTTGCCAGAGAGTCCCTGGAGTCCGCCTTGAACAGGCACCCGTTCTCACCATCCAGAACAAGCTCTTTGTGACCGCCTACATCCGAAGCAATCACCAGTTTACCCTGCGCCATGGCTTCGAGGGGTTTGAGTGGCGTCACCAGATCCGTCAAACGCATATGCCGCCTTGGATACACAAAGATATCGACCAGATCGTAGTAATCATTGACCTCATCATGAGGTACTCTGCCAGTAAAAATCACTGCATTTTGCAGATTCAATTCGTTGACCAGACTCCTGATAGCTTGATCCTGCGGCCCCCCCCCTACAAGCAGCAGACGTGTATCAGAGTGTCGCTCTAGAATCGACGGCATTGCCGAGACCAGCAGGAGAAGCCCTTCGTAGGCATAGAAAGAGCCGATAAAACCCAGAACAAGTTTGCCATTCAAATCCAGTTCAGCGGCCAATTCCGGGTTTCGCTCTCCATTCATTTTGAAGCGATCGATATCCACCGCATTGGGTATAACGGTAATCTTATCGGTAGTGATACCGCGATTTGAAATATCCCGTTTCAATCCTTCGCAGATTGTTGTCACTGCATCAGCCCGCTGAAATACCCGCGTCTCCAGCGCACGGGTCAGGCGATAACGCAACCCGCCCTCTTTACTGGTCCCATGATCCACTGCCGCATCTTCCCAGAAAGCCCGGCACTCATAAACAACGGGGATATTGTGTTTTTTTCCCGCACGCAAAGCTGCGAGTCCGTTAAGGCTGGGTGAATGGGCATGGAGAATGTCCGGTTTCTCGCTTTCGATCACCTGGTCCAGGCGACCCGCCAGTGTTGACACGACGGCTATTTGATTGAGAAGCGGTATCCGGTTAAAAATACCCCCCGCCGCATGGGTACGGTAAAAGTGCAGACCATCCACAATCTCTTCTTCGGGCGACTCAGCTGTGTGCTTGATGCTGGTGACGTGAACCGTCTCCCAACCATTGATTCTCTGCTGTTCAAGAATTGCCTTGGTGCGAAATGTATAACCGCTGTGAAGCGGTATGGAATGATCCAGAATGTGAAGAATTTTCATTTGTCCGAGACAACTGTCGGTTGCATTGTCTTAACGAGCCGGTTTTCGTTCAGGTTCAGTTTTTCTAAGGAAAGATTCGAACATCATCAGTGTCCAGATGCTTGCGCTGTAGTCCCTGCGGCTGGATTGATGATGATTCACCAGGGTCTCCAGATAGCGCCGTTCAAACAGACCCGAATCGCTCATTGCATCCCCCAGGATACTGTCTCTGACCCGCTGCTGCAGGGGCCCCCTGAACCAGCTGGCCAGCGGTAAGGAAAATCCCATCTTCGGGCGATAGAGAATCTCATTCGGCAGATAAGGTTCAAGCGCTTTTTTGAATATATATTTTCCCTCCCTCCCTTTCATTTTGAGTTCAGGCGGTAATTTGGATATCCAGTCGACAAGCTGATGATCCAGAATGGGCACCCTCACCTCCAGGGCATGAGCCATGCTGGCGCGGTCCACTTTCGTCAGAATGTCTCCCGGCAGGTAAGTTTTCATATCCAGGTATTGAACCAGAGACAGCGGATGATCCGTAGGCGCCTGCCCAGCGTGCCTCCGGAACACCTCTATCGCCCGATAACCCTGAAGGTCGCGTTTCAGTGCCGGGGTGAAGAGCGAACCCCGCATCTCATTGGAGAGAATGGATACGCTGTGCAGGTATCCTTCCAGTGAATCTCGGGCCATTGCCTCAAACGTGGATTTAGCCCTGAACACTTTGGGTGCCCAGTCGGCTTTTGGATAAGCTCTGCCAAGCAAACCAAACAGCGGTTTTCTGATACCGAATGGCAACAGAGAACGCATCTTCTCTTCATAAGTGTGCCAACGGTAACGGCGATAGCCTGCCAGGTTCTCATCACCGCCATCACCGGAGAGTACAACGGTAACCTGCTTTTTAGCCAGTTCACAGACGCGAAAGGTCGGCAGTGCCGAGCTGTCGGCATACGGCTCGTCGTACAAGTCGGCAAGATGATCGATCAAATCGAAATCATTTGGATCCACCTGCTCAACACGGTGCGCAGTTTTGTATTGTGCCGCCACCATTGCCGCATATTGCGATTCATTGAATTTGGGATCGCCGAAAGAGATGGAACAGGTGTTGACGGGATCATCGGATATCCCGGCCATGGCGGCAACCACCGCGCTGGAGTCAACGCCACCAGAGAGAAAGGCCCCCAATGGAACCTCGGCAATCATGCGTATCCTGACCGCTTCCTCGAGCCGCTCCAGAAGTTCCGCTTGCAGCTGTTTTTCATTTACCGGATTCTGAGTTTCGAACGAGACATCCCAGTATTGTTCCGGTACGGGTTGTTGTTGTCCTCGCCGAATCGTCAGACGATAGCCCGGGGGCAGCTTATACACCTGTTTGTATATGGTCTTCGGTTCCGGCACGTAACCGAAGGCAAAGTAATCCTCCACCGCGCTCGGATCGATCTCACGCGGCAATCCGGGGTGTGCTCTGAGCGATTTCAATTCGGATCCGAAGATAAAACTTCCATCAGCCAGATTTGCATAATAAAGCGGCTTGATACCGATACGGTCACGTGCCAGAAACAGGGCCTCAAGATTTCGATCCCAGACTGCGAAGGCGAACATCCCGCGAAACCGGTCGACACAGGATTTTCCCCATGCTTCCCAGGCATGAACGATCACTTCAGTATCGCAATGGGTACGGAATACGTGGCCCAGCCGCTTCAGCTCATCGGTAAGTTCGGGGAAATTGTAAATTTCGCCATTGTAGGTAACAACGACGGTCCCATCTTCATTGAACAGGGGTTGCTGCCCGCTGGAGAGATCGATGATGGAGAGCCTTCTGTGACCGAAACCCAATCCGGGTTCGATGTGCAAACCGCCTTCGTCGGGTCCACGATGCAACTGGGTTTCATTCATTCGGGACAGCAACTCCCGCGAAATTTCCCCTTTACCTTTGGTATCGAATATTCCGGTTATGCCACACATTTTAACTGTCGGTAGTCAAAGTTGATTTGGGGATTTCTCGAAGTCGCATGGATTTCTATGCACTCTTCATCGCTGATCTATCTGCCAGATTCCCGTACAGCAGCTCATCGTATACCGCCAGATAGCTGTCAACCGTGCGATTCCAGTCGAACCGGATGCGTACGCGTTCCAGGCTTGCGGAGCCCATGATTTTCCGCTGCGCCTCCGACAATACCAACCGGCTGATGTAACTTGCCATCTGAACACTGTCACCGGAGGGTACCAGGTAGCCATTGGCACCGTGTTCGACCAGTTCAGGGGTGCCTCCAACATTTGTTGCAACAATCGGCAGACCCGTGGCCATAGCTTCGAGAATCGTATTGGAGATACCCTCCCCCAGAGAGGGGAGAACAAACAGATCGAACAGTCTCAGGATATCGGGAATATCACTTCTGTCTCCGGTTATCCAGACATATTTACCGATTCCCAATGCATCCACCAACTGCTCCAGCCGATTGCGCATCGGGCCGTCCCCGGCGATTATCATTTTGGGAGGGGCGGTATCCGACGACAGGGAATTCAACACACTGGCAAAAGCATTGATTAATGTTGCCTGATCTTTTACCTCGGCCAGACGTCCGACGGTGCCGACAATCACCGGGTCACCCGCCAGAAAGCCCTCAGGTGCGATGGTGTAACATCTGTCTCCTGGTTTGAACAGTGCCTGGTCGACTCCATTGTATATCTGCACAACTCTCTCGCCCGGTACCCCGATGACATTGATCAGCCACTCCCTTAAATCCCGGCTGACACTGATATAGCGTCCCACAAGAGGTCGAATCATCCGCCTCATCAAATTGTATTTCCTGTTTTTTCCCTCCAGGTCGAATACATCTCTGCCATGCACACCGTGAACGGTTTTTACCCTGCGCTGAAAGAAGGCTGGAATCTGCGCCTCAAGCGCCGAGAGGTTTCTGGTATGAACGATCGCGGGTTTCATCCGGTACAATATCTTCCACAATTTCCAGTAGAGGCCGAAATCCTGTCCGCTTCGGCGGTGCATGGAAACCACCTCCACATCCGAATTCATCAATCGGCTTTCAAATGTTCCTGTCCTGGTCAGGCAGACGATGGCATGCCGGTAACGGTTCCCGGGGGTCCGGTTTATCAGATTGATCAGGCCGTTTTCCAGTCCACCGGTGCCGAGTTCATGGATGATGTGTACAACCAATGGAACTTCGCCCCCTGTGTCTCCGGCGGCAATCAATCCGCCGGTGGTCAGATTAGCCATTGATCTATTTTCGGCAGTGTGTTCGCCCAACTGAAATCGCTTAGGATCTTGCCCCTCGCATGAGAACCGATTTGGCTTTTATCTCCGGAGATAACCTGCTTGAGCGATTCGATATAATCTTGCGCTTCACGGGCAATCAGTACCTCTTTACCATGCTCTGCATCGATGCCTTCCAGGCCCATGGGAGAAACGATTACCGGCTTCCCCATAGCCATTGCCTCCAGCACCTTGTTCTGTATGCCTCTGGCAATCCGCATCGGAGCAACTACCGCTGCAGCGTTGCATATGTAAGGCCTGACATCGGGGACTCGTCCGGTAACCTCGACACCATCGAATTTAGTTAACGCCATGACTTTTTCCGAAGGCCTGCTACCAACGATATGAAACTTGAGGTCCGGCCACTCTGTTCTGGCGGCCGGAAACACTTCCGTCACAAACCAGACCACTGCATCTTCATTGGGCCAGTAATCCATCGCCCCGGTAAATACAATATGCGGACCTGGATCGGGAAAGGGGTTGGAAAATTCGACCGCCGGATCGAACTCGGCGATATCGACACCATTGCTGCAATAGCTGATTTTATCCGCGCTTTCCGGAGCGAGCTTTTTAAACAGGTCGGCTTCCGTACTCGAAACCAGCAGACTGGCGGAGAATGAGGCGGCGATTTCCCGCTCATAAATCAGCAGTTGTCTCGCCTCCCTGCGATAGACCCAGTTCATCGGCCAGTTCTTTTTTTCCGCATACTGGCGCCATTTGTCTGAATCCACATCGACAAAATCAATAATTTTATTGGTGTCTCTAAATCTCTCGCCCTGGGCATACTGGGCCATGGCCGAGGAGAAAACCAGGATATTTTCGACAGTTTCATGCGTCATTACCTCAGACACCCAGGCCGCCATATCCGCATCGAAATAATAGGGCAAGGTCAACGGTTCACCTGTCAGAAAACCCTTGAGGCTGCGAAATTTTCCCAATTTTTGATTCAATTGAAGAAAGTGCGTCTGCTCGCACCACTGCGATAGTCTCTCGGTGTGCTGCCAGTCCGCGGGATCATCGATAAAGGCGGCAAGAAAGATGCGGTATTTTGCTGACAGATATTTTAACAGATGAAACGAGCGGATCTTATCCCCCTTGTTGGGCGGATAGGGAATACGGTGGCTCAGAAAGAGAAGAACGGGCTTCAATGCAACGGAGTCCACTACCCCAGGCTCCTGGCCAGCATTGGGCCAATGGCATTGGCCACGGGCAGCGGAAGCTTTTTCCACGCTTTTATAAAGAGCTGGTATTTTGGATTCATCGGATTGATCTCGGGAATGGAGTCCGATTTCACCAGATAGTTTTCATAGTATAGAGGTTGCGGTACAAAGCCCCAGTTTTTCTTGAAACTATAGGATCCGGTACCCTCTTTGCTTCGTCCGTAGTCGAATATCCTTATGCCCCGTTCCCCCGCCTTTCGCATCAGTTCCCAGTACATGAAGTCATTGCCTTTCAGCGCACGTGCCTGAGAAACGCTGCCGCCGTAGTAAGGCAGCACCTGATCACGAAAATAGAAGCTCATGACACCGGCGATATCCCGACCTTCATGGGTAACCATCAGCACTTCACAATCCTCGCCAAAGACCTGACGCAGGACGCGAAACAGGCTGGCCGGGAAAACCGGTGTACCGAGGTTTCTGACGCTTTCTGCATAGATCCGGTAGAACCGTTGCCAGCCTTCGTCGGTTTCGCTTTCAAGGCCAGCATTGATGCCTTTGCGAACCATCGCCCGCTGTTTCCTTGGGATTGCCTGAAGATTGGCCTCCGGATCCGCATCTATCTCCTTGCGAAAAGTGACATATAACGCTTTGGTGGGCCATGCAAGATTCGACGGATTGAGATTTCGCAGTTCCAGCGCATCGACCCTTAAATCCCGTGCCAGATCGCACGCCCGTCGGCGCAGCAGTTCAGCTGCTTCAATGCTATTGGCTACTATACCTCCATAAACGCAGAACGGAGTGGAGACGAGCGTATTACCGAACAGGATACTCTTGATCTGCGCCAGTGGGAGAATACCCTCAATACGACCATTCCTTTCCGCAAAAAGGTAATGTGTCGAATGTCCGAAGGCTCGTTCAAGTACCACCTTCCAACCGGAACGATGAAAAAATGTTGCCCCCGGGGCTGCTTCGACGAACGCATCCCAACGCGTGAACTCCGTTACCTTCAGTTCGTGGATCTGAAAATCCATTGGTACTCCACTGTCACAATCTGTTTCGCCCTGATCAGTCGGCGTAACGATAACAAAATTCGTAACTGCTGAGCAGCCCCGGGGCTTCGAGTTATTACCAGGATCCAGGGAATCGACAATCTTGGATTGCCTGCTTCACTTCTATTTCGTAGCGGCGTTATACCGGGAATATTGAGAGCCAACGGGGGAGCCGAGTCTATCGTTGTACTTGCGGCTCTGATGTCGGCCGCTTATCGATTTTATCGAGAAAAATACGATCCATCCGGTCCCAGTTGAAATCGTTCAGCAGATTCACCAGTCGGGGATACATCCTGGTTAAATTGAGATAATGCCGGAAACGGGTTTTGGCGTTCAGGCCAGGTTGGCGCGGTTGTTCAGGGTCAATCTCCCATGGATGAAAATAGAACACCATCGGCTCCGCATCCAGCTGGTTCACCCGCTCCATTGCCCAACGGCTGAACATGTAGGGGAAAAGCCGAAACCAGCCGCCGCCTCCACAGGAGAGATTTCGACCACCCAGTCTCACCGTAGTGATGGGGACTTCCAGCAGCGCGCCCTCTGCCGTTCTGAAAGCGAAGCGCGGCGCGTCGGGAATGCCGTAGAGATCGTGCCTGATGGGAACGATACTGGAACTGTACTCATGGCCGGTTTCCGCCAGCACCTGATGGGCCCAGAGGTTCTCTGTACCAATGGAATAACTCGCTGCCCGATAGCCTCTTATGGGTTGTCCGGATATATCCTCCAGCAGCGCCTTGGTTTTTGTCACGTCGTCATGAAACTGTGATGGAGTCTGATTCACCACGCGGATATGCTCCCAACCGTGGCTGGCCAATTCATGGCCTTCCTCTACGACTCGCTTTACCATCTGGGGATAACGCTGTGCCATCCAACCCAAGGTAAAAAAAGTGGCCTTTATCCGCTTGTCCGCGAATAACTGGAGAATTCTTTCCACATTTGTCTCTATTCGGCAGGGGATTCGGTCCCAGGTTTCTTTGGGTATATAAGGTTCGAAAGCAGAGACCTGAAAGTAGTCTTCGACATCGACGGTCATCGCATTGACAGTTTTTGTTTTCACTGTGCTCTTACAATCAGCGGGGTAAAAAATGTTCGACATCCATCAAAGCAGTCAGACTCCGCCGATGGATTTACAGATCTCCCGGGCAATGCGTTCCGCCGCCCTGCCGTCCCAAAGTTCCGGCACTCGTCCCGCCTTGCCACCGGTTTCCATCACTTCATTGAACGCCGCCATGATCTTTTCCGGGTCGGAGCCGACTATCATATTGGTGCCTTGGGAAATTGTTATCGGTCGTTCGGTATTCTCCCGCAGGGTGATGCAAGGAACTCCGAGCGCTGTAGTCTCCTCCTGGATACCGCCCGAATCGGTGAGTACGACTTTGGCCGACTCCATCAATCCAAGCAGTTCATGATAGCCAAGTGGCGGCAACGTGGCGATGCGTCCCCGCTGCAGCAAATCATTCAGGCCGGCAGCATCGATTCGGCTGCGAGTACGGGGGTGCACCGGAAAAATAATTGGTATCCTGTGACTTATTTCTACCAGAGTCTGCAGCAGCCGTTCAAGCACTGCCGGCACATCCACATTGGAGGGGCGGTGAAGCGTCACAAGAGCGTAGCTCGAGCTGGAATCGATTACCACGCCGGGTGCATTGATGCGGGAGGTGGTCAGGCTCGCCGGTACCGCTTTCTCCCGGTTCATCATCAATGTATCGATCATCACGTTACCGACAAAACGTACCCGCTCGCCGCTGATACCCTCGCGCGCAAGATTGGCTTCGGCATCCCTCTCCGTAGTAAACAGCAGATCGGAAATCTGATCTGTGAGCACTCTGTTAATCTCTTCCGGCATTTCCCGATCGTAGCTGCGCAGACCCGCCTCGACATGAATAACGGGGATCCCCTTCTTCGCCGCCACCAGTGCACAGGCAATGGTTGAATTTACATCGCCAACCACCAGAATCGCGTCTGGAGACCAGGCATCCAGCTCAGGCTCAAACCGTTTCATGATTTCCGCTGTCTGCTGCGTGTGCGTGCCTGATCCAACTCCCAGATCTATATCGGGCTCGGGGATGCCCAACTGTTCGAAAAACGCGGTCTTCATCTCTGCATCGTAGTGCTGACCCGTGTGCAGCAGGCGGGCAAGTATACGACTGTCGCTCTTATTGAACTCCCTCATGATCGGAGCAATTTTCATAAAGTTCGGTCGCGCACCGACAATACACAATATTTTTATAGGCATGGTGGAGTTCACAATCAGATAGCAGCCTGGACAAGATAGAGCGTAGACACATTAATCAACCGGTATCTGTACAGAAAAAGGTTCAACCGACATTTCGGTGAAGACAGGAATCCGGTGAATGGAACATATTGGTGGTTGTGGACCGCGGCCTTCGCCGGGATGGCGAGGTCTCGAAACAGCCTGCATCAGCGAATGATCACTAACCAGGTTCATCTTCAACGTCCATGTCCATCTGGATCAGAATGGCCTTCCGCAACAGCTTTTTTTCATGTTGTTGGTTCTTCTTCAGCTGTTGTATCTCTCTTTCCAGCATGTTCAGCCGCTGCATCAACTGATCTCCGGCCGGGACGGAGGCGGAAGCAGAAAAATCTGACTGAAAATCGGCCGGGGCCGGCGGTGGAGGTTGGGATGGATTTCTCGCCGGCAAGCTGGGCTCCGGTGCCGGATTCCCCAACCCCTCTTCCTCGATTTCGCTGATTACGGATCTGACTGCACCCTCGTCAAGCAAATGCCTCTCCTCCAGGCATCCAAAAAGAAACAGGCGATCGCACAGATTGTTAATGCGTCTTGGTATGCCTTTCGTGAAATCGAAAATCTGTTCAAAGGCACCGGCGGTTATCTGCGGATCATCTTTCCAGTCGACCAATCCCAACCGGAATTCGATGTAATTTCTGGTTTCTTCCGAGTCCATCGCTTTCAGGTGGAGCGCCGCAATGATGCGCTGCCGGAACTGCTCCATACCGGGAGACTGAATTGTCTGGTCGAATTCAATCTGCCCTAACAGAAAACTCTGCAGCAATGACTTTCCGCCAATCTGAAAATTGGAAAGCATTCTCAACTCTTCAATCGAGCGTGGGGGTAGATTTTGTGCTTCGTCCACTACCAGAAGCACGCGTTTACCTTCAGCATCCCTGGCCCGGAAAAACTTTTCCAGTTTGTCCAGTAACGCCGATTTTGGAGCGCTCTCCTGGCCAAGACCAAACGAGGAGCAGACGATACGCAGCATATCGTCGGGCTCAACCTGAGTTGTCACCAGTTGCGCGGCAATGACATCACTCGATTCCAGTTCACTCAACAAATGCCGGACAAGCATCGTCTTACCGGTACCGATACCGCCGGTAATGACAATGAAACCTTCCCGTTTCTCAAGACCATACCGGAGGTAGGCCATCGCCCGGTTATGCGGTTTACTGTTGAAGTAAAAACGTGAATCCGGGCTTAGCTGAAACGGCTTGTCATTTAATCCATAAAATTTTCGGTACATAACTCCCTACCAAAATCGTACAAGGCCAGGGTGGCCTGATACTATACTCAGCCAGTTGACTGTAAAGCCGCATCATTATCCACGCGTTGTAAAAACCAACGCGACAGACTCAAAAGGTATCAGTCTTCGAGGCTGTTCAACTGATACTCTCTACTGTGTGTTGCAAAATTCCGCTGAACAATCATCGGCTATTGTAAGCAAAACTTAAGATGTCTGCGATGTAGAGACAGGGGCAGCTACCATTTGGTTCCCAGCGTCAGCGTTGCCCGATTCTCTGAATATTCGCCGCTCGCATCATCCGATGTTTGCGATCGGTGTTGCAGATTCAAAGACAGGTGGGTTCTTGCA
>JAGRGQ010000081.1 GCA_020445405.1 Gammaproteobacteria bacterium | reverse complement strand
TCCTGCATGACCACAGTATCCGCGGAATCGGGCATTTTTGCACCGGTCATGATGCGTATACACTCTCCGTTGCGGAGTGGCCGATCGAACGGCCTGCCCGCGTACGCGGTGCCGACAAGCTTCAGTTCGAGTCGTCCCTCGACGGGCAGATCTTCGCCGCGCATGGCGTAGCCGTCCATTGCCGAGTTTCGATAAGCGGGGACATTCAGGGGCGATACAATCGGTTCGGCAAGCACCCGGCCCAGTCCGTCTCTCAATGCAACGGATTGGAAACCTGATATCGGCGCTATCCTCTCGCTGATGGTTGCCAGGGCTTCGGTCATACTCAAAGCGCTGTCGCGGGTATCCTCACAACTCTCCGCGGTTCTGATGCGATCGTTCATTCGTTTTCATCTCCGAAGGTTGTTTTCGTGCTCTCGTCGATTGTGGCACCAGGCGATTCATGCGGCAGCTTCCTGTGCTCCATCCGGCTGCCGTAGAGGTGTAGGTGTCTGGAGATGTGCAGCGCTCCCTACCTCAGGCTGTTCATTATAAACACGGAAACTGTTGGTATATACTGACAAGGCGGCCCGGTTCGGGTGCGCTACAACAGCAACAGGCATCGGCACCCCCCGGGCAGTTGTCGAGCCGCCAGCGCCTCTTGTATGCGGATAATTCTCGACTATTCTTTAAGGTTGGAATCTATCCGGAATCGGGTCGGCAAATATTGCCAATAACTCGAATCAGATGTTCGAATAACCGCCCGGACGTAGTGGATGCACGCGCAACAATAATCAGGGATCCGGAGCGACTGGCGTTTGCCAGCGGCTATGCAAACCGGTCCCGGCTTTATCCTTTTCAGGAGATCCCGATATGATGAGATCGCTCTCAATCGCGCCGGAAAAATGCACCGGCTGTCTGCAGTGCGAAATGGCCTGTTCCTATGAAAACGAAGGGGTTTTCAACCCCGCCAAATCGCGTATCAAGGTATTCGTTTTCGAACACGAGGGCAGAAATGTCCCTTACACCTGTACCCAGTGTGCTGATGCATGGTGCAAAAATGCCTGTCCGACCGAAGCGATCCAGATTAATGCGGCGACCGGTGCAAAAGAGATCAACAACGGTCTGTGTGTCGGTTGCAAAGTGTGCACCATCGCCTGTCCTTTCGGTACCGTGAACTACAACCATGCCACCGGAAAGGTGATCAAATGCGATCTGTGCGGGGGCGATCCTGCGTGCGCCAAGGCCTGCCCGACCCAGGCGATCACCTATGTCGATGCTGACTGGACCGGCTACGGCAAGATGCGCGGTTGGGCGGAACGCACGGACAACCAATCTTCGGCACAGGTTTGAGGGGTAACTATCATGGGATGGCACAAGAGAGTCTTACGCGTTAATCTGACCGATGGCAGTTGTAACGCCGAAGCGCTGAATATGGAGTGGGCGGCGGCGTATCTGGGACAGCGCGGGCTGGCGACCAAGTATCTGCTGGAGGAGATCGACCCGAAGGTGGATCCGCTCTCCCCCGAAAATAAGCTGATTTTCGCAACCGGCCCTTTGACCGGCACCATGGCCTCTACCGGCGGCCGCTACTCGGTAGTCACCAAAGGCGCTCTGACCGGCGCTATAGCCTGCTCAAACTCGGGGGGTTATTTCGGCGCCGAACTCAAGTTTGCCGGTTGGGATATGATCATCTTCGAAGGTAAGGCGGCATCGCCGGTCTACCTGCTGCTCAGGGATGACAGTGCGGAACTGCTGCCGGCCGATGACCTCTGGGGCAAGAGCGTCTGGGAGACCGATGAGATCCTGCATCGGCGCCACCAGGATCCCCAGTTGCGTGTCTCAGCCATCGGTAAATCGGGAGAGGAGGGCGTCCTTTTCGCATGCATTGTCAACGATCTGCACCGGGCCGCGGGGCGTTCCGGCGTTGGTACCGTGATGGGATCGAAAAACCTGAAGGCGATCGCGGTGCGTGGCACTCAGGGAGTGAAGGTCAAGGATCCCGCGAGATTCATGCGCGTGGTTGCGGAGAAGAAGCAGATACTGGCGGAAAATGCGGTAACCAGCCAGGGTCTGCCCACGTATGGCACGCAGGTGTTGATGAACGTAATCAACGAAGTAGGCGCATTGCCCACCAAAAATGCGATAAACGTTCAGTTTGACGGGGCTGGAAAAATCTCCGGCGAGGCGATGCACGAGGTGCGCGCCAGTGACGGTAAGTCCAATCTGGTGGCCAATAAGGCCTGTTTCGGCTGCACCATCGCGTGCGGACGCATTTCCAAGATGGATAAGACGCACTATACGGTCGTAAACCGCCCCGAATACTGGGGTGCCTCGGGCGGACTTGAGTATGAGGCGGCGTGGGCGCTGGGTGCTGCGACCGGTGTCGATGATCTTGAAGCCCTCACTTTCGCCAACTTTGTCTGCAACGAGCAGGCGTTCGATCCGATAACCTTCGGCTCTACGCTGGGTGCGGCGATGGAGTTGTACGAAATGGGATTGATTTCCGCTGCCGACACCGGTGGCACTGCCTTGAATTTCGGTTCCGCCGAGGCGCTTACCAAAATGGCCGAACTGGTCGGCAAGGGTGAAGGTTTCGGTAAGGTGCTGGGACTGGGCTCCAAACGCCTGTGCGAGAAATATGGCCATCCGGAGCTCTCCATGAGCGTGAAAGGGCAGGAGTTTCCGGCTTACGATCCACGCGGCATTCAGGGTATGGGACTGACTTATGCCACCAGCAACCGTGGCGCCTGTCATCTGCGCAGTTACACCGTTGCTTCGGAAATTCTGGGTATCCCGGAGAAGACGGACCCACTTGCCACCGAGGGTAAGGCGGGGCTGGTGAAGGCATTTCAGGATGCCACCGCCGCGGTGGACTCCACCGGACTTTGCCTGTTCACAACCTTCGCCTGGTCGCTGGACGATTTTCAACCGCAGGTGGATGCTGCCTGCGACGGCGAGTGGAGCCTGGAGCGGCTCTCCGAGGTCGGAGAACGCATCTGGAACATGGAACGTCAATTCAATCTGGCGGCGGGTTTCACCGGCAAGGATGACACGCTGCCGAAGCGTTTACGCAAAGATGCTGCCAAGACAGGCCCGGCAAAAGGACGGGTGAACGACCTGAAAAAAATGCTGCCGGAGTATTATCAGCTGCGGGGCTGGGACGATATCGGCGTGCCGACGCAGGAAACGCTGGCCAGACTGGGTCTTTGACCGCTATGAGACACGCGATTATCGGTGCCGGTCCCACGGGCGTGGTCGCTGCGGAGACTCTGCGTGCACAGGACCCGGAAGCCGAAGTTGTCCTGTTGGGAGACGAGCCCGAACCGGCTTACTCACGGATGGCGATACCCTACCTGCTTGCCGGCCGGATTGATGAAACCGGGACCTACCTGCGGCACACGCCGGACCACTTCGAAAACCTGGGAATCCGCTGTATACAGGATCGTGTGAGCCACGTCGATACCGATTCCCGCCGGCTCTCGCTTCAGAACGGAAGCGAACTGGAATTCGATCGTCTGCTGATCGCCTCCGGTTCCCACCCGGTCAAGCCGCCGATCATTGGACTTGATCAGCCCGCCATTCACCACTGCTGGACGCTGCAGGATGCGCGCCGGATTATGCAGCACGCTGCGGCCGGCAGCCGCGTGGTGCTTATGGGTGCCGGTTTTATCGGTTCCATCATTATGGAGGCTATGGTGCAGCGGAAAGTGAAGCTCACCGTGGTCGAGATGGCGGACCGAATGGTGCCGCGTATGATGGATCAGACCGCCGGTAATCTCATCAAACGTTGGTGCATGGAACGCGGTGTCGATGTCAGGACTTCGACCCGGATCAGCGCAATAGAACCCGACTCCTCAGGCGGTACCCGCTATCGGCTGCAAACCGATCCGGCGGGTGAAATAGCGGCCGATCTGGTGGTGGTGGCGACTGGAGTCCGCCCCGCGATCGGGTTTCTCGAAGGCAGCGCCATCGAAACCAGGCAAGGGGTGGTGGTCGATGACCATCTTCAGACTTCCGTAGAGGGGATTTATGCAGCCGGCGACGTGTGCGATGGCTTTGATTGGAACACCGGTAACCGCGCCATTCACGCAATTCAACCGGTGGCGGCAGAGACCGGCCGGTTGGCGGCCCTCAATATGAGCGGATGCAACACCGTTTACAGCGGTAGTCTGGCTATGAACGTGCTTGATTCGATCGGTCTTATTTCCACCTCCTATGGACAGTGGCAGGGGGTGGACGGTGGGGATGCGGCACAACTGCTGGATGAGTCAAGATACAGATACATCAAACTTCAGTTCGATGGAGAACGACTGATCGGTGCCATAACACTCGGCCTTACGCAACACGTGGGCGTTCTGCGGGGCCTCATCCAGAGCAGAATAAAGCTTGGTGGATGGAAGCCGCGGTTGGTCAGCGATCCCACCAGGATCATGGAGGCGTATCTTGCCGGTATGCATTTGTAGGTGGATTTAACGGTCAATGAAACTCAGTCTCAAACTGTACGCCTCGTTCGGCGAGTATCTGCCGGCTGGTGCAGAACGGCATGTGGTCACGCTTGAGGTGCCCGAGAGTACATCCCCGTTGAACATTCTGGAACAGTATGGCGTGCCGATTGCCCAGGTACATCTGGTGCTGATCAACGGGATTTTCGTTCCACCTGGCAAGCGTCACCTGCCTCTCTCCGACGGTGACGAGCTGGCTGTCTGGCCCGCTGTCGCGGGTGGGTGAGCCCGAATATTTTGTCCAGTGGACAAAATATTCGGGCGAACGCCCGGCATGGATGCCGGGCCGGACCGACGCCCACAAGGATGTATCTGAGCATTAAAGGCCGTACAGGGCGGGCGAACGCCCGGCATGGATGCCGGGCCGGACCGACGCCCACACGGATGTATCTGAGCATTAAAGGCCGTACAGGGCGGGCGAACGCCCGGCAGGCGGTTCATGCCTCCCACTAACGATAGCGTGCCTGAGAACTTTTCACGTGAGATGGGACTGACATTCACGGAGTTCCTGAGAACGCTTCCAGCTGCGATAGGGCCTTTCAACTTTCATCTGGAGGGCCAAGCAATCACGATTGTCCATCCGTCGGGAACCATTCTCATTGTGCTGCACGAGACGGGTGAAAGAAGGATTGCGTCCATGCGTCTGCCCGTCACCCGTGTGGATTTCAGCTTTAGTGGCCTGGAAGCGGTACAGCGCAAAGCATTCATGGAGAGATTCGATCTCTACTATCATCGCGGTGGCGGCTGAAACTGGGTTTTACACAGGCTGTCCATTGTCCGGTTACGTTAGACCAGCTAATCCGATGCCGGTTTAGTTGCCGTACCACTGCCGCAGCGTGGTCAGGGAGTGGAGGTAGTGGTATCGAATCTGATCCGGTGTATAGCGGTGTTCGGGGTGCACGGGGCAGGCCAGCCTGGCCAGGCAGCGGTCCGCACAGGAAGAGCGGTAAGCCAACCGGTGACGTGCGCAGGTCTCCAATTTAAAACTTTCCATCCGCACCGCTCCCACGGGACAGGTGCTGATACAGGGCTTTTCAACACAGTTGGCGCAAGGCGAAAGGGCTGGAGCCCCGCTTGACAGCGGCAGATCGGCATCGATCAGAAGCACGACTCTATAGGCAAACCATAGGCCGAAATCAGGACTGATGCCGGATCCGAGAGGTGATGGGGAAGACCAACCGGCGAACTCTCCCAGTTTTTGTAGAGGGGCGGCGTAGTGGGAATCGGGATAGAGCCAGAGTATTGGGGGATCGTCCAGGCAGTTACGGATAAACTGTTGCGTCAGTGAAACGGCATAATGATCGACAGGATCAGCAGAACTCATACCCGACGCCTGCAGTGTCTCCCACATGCGCCGGCCTCCGTGGCCGATCACGACCAGACGCCGATAATCGGCAACGGGAATCCCGGACACCGCCATGAATTTACTGGTCCATGCAGGCAGATCTGCACAATTCAGGACGGCAATCAGATTTAACCCTTTCTCGCTCAGGAATTGGAAGCCTTCCTCGATGCTTGCCATTGTGTGTTCAACCTGCTTGACTACGAGTCATCGTCCACCTTTGATCCAGACCGGAGAAGTACCGGGCGGGTTTGGATAAATGGTGCCCGCGGCAAGGATACACCAGGCTGAAAGTGTAATTCTTGAATCTGCGTCTTAAGAATGGCACCGATTTTTGTCAAATAGATGATAAAGCGAATAGATGGTAAGATTATTTTTTTAAAACCTGTTCATTATTAAAGTATTCAAGCAGTTTGCGCTATTTTCGGCTGATCTGCCGCCCGGCTTCGGTGTGCCTGCATGCCACCGGATTCGACTGAGCACCAAATCAGACAGCTACTGAATTCACCGACCTGGTGATGGCAGACGGGGTTTTTGACGGTTTGAAACAGAAAAAATACAAGAACAAGAGCCGGGACAACAAAGGTGCCGTCGCCAGCCTGAGCAATCTTTACCGGATCTTTACCGTTCCCGAAACCCCTTACTCCACACTTGGAAAAATTGATATAGAGATTTCCCAGAATCTCACGGGTTTTCTGCGCCAGCATATTGTGGCCAGTGAGATGGACCTGGAAAAAATCGAAAAGGATTTTTCAGATCCCAATATACCCGAGCAGCCCACTTTCGTCTCCGACTACACGCACTTTCTGATGGACAATCTGGTGGCTCAATCAGTGCATACTGCGGCCCCCGGTTTTGTCGGCCATATGACTTCGGCACTGCCCAGTTTCATGCTGCCGCTGTCGCGCATTATGACCGCGCTGAACCAGAATCTGGTCAAAATCGAGACCTCCAAGGCGTTTACCCCGATGGAAAGGCAAGTCCTCGGCATGCTGCACCACTTGGTTTACAGGAGGAAAAAAGATTATTACAGGCGCTGGATGCACGACTGCGATGCGGCCTTAGGTGCTTTTTGTTCCGGTGGGACCGTCTCCAATATCACTGCGCTCTGGGCAGCACGCAATAATCTGTTTCCCGCCGCTGACGGATTCAAGGGTGTTGCACAAGAGGGACTGCACCGGGCGCTCCGATTCTATGGTTTCACGGATGTCGCCATTCTGATATCGCGTCTGGGACACTACTCATTCGGAAAAACGGCGGACATACTGGGGATCGGCCGCGAATCGGTGGTCACAATCGATACGGATCGAAACAATCGAATGGATCTGCAGAAGTTGCAGAGGACCTGCCGGCAACTTCATGGAAAAGGGGTCAAGATACTCAGCCTGGTTGGGATTGCGGGAACCACGGAAACCGGAAACGTCGATCCACTTGCCGCGATGGCTGATATTGCCGCAGAGTATGACTGCCATTTTCATGTGGATGCGGCCTGGGGTGGCCCAACGCTGTTTTCAGAGTCCCACAAGCATTTGCTGACGGGTATCGAACGCGCCGATTCGGTGACTATTGACGCCCATAAGCAGCTCTATGTTCCGATGGGAGCGGGCATGGTGCTTTTTCGCAATCCCACTTCGCTGTCGAGTATCGAGCATCATGCCGAATATGTCCTGCGGAAAGGTTCCAAGGATCTAGGAGCGCACACGCTGGAAGGTTCACGCCCGGGTATCGCCATGCTGGTTCACTCGGCACTGAACATCATCGGGCGCAGAGGTTACGAATTACTGATCGACCAGGGTATCGAAAAGGCCCGGATGTTCGCCGAACTGATCAACGCGGACGACGAGTTTGAACTGATAACAGACCCGGAACTTAATCTGTTGACCTACAGGTATGTCCCGGTCGCGATACAGCAGGTATTGTCAAACGCGACTCAATCCGAATCCGCGGCGATTAATCGGATTCTGGACAAGATCACAAAAAGAATCCAGAAGCTGCAACGCGCCGCAGGCAGGACCTTTGTCTCAAGAACCCGATTAAATCCGCACCGTTATTACGAGCAGGTGATCACCGTTTTTCGTGTCGTACTGGCTAACCCGCTTACGACGAACGAAATCATGCACGAGATATTAGTGGAACAGAAGGCGATCGTCAGTTCGAATAAAAAGATCAATAATCAACTATCCAAGCTGTTGCAGAAAATCGCTGCCTGAGAAAACCCCGGTCACCCCACAGCGATGTTTCAACAGCGACGCGGAATTTTGCCGTTATCGGAATATGCGAAGCGTCCGCCGCGCCCTTTGGCCCAAAAGTTAGCGTAAATGCAGCGATACCAGGCTGGACCGCAAACGAAACCGGTCTGCGACGATGCGGAGTTGTGCGGGTTCGGCGCTAAGTCTCTATCCTCCCAGCGTGCCGGATTTCGAACTGTTTTCCGACTGAACCACAGCATGATCGGCCGCCGGCATCGAGCGCGTCAACCAGCTTTTGTCAAACGGATGGAAGCGCTTGCCGTAGTCACTGATGATGCGGCGGACATAGGCTTTGGTTTCAGCGAATGGGGGGACGCCGTTGTATTGCGTTACTCTGTTCTCTCCGGCGTTGTATCCTGCCAGCGCGTGCTCGACATTGCCGTTGAAATAAGCGAGCAGCCAGCGCAGGTATGCCATGCCGCCGCGCAGGTTTTCCTCCCTGTCCCAGGGATTCTTGACGCCGAACCGTTCCGCGGTCTCAGGGATGAGCTGCATCAGCCCCCGGGCGTTCCTGCTGGAGACGGCATCGGGATCGAAAGCCGATTCGGCCGAGATCACCGCCAAGACCAGATTTACATCCAGCCTGTAGTCGGCCGCCAGCTTCTCGACCAGAGTCACAATCTTCCGGCATGTGGTTTTTACACACCGACTCTTTAACCAGGATGCGCTCGCCACTTGCGGGCAGCCGGTCGTCACCGGCGTTGCGACATTAACGGCGATGCGCTTGACCAGACGTGCAGCGTATTCGTCACCTGAGCGCGCCGCTTTGTTCAGCCAGTATGCCGCGAGTTCGTCGTTTTTCTGCACCCCTTTTCCGTTGGCATAGATCCACCCCAGGCTGCGCTGTGCATCGGCCGAGCCTCGACCGGCCGCCCTGCAATACCAGCTGATGGCAAGTTCCATATCCCGCTTCACCCCCTCTCCGTGTTCCAGTGCTGTCGCCAGCTCCACTTGGGCGATCTGGTCCCCCCGCCTTGCCATCTCTGTGACTTGATCCAACGACAACTTGGCGTAGTTTATGCCGAGTGCGGGTCCGGTCAGTAACAGCGAGAGAAACAGCGGAGCAATGAAAAACCTACCGAGGGAAAAAATCATGATTCGGTCTGGCCAACTATCTGTCTGAAAGTAGAATCTGGGATATGCAAATACGCTGCCAAACAATAAAATATATTTATTATCAATGAATTAGAACATTTTTATCGAGTACCAATCGTCGCGGGTGTAAGAAATCCTGACGCACGCGAGCGCCGTCCGGGCAGTGAAACCACCGCCGGACAGGCTTCTGATTACGCTGTTATCTCTTTCGGCAGAAGTTGGGGGATGAATATGACGGTGGCTGTGGGTCTCCTCTTTGCTGGGCGGGTGCGGGGCAGGCTACTTTTTCAGCAAATCCCGGATCTCAGTCAGCAATTGTGCCTCGGCGCTGGGCTTTGGCGGCGCGGCCGGTTTCGCTTCTTCCTTGCGCTTCAGCGAGTTGATCACTTTCACCGCGACAAAGATGGCTGCTGCGATGATCAGAAAATCGATAACGGTCTGAATAAACGCACCGTATTTGATGACTACCGCTTCTGCCCCCTCCTTTGCCTCCACCAGTGTGATCGCAAGATCGGTGAAGTCCACACCACCGATGAGCACGCCGATCGGCGGCATGATCACGTCTTTCACCAGCGACGAGACAACTTTGCCAAAAGCCGCGCCCACAATGATGCCGACAGCCATGTCGATCATGTTCCCTTTAATAGCGAACTCCTTGAACTCCTGAATCATTCCCATGCGTTGGTTCCTCTGCTCTACACTATGCGATTATCCCGACTTGCGGCGGGACGCTAATTTTCTCCGAATGGGATTCGTACGTCTAGCAGTCTCTCGGCAATTGCATGTGGATGCACGATAAGCTATTATTTAAATGTTAATGCCGGGGCTTTAAGGAAAAGCGCTGCTCGGGCGGGCAGCAGAACTGGCAGAGTGTTTCGCGAGAAACCCCGGTGTCGGGGTTTTTTTATTGGGCGGGCCGGAAAATTGGCCTTTCGCCAGTGGCAAACGCCAGGGATCGGGTGTTTTGGGGAAGTGGGCCTCTGGCCCATTTTTTTTTCGTGGATTGTTGCATGGCTGATGCTTCTGACAAGTTAACCGAACTCGTTGCCCCGGCAGTCGAAGCCATGGGTTACGAGCTGGTGGGTGTCGAGTATCTGCGCAACGGCCGCTCAGGGGGGGGGCTGCTGCGCATTTACATAGACGATCCTGACGGCATTACGCTGGATGACTGTTCGCGAGTGAGCCACCAGGTGAGTGGGATCCTCGACGTGGAAGACCCCATTCAGGAGAACTATAGCCTGGAAGTGTCTTCGCCGGGATTGGACAGACCGCTGTTTGGGAGGCGTGATTTTCAACGGTTCGCCGGTAGCCGCGTAACGCTGAAATTGCGGACTAAAGTATCCGGTCAGCGTCATTTCAAGGGTGAACTGCAGGGTATCGAAGAGGATGACGTGTTGCTGGCGGTGGACAACGGAATCATTCGTCTGCCGCTGGATCAGATCGACAAGGCTAGACTTGTCCCGGAATTCTGATTGGGTATAGATGCGATGAACAATAAAGAAATTTTAATGGTCGTTGATGTCGTTTCCAACGAGAAAGAGATTGAGAAGGAGACCATTTTCGAGGCGATTGAGGCGGCGCTCTCCTCGGCAACCCGTAAAAAGCATGGCGGTGAAATCGATGTCAGGGTTTCAATCGACAGAGAATCGGGAAACTACGTCAGTTTCCGTCGCTGGGAGGTGGTCGCCGAGCCGGACGAGGAGGAGGGGCTGGACCCCGAGACTCAGATACTGCTGGAGGATGCGCGCAAACAGAACCCTGCTATCGAGGCGGGTGGTTATATAGAGGAGCCGATGGAATCCATCGCTTTCGGTCGTATTGCCGCCCAGACTGCAAAGCAGGTAATTGTCCAGAAAGTTCGCGAAGCCGAGCGCGCCAAGGTGGTGGAGGCTTATCAGTCTCGAAAAGGTGAGTTGGTTACCGGGGTGGTCAAGCGAATTGAGCGGGGCAACGTGACCCTCGATCTGGGAAGCAATGCAGAGGCACTGATTCCACGTGAGGAGATGATACCCCGGGAATCGGTCAGATCCGGTGATCGGATCCGTGGCTATCTGTACGATGTGCGGCCGGAGCCGCGGGGCCCCCAGCTTTTTGTGAGCCGCACACGTCCGGAGCTGTTGATCGAGCTGTTCAAGCTTGAAGTGCCGGAAGTGGGAGAGAGACTGATCGAGATCAAGGGCGCAGCGCGGGATCCCGGGCTCAGAGCCAAGATTGCGGTGGTCTCCAGAGACTCCCGCATCGATCCCGTCGGTGCCTGCGTCGGCATGCGCGGATCGCGTGTACAGGCGGTTTCCAATGAGCTCAATGGAGAGCGGGTGGACATCATTCTGTGGAATGAGAACGTGGCCCAGTTCGTTATCAACGCGATGTCGCCTGCAGAGGTCGTTTCCATTGTGGTCGACGAGGACAAAGGCAGCATGACCGTGGCGGTCAATGAGGACAATCTTTCCCAAGCGATCGGACGCGGCGGACAGAACGTGCGTCTCGCCGGTGAACTGACCGGCTGGGAGCTGAACGTCATGAACGAGGCAGACGCAGCGGCACAGAGCGAGGAGGAGGGCAGGATCTACATCGAGAATTTCATGAAGCAGCTGGATGTGGACGAAGAGGTGGCCACTATTCTGGTGCAGGAGGGTTTCTCCTCACTCGACGAGGTTGCCTATGTTCCTATCAGTGAAATGCTCGAGATAGAGGAGTTCGATGCAGAGATTGTCGAAACGCTTCGAGACCGCGCCAAAGAGGTGCTCCTGACTCAGGCCATCGCCAAGGAGGAGACGCTGAAGGAGCCGGATGAGAGTCTGATGACGATGGACGGCATGACGAAGGAGC
>JAGRGQ010000080.1 GCA_020445405.1 Gammaproteobacteria bacterium | reverse complement strand
ATTCCCCGAATGTATCTCAGCCGGCTGGTGGCCGCTGGGAAGCTTCAGAGGATTGGAAGGGGACTCTACGTACTTCGAGGTATTGATGTCTCGGAGCACATCACTCTAGCTGAGGCCTGTAAACGCGTGCCAAAAGGCGTGGTCTGTCTCCTTTCCGCTCTTCGTTTTCACGAACTCACCACACAGGCGCCCTTTGAAGTCTGGCTCGCCATCGGTGAAAAGGCTTGGCGGCCACGCATGGACTACCCTCCTCTACGCATAGTCCGGTTCTCTTCGACTGCGATCGAGTCCGGGGTCGAGAAGCATCAGGTCGAGGGGGTAACCATCTCCGTATTCACCCCGGCGAAAACCGTCGCAGATTGTTTCAAGTATCGGAACAAGATCGGTCTGGACGTTGCCATTGAAGCGCTAAGGGAGTGCTGGCGGTCGCGGCGCTGTACCATGGATGAACTCTGGAAGTACGCCAAGGTTTGCCGCGTTCAGAACGTCATGCGACCTTATCTGGAATCGATAGCGACATGACCAGCAACCGGAGGAAAAACATCGCGGCTTCGATACGTGACCGGCTGCTGGAACTCGCGAGACGACGGGGTGAGGATTTCCAACTGATTCTGACACGCTATGGGCTGGAACGACTCTTGTACCGGCTGAGCCAATCCGAGTACCGCGATCGCTTCATCTTGAAGGGTGCGATGCTTTTCTCCCTTTGGGATGACCAGGCATACCGCGCAACCCGGGACGTAGACTTTCTTGGATTCGGCGACAATGGCGAAGACGCAGTGCAAGCTGCCTTTCGCGCCCTGTGTAACACAGCCGTCGCCGATGACGGTCTCGTGTTAGACGCTGACAGCGTACGCGTTGCCCCTATCCGCGATGTGACGGAATACGGGGGCATAAGAGTGACGCTACGCGGTGAACTGGCCGGTGCTCGCATACCCATCCAGGCTGACATCGGTTTTGGCGATGCCGTGACACCTGAACCTGAACGCGTTGAATATCCTACTTTGCTGGGGTCTCCAGCGCCGCTATTGCGTGCCTATCCGCGTGAAACCGTTGTTGCGGAAAAGTATCAGGCTCTGGTCCACCTCGGCATGGCGAACAGCCGGATGAAGGATTTCTATGACCTTTGGATTATGACGCAACGGTTTGAGTTCGACGGAGCCACGTTATCCGAGGCCATCAACAACACTTTTGCCCGTCGCGAAACCCCGTTACCCAAGCAAACTCCGTCCGGCCTCAGTCCAGAGTTCCGCGGTGACCGCCAGAAGATCCGGCAATGGGACGCGTTTCTTCGCAAAGGCATGCTGCTATCCAATTCCGCTTCTCCGTCTCTCGAGCAGGTTTGCCAAGTTCTCGAGGAGTTCCTCATTCCTCCAACAACAGCATTGATACATGGCCGCGGCTTCCCGGAACATTGGCAGCCCGGTGGGCCTTGGAAATCGGCAGTCGATTGAATCGCAGAGATGGCCTTGAGATAGAGATGTCCGATCGCAACAGCATCCTAAAGCGAATAACTGAAGTTGAAGAACAGCTTGCCTCCATTCCCGCAGATGAGGAGCGTCTGCTGTTGGCAACAGGCAGATATATCGTGGAAGGATTCGACGACGCCCGGCCCGATACCCTCTTCCTTGCCCTGCCGGTGTCCTGGAAAGGCACCCTCGTGCAATACGCCGGACGGTTGCATCGACTGCACCCTGGAAAGCACGAAGTAAGAATCGTGGACTACGTAGACGGCAAGGTACCGATGCTCGCGAGAATGTTCGAAAGACGGCGTGTTGGTTATCGAGCTATGAGGTATAGGGAAGAACACAACGGAGCGTTATTAGAATAGCCAACAAAGCCCAACGGCATCTCCACTTCCACCTTTCGAGGTATGCGTATCATTGGCGTAGGTTGGCATAGAGTGGCGCGCGACGTGACAGCTTTTCTTTGACCTGTGGGTGGCGAAATCTAACTTCTGACTGGAAAAAAGCATGTTGGTTAGTCTTGTGCTGCGCAGCACTTCGCTCCGGCACCACTGCTGAAAGCGGCGGTGAACCGTTTTGTAATTCGGATAGCATTGCGGCAGCATGTGCCACTGAGCACCGGTATTGAGAATCCAAAGAACAGCTTCGAGAACTTTGCGTGCGGGATTGGCTTGCGACCCGCACGACCTTCGAGAATATGTTCCTCCGGAAAGTGATCCCGGATACGCTCCCAGTGTTGGTCGCTTAGTCGTAGCACAATGATAATTATACGACAAAGAGCTCATGAGTTAATTTTGAGATAGGTTCTAATCGCGCCCCTCAGGACAACAGCGCACGATATCGCTCTCGCAGTTCCTTCTTCTGGACCTTGCCCATTGTGTTTCTGGGCAGTACGTCGACGATGATCACCCGCTTGGGCTGCTTGAACTTCGCCAGGTCCGAGGCGATTCCCGCGCGGATCTGCTCTTCGCTCAGCTCGGCGCCCTTCTCGGGCACCACCACTGCCACTACGCCCTCGCCAAAATCGGGATGCGGCACCCCGATCACCGCGCTTTCGTTCACGCCGGGCAGGTCGTCGATCAGCAGCTCAATCTCCTTGGGATAGACGTTGTAGCCGCCGGTGATAATCAGGTCCTTGCCGCGCCCGACGATGTGGACATAGCCTTCGTTGTCGATCCGCCCCAGATCGCCGGTAATGAAGAAGCCGTTGTCGCGCAGTTCTTCCGCGGTCTTCTCGGGCATCTGCCAGTAGCCGGCAAAGACGTTGGGGCCTCGCACTTCCAGCACACCGATCTCGCCTTGGGGCAGCGCCGCGCCGCTTGACGGGTCGGTGACAATCACCTCGACGCCGGGCAGCGGAAAGCCGACGGTTCCGGCGCGGCGGTCGCCGTCGTAGGGGTTAGAGGTGTTCATGTTGGTTTCCGTCATGCCGTAGCGTTCCAGGATCGCGTGACCGGTCACCTCGCGCCAGCGGTCATGGGTTTCCGATAAAAGCGGCGCCGAGCCGGAGACGAAGAGACGCATGCCCTTCGAGACCTCGGCTAGCCCCTCCATCCCGGCCAGTCGCACGTAGAAGGTGGGCACGCCCATCAGAGCGGTGGCACCGTCCTTCATGTAGCCCATGATCGCATCGGCGTCGAAACCGGCCATGAAGATGCAAGTCGACCCGGCCATCAGGGTGATGTTCGAGGCGACGAACAGCCCGTGGGTGTGAAAGATCGGCAGGGCATGGATCAGCACGTCGTCGCGGGTGAAGCGCCAGACATCCTTGAGCGTCTCGGCGTTCGAGGCTAGCCCCAGATGGGTCAGCATCGCGCCCTTGGAGCGCCCAGTGGTGCCCGAGGTATATAGGATTGCCGCGAGGTCTTCGGGCGCGCGCGCCACCGCCTCGAAACCGGCCTCCTGCGCGTCGCGCCGCTCGGTCAGGCTGCCGGTCTCATCCGCCGCGATCGTCAGCACCTCCGCCACGCCGGCCCCTTTCGCGATCGGGGTCAGATCGTCCAGGCGCTTGGGATCGCAGACCAGAACCCGCGGCGCCGCATCGCCGAGGAAATAGCTCAACTCGGCGCCGGTATAGGCTGTGTTGAGTGGCAGAAAGACCCCGCCCGCCAAGACAGTGCCGACATAAAGCTCCAGCATGGCCTGGGTCTTGGGAGCTTGCACCGCCACCCGGTCGCCCGGCTGCAGGCCCGCGTCGACCAGCACCCGCGCCATCCTCTCGGCATTGGCGAAAAAGGCACCATAGCTCAGGGTCTCTCTGGTCTGGTGATTGCGCAGGAGGGTCGAATCCTCCGCACCGACACTGGCGCCGCGCAGACGGCTGGCAAGATAGTTGGCGTCATACATGGGGCTGTTCCTTTCAGTCTCCGGCCAGTGCACGCACCTTGGGCGAAGCGGCAATGCTGCGCTCGGTGGCATAGGCCTGGTGATGGGTTTCGATCTGGTCGCCGTCATAGAGATAGTTGACCATGACGCCCCAGGAATTGCTCAGGCCGCGGGGGCTGAGATCGGCCTCGGCATGGACCCTGTGCAGCACCGCGCCGTTGCCGAGGTGGAAATGCGCCACCGGATCGTAAGCGGTGCCCCTGGGGCGTTTGGCCCGCGTCAGATAGCGTGCGGCCAGGCGGACGGCGACGTCCGGTTCGGGGCGTGCGCCCTCTTCCAGCGCAGCGAGGGTTTTGCGGTCGGCGCCCGACAGAAGCGGGTCGTCGCCCTGCAGCGCGCCGGCGGCCCATTTGCGCAGGGCCGGCACCGGCGACAGGGTGACGAAGGTGGAAAGCTCCGGCAGCTCGCGCTGCAGCTCGACCACCACCTGCTTGATCAGGAAATTGCCGAAGGAAATGCCGTGCAGGCCCTTCTGGCAATTCGAGATCGAATAGAAGACCGCTGTCCGCGCCCGTTCCGGTTCGATGCGAGTGCGCTCGCGGCTGAGGATCGGGGCTATAGCGCCGGGAATGTCCTCGGTCAGCGCCACCTCGACGAAGATCAGCGGCTCGGACGGCATCGCGGGGTGGAAGAAGCCGAATAGCCTGCGGTCGGGATCGCCGACGCGCTGACGCAGGTCGTCCCAGCCGGCAATCTCGTGCACGGCCTCGTAGGCGATGACCTTTTCCAGAACCTCCGCCGGTGTCGACCAGTCGATGCGGTGGATTTCCAGGAAGCCGCGGTTGAACCAGGATCCGAAGAGATGTTGGAAATCTTCGTCGAGCCCACGTAGTTTTTCGGATTTTCCCATGATCCCCAGCAGATCAGCGCGCATCGAAACCAGCCGTGCCGTGGCACCGGGCACCCGGTTGATGCAGCGGATCAGTTCCTGGCTGCGCGGTTCGGCGGCAAAATGCAACGTCCGCGCCGCGTTGACGTCCCCTGGCGACCAGGCGTCAATCGCCACCTGCAACGCCCTGTCGTCGACGCCGAAGGCATCGACGATTCCCTTGAAGAACAGGGCTTTGTTCTCGGCCGACAGGCCCGAATAGTGTTCGAGGATTCGTTTGGCTGTGATCAGACCGGAGGCTTCGCCCTGATCGTCCATCAGGTTGTGGCAAAGCGTGACGAGATCGGATTCGCCGTCGTTCTGACGTGTGCGGGCGATCCGCCCGGATCCGGCCACGCGCCGCAGAATGTCACTGAGAAAGCTCCGTTGTGCCATCAGACCGCCACCGTCAGCCATTCGTCACGTTGGGGTCGATGGGGCCGAGCGGGCCACCCACTGCTATCTCGACGGCGCGAGCGGCGGCCAGAAGCCCCGCCTCGCCACGCGGCTTGCCGACCAGCTGCAGGCCCACCGGCAGCCCGCGGGGACCGAGACCGACGGGAACCGAGATCGCCGGCAGGCCGGTCACGGTGGACAGGAAGGCGAAGCGCAGCCAGTCCATGTAGAACGTCAGGTCCTGACCGCCGACATTCTTCACCCATTCCTCGGATTGCGGGTGCGGCATGCAGCCCACGGTGGGCAGCGCCAGTACGTCGTAGATCCGAAACAGCTCCACCATGTTGTTGAAGATTGTCGAGCGGTTGAGGTTGGCGTCGGCGATGTCGTTGACCGTCAGCGCATCGCCCATCTGTGTGTTCTGTTCCAGCGTCGCCTTGAAATGCTTGCGGATTTCCGGATCCAGACGCCGTGCCATCGTCGCCCACCTGATGCCGCGCAAAGTGTGATAGGTGCGTTCTAGATCGGGTAGCTCGGGGCAAGTTTCTTCGACGCTGGCGCCGTTCTTTTCCAGCAACGTTAACGTGCCGCGCAGATGTTCTTCCACTTCTCTGTCGACTGGCGAAATGCCTCCCAGATCAGGGGTGAAGGCAATCTTCAGCTTGCCATCGACGCGCTCAACCGCGTCCTGAAACGGTGTCTCGGGTGCCGGATAAGAGATCGCAAAGCGCGGCTCGAAGCCCGCCATCGCATCCAGAAACAACGCACAGTCGCGCACCGAGCGTGCCATTGGCCCCTGCAAGCCTTCGATGAAATAGCCGGCATCCTTGGATGCGCCACCCGCGCGGCCCGGGCTGGGCCGCAGACCGACCACACCGCAGAACGCCGCCGGCGTGCGCAGGCTGCCACCATGGTCAGAGCCGTGGCTGAGCCAGGTCTCGCCAGCCGCCAGCGAGGCCGCTGCGCCGCCAGACGAACCGCCGGCATTCAGCGTCGTGTCCCAGGGGTTCAGGGTGGGGCCAAAGACGTCGTTGAACGTGTTACCACCGGCACCGAATTCCGGCGTGTTGGTCTTGCCGGTGACAATGCCGCCCCGTGCCTCAAGCCGTTCGACCAGCGGGTCGCTCTCGGTGGGCACGAAATGTGCCCGCCCCTTGGTACCAAAAGTGGTGCGAACACCGGCAACGGGCGTCAGATCCTTGATACCGATCGGCAATCCGGCGAGCCAGCCGGAATTATCCTTCTCGGTGTCGTCCAGGTTCTCTGCCGCCGCATAGGCGCGGTCCTTGCAGGTCACCGTGGTTGCATTGATTGAGGGGCCGACGGTTTCAATACGCTCGAATGCGGCGTCCAGCAGCTCCCTGGGAGAAACCTCCCGCTTTTTCAGTAGGGCCACCACTTCGTGAGCTTCATAACGGCAAAGTTCAGGGCCGGTGAACGGTGGGTAAGACGTATTTGGCACGATTATCCTCGTTTGAGTTTACATAGCGCCGGGCGCTGGACCTCATTTTTTTATGAGATATTTGTTTTGGCGATAAACTGCAATGACTTGTAATGTATAGTCCGTGCTTTTGGCCCGGATTCGGTATCCTCTACCCAAGCCCTGAACCCATATCGATCGTGCGGTGCAACTTACGATCCACAGGTTGATCCAAGATAACATTTGCACTTTATTTACTTGCATTACAAGACTTTGTATTGATATGCAATACTATATGTGATTAAATTACGCGCATTCGCTTTGGTTGTCAATGGTATAGGGTTTTGCGAACCATGAGCATGTTGGCTCGATCAATTCGAATTCTTGCAAGCAGTCAGCGGTATCTCGTTAAGTGGAGGATGCAGATTGGAACCACAACCCAATAAAAAAGAGGACCGTCTATTTGTTGCGTCGATTGAGAAAGCCTTTCAGGTGCTCGAGGCATTTCGAGGCGACAGACGTGATCTTGGCCTGACCGACATCATGAGCCGAACCAGCCTGGGTAAGAGTGCGACTCAGCGCTATATCCATACGCTGGAACGTCTGGAATATCTTCAAAAAGATGAGTCGACACGGCGCTACAAACTCAGCAAGAAGATTCTTGAGCCCGCAAACAGTTTTTTGCGAACCAACCCACTGGTCACTACAACAACGCCTTATCTAGTCGATCTGCGCAGCAAACTGAACGCGCGAATTGGACTCGCCTGTGAACACGGGACCCAGGCGATGTATCTCCTGCCGCTACAAAGCAACAATGTGGCATTTCGTACGGCGCAACCAGGCTTCACAGTTCCATTGTTTTGTTCTGCTGCAGGGCGTTTGTTTCTGTCCATCAAGAGCGACGAAAAGATACGCTTGTTTCTCGAATCCATCGAACGACCGAAGTACACGCCCAAAACAATCACGGATATCGAGCAGATCTTGTCCGAAATCCAAACGACCCGGGTCAAGGGATTCAGCGTGACAGAGGAAGAACTACGCTTGGGCGATGTAAACCTCGCAGTGCCGGTTTTCGGTTCTCTCGGCGAGCTGATTGCCTCGCTGGTTGTCGTTTGCAATCGTCACGAGTGGTCGCGCGAGCGCGTAATTGATGAGGTATATCCGTTGGTATCGGCGACAGCACAGTCAATATCGACCCAATACTGACTTGTATTTCCCGCCGGCCCCCTGTAGGCCGCCTAGCGGCCCCACGCGTTTTTCGGTGCGGTATCCAGCCACGCTGAAATCTTAATCTGCCCCACGAAAACCGGATTGACTGTAACGGCTCAGAACACCCCGGCAGACCCGAAGGACGAGATCCCTTGAAGTACCGCTATTAAGGGCCGCGGGCATCAGACCCGATTATTTAAGTCAGGAAGTGATGCCCCCCACGAACTGGTCGGCTGGTGCAGACCAATGTTCTACTCCTATCAGTAGTGTGAGAAACCACCAGTTTCTGGGAACTGTGCCCAGGATAAAGCGGTTGACTTATGCAAATGAATCTGAAAATATATAATTGCAATCATAAGTATTATATTCCAATACAAAGGAGCGATATATGAAGCGTAAACTACTCAGTTTTACCTTGGCGTCATTGATGACCGTAACCGTAGTACCCGTTTTCGCGGGTGCGTCCGATAATTCGCTAACCGTTGCCTTCGCAAGGGAGTTGGAATCGCTGGACGCCTATATGAATACGGATCGTGACGGCATCACTTTGGCACGACATATCTGGGATGGACTTGTCTATCGTGATCAGAAAACCGGCGAATACGTAGGGAACCTGGCGACGGGTTGGTCCTGGATCGACAATACGACCTTGGAGTTCAAACTTCGCAAAGGCGTAGTTTTCCACAACGGCGAGGCCTTTAATGCGGACGATGTTGTCGCAACAATGAACTTCGTCGCGAAACCGGAAAACGGAGTCAAAACGCAACGTAACGTTGCGTGGATCGCCGGCGCCGAGAAAGTCGACGACTTCACTGTGCGTGTTCTGCTTAAGGAACCCTTTCCAGCGGCGCTCGAATACCTGGCTGGCCCGGTCGTGATCTATCCTGACGAATACTTCGCTAAAGCGGGTACCAAAGGCATGGGCATCACCCCGGTTGGAACCGGTCCTTACAAGGTCACAGGCCACGAACCCGGTAAACGTATCGATCTGGTCCGCTACGAAGGCTACCATGCCGACAGCCCCAAGGGGCGACCGTCGATAGAAAAGATCACCTGGAGGATCATCCCCGAAGCCAACACCCAATTCGCCGAACTCGTTTCAGGCGGCGTTGAGTGGATCTGGCAGGTTCCTGCGGATCAGGCCGAACGTTTCAGTTCCCTTGGTAATTTTACCGTAACCAACGAGTCCACGATGCGCATTGGTTATCTCGGTTTTGATGCCTCGGACCGGTACGGCGAAACACCACTTGACGATGTCCGCGTGCGCCGTGCGATCGCTCATGCGATCGATCGGCAAGGGATGGTGAAGTCGCTTCTCAAAGGTGCCTCGATCGTCGTGAATTCGGCCTGTTTCCCGTCCCAGTTTGGGTGCGAGCTGGACGTTCCAACCTACGAATTCGATCCGGGAAAAGCACGTGCTTTGCTGGCCGAGGCTGGGTACCCCGACGGATTTGAAATTCCCTTTTACGCCTATCGCGATCGTTCATATGCCGAAGCGATGATGGCCAATCTGTCGGGTGTCGGCATCACTCCGTCGCTGACCTATCTGAAATATGCCGCATTGCGCGACAAAGTTCAGAACGGCGAGGTTCCGTTTCTGTTCATGACTTGGGGGTCGTATTCGATCAATGACGTCTCGGCGATCACCAGTGCCTTCTTCCGAGGTGGCAAAGACGACTATGCCCACGATCCAGAAGTCATCGAGTGGCTGACGGAGGCCGACAGCATCACAGATCCGGCCAAGCGTAAAGAGCTGTACTCCAAGGCGCTCAAAAAAATTGCCGATCAGGTGTATTGGTTGCCGCTCTTCTCGTACAACACCAACTACATCTACAACGCCGATCTGGACTTCACGCCGACGCCGGATGAAATTCCGCGCTTCTTTAGCGCGTCCTGGAAGTAGGCCTTTCCCTGTACCAACGACCTGCCGCCCTTTGCGGCAGGTCTTTTCGAGAGGAGGTAGCAAATGTTGCGCTTTTTTCTCAAACGTCTAGGCCTCGCTGCACTGGTTGCCTTTACCGTATCTCTCATCAGCTTCTCCTTGCTGTTTTTAGCCGGTGACCCCGCAATCGCTCTGGCCGGAGAAGGCGCGACGGACGCCGATATCGAAGCCGTCCGAATTCAGTACGGTTTCGACCGGCCAGTTCTGGAACAGTATGGCGGCTGGCTCGGCAACGCGCTGACCGGCGATTTCGGCGACAGCTACTATTTCAAGACACCGGTCATTCATCTCGTTGCCGAGAAAATCCCGATAACTATGACGCTGGGCCTGTGCGCCATCAGCTTCGCAATCCTGTTGTCCATCCCCCTGGGTGTGCTGGCGGCGGTGAAGCCAAATAGCCTGATTGATCGCTTCGCGCTGTTCCTCTCGGTCATCGGTCAGGCGATGCCCAGTTTCTGGTTCGGTCTGATCCTGATCGTGATATTTGCAGTCAACCTGGGCTGGGTGCCGGTCTCGGGATCTGACAGCTGGCGCCACTTCATCCTGCCCACGGTAGTGCTGGGCTATTACGCGACGCCCGCGATTATGCGGCTGACACGCGCCGGCATGCTGGAGGTGCTTCGGGCCGACTATATCCGCACCGCGCGGGCCAAAGGGATCCGCCCCGGTAAGGTGCTGTTCAAGCACGCACTGCGCAACGCGGTGATCCCGGTCGTCGGTCTTACGGCGGTTCAGTTGGGCTTCATGCTAGGCGGTTCGGTCATCATCGAGAGCATCTTTGCGTTGAACGGAGCGGGTTTTCTGGCTTTCGAATCGATCAGCCGCAACGACTTTCCCACGGTTCAGGCGCTGATCCTCATCTTCTCTCTCATTTACGTGCTGCTGACGCTTTTGGCTGACCTGCTGAACGCGTGGCTCGACCCTCGCATCCGGGAGGCTTGATGTTATGAATGCACAGACTGTTGATACCGCGGAGAACACAGGGCCTTCGCAGAGCGCACAGATGCGCCGCCGGATCTTTCGGCACTTCGGCCTGCTGATCGGTGGCGGCATTCTGATCGCCATTGTGCTCGGGGCACTGCTGGCCGGCGCTCTGGCGCCCCACGACCCCTACGCGCAGGACCTGGCCAATCGCTTCGCCGATCCGGTCTGGAAGGAAGCCGGGTCGTGGGAGTACATCCTAGGAACAGATCACCTTGGTCGCGACTATCTGTCCCGCTTGCTGTATGGTGCCCGAATTTCGCTGTTGATCGGCTTGGTCACCGCGCTGATCTCGGGCGTTATCGGCACGATCATGGGCGTTTCAGCTGGCTATTTTGGCGGCAAGGTCGACGCGGTGGTGATGTTCTTGATTACTGTGCGCCTGTCGATGCCTGTGGTTCTGGTCGCACTGGCGGTTGTCGCCCTGTTCGGCGGGTCACTACTTGTTGTCGTAACCGTATTGGGGCTGCTGTTGTGGGATCGCTTCGCGGTGGTGATGCGTTCGTCGACAATGCAGATCCGCGGCCTCGACTATGTAACCTCGGCCAAGGCGCTGGGATGTTCGACGCTGCGTATCCTGCTGACCGAGATCATGCCCAACGTGCTGAACAATCTGATCGTCATCGTCACGCTGGAAATGGCCCATGCCATCATTCTCGAAGCGGCCCTGTCGTTTCTCGGGCTCGGCGTCCAGCCACCGCTGCCTAGCTGGGGCCTGATGATTTCCGAAGGCAAGAACATGCTGTTGTTCGAGCCCTGGCTGATCACCATCCCCGGTGTCGCGCTCTTTGCGCTCATCTTTGCCATCAACATGCTGGGCGACGGCATACGCGATGTCACCGCCCCTGAAAACAGAAACTAGGAGCGAACGATGGAACATTTGCTTTCAGTCGAAAACCTTCATGTCGAAATTCCGGTGGGTGCGGGGCTGCTTCAGCCGGTACGGGGCATATCCTTTGACCTCAAGAAGGGCGAAACGCTGTGCATTGTCGGAGAGTCCGGTTGCGGCAAGTCGCTAACCTCGCTCGCGGTGATGGGGCTATTGCCGAAATCCGCCAGGCGGAGCGCCGACAGGCTAGAATTAGCCGGCAAGGACCTTTCCAACCTGTCGGAACGGGAAATGTCCGGAATACGCGGCAACGACATGTCGATGATCTTTCAGGAACCGATGACCTCGCTCAACCCGGCCTATACGATCGGCGATCAATTGACCGAGGGATTGATCCGGCACAAGGGCGTGCAGCGGTCCGAGGCAAAGAACCGGGCGATCTCGCTCCTGGAAAAGGTCGGAATTACCGCTGCCGCCAGCCGCCTGCCGCAATTTCCGCATCAGCTTTCAGGCGGATTGCGTCAGCGGGTGATGATCGCGATGAGCCTGATGTGCGCGCCCGATGTGATCATCGCCGATGAGCCGACCACGGCGCTTGACGTTACGATTCAGGCACAGATCCTGCGGATGGTCAAAGAACTCCAGGCCGAGCTCGGCATGGCGATGATCTTCATCACACATGACCTCGGCGTGGTCGCTCGCATCGCCGACAAGATCGCGGTGATGTATGCCGGTGCCTTTGTCGAAACCGGAGCGGCGGAACAGATCTTCAATGCGCCGATGCATCCCTATACCAAGGGGCTTTTGTCCTGCATTCCGGTACCCGGTAAAACCGAGTGCGGATCTCGGCTTGGCTCGATCCCAGGTGTTGTTCCCTCGCTGATCGGTGGTGTGCAGGGTTGCGGTTTCCGCTCGCGCTGCCCTTATACCCAGGAGGCTTGCGCCAGCGAGCCGGAACTGACCGAACGGGCCGGCGGCCATGCCTGCCGCTGCGTACTCGATACATCTGAACTCAATTCTATTATCTGGGAGGCCGCATAATGACCGTGACCCCTACAAGCGAAATCGCACTGGAGCTCAAGGGCGTCTCGAAGACGTTCACAATCTCGCAGGGATTGTTCGGCAAACCCAAACCACTGCACGCCCTCGACAATGTCGATCTGCGCCTGCACAAGGGCGAGGTTCTTGGTCTGGTCGGCGAATCCGGCTGCGGCAAGAGCACGCTCGCAAAGATCCTGCTGGGGCTGATGCCGCCAAGTAGCG
>JAGRGQ010000007.1 GCA_020445405.1 Gammaproteobacteria bacterium | reverse complement strand
GAAGCCAGCTTATGCGGCGCGGCACGCTGCCCATGATGGACACCACCAACGGGTTCGGCGCGCTGCCGACGCGCAATGCGCGCGATGTCAGCTTCGAAGGGGTGCCGGGTATCAATTCAGACGCGATGCTGGCCAGACGCCTTTCCGACGGAAAATCCAATCTGCTGCGCAACAAAGCCTGCTTCGGTTGTTCCATCGGTTGTGGCCGGGTTGCGAGAGTGGATCCCACCCACCCCGTCATTCAGGGCAAGGGTGACCGGTACAGACAGGCGGGCGGCGGATTGGAGTACGAAAGCGGATTCGCATTCGGACCAATGGTCGGTTGTGACGACCTCGAGGCGGCCACTTATGTAAATTTCATCTGCAACGAGCATGGCATGGATCCCATCTCGTTCGGGGGAACCCTGGCCGCTGCGATGGAGTTGTTCGAGACCGGTGTTATCGACAGCGCCGCTACCGGTGGCATTGATTTCAGTTTCGGTTCGATCGATGCGCTGGTGAAGGCGGCGGAGTGGACCGTTACCGGGGAGGGTTTCGGGAGCGATCTGGGGCTGGGTGCAGCGCGGCTTTGCCGAAAATATGGCCACGAAGAGTTCGCAATCACGGTCAAGGGGCAGGAAATCCCCGGCTACGATCCCAGGGCCATGCAGGGCATGGGACTGGCCTATGCCACCAGCAACCGGGGTGCATGCCACATGCGTGCCTCGCCCTACGCAGTGGATTTCGCCGCGGTCGGAACCGAACGGCGGGCCAGGGTTGTCAAGTCCACTCAGGACAGTGCGGCTGCCATTGACTCGTCGGGTCTTTGTATGTTCACCAGAAGCGTCTGGAGCCTGGATGATTACGCCGTCCAGATCGATGCCGCCTGCGGAGGCGGCTGGAGCGGGGAGCGGCTGCGGGAGACAGGCGAGCGGATCTACAACCTCGAGCGTCGCTTCAACAACCTGGCCGGTTTCGAGGTCGGAGACGACCGGCTTCCGGTAAGATTCATGACCGAACCGGCCAGAACCGGAAAGGCTGAGGGCTGGGTTTCCAAACTGGATGAGCTGCTGCCTGAGTATTACGCCGAACGTGGATGGGATGCAACGGGCGCCCCCACCGGGGAGACACTGAAGCGCTTGAAATTGATCTGAAACGTTGCTTCGGGTCGGGGTGATACAGTGCAAAGTCAAGCGTTTGTACGCCGGGTCTGCCGCAGGCGAGTATCAGGCTCCCTGAAAAATTTGTGTGAATCCATTAGACTAGTCTGCAAACGGATACCGCATGCTGTTGTGATGCGTCGCCGGCCGGAACGAGGGGAGTCGGACAACGCGCCTGTCTCCGGACGGAGACCGGACTAGCGCCTGGGCTATCGATCGAACACCGAAAAAGGGGGGAAGAGATTGCCAGAACCGGAAAAAGAGACACAAGTAGATAACGGGCTTTATATCTGCCTGCTCAGCATCCACGGTCTGATTCGCGGAGAGCAACTGGAGTTGGGACGGGACGCCGATACCGGCGGGCAGACGAAATACGTGGTGGAACTGGCGCGCGCCCTCGCGTCCAGGCCGGATGTCGCCCGGGTTGACCTGATCACCCGCCTGGTGGATTCACCGGATGTCAGCAGCGACTACAGTAAACCCGTGGAACGACTTGGCGAGAACTGCTCTATTGTCAGAATCAAGGCAGGTCCAGATGGATATATACCCAAGGAGCAGTTATGGGACCATCTCGATTCATTCGCCGACACTGCAATCGAATATCTGCAGGAGGAGGTACGGACGCCTGATATTCTGCACAGCCACTATGCGGATGCAGGGTACGTGGGAAGCAGGATCGCGCATGTTCTCGGCATACCGCTGATACACACCGGCCACTCACTGGGCCGGGTCAAACGCCGCCGTCTGCTGGCATCGGGTGTCAATGCCGATGAAATCGAATCACGTTACAACATGGCGCGCCGTATCAATGCCGAGGAGACGACGCTCGCCTCGGCGGAACGCGTGATTACCAGCACCAGTCAGGAGATCGAGGAGCAGTACGGGCTGTATGATTTCTACCAGCCGAAGCAGATGGTGGTGATTCCCCCGGGGACCGATCTCACCCGGTTTCATCCTCCCGTCGGTAAAGAGTGGCAGACGGATATCGCAGAGGAGATCGGCCGTTTCCTGAAGGAGCCCGAGAAACCGATTATTCTGGCGCTCTCGCGTCCCGATGGGCGTAAAAACATCTCCTCGCTTGTTGTCGCGTACGGCCAGGACAAGGAGCTGCAGGAGGCGGCGAATCTGGTGGTGGTGGCCGGCAACCGCGACGACATAAGAGACCTCGATGCCGGTGCCCAGGAGGTGCTGTCAGAGCTGCTGCTGCTGATAGACCGCTATGATCTTTACGGCCTTGTGGCCTACCCCAAGCATCATAAAGCCGACGATGTGCCGCTTATCTATCGGCTGACCGCCTTCTCCGGCGGCGTTTTCGTCAATCCCGCACTGACCGAACCGTTCGGGCTGACCCTGATAGAGGCGGCGGCCAGCGGTCTGCCCATTGTCGCGACCGAGGATGGCGGTCCGCGCGATATCATCGCCAACTGCGCCAACGGGGTGCTGATCAATCCGCTGGAGACTGAAGATATAGCGAGAGGCCTGAAGGAGATTCTGCAGGACTGGGAGCATTGGCAGACAAGATCCACCAGCGGCCTGCGGGGAGTACGCGAATACTACTCCTGGGAAGCGCACGCGGAGCACTATCTGGAAATAGTGATTCCGATTGTGGAGAGGCGGACTGAAACGTTGATCAGACATACCGGCGGCCGTCAGCCAATGCTCTACCACGACCGCGCAATATTTACCGATCTCGATCAGAATCTGCTGGGCAATCCGGAGTCCCTGCCAGAGCTTATCCGGGTGATCAGGGAAAACCGCAAATGTGCCTCCTTCGGCATCGCCACCGGGCGCCGTCTCGACTCGGCGCTCAAAGTGATGAAGCGCCACGGGATTCCCGAACCGGACGTACTGATCACCTCCAGCGGCACGGAGATCTACTATGCACCCGAATTGACCGCGGACACCGCCTGGACCCGTCATATCGAAAAGCAGTGGACGCCGCAGGTGGTCAGGCGCGTACTGGATGAACTGCCGGGTCTGGTGCGGCAGGACAAGAGCGAGCAGAGCCGTTTTAAGATCAGCTATTTTATCGATCCGGAGAAAGCGCCCAGCCTGGAGGAGATCAATCAACTGCTGTTCAAGGAGGAGCAGTCGGTCAATGTCATACTCTCCTTCGGACAGTTTCTCGACGTGCTGCCGATTCGCGCCTCGAAAGGGCTGGCTTTGCGCTATATGGCCGCCATTTGGGGCATACCACTCGATCACATACTGGTGGCCGGCGGCTCGGGTGCCGACGCGGATATGATGCGTGGCAATACGCTGGCGGTGGTTGTGGGTAACAGACACCATGAAGAGCTTTCCCAGCTCGAAGACGTCGAGAGAATCTATTTCGCCGAAGCGGACGGTGCGGCCGGCATTCTTGAGGCCCTCAACTATTACGATTTTTTCCAGAAATGCCGGAACCCGGAGAAGAGTGGCGTACAGGCATGAGTTGCCAGCGGCTTGTTGTTCCCTGTCGATTCCGGCCGGACAGCATCGCCGGGCGCAGTGCCACTCCGCCAGTGTGACTGCTTCTGTGTGGACAGCGTCAATTTTGGCATCTGCCATCACTCCCCGAACAGAGAAAGGTGACTAGTTTGATGACCCAATTTCCAGCGATATTCGGCGAAGTGCTGTTCGATTGCTTCGAGGACGGCAGCCGTGTTCTCGGCGGTGCCCCGTTCAACGTTGCCTGGCATCTTCAGGCTTTTGGCTGTAAGCCGCTGCTGATCAGTCGTGTAGGCGATGATCCGATGGGGCGGCGGATTCGCGATACCATGCTGCAATGGGGGATGAGCGCGGCCGGTCTGCAACTCGATCCGGACCGCGCCAGCGGCGAAGTGCGGGTTACACTGCAGGCGGGACAGCCCACTTTCGATATTGTCGAAGACAGGGCTTACGATCATATCGACGCGGGTGCGATACCGCGGATAACCCCATCGCTCGTTTACCATGGAACGCTTGCGCTGAGAAGCCCTGAGTCTGCGGCCGCGTTGAACCATTTGCTGCAGAGTCAGCAGGCCCCCGTTTTCATGGATGTCAATCTGAGACCACCCTGGTGGAATCTCAGTCAGACGACGAACCTGCTGGAGCAGGCAAAATGGGTCAAAGTCAATGATGCGGAGCTGGATATTCTGGTCGATGGCCCGGCCACGCTTGAGGCCAAAGCGGAAAGGCTGCTGGAGCGTTACGATTTGAGCTGGCTCGTCGTGACCCGCGGAAAAAAGGGGGCGATGTCCCTGGACAGCGCGGGCAATCTGCTGGAAACCAATCCTCCCGCCGAGACCAGGGTTGTCGACACCGTTGGCGCCGGCGACGCTTTTGCCTCGGTCTGCATCCTGGGACTCCACAGCGACTGGCCCTATGGTCTGATCATCGAGCGCGCGCAGCGTTTTGCCGCTGTGCTGGTGGGATCGCGGGGAGCTACACTGGACGATCCTGAGCTGTATAATGCGCTGCTCGCAGAGTGGCTGTAATACTGCGTTTGGAATAGATTCTCCCCAGGCAGGAAGAGTGAAACATGTACGAACAGGTCTCCCATTCCCTTTTGAACGAAATACTGGATCGCTTAAAACCTGAGATTCAACGCAGCGATCTACGCCATTTCTATACCCGGCTCGGAGCCAACTTCTTCGCCATCCACTCGCTGTTTCATTATCTTTACGGCCAGCGCGAGGACTTCAAGGAGCAGATGGTGACGCTGGTCGAGGTCATGGCCAGCCGTTATATCAAACGCTCAGCGGAACGCGAAGAGGTGGACAAATACCGCGAACAGCGCCACAACTGGTTTCTGAGTCAGGAGTGGGTGGGCATGGCGCTCTACGCCGATGGGTTTGCCGGAAACCTGGACGGTGTGAAAAAGCGGCTCCCTTACCTGCAGGAGCTGGGTGTCAATATGGTTCACATTATGCCGATGATGGTCTGTCCGAAGGGCGCCAGCGACGGCGGCTATGCGGTCAGCAATTTCCGCGATATCGACCCGCGGGTGGGCACGCTTGATGAACTCGACCAGCTGGCCGATTCGATGCACAAACGGGAAATGCTGCTGGCGCTGGATGTGGTCGTCAACCACACCTCCGATGAACATGAGTGGGCCCAAAGAGCACGCGCGGGCGAACAGAAGTATCAGGACTATTACTACGTCTTTCCCAACCGCGATATCCCCGATATGTTCGAAGAGTCGATGCCGGAAATTTTTCCGGAAACTTCGCCCGGAAACTTTACCTGGGACGAAGAGATGGGGAAGTGGGTGATGACGGTCTTCAACAGTTACCAATGGGACCTCAACTACAATAATCCCGGCGTGTTCATCGAAATGGTCGACGTGATCCTGTTCTGGGCCAACCGCGGCGCGGATATCGTGCGTCTGGACGCGGTCGCGTTCCTGTGGAAAAAGATAGGCACGAGTTGTCAGAATCTGCAGGAGGCGCATCTGATTCTGCAGTTGATGAAGGATTGCTGCCAGGTTACCGCGCCGGGCGTGCTGTTCATCGCAGAAGCCATTGTCGCGCCGCTGGAGATCATCAAATATTTCGGTGAGGATGCGGTTATCGCCAAGGAGTGCGAGATCGCCTACAACGCCACATTCATGGCGCTGCTGTGGGATGCGATTGCCACCAAGAACGCCAAACTCCTCAGTCAGGGTATTCGCAGCCTGCCGAGCAAGCTGGATCGCGCCACCTGGCTCAACTACGTACGTTGTCACGACGACATCGGGCTGGGCTTCGACAATGCGGATATTTACCATGTGAACTACGAACCGATAGCGCACCGCAGATTTCTGCTGGACTATTTTACCGGGAAATACAAGGATTCAGATGCGAGAGGACAGCCCTTCGGGAGCAATCTGAAAACCGGGGATGCCCGCATATCCGGCTCCCTGGCATCGCTGGTGGGACTGGAGGCGGCGCTGGAGACGCAGGACGATGCGGCGATAGATCGAGCGGTCAAACTGATCCTTCTGCTGCACAGCATGATTTTATCATTCGGCGGTATACCACTGCTCTATTATGGAGATGAGATCGGGACCCTGAATGACGGCAGCTTTCTGCAGGATGAGAAAAAGGCCCGCGACAATCGCTGGATGCATCGGCCGCGCATCGATTGGGAGAAGGCGGAGATGCGCCACGAGCACGGTTCGGTACAGAACCGCATCTTTGACGGGCTGAAGAAGTTGATAGCGGTTCGTAAAACGATCCCGGCATTTGCCGATTTCAACAACAGGGAGCTGTTGGCCGTGGATAATGAACATCTGTTTGTTTTTCTTCGCAGCCACCCTGAAAGGCCCGCGGAAACGGTGCTGGTCGTTGGCAATTTCGATGCCCGGCCGCAGCATCTTGATCTCTCTAATCTGGGAAACCGGGGCCAGTTCCTGTATGGCCAAATACAGGACCTGGCCAGCGGCGAGTCGCCGTCGATGTTCAACAATCAGCTGGTGGTGCCTCCGTTCCGCTTCTTCTGGCTGACCGATCAGCGCCAGGCGGGACTGTTTTAGAGTTTCCGATCGGGGATCCGTAAACCCCTCGCCTTTGGGCGATGGATAAGGATGCAGGGAGAAGAGATTCAGAATAATTTACGCCGATGCAGAAAGAGGAATTCCTTCCCCCTCAGAAGGGTGTCGTAAAAGCCTCCTCTCCCCAGCCCTGCCCCTGAGGGGGAGGGGGTTAATCGGCCGAACGGCGGATCGATCCGGCTTTCAGCCGAAAGCAGAAGTCGCCGGCTTTAACCGACGGGGAGTTCACACTGGAGAATGCATCGCGCGATCCTCTGCAGCCGATGCCACATAAGCGACCTGCAACGCGGTTCGCGGGATTCCGGGCGCGGGGGCTGGGAATGGCGGGTGATCGCGCAGGGAATGACTATACCCGGCGCCAGCTGGTGCCCTGTGGACCGTCTTCGAGCAGAACATCGCCCGCTTTGAGCTGGTCGCGAATACGGTCCGCCTCCGCCCAATTACGGGCGGCACGTGCTTCCAGCCGCTGCTGAATCAATGCATCGATCTCCTGGTCGCTGAGCCCCTGCCGGTCCATTGGACAACCGCGCAGATAATCTTCCGGCTCCTGCTGAAGAATTCCCAGAACCGCGCCCATGCGGATCAATGCCGCTGCCAGGATTGCCGCCTGCCCGTCATCGCTCCGGCGAACACGGTTGATTTCCCTGGTCAGGTCGAATAGCACCGCCAAAGCTTCCGGCGTATTGAAATCGTCATCCATGGCGAGGTTGAACCGCTCCAGGTACGCTTCTGCACCGCTCCCGTCAGCCGCCGTCAAATCGCGCAGAGCGGTGTAGAAGCGGGTGAGTGCCGCGCGAGCGTTCTGCAGGTGCTCCTCATCGTAATTGAGCGGACTGCGGTAGTGGCTGCTGAGGATGAAGTAGCGGATCTCCTCGGCCTGGTAGTGCCTGAGAATCTCCCTGACAGTGAAAAAATTGCCCAGGGATTTGGACATTTTTTCGTCGTTGATGCGGACAAAACCGTTGTGCAGCCAGTAGCGTACGAAAGGTTTTCCCGTCGCACCCTCGGATTGGGCTATCTCGTTTTCGTGGTGTGGAAAGGTCAGGTCGGCGCCGCCGCCATGAATGTCCAGGGTATCGCCCAGGCAGCAGGTGGACATTGCGGAGCACTCGATATGCCAGCCGGGACGCCCTTCGCCCCACGGGGATGCCCAGGATGGCTCACCCGGTTTGGCCGCCTTCCACAATACGAAATCCAGCGGTTCCCGCTTGGCATCGTTAACTTCCACGCGGGCGCCGGCGCGCAGATCCTCGATCGACTTGCCCGAAAGCCTGCCATAACCGCGGAAACTCGCTACTGAAAAGTAGACGTCGCCGTTATCGAGCGCATAGGCGTGCCCGTTTTCTATCAGACGCGTCACCATGGCGATGATCTGATCGATATGCGTGGTGGCACGGGGTTCCGCATCGGGGGGCAGAACGCCCAGCGCGGCGGCGTCCTCATGCATCGCCTGGATGAAGCGTTCCGTCAATTCGCCGTAAGGCTCAGCGTTCTCATTGGCGCGGTTGATGATCTTGTCGTCGATGTCGGTAATGTTGCGGATATAGGTGACATCGAATCCTGATGCCCGCAGATAGCGGCAGATAACGTCGAATACCACCAGCACCCGGGCGTGGCCCAGATGGCACAGGTCGTAGACGGTCATGCCGCAGACGTACATCCTGACCTTGCCCTGTTCCAGAGGGATGAATCTCTCTTTTTCGTTGGTGAGATCGTTGTAGACCTTCAGCATAACGGCTCCGGAAATTGCTGACTGTGGCGCGGCGCCAACCCCGCGGCGCATGGTAAACCAAACGGCAACGCGGACAAACCACTTTACGCCCGGCTTTCTCAGATAATTGTAACCCATGTATGATAGGCCCCTGCGGCAGACCCGGAAAATTGGCCGCTGCCGAACAGCGATTGACCTTGACACGGAACACGACGCATATGAAAAAGATACTTGAACGCCTGACAGCGGCGTTATTCGCCCTCTGGCTGACAACCGGCGTGGCAGCCGATCCTGTTTCCGTATCGATGACCACCAACCTGGGTGAAATCGTGCTGGAGCTCGACCCGGACCGGGCGCCCGAGACGGTAGCGAACTTTCTGCGCTACGTGGACGAAGGTTTTTACAACGGCACCGTGTTTCACCGCGTCATCAACGGATTCATGATCCAGGGTGGCGGCTTCACAGCGGATTTGGAGAGAAAAACAACCCATGACGCACTGAGGAATGAGGCCAAAAACGGTCTTAAGAATGTTCGTGGCAGCATCGCCATGGCGCGTACCAGTGCGCCGCATTCGGCCACTTCGCAGTTTTTTATCAACCATGCGGACAACAAAAACCTCGATTATCCCAGTTTCGATGGTTGGGGTTATGCGGTGTTTGGCCGGGTTACATCGGGTATGGAGACGGTCGACAAGATTGCCGATGTGTTCACCACCACGCGAAACGGCATGGCCAACGTGCCCGAGCAGGCGGTCGTGATAGAATCCGTGAAGCGGATTTCCACCAGCAAATAGGAAACGGATACCACTACTATGATCACACTCAAGACCAACCACGGGGACATCGTCCTGGAACTGGATGCGGAGAACGCGCCAAAGACCACTGAAAATTTTATTCAGTATGTCAAAGAGGGGCATTTCGACGGTACCATATTCCACCGGGTAATCGGCAACTTCATGATACAGGGCGGCGGATATGCGGCAGGCATGAAGGAGAAGCCCACCCGTGCCCCGATCGAGAACGAGGCGAAAAACGGCCTCAGCAACCTGAAAGGCACCATTGCAATGGCCCGGACCATGGATCCCCACTCGGCCAGCTCACAGTTTTTCATCAACGTCGCGGACAATAAATTTCTTGACTATCCGGGACAGGACGGGTGGGGGTATTGCGTTTTCGGTAAGGTGACCGCCGGCATGGATGTGGTTGATAAGCTGAAGTCGGCAGCCACCACTACGCGCATGGGTCACCAGGATGTTCCGGTGGAAGATCTGATCATCGAAAAGGCCATGCTCAACGACGAGTAGTTGTCCGCCAAGCTGCTATTGGCGGGACCAGCGGGATGGGGGCGGTTGGATGCTCCGCAGGAAGTGCCTTTGGGGTGCCGGGGTGCAACCGCAACGAGCCATAGCTGAGAGCGAAGGAGCAGAGCATGCGGACAGTCGCTTACCGCCTTGCAGCAGGGGAGCTTTCCAACGACGAACCTGCAATGCCGCCGTCCCCGGCGAGGGGGGCGGTCGTTACCAGGCGGTGCCAGCGATGCGCCCGGAGCCGCCTGCTGCGGGGCTCTGATTCCATAGACAGCAGCCTGACGGAGCAATAGTGGAGTATCTGTTTATTTCGGATCTGCACCTCTCTCCGGAGCGGCCCGACACCACCCGGCTGTTTTTGCGCTTCCTGCGTGAGCGAGCAGCACAGGCGGCGAGCCTTTTTATTCTGGGGGATCTTTTCGATGCCTGGGTCGGTGACGACGACAAGCGCCCGCCCATTCCGGAAATAGTAGCGGCGATGAAGCATCTCAGCACTTCCGGATGCCAGCTTTTTTTTATCTCCGGCAATCGCGATTTTCTGATAGGCGATGCTTTTGCCAGGGCCACCGGTTGTTCTCTTCTGCCGGATACGCACGTATTGCCGCTGGCCGGCTTCCGGGCACTATTGATGCATGGCGATCTGCTCTGCAGTGACGACAGGGATTACCAGGCGTGGCGTTTGCGGCTGCGCCATCCCGACTTTATCGGTGAGTTTCTCTCCAAAACCATAGCGGAGCGTATCGCGATCGCAGCCGATTACCGAAAACGCAGCGGTGAAGCGGTTTCGTTGAAAGCGGCCGATATCGTGGATGCCAATCAAGCGACGGTGGAAGCCTATTTACGCGATGCCGGGGCCGGGCTGCTGATACATGGCCATACCCATCGACCGGCCAACCATCGGTTTGAACTGGACGGTGCCGGGGCTCTCAGATTGGTATTGCCCGAATGGCAGGATCATGCCGGGGGCTATCTCAGCGTGCGCGGTGACGCTATCGGTCGCTATGTTTTTGTTTGAGGCAGGGAGCACGGGGATCAAAGTGTTACCTGCGCGCCGGAATCGTCCGGTCCCAAAGCGGTTGCGTCCGAAAAGCGTCCCTGTTCTGTTGCGCCGCATGCCGCTGCATCCTGTACTGTGCTGTGCGGCAGCCTTACAGGGATGCAGTTCGGACAGCAACGCGGTTCGCGGGTGATTTTGCGTTAGGTTCCACCACAATTTCATCGATACACGGTACGGCCGCGACGCTTATTCCTGTAGCCGCGATCGATCGTGTTGGCTCGCGATCAGCGTTGGCGAAACCGGGTCAATATCGGTTGCCGTTTCTGCCTAAAGTGCCGGACGCAGCGCACGCTATAAATTGTGACGGTTCCGGTCGCGGCCAATATAACGTAACGTTATGAAAAAACATTATTTTTATCTGGTATTGCTCGTGTTGCTATGGACCATGGCAGTGGACCCGTTAATGGCCAATAAATTCGAAACCATCAGCGGCGGCGTAAATGGATTGAGTCAGGAGAAGATCAGGCTGCTGAAAGAGATAAGCCTGTATACGGGCGGTTTCCTGCTTATGCTATCCGTGATTGCACTGATTACCCGCAAGCGTTTCGAGGGTTTTATTGGATATTCCAGCCGTAACGATTCCAGCGCCACACTGAAAGGCGCCGCTATTCTCGCTGTCGCCGGCACAATTTTTATTGGATTGGGCTTTCTCTAGGATCCAGCCCGAACACCGGACCCACGCCATTCATTGGCGTAAAATGACGGCATCATTTAGGCTTTGCGGCAGTAGCCGACGTTTTTGTTGAGCCGATATGCAAAAGATTATTCTGGCCACGATCAATGCCCGGCACATGCATGCCAGTCTCGGGCTGCGTTATCTGCTCGCCAACATGGGGGATTTGCAACCGCAGACGGAGATCCGTGAATTTACCCTGGAGAGCAGGGAGATCGACATTGCCGAGCAGCTGCTGGCCGCCGCGCCTGCGGTCATCGGCCTTGGCGTCTATATCTGGAACTGCACGCAGAGCACCCGGCTGGTCTCGCTGATCAAAGCCATCAGCCCGCAGACCATCGTGGTGGTCGGCGGTCCTGAAGTGAGTCATGAGTGGGAGGCGCAGCGCATCGTGCACGAAGCGGACTTCCTGGTCACCGGCCCCGCCGATCTTACTTTTCCACGCCTCTGCGGGTCGCTGCTGGCGGGTGAAGTGCCTGGGAACAGGGTAATCCACTCCGATCCACCGCTGCTGCGACACCTTGCTTCCCCTTACCCCTTCTACAGTGACGAGGATATCGCCAATCGGCTGATCTACGTGGAAGCATCGAGGGGCTGCCCGTTCCAGTGTGAATTCTGTCTGTCTGCGCTGGACAGGAGCGCCCGGTCATTCGAGACCGGACTGTTTCTGGCACAGATGGATCGGCTGTTCCGTCGTGGCGCACGTCACTTCAAGTTTGTCGACCGGACATTCAATCTTAAGCTGGAACAGAGTCTGGCCATCCTGGACTTTTTTCTCGAACGCATGGAGCCCGGTCTGTTTCTGCATTTCGAAGTGATACCGGACCGGCTGCCTGATCCGCTGAAATCCAGACTCCGCGAATTTCCCGCAGGCACACTGCAATTGGAAGTCGGCGTTCAGACTTTCAACCCGGAAGTGGCGGAGCGGATCAGTCGAAATCAGGATTATCGAAAAACCGTGCTGAACCTTGACTGGCTGCGGCGGGAGACCAAAGCCCATATACACGCCGATTTGATCGTGGGACTGCCAGGGGAGAGCGTCGAAAGTTTCGCCGCGGGGTTCGATCAATTGATGATGCTGAATCCGCAGGAGATCCAGGTGGGTATACTCAAGCGCTTGCGCGGCACCCCCATCGAACACCATAGCGTTGACTGCCGAATGCGTTACAATCCGGATCCGCCCTACCAACTCCTGTGTAACGACCTGATCGATTTTGCCTCGATGCAGCAGTTGAGCCGTTTCGCGCGTTACTGGGATTTGATCGGAAATTCCGGACGGTTCCGAAACAGTCTGCCGGCGCTGCTGGGGGAGTCTCCATTCAAACGCTTCATGCAACTGAGTCAGTGGCTCTACGCCACTACGGGACAGGTCCACCGCATCGAGCTCAAACGGCTGTTCGATCTGGTTTACCAGGGGGCGGTCACGCAACTGGATGTCAAGCCGGAGCGCGCGGTGCAACTGTTGGGCGGGGATTACGCAACCACCGGTATCAAGGGATTGCCCGGTTTTCTGCAGGCGTATGCCGGCGGGAATAGAGCTGCATCCGGCAGCCGCAACAGCGGTAATTCCCGACAGCTGCGTAACCAGAGTGCTATCATTTCCACCGTCACGGCCGCAGGGGATGATGAGACAGGTTTTAGTAAGGCACTTCCAGCGCCGTGCAAAGGTAGCGCATGAACGGATCGCACTGTCTGAAGCCGCCCATCACCATGGTTAAAAAAGCTTTTTGACCGATCTCGCTGTCATCGAAACCGCGGCAGGCGATGAAGTCCCTGCGCTTCAGATCCTCTACCAGCTCATGCTCTCCCGGATAACCGCGCGGCGGCCGTTGCAGCTTATCGCCCTCCAGCCGGAAATGTTTTTTAAAGGGAGCATAGGCCCTGGCTTTTTTCCAGGCCGCCGGATTGTCGATCAGAAAGTCCCTGATCTTTGTCAATGCGGCTGAATCCGGCCGCCAGATGCCTGCGCCGATAAAACAGCCTCCGGGCTCGATGTGCAGATAAAATCCCGGGGCGTGCACATCCTTTCCGGACTCATGCCGGAACTGAATCCCGATATTGGTTTTGTACGGCGTCTTGTCTTTCGAAAAACGGGTGTCGCGGTGAACACGCATCAGGGAGCCCCCGCTTTTTTTCGCTATCGCACGGAAGTGGGGCGAGAGGTTGCCCAGCAACGGAGCTGCTGCGGAAATAAACGCCAGGGACGGTTCGCGCACCGAGGTTTCAAAATCACCCTGCCGTTGGTTGAACCATTCTCTTGAATTGTTTGCCTTCAGCTCGCTTAGAAAAGCCAGGCATCGCTCGGGGAAGCCGATAAATTCACCCATATCCGATTCTCTCCCGCAGTAACATCCGGTTCACGCTGTTTGTGAAAAACATAGGCCACAGCGGCCGATTATCCCAGAAAAAGCGATGCAAAAGGCTGCACGGGCGATGCAGTTCGGGCCGCATGGCGGTCCGCGCTCCCTTTCGGTTCGGTTCTCAATCCGGCGCGAAGCGCCGCCGCCCGCAACTGCCGATGAAGTTGCAGGGCAGGGGGTCTGAACCCCGCCGTAGGAGCGCCAGCCTGGCCGGGGCCTGCGTGCGTCAGCGGCTGCGCCTGGGATTATCGATCGTTGATCACCGAACTCCATTTTGAGTTTGCCGATCTCGCGCTATGATTGAACCAGGAAATCTGTTGACAGGCGTTGAGGAGGAGTGATCGTGCCGGCTTTTTTTATTGCTGATATAACGGCGTCCGACATGGAAAAGTACCAGTCGAGCAGCTACCTGGACGTGATTCCCGATATCGCCGCTCATTACGGAGGCGTCTATCGGACCAGGGGTGGCACTACCGAGGTTCTGGAAGGCGACTGGCGTCCCAAGCGTCTGGTGATTATCGAGTTTCCAAGCATGGGCGATCTGCTGGCATTCTATAATTCCGCGGAGTACAAACCGTTCAAGGAGCTCAGACAGCGCAACACCCGTTCAAGAATTCTCGCCGTTGAGGGCATTGCGGCGCAGCGTCCAGCCGGGGGATGATTCACATTTTCGGTGACGCAGGCTATTCATCTCCCAGCAGCAGTGCCTTGGCCTGGTTGATTTTCCAGGCGAGATAGGTGGAACCGCCGCGGTCAGGGTGCAGTTTCTGTATCAGCCGGCGGTGCGCGTTCTTGATCTCATCGTGACTGGCGCCCGCATCCAGTCCCAGGATGTCGTAGGCCTCCTGCCGGTTCATCCGCTCGGAAAAGCCGGCACCGCCCGTGTCCGGACCGGTTTGCGCCTGCGTCCGCCATTCGTCGCCGTGTATCCGGTCGAGATAGGCTTCCAACAGCTGTGCCGATTCCCGGTCTTCCAGTTGACACTCCTGCAGCAGCAGTAGCAGCTGTGCCAAAGAGAGTTGCCCGAGGTCGCTTCCCTTGAATTGACCGTCGAGTACCTGACCGGTCATCCCCCCGCTGTCGTGATCCAGGATCAATTTGAGAAACCGGGTCTCCACCTTCGACTGCTGGCCGGCTGCCGCCCGTCCATCTGTCGAAGCGCCGCTGCCGAACTGCCGATAGAGTCGCTGAAAAAGGGGCGCATAGCTCATCAGCGCCAGCAGCCGCCGGACGAAAGGGAGCATTGCGCCTATCAGCGCGAATACCCAGTTCAGCCGGCCGGTGGCGGCCAGTCCCACCAGGATTACGCCGGCCACCACCATCAAAGTCTGGATGCGGGTTTTCCTGGGTTGCCGCGCAAACCAGCGAAATGCGAGAAAGTAGAGCAGCACGGCGGCTGCCAGGATAATCAGGTTGCGCACGGCCTGGTTATGGCTCCGGAAGATTGCGCAACTTGAAACCGCTGTTTCTGGACTCCGGCATTGTTTTCGCTATCCCCTGGTGATCTGGCGGGTGAGCAGTTTCACTGTCTCTCCGCCGGTCTCACTGAAGCGCTCCAGTGCATGGCGTCCACCGGCGGCGTAGACGGCAACCGCGGAGAGCAGGTCGCGTAGCTGCTGCGCGCTGCCGGCGTCGAATGGGCAGTAAGCGCCGCGGGTCAGCCGGGCTATCTGTTTGAAAGCGGATTTGGCGGTCGGTTCTCCACCCTCGTGAAACATGAACGCAGGCACCCCGCGGAGACCCAGTTCCCCGGCCAGCTGACAGAGACGGTCGACCTCCTCTTCCATGCAGTCGCCGACGAATACCAGTGCATTGACCCGTTTTTCACTGCTCTCTTCAAGCGTGTGGCGGAGCACTTTTTCGATCTGGGTATGTCCGCCCAAACAGTGCACCGCGGTCATGCGCCGTTTCAGGTCGGTTGAATTGGTCAGCCAATCGCCGGCATGGAACTCCTGGTAGCCGCGGTAGTAGCATAGCTGGATCGCCAGCCCCCCCAGCGTTTCCGTGGATTCGAACATCTGTGCCTGCAGGTGGCAGGCATGGTCCCAGGTGGGTTTTCTGCTGGCGGTTGCGTCCATTGCAAAGATCAACCGGCCGCTCTCACCGGGTCGTTTTACCGCCGGTGTCGCTGCGACCTTGCGCAGGAAAGCGTCAACCTCGGAGCGGCTCGATTTTCTGGGGAGTTTATCTTTTTCCACGGCTATCGTCCTGCCCAGTCCCGGGCAAACTGCAGCGCCACCCGGCCGCTGCGCGAGCCGCGTTTGAGCGCCCACTGCAGCGCCGCTGCGCGGGTCGCTTCGTCGGCTGTGGTTTTTGCGCCCAGTGTCTCCAGCCAACGGTCGACGATGCGCAGGTACTCGTCCTGATTGAACGGGTAAAAGGAGAGCCACAGACCGAACCGTTCAGACAGCGAAATCTTCTCCTCCACCCCTTCGCTGTGGTGTATTTCACCCCCGACCAGGCGTGTCTCCAGATTCTCCCGAAGATACTCCGGCAGCAGATGGCGGCGGTTGGATGTGGCGTAGATCAGTACATTCTCCGGCGGCGCCGCAATTGAGCCGTCCAGCACCGCCTTGAGGGACTTATAGCTGGCATCGTCCGCCTCGAACGAGAGGTCGTCGCAGAACAGGATGAATCGCTCCGGACGGCCGTATAAGTTGTCCACAATATCCGGCAGGTCAATCAGATCCGCTTTCTCCACCTCCACCAGACGCAGTCCGCGATCGGAAAATTCATGCAGTATCGCCTTGATCAGCGACGACTTGCCGGTTCCCCTGGACCCCCAGAGCAGCACGTTGTTGGCACTTCTTCCCGTTATGAACTGGCGGGTATTGCGGACGATCTCCTGCTTTTGCGGTTCCATGCAGAGCAGGCTATCCAGTGGGATGCGGTGTGGGTGGGCAACGGGTTGCAGTCCTCTGCCGCGCCGCCAGCGAAAGGCGATGTGGTTCCAGTCGGTCTGCGTGGAGACGGGCTGCAACAACTGCTCCATGCGCGCCACCAGCAGCCCGGCTCTGTGCAACAGTTTTTCAGCGTCCGCCATAGCTCTGATCCTACTGCTTCGGGTTACCGGGATTCCAGGCCCTACCTTTTTATCCGTTTGTAATGGATGCGATGAGGTTGATCCGCCTCCGCGCCCAGGCGGCGGCGGCGATCGGCCTCGTAGTCGGCGTAGTTGCCTTCGAACCATACGGTTTTGGAATCGCCTTCGAAGGCCAGAATGTGCGTGGCGATACGGTCCAGAAACCAGCGGTCATGGGAGATGACTACGACACAGCCCGGGAACACGAGCAGCGCCTCCTCCAGCGCCCGCAGCGTCTCGACATCCAGATCGTTGGTCGGTTCGTCCAGCAGCAGCAGGTTGCCGCCGCTCTGCAGCAGTTTCGCCAGATGCAGCCTGTTGCGCTCCCCTCCAGAAAGATCACCGACCCGTTTCTGCTGGTCGGTGCCCTTGAAGTTGAAGCGGCTCAACCAGGCACGTGAGTTGATCTCGTGTTTTCCGATAGTGAGGATATCCTGACCGCCTGAAATCTCATCCCAGGCGGTTTTACTGTCGTCCAGTGCATCGCGGGACTGGTCCACGTAGGCGACCTGGACAGTCTCACCGATGCGCATGCTGCCGCCGTCGGGTTTCTCCTCACCGGTAATCATGCGGAACAGCGTGGTTTTGCCTGCGCCGTTGGGACCGATGATGCCGACGATGCCGCCCTGGGGCAGGTTGAAGCTGAGATCCTCGTACAGCACATTTTCACCGTAACTCTTCTTCAGTCCTTCCGCCTGGATCACCATTTCACCGAGACGTTCTCCCGGTGGAATATAGATCTCGTTGGTCTCGTTGCGTTTCTGAAACTCCTGGCTCTGCAACTCCTCGAAGCGCTGCAATCGCGCCTTGCTTTTCGCGTGCCGGCCCTTGGGATTGCTGCGCACCCACTCCAGCTCGTGCTTCATGCTCTTCATCCGGGCCGCTTCCTGTTTCTGCTCCAGTTCCAGGCGCTGCTCTTTCTGCTCCAGCCAGGAGGAGTAGTTACCCTCCCAGGGGATACCGTATCCGCGATCCAGCTCCAGTATCCAGCCGGCTACGTTATCCAGAAAATAGCGGTCGTGGGTTACCGCCACCACGGTGCCCTTGTAGTCGTGCAGAAATCGCTCCAGCCAGGCCACCGATTCAGCGTCAAGGTGGTTGGTCGGCTCGTCCAGCAGCAGCATATCGGGTTGCGACAACAGCAGTCTGCACAGCGCCACCCGGCGCTTCTCGCCGCCGGACAGCCGGCCGACATCCGCATCCCATGGCGGAAGCCGCAGTGCGTCGGCCGCAATTTCCAGCGTCCGTTCCAGGTTATGACCGTCCTTTGCGGTGATAATGTCCTCCAGCTTTGCCTGCTTCGCCGCCAGCACGTCAAAATCGGCGTCCGGTTCGGCATAGTCGGCATACACTTTATCCAATTCGGCGAGCGCCTCTTTTACGTCCGCCACCGCCTCCTCGACGTTGCCGCGCACGTCCTTGTCCGGATCCAGTCGCGGCTCCTGCGGCAGATAGCCCACCTTGATGCCGGCCTGCGGGCGGGCCTCCCCCTCGATCTCCGTGTCCAGTCCCGCCATGATGCGCAGCAGGGTTGATTTGCCGGATCCGTTGAGACCGAGCACACCGATCTTGGCACCGGGAAAGAAGGAGAGGGAGATGTCTCTTAAAATAACCCGCTTCGGCGGGACGACCTTGCCGACACGGTTCATGGTATAGATATACTGGGCCATTGTTCTCTTGTTTCCGTAATTCAACAGGTAAGGCAGGCTAAGCCGTAGGCCGGCACTGCCCAATCGGGCCATCTGCCCCGATGCACGCGTATTCTGGCATATTTCAGAACAACCGGGTCACTGCGCGTTGCTGGGAATCAATACGCGGTTTTCGAACGATTTCGCGCAGTGACGGCGGGTAAAAAAGGGGATTGCGCTCCGCAGGCGTGTCGTTTGAGCCCATTTGCGAACCCTTCTCTTCCGCATCTGTTGCGATTTCTCTCCCGCTGCTGCCGCCAGCTCATTTCAGCGCAACCAGTTCGGCGATCCCGCCGCCGTTCTTGCTCTCAACCTTGGCGTAACAGTCGTACAGCGCCGCCTGCAGCGCCTCTTCGATCACCGGGTGATAAAACGGCATCTGCAGCATTCTGCCCACGGTCAGCTCCTGCTGAATACTCCATGCCAGCAGATGGGCGAGATTCTCACCTTTTGGGCAGGCCATCTCCGAGCCGAGCAGCCGGCCGCTCCGTTTGTCGGCGTACAGTTTGAGTATCCCCCGGTTCTTGCCCATGATCAGGGCGCGTCCCACCGGTGCGAAACTCACGCTACCAACCGCGGTCGAGTCCGGGTCGAGTTCCGACCAGCGCACGCCGACATGGCAGATATTCGGATCGCAGAAGTTGATGGAGAGCGGGACCTTGCGCTTGAACGCGGAGATGCTGTCGTGGCTGGCGTTGTGTCCGGCGATGCGGCCCTCGTCCCCCGCCTCGTGCAGCAGGGCACGCTCGCCGGTAATGTCTCCCGCCAGAAAGATATGGCTCTCCCCCACCTGCATGGTGTTCGGATTGAACGCCGGGATACCCCCTGGGCCGAGTTCGATTCCGGCGTTCTCTATCGCCATATTGTCCAGGTTCGGTATGCGTCCCAGACTGGCCAGCACGTTGTCGACCAGCACCGAATTACCACCGGCGGATAGGCGCAGTTTTCCATTCTCTTCGCTGATCTCCGCGGGGTTGCCCAGGTGCAACGGAAAATCCCTGCCAATCGTCTCGATCGCCAGTTTCGCCACGTCGGGATCTTCCAGACCGCCGATGGTATCGAGCATGTCGAATCCGGTTACCTCCACGCCGAGCCGGGCCAGGGACTGACCGATTTCGAGCCCGATTACCCCCAGTCCAATCACGCCAATAGAGGCTGGCAGCCGCTCCAGTTCGAATATCCCATCGGTGGTCAGAATACGATCGCCGAAAGCCTTCCACGGCCCGGGTATCAACGGACGGGTACCAGTCGCGATAATGATCTTTTCCGCCCGGATCCGCTGACCGTTGACCTCCAGCGTATGTGGATCGACGAAACGGGCGTATCCCTCGATGAACAGCTCTTCGCTCATATTGTCGGTGCTGTTGGAGAGTACCCGATCGACGAAGGTATCGCGCAGATTACGCACGTGCTCCATCGCCTCACCGGTATCCAACTCCAGCTCGTCGTGACCCGCCACACCATAGCGACCGAGGATGCCGCGCCGATGGTAATCCTCAGCTACCTGAATGATCGCCTTGGAGGGCATGCAGCCGACGCGGGCGCAGGTGGTGCCCGGTTCGCCGCCGTTGATCAAGACAAAGCGCTTTCCGGAAGGACGTACCTTTCCGAGCGCGTAGAGCCCGGCGCTGCCGGCTCCCAGGATGGCGACATCAACACTTTTTTCGTTCACTTCAACACTCCTGACGAAGGCGGGCGAGGTAACAATAACCCGGAATTGTAAACGCTGTCGTGCAAGACTGAAACCCGGTCGCATTGTCGCCGCATCCGCTGTTCCTTATCATATCGGGTCGCGCGGGTTACTCGCCGGACCGGCGCGACCGGTGCAGGTGTGCATGCGGCTGTCCGGTATCGGGAAAACGTTCCGCCATCGATCCTCCCCCACCGCAGTTGCAGGCGTTGAGTGCCGCGGCATATCCAGCAGATAAAGTTCCCTTCAGCTACGCCGCTATCCAGTAAGTGCGAATCTCCGGTGCATACAGATTCGGGCACTCATTTCACCCGACGGGATAATTGAACCGACTCCGCTCCGATTGCTCTGGATGAACTTTCAGGCTCTCACACAACAAGCGGATTTTCATAAGGAAAATGCGTCATGCAGAATGTGGATGTACCACAGATTTTACAGGTGATGGTTAAGAACAATGCGGCGGATGTGTTTTTCTATACCGGCGCGCGCATCTCCATGAAAACCGCCAACGGATTCGCACAGATGGGAGAGGCGCTGCTTCCAGGCGTCACGGAAAAGGTTGTCCGGGAACTGCTCAGCGACGATAAGGCCAAAGAGTACGAGGCGACGGGCGAGGTGGATTTCTCTCTCTCCTTCCGCGGCATCGGCCGGTTTCGCGGCAACGCCTTCCGCCAGCGCGGCGAGGCGTCTCTTGTGCTGCGTCGCATCAACACCGATGTGCCCAGTATCGATGGGCTCAAAGTCCCCCAGGTACTTAAAAATCTGGTGATGGAGCGCAACGGACTCATTCTCATCGTGGGCGCTACCGGTTCGGGAAAAACCACCACGCTGGCAGCCATGATCGATCACCGCAACGTTAATTCGGGCGGCCACATACTGACACTGGAGGACCCGATAGAGTTCGTCCATACGCACAAGAAATCCATCGTCGCGCAGCGGGAGATAGGAACCGATACCAAGTCTTTCAGCACCGGCATGAAGGCGGCGCTGCGGGAGTCACCCGATGTGATTCTGATGGGCGAAATACGGGACCTGGACAGCATGGAGTACGCGCTGAAATTTGCCAATACCGGTCATCTCGCGCTCTCCACGCTGCACGCGAACAACTGCATTTCAACCATGGAGCGGGTAATGGGCTTCTTTTCCAGGGATGCGAGGGATGCCCAGGCCAAACGGATCTCCCAGAACCTGCGCGCTATCGTCTGTCAGCGCCTGGCACCTGCGTTGGATGGCGGTAAGGTGCCGGTAGTGGAGGTACTCATCAATACCGGCTATATCTCCGATATGATTGCCAAGCAGGAGCTGGATGGACTCAAGGATGCGATCGAGCGGGGTGGCAACTATGGTATGCAATCCTTCGATCAGCATTTGGTGGCGCTGTACCACAGTGGCAAGATATCCGAAGATGTAGCTTTCGAATATGCCGACTCCGCCAGTAACGTCAAGGTCAAGATCCGCACCTCCAATGCCGGCAAGAAAGTGGGCTCCCTGAACAATGCCGGTCTCTCCCTCAGTCCAATCAAGGAAGATGAAGAGGAGGATGAGCGGCCGGGGAGTATGCTGGGAAGATAAACCGCACCAGGCGGATAGTTCGCCATGGGCGGCGGTACTGGGTAATCTGACCGCCGATGCGTGCTGCCGCCCGGGATGTGGAGGATTTCGCGCCCGCAGTCAGGAGCCTGCCTGGTCTTTATCCGGATCCCACATCGTGTCCCACTGAATCGGCGGTAACGATCGAAACGCATCTTTCAGGCGCTCATCCCAGGCGCGTTTCAGATCCCGTAAATAGTCGCTGTCCTGGAGCAATCGGAAGTAGCGTCCCTGCATCAACTGGTCCGCTTCGTAGACACACACGTCGATGGGTGGCCCGACCGTCAGATTGCTGCGCATGGTGGAATCCATCGAGACTAACGCGCAGAGCACTGCGGTATCCAGCGTGGTGCCGGGTTCAATGATCCGGTCCAGAATGGGTTTGCCGTATTTGCTCTCGCCGATTTGCAGATAGGGCGTATCCTTCGAGGTGGTGATGTAATTGCCCTGCGGATAAACCATCATCACACGATGTGGCTTGCCCATGATCTGACCGCCGATTATAAAATTCGCCTCATAAATGGTACTGCCCAGATTGTACTTGGACTGTTGCGCAAGACTTACCTGGCCGAGGTACTCTGCGGCACTGTCCATGTTCGGAACATTGAATATGTTGGTGAAGGCGTTTTCCTGTATGTCGTTCTTGATCTGATTGATTACCGCCTGAGTCGTGGCCAGATTGCCGGCGCTGAGAATGACAAACTGCCGATCGCCGTCCCGGCCGAAACGGTGCATTTTGCGGTAGGTGCTGATTTGATCAACCCCGGCATTGGTGCGGGAGTCCGAACAGAAGACGATGCCCGCTTTCACCGACACTGCGACACAATATGTCATCTACTTCTTCAACCTCGGGCCATCAATCAGGCAGCCGGTTAACCAGAACCGCTAGTATATAGGAAACACCTCCCCCTCTGCCATGAACGGCCGGGTGTCAATGACACCGCCCGGGTCAGCAAATCAGGTGACCCTCCGCTCCAGCAGGCATGTTGCCGGACCGGGTGATCGCAAGGGCACTGTACGTCTCTGCCAATCGCATCGGTTATCGGCAAATCCAGCGCATTACCGGCCGCCCGGCGTAGAGGGATTCCTGGTTCAGCTGACCCGGGAAATCTGTTCCTGCCGCCGGCCAGGGCGGGCGTTTTCCATCTCTGCAGTGGTTCACCGGATAAGGTGGTTGCCGGCCAATTCCACGGGATGTCCGATCTCAGGTCACCACATCCGGCTGGCTGCGTCCGGTCCGCTGTTCTGTTTCCGCGAGTTCCCTGGCCAGAAGCACCAGCGGCGCCATCACCTCGGCAGTGTCCCGCTCCTGCTTTTCCGGGTCTGGTTCGTAGGATTCGAGATAGACGCGCAGCGTGGCTCCCACGGTACCGGTACCGGAGAGCCGGTAGACGATTCTGGATCCATCAGTAAAGCCGATGCGTATGCCCTGGTTCTCGGATACGCTCCCATCCACGGTATCCCTGTAGGCAAAGTCGTCCGCATAGTCCACAGTATAATTTCCCAGACGGGTTCCGACCAGGTCATCCAGCCGGTACCGGAGGTCGTTGATGAGCTCCGCGGCTGCCGTCGCGTCCACGCCTTCGTAGTCGTGACGGGTATAGTAGTTGCGCCCGAAACGGCGCCAGTGATCGCGCACGATGCGCGCTACCGGCTGCTGCTTGACGGCCAGCAGATTCAACCAGAAAAGCACCGCCCAGAGGCCGTCCTTCTCCCGCACATGATCGGATCCTGTGCCAAAGCTCTCTTCACCGCAGATCGAAATTTTGTTGGCGTCCAGCAGATTGCCGAAAAATTTCCAGCCGGTGGGGGTTTCGTAGCAGTCGATGCCCAGTTTGTCCGCCACTCTGTCCGCGGCCTGGCTGGTCGGCATGGAGCGGGCGATACCGATAATGCCGTTTCGGTAACCGGGAATCAGATGGGCATTCGCGGCGAGTACCGCCAGGCTGTCGCTCGGAGTCACGAAGAAATTTTTACCCAGAATCATATTGCGGTCGCCATCACCGTCGGAGGCGGCGCCGAAATCCACCGGGTCGAATCCCTCGGTCAGCTCAAGCAGTTCGTGGGCGTGACTGAGATTGGGATCGGGATGTCCGCCACCGAAATCCTCCAGCGGGATGCCATTCATCACGGTGCCGGGTTCGGCGCCGAGAATCGTTTCCAGTATCTCCGTTGCATAGGGGCCGGTAACCGCGTGCATGGCGTCAAAGCGCATGCGGAAGATCCCGGAATTGAACAGTTGGTGAATAGCCTCGAAATTGAACAGCTCCCGCATCAGGTCGACATAATCCCGTACCGAATCGATCACCTCGATGACCATGCCTCCCAGCGGGTACGTGCCTGTGTGGTCGATATCAACATCCGCGGTCGGCAGGGTTTTGTAGCTGGAGATCTCCCGCGTTCGCTGAAATATCGCTTCGGTGACCTTCTCCGGCGCGGGACCGCCGTTGGCGGTGTTGAATTTGATGCCGAAATCCTCATCCGGGCCGCCCGGGTTATGGCTGGCGGAGAGGATGATGCCGCCCTGGGTTTTATATTTGCGAATAACGCAGGAGGCGGCGGGTGTGGAGAGAATGCCGCCCTGTCCGACGAGCACTCTGGCCACACCGTTGGCGGCTGCCATGCGTAAAATGATCTGAATGGCGGTGCGGTTGTAGAAACGGCCGTCGCCGCCCAGCGCCAGTGTGCCACCTGCCAGGTCGGGTTGGGTGTCAAATATCGCCTGTACGAAATTTTCCAGATATCCCGCCTGCTGAAAAACGCGTACTTTTTTGCGCAATCCGGATGTCCCCGGTCGCTGGTCGGTAAACGGGCGGGATTGAATTTGTTCGATGTCCATAGTGATTCTGCTTCGGCGGCTCCAGTACGGGCACTATTCAATCACAGGCCGGGGGGCGAAATCGAGTATTAATAGCGTGGATTCTGCAACTTCCGGGGTACAATCCCGTGCTTGAAAAAGGGCATCCCGGCCCCATTATCTGCTGTTGCCGTTACCTGCTCCCCTGAACAGGGGTGGCAGAAAACCAGAAAATTCACCAACCAGACGGGAGTTGATACCGGTTATGACAGTTGAAGCGCACAAAGAGACGATGGAATTCCAGGCAGAGGTCAGTCAGGTGCTGAATCTGGTGATACGTTCTCTCTACAGTAACAAAGAGATTTTTCTGCGTGAATTGATCTCCAACGCCTCGGATGCTGCCGAGAAACTTCGCTTCGAGGCGCTCACCGACGATGCGCTGTATGAAGACGATCCCAATCTGAGGATCAGAATCTCTGTGGACCAGGAGCGGCGCACCGTCACCATCTCAGACAACGGCATCGGCATGAGCCGGCAGGAGGTGGCCGAGAACATCGGGACCATCGCCAACTCCGGCACGCGCAAATTTCTTGAGTCGATGAGCGGCGACAATGCCCAGGACAGCCAGCTCATCGGGCAGTTCGGCGTCGGCTTCTATTCGGCGTTTATCGTCGCAGACAAGGTGACGCTGGTGACCCGGCGCGCGGGGACGGGCAGTGAGCACGGGGTTCGCTGGGAATCCACCGGAGAGGGTGCCTATACCATCGAGACCGTGGACAAGCCAGGAAGGGGCACCGATATCACACTTCACCTGCGGGATGATGAGTCGGAGTTCGCCCAGGGCTACCGGCTGCGCAGCATCATCAGCAAATTCTCCGACCATGTCGCCACGCCGGTGGAGATGCTGGAAGAGCAGTTTGGCGGTGACGAGGACGAGGAGAAGAGCGCGCCGCAGTGGGAGCAGGTGAACAAGGGTACCGCACTCTGGATGCGCAACAAAGCCGATATCAGCGATGAGGAGTACAACGAATTCTATAAGCATATCGGGCATGACTTCGAAGATCCGCTCGCCCATGTGCATACCCGGGTTGAAGGCAAGAGTGAATACAGCTCACTGCTCTATATTCCGGCAAGGGCGCCGTTCGACCTGTGGGACAGGGAACAGAAGCACGGCGTGAAACTCTATGTTCGCCGCGTATTCATTATGGATGAGGCGGATAAGCTGATGCCGCGTTATCTGAGGTTTATCAAGGGTGTGGTCGACTCCGACGATCTGCCGCTGAATGTCTCCAGAGAGTTGCTGCAGCACGACAAAAAGATCGACAGTATTCGTACTGCCAATGTGAAGCGGGTGTTGACCCTGCTCGAGAAGATGGCCAAGAACGAACCGGACAAGTACAAGAAGTTCTGGAACGAGTTCGGTAATGTGCTGAAAGAGGGTACCGCGGAAGATTTCGGCAACAAAGAGAAGATCGCCGAACTGATGCGATTTGCGAGCACCAGGGCGGATAGCAGGGAGGATCTGGTGTCGCTGGACGAATATATCGAAAGGATGCAGGAGAAGCAGGAGAAGATCTACTACATCACGGCAGACAACTATGCCGCCGCGCTGCACAGCCCGCATCTGGAGGTGTTCCGGAAAAAAGAGGTGGAGGTCCTGCTGCTGACGGACAGGGTGGATGAGTGGATGGTCGCGCACCTGACCGAGTACAAGGGGAAGCACCTGCAGTCGGTTGCCAAGGGACAGCTCGATCTCGGTGAGTTGGAGGAGAAGGAGAGCAAGGAGGAGCTGGAGAAGATTGCCGAGGAGCACAAGGGTCTGGTTGAGCGTATCGGTACGGTACTGGGAGAGAGGGTCAAGGAGGTGCGCATCAGCAAGCGTCTGACTGAATCACCCGCCTGTCTGGTGGTGGGCGATTACGACATGAGCGCCAATCTGCAGCGTGTTCTCAAACAGCTGGGGCAGGACGCGCCGGAAACCAAGCCCATTCTGGAGGTCAACCCGACCCATCCGCTGGTGGAGAAGATGGACCAGGAGGCGGACGAAGACGTTTTTGCCGATCTGGCGATGATCCTTTTCGATCAGGCGACGCTATCCGAGGGAGGCCAGTTGGGTGATCCCTCGGCATTCGTCCACCGGCTGAACAAATTGATTATGAACCTCTCCGCCAGGTAGTCTTTCAGGCCGCCCGGATCAGGCATTGTACCTCCCGGGCGGCGGCAACGGAGCGGCATCAAACCGCTGCCCATAAGTCTGCTGTATTCCTGTATTGGGAGAGTGCAGTGGTAGATTCGGTACGGCTGTGGCAGACTCCCGAAATTCAATTTCGCAATCAACCTAGGAGTGATCGAGATGCGCGTTATTTTGTTGGGCGGACCCGGTGCCGGTAAAGGCACGCAAGCCAACTACATCAAAGAGAAGTACGATATTCCCCAGATTTCGACCGGTGACATGCTGCGTGCCCATGTTAAGTCGGGCAGTGAACTCGGTGTCGCCGCCAAGAAGATCATGGATGAGGGCGGACTCGTTTCCGACGACATCATCATGGGTATGGTGAAAGAGCGTATCAAAGAGAAGGATTGTAAGAACGGGTTTCTGTTCGACGGGTTCCCGCGCACGATTCCGCAGGCCGAAGCATTGACCGCCGCCGGGGTTCAGATTGACGCTGTGGTAGAGATCGATGTGCCGGATCAGGAGATCATCACGCGCATGGCCGGTCGCCGGGTTCACCTGGCTTCGGGCAGAACCTACCATATCGCTTTCAATCCTCCGAAAGTGGAGGGTAAGGACGATGTCACCGGCGAACCCCTGATTCAGCGTGACGACGACAGGGAGGAGACTGTCAAGGCACGTTTGAAGGTCTACCATGATCAGACCGAGCCGCTGGTGAGCTTTTACTCAAACTGGGCGGCTTCGGGCGATGCCGATGCGCCGAAATATCACAAAATACCGGGCGTGGGCGGTGTTAACGATATCCGCGATGCGATATTTTCCGCACTGGGTTGAGTGATCGCTGTGTTCCCGGACGGTCTCTCCCGGCTGAATTCCGCCTCGATTCTTGGAATATCGGAGATTCCGGCAGATGCTCTGCCGGGATGGTCCGGTGACGGGGAAAGGTATCTGTTCCGGGACACAACGGCGTAGGTGGCGGCACAAAGAGAACCGGGTTCCCACCCGGTTTTTTTATCGCACCAGGTGCGTCTTGCGGTAGTTTGACTTCAGCATTATGATGTAAAATATAATTTCATAAGCAAATTTTTATATATTGACGATTAATGCAATTGAAATTTGAAGGGGGCGCATATGGCGATAGTCGAACTCAATAAAGACAACTTCCAGGAGACGGTAACCAACAGCGATTTTGTGATTGTCGATTTCTGGGCGCCCTGGTGCGGACCCTGCCGCTCCTTCGGACCAACTTACGAGAAGGTCTCGGAAGATCATCCGAACATCGTTTTCGCAAAAGTGAATACCGAAGAGGAACGGGAGATAGCCCAGCATTTCCAGATAAGGTCGATTCCAACGCTGATGATATTTCGCGAGAAGGTGATTATTTTCAACCAGCCCGGTGCGATGCCGGAAGGCAGCTTCCGTGATCTGGTGCAAAAAGCCGGTGAACTGGATATGGCTGAAGTGCACAGGCAGATCCAGGAGGAGAACAGTACCGCCTGAAACTGCCGGTATTGCTTGCGCACGCTATCAACAGCCGGCGAAGCCGGCTTTTTTTGTTTCCGGAATTCCATTTTCCCAGCGGATGAAACCCGATGTTCCGGGGGATTATGAGACAGGTTCCAAACAACCGATATCAATCACCGGGCGGGAGGTGACGCACGCTTTCCGGGAATTCATCACGCAGGGCAGACGCTAAACTTTACCCGCTGTCTGTCGACTTCAATCCTGACACCCACGGAAATGGAAACACCTGTTGTATTCACCTGGTTACACCACTGCCGGCAACTGTTCACAGTCGGCTATAATGGCAGGGGATTTTTTGTTTCAGGGTTTTGAAAACAGAGATTGGGAGAAGGTGGCAGGTTGCGTAAAATGGTCACACACTCCAATCAGGGATAACAGAAAGCCGGAGGGGTTTTGCACGACTACCAGAGCCTGATCGTTATATCCAGCATCCACGTTGACGCCGCCGCATCGCCGGGAGCAAGTGTCCGGCTGTTGCCTGCCCCGGTGGACGGGAATGTGACCGGAAGCTTTGATTTTCAGTTGCGGCCATCCACCGGAGCGGTAGTGGAAATATGAGATTTCCGGCGTATCCGTGGGCGCTACACTCTCTGCTCAAAGGCAAACCGACGGTGGGTTGGTTAATGGATCTGTGCGATGAAAACTACCGCCAGTTGATCTACATTGCACCGCGGCTGCGGATATTGGACGGATACCACATCTCCCGGGTTGAAGGTTGTATGGATCTGCATCTGGAGATCCAGGAGCAGACCCGCTACACGACCCTGGTTCATCTCACCTATTTCTTCCCCTATCAAAAGGAACGGCATGCAGATCCGGATGCGTTGCTGCGGGTCTATCATGACTCGCAACAGGTGGAGGTGATGAATCTCAGGCAGAAGGCGCTGCCGTTGAACGTCGGGGGGGAGCCTCCAACCCTTATCCAGAAATGGCGCATTAATCTGTTTCTCTCGAAGTGGCTGAACTACTGTGCGGAACGGGGTCACCGTTTTGACCAAAACTCCTTGCAGGCATGCGCCCTGCAGACGAAATTCAATACTGTCGATTCCTGCTAGCGTGCGGCGTCTGCGGCCATTAATTTCCGTACTATTTATATTTGACAAATTTATAAGGTTAATGCTAGCGTTATAACCAAGTGTAAAGGTGGGTATTGTTTGCCCACCGCAGATGTATTAACCCAGGACCATTGATCATGAGACTTTCAACCAAAGGACGTTACGCGGTAACCGCAATGCTGGATCTGACCCTTCAGGGGGGAGACGGTCCGGTTACGCTGGCAGAGATATCCGAAACCCAGGGAATCTCCCTCTCTTATCTGGAACAGCTGTTCGCGTGCCTGCGCGGCAAACAGCTGGTTCGGGGTGTCCGCGGCCCGGGCGGCGGTTACTATCTGGGACGTCCGGCCGAGGATATATCCATCGCGGATATCATCTGTGCGGTTGACGAGTGGGTGGAGTTTACCCGCTGCGGCGGCAAAAGGGACTGCAAGGATGGCAAACGTTGCCTCACCCACAATCTGTGGGACGAACTCAGCAGCGAGATCTTCAACTTTCTCAGCAGCATCAATCTGGCGGAACTGGTTGAGCGGGGAGGCCTGAAGGAAGAGGGATGCATCCGGGAAAAAGAGCGCGCAGACCTGAATACCGAACGGGGAACGACCCGGGCGGCCTGATCGGTTCAGTCAGGCAGCCGAATACCGGACGGAGGCCGCCTTCACGGCGGTCTCTTGCGTTTTGCTCCGTTTTGATTGAGGACGTGAAGAGAGTGGGGATGAGTCAGGCCAGCGGGATCTGCAGCGCCACCTCCGTGCCCTGACCGGGAATCGGTGTTATGCGAATCTCACCCCCATGGGCATCGACAATTCTTTTAACTATACCCAGGCCCAATCCGGTCCCATTGGATTTAGTGGTGAAAAACGGGTCGTAGAGACGATCCAGAATCTTCCCGGAAACCGGATCTCCCGGATTGCTGACTGTCAGCCTGAGGGTTTGATCCGGTTCGTTCTTAGTCAGTCTCCAGCCTATGGTACTTCCGTCCGGAGATGCCTCTGAAGCGTTGTTCGCCAGATTCAGAAAAACCTGTTGCAGCCGGTCGCTATCGCCCAGGATAACGCCGTTCTCGGTTTCCGTCACAAGTTCATGGCGTTGGTTGTGCTGTTGCGCAACTGCGATTTGGGACTGCAGAAAACGGTCAAGAACAGTCCCAAAATCGAGCGGTTGCAGATCCAGTTTCAATGGCTTGGCATACAGCAGAATCTCTTCCAGCAGTCGGGCAAGCCGTCTGGTTTCCTGGAGCGCCAGGGAAGCGCGTTTCCCCGCCGGAAGCGGCAGATCCGATTTCTGCAGGTAGTCCAGCGCCATCCCGATGGTGGATAAAGGGCTGCGGATTTCATGCGCGATACCCGAGGCGAACACACCAATGGCCGCAAGCCTGGTGTGTTCGGCAAATTTGACTGTGCGTCCGAAACTGTGGGTTATCAGTTTTGCTATGTTGGTCAGAAGTTCCAGATGCTCGGGTGTATAAGAGTCGGGCCTGCAGGTGGCGAAGGCGAGTACCCCGGGAATCGGGCTCTGGTCGCCGATGGGCAGAAATATGGCATCGCGAAGTCCGTTTTCCACCAGATGGTTGAGGAACTGATACTCAGGATGGCACTGCGCGGTGCTCTTCATATCCGGAATGTGCAACGGCACGTCGCTCTCCAGCGTTTTCAGCAACAGGGTTTTCTCCAATTTGAAGCGCCGCCGCGGGGTAACTTCGGGCTGTCCGTCACGATAGCTCTTCTCCAGCGTGATGGTATTGCCGTCTCCGGCAACGAAAAGCGCTCCCACCCAGTCCAGCGGCAGCAGGGAGGGGAACTGCTCGGCAACGAAACAGAGCGTCTCATCGAGACCCGAACCCTGCTGAATCCGGTCAATCAGCCGAAAGATCGCGTGCAGACGGCTCGACAGCTGGTTGAAAGAGGAGGTCAGCGAAGACAACTCGTTGGTGGCGGCCAGCGGCACCTGAGCGCCGAAATCTCCCTGTGCGACAAGCTGGAATCCGGCGACTGCGCGGCCGAGCGGATGCAGTATGGCGAGTATGAACCAGGCCAGTATTCCAACAGTGACCGCGATTACGATCAGCAGCACCGACCAGTAGACCCGATTGATCTGGTCGAGGCGGTTTGCGGCGAGGCGTTGAATCTGAGCGCGCAGTACATCGATGGATTCAACCAGCGGCTGCTGTTCGCCCGTGATATAACTGGCCGCCGCACCCAGCCTCGGACCCTTGGATTCCATTCCCAGAGCCTGTTCAAGACCTTCACGAAAGTCGCTCCATGTCTCCTCCACGGCACTGACTGCCATATGTACCGCGGGGCTCAGGTCAGGCGCCATCGTGCTGCTTCGGTCGGTCAGAGCGGGAGAGAAATTCCCTGACATGAAAGCCATGGTTATTTCATCGAACAGATCTATCTGTTTGCGGATCTCTGCATAGTACAACTTGACGTCACGCCGATAGGTCGCATCGTCCTGGGGCGTGTTTGCCGCGTAGGTGGCGGCCAGTTCCACCAGAACCTTGGCGGTATGCTGAAGACGTGCAGTGATATCCTGCAGCATATTCAACGTGCGCTGCTCCTCCAGCGCAGGCATGGTGACAGCAAAAACGCCGCCGAATAACAGCACGATCAGCATCAGGGCGGCCGTAATCTGGAACTTGAGGCTTTTAACGAGGTTCATTGGGTGGTTTGCATAACGCTGATCCGGCTGTCAGGCCGCCGCAATTTTCCGATGTTCACAACAAACAGCGGTTCAGGTCAACAGTGCTCAACGCCGGATGGTCGCCGGCGCTTCGCCCTGCCGGGTAAAAATGCGTTATTATATTTTTTTTGGGTGCCCGGTTATGCAACAGGATATCGAATCTCTGCTGACAATACGCGATTTCGTGCGCTGGGGTGCGAGCCGGTTCAACGAGGAGGGCCTGTTCTTCGGCCATGGGACCGATAACGCCCTGGATGAGGCGGCGGTTCTGGTGTTGAGCGCGCTCTCCCTGCCTTCCGATCTGACCGGTGCCTATTTCGACTGTCGTGTGACCGCCTCGGAACGGGAGCGGATTCTTGCCATTTTGAGTCAACGGATCGACGAGCGGGTGCCGGCGGCATATCTGACCAACGAAGCGGTATTCGCCGGTCTCAAATTCTATGTGGACGAACGCGTTCTGGTCCCCAGATCCCCCATCGCGGAATTGATAGAGAACGGCTTTTCGCCCTGGGTCTCCAGCGATTCGGTGGGCAGAGTGCTGGATCTTTGTACCGGCAGCGGCTGTATCGCCATCGGTTGCGCCCACTATTTTGCCGATGCCAGCGTCGACGCGGTGGATATCTCCCCGCGGGCGCTCGATGTTGCGCGCATCAATATCGAAAGGCACCAGTTGACGGATCGGGTCGAGCCGATCCTCTCGGACCTTTTCGACGGCCTGAAGGGGCGTCAATACGATCTGATCGTCAGCAATCCGCCCTATGTCAGCCTGGAGGAGTATTCGCATCTGCCGGTGGAGTATCACCGCGAACCGATACTCGGTCTGGAGGCGGGGAGGGACGGTCTCGACCTGATATCGCGGATTCTCGCGCAGGGCGTCGACTACCTTGAACCCGGTGGCGTTATGGTGGTGGAGGTGGGCAGCAGCGCCGAGGCTCTGGTATCCCGTTATCCCGATATTCCATTCATGTGGCTCGATTTTCAGCGGGGCGGGGATGGCGTGTTTCTGCTGACCGCCGAAGAGCTGAACGAGTATCGTCCTTTTTTCTCATGACTGTCGGCACCCGGGGCGCAGACAGATAAATTTCGAGGATTGTCGAATGATTGCACTGCAGCGGGCGAGATCCGCGGAAGAGTATGCGGACTGGGTTAAGCAGGCCAGGTTTGAAGTACAGGATTTGCGCAACTGCCTGCTGTACGATATGGAAGAGATCGGTGAGCTGGGGAGGTTTCCGGCGTTTCTGGACCTGCTGGAGAAAAGCGTCAACCAGGTCTATGACGCAATGTGCAACGGCGAGTACTCCTTCGGCAGAGAGGATCTGCCTTTTCTGGAGGTTGCCGAGGCGAATGCGGAGCAGATCCCTTTTGTCATGCTGCTGCGGCAGATCAATGAAACCCACCGCAAGGGGCTCGATGTGGGCGAGGAGGGGTGAATGGATCAATCGCTGGTTTTCGATCTGGACCTGATACACAAGTACGATTATGCCGGACCGCGTTATACCTCGTATCCCACCGCTCCCCAGTTTCACGACGGTTTCGGTGAGCGCGAATACCAGGCAGCCGCCGATCGCAGCAATCTGACCGGTCGGCCGCTTTCCCTCTATTTCCATATCCCTTTTTGCGACACCGTCTGCTTCTATTGCGCCTGCAATAAAATCGCCACCAAGGATCGTCGGATGGCGGTTGACTATCTGCAGCGAGTCTACCGTGAAATCGCCATGCAGGGCGGGATTTTCGATGCCGGGAGGAGAGTCGAGCAGTTGCACTGGGGCGGTGGCACACCGACATTCATCAGCCATGACCAGATGCGCGAACTGATGGATGTCACGCGTAAACATTTCACGTTGGCGGATGACGACACCGGGGAGTTCTCGATTGAGATCGACCCGCGTGAAGCGACGGCCGGGACCATAGCGCTGTTACGCGAAATCGGGTTCAACCGGCTCAGCATGGGGGTGCAGGATCTGGATCCCAGGGTGCAGCAGGCCGTCAACCGAATCCAGACGGAAGCGGAGACGATGGTGGTGCTGGAGGCGGCAAGGGAGCACGGTTTCCGTTCGGTCAGTATCGATCTTATCTACGGTCTGCCCTTCCAGACCGCCGACAGCTTCCTGCGCACGCTTGACCGTATCATCGAAGTGGGGCCTGACCGGCTCTCGGTTTTCAACTATGCTCATCTGCCCCAGGTGTTCAAGCCCCAGCGGCGGATCAACGCGGAAGAGCTTCCGCCCCCCGGGACGAAACTGGAGATTCTTAAGGCGACGATCGACCACCTCGAACAGGCGGGCTACGTATATGTCGGAATGGACCATTTTGCCCGGCCGGAGGATGAGCTGGCGGTGGCCCAACGCCAAGGCACCCTGTACCGCAATTTTCAGGGATACTCCACGCACTCCGACTGTGACCTGGTGGCCATGGGTGTGACCTCGATCGGCATGGTGTCCAATTCCTACAGTCAGAATGTGCGCGGTTTGGAGGAGTACTACCGGCGCATCGACCAGGGTCGGCTTCCCATATTCCGGGGCATAGCATTAAGCACCGACGACTTGATCAGGCGCGATGTGATTACCCGCCTGATCTGTAACTTTACGCTCCCCTTTGCCGAAGTTGAGCAAAGCTGGGGAATCGATTTCAGTGACTACTTTGCCGCCGACCTGGCAACGCTCGATGAGATGGAGGCTGACGGACTGCTGGTCAGAGATGAGCGTGAGGTGCGGGTTCTGCCCCGGGGACGCCTGCTGATCCGTAACATCTGCATGGCATTCGACCGCTATCTGCCACCGGTCGAACAGCAGAAGGGTTTTTCCCGGGTGATTTGATCGAGGACGGTACCAGCGCCGGGAGCGGATTCGGCAGGTATGGCCGGAGCGCGGCTGAAGGGGATATCCGGATCGCCTCCGCGTCTGCGCCAGCGCACTCAAGGTGCCGTTTCTGAATCCCCGAAAAGCTTGAAAACCAGAGATTGGAGTGGGAACTGAAAGCCTGGATTGGTCTATAATAAAACCGCAATATAAATAAAGTATTAGGAGTGTATCCCTCCAGTTCCCGGGGTTTGAGAAGTAGCCGGAATCCGAAGGCTGCGCAGCCGGTGCGAGGGCGTTGATGACGGCCGCAGTTGCCGGAGGATTTACGCCGCTCGCTTCAGTGTTCAATTTATTGACAGGTAATTTTATGATTTTCAACGGTTTTTTCAGCTTACCAGTTTGGGGCTACATCGTTCTCACACTGGTTCTGACCCATATCACCATTATTTCGGTAACGGTCTTTCTGCACCGCCACCAGGCGCACCGGGCGCTCAGCATACATCCCGTATTGAGCCATTTCTTTCGCTTCTGGCTCTGGTTCACCACCGGTATGGTGACCCGGGAGTGGGTCGCGATACACCGCAAACATCACGCCAACTGCGAAACCGAGGAGGACCCTCACAGTCCCCAGGTCAAAGGTCTCAGTGAGGTATTGTGGCGTGGCGCCGAGCTCTACCGGGCAGAATCGATGAACCAGGAGACGCTGAAAAAATTCGGCCGCGGTACGCCGGACGACTGGCTGGAGCGGCGCCTGTATCAGCCCCACAGCTCGTTGGGCGTGACGTTGCTGGCGTTGCTTCTGGTGGCATTGTTCGGTGCCGCGGGCGTGGCGGTCTGGGCGGTGCAGATGGTCTGGATCCCCTTCTGGGCGGCCGGAGTCATCAACGGTATCGGACATTATTGGGGTTACCGAAATTTCGAGATTCCCAGCGCGGCAACCAATATCGTGCCATGGGGAATCGTAATAGGCGGCGAAGAGCTGCACAACAACCACCATGCATTCAGCGGTTCCGCGAAGCTCTCCTTCCGACCCTGGGAGTTTGATCTCGGTTGGCTCTACATACGCCTGTTTTCACTGTTGCGACTGGCGCGGGTGCAGAAAGTGGCGCCCAAAAGAACCCTGGTCAGCGAGCGTACACAGCTGGATCTGGATGCGATCAAAGCGCTCACGGTAAACCGGTTGCAGCTGCTGTCCGACTATGGGCGGGAGGTATTGCGCCCGGTTTTCCATCAGGAACTGGGTAAGAATCAGAAACGCCTCTATCGAGCGGTGCAGCGACTGGCCCGTCGCGACAAGGGTCTGTTGAGCGAGGCGGATCTGCAGCGGCTGAATCAGGTGCTGGAACAGAACGTGGCGCTGCAAACCGTGTACCAGTTTAAGCTGCGTCTGCAGGCCGTCTGGGAGCAGCAGGCGATCAGTCACGAAATGCGGCTGGCGGCATTGCGGCAGTGGTGTGCCCAGGCCGAAGCGAGCGGCATTCAGGCGCTGCAGGATTTCGTTCACCTGGTGCGAAGCTACGGGATGGCGCCGCAGTCACTGGCTTGAGACGGCGACTGGCCACTGCCGCTGCCGCCGTCCCGGCACCTGCGGCAACCCGTCGAAATTTCGAGATTCCGGCGGTTACCGGGATGAACTGGGGTTCACTGCCAGCCGTGCCGTGTGGAGAGCCGTCGAGCCCGCCGGTTCTAACCGTACCCTGATGGATCCAGTCCAGGTCGGTGGGTTAATTTAAGCAGCGCTTTCAGGAAAAATACTTCGACCAGGGGGAGTGAATGAAAAGAACGATTTTGGCCGTGATGATTTCCGGGTTGGCTTTCAGTAGCGCCAGCGCAGAACAGGATAGAGCAGCAGACGTTGCTGAAGCCAAGACGATCATTAACGCGTTTTTCGAACAGCTGAAGGGTGAACTGCAAAGTTCGATGAAAGCCGGCGGTCCGGTAAATGCGATTAAGAGCTGCCAGCTCAAGGCGCCTTCCATTGCCCATGATATCTCCGTCAGCAGTGGTTGGAGAGTGGGCCGCACCAGCTTGAAATTGCGCAACCCCGCCAATACTCCGGATGCCTGGGAGCTGGCGGTACTGAAAAAATTCGAAGAGCGCAAAAGCGCCGGAGAGGATCCCCAGCAGATAGCTTATACCGAGGTCGTCGAGCACAACGGTAAATCCGAGTTCCGCTTTATGAAGGCGATACCGACAGCTGAGCTGTGCCTCAATTGTCATGGTAGCGAACTCAAGCCTGAGGTTGCTGCGGCGCTGGACGCACACTACACTGCCGACCAGGCAAGAGGATTCAAACTCGGGGATATCCGGGGTGCGTTTACGCTGACCAAACCGCTTGATTAGAACCTGCCTCGTAACCCCCGTCGTCGGCCGCTTCCGTGACCGTGCCGAGTCATGGCGCGAATCGGCCGGCGTGGTGCAGCCGACGCTGCATCAGCGGGCGCCGGACTCGCCCGCTACCCAGGGGGTTGCATCCGCAAGGCGTCCCTGCCGCGACGGTGCATGATCAACTCTCATCCGTGATCACGATAATGATCAGCTCGACCGGGCCGTGTACCCCATAGGCCAGTGTCTGCTCGATGTCAGCGGTTTTGGAGGGACCGGAAATCAGCAGTGCGTTCGTGGGCATGCCCTGATTCCACTTCTCCTTCTCCACCAGATCGGCAAAGGTGTCATAAATGTCGCGCGCTTCCAATACCGCAATGTGCACCGGCGGCACCAGCGAAAACGATCTCGGCTCCTCCCGGGTCGGCCACAATACCAGTGTACCGGTCTCCGCAATTCCCCAGCGGCAGGTGGTGACGGCGCCGCCAACATTGAAAAAGAGCTCCTCTTTCCACTCGTCAACCGCTTCGGTTCGGCAGATCAACGGGGAGTGGTCGCGGTTTTTCCACGCTTGGGAGAGCGCTTCGCCCAGGGGTCCGTCCGGGGCATAGAGCAGATTGGAGATCTGCTTTTCGTCGACCAGGCGCTGCAGCAGCGCCAGCCAGGAGTCTCTTGGCGTCAAATGGACCTCGGCGCGGACCGATTCCATTTTGCCGCGAAACTGCTCGATTCTTCCCCGCGGATCCCATTTCGCCAGCGGGACCTGGGTCGGCGCCGCCGTCGCGGCTATATCGGGTTTTCCGGCGCGCAGCCGGCTGAGAATATTGGAACGTGCGTCACTCATGATCGAAACCTTTTTCCCGGGCCAGCGTATGCAGTGATTTTGCCGCGAGTCGGGGTGCGCTGCGTACCCTGGTCCATGCACCGAGCCGCTTCGGCAGCAACCGACGCAGGCCGGTTGCGATGCGTATACTTAGGCGGTAGATCGCGGGGTTTGCGTGCATCCAGCTCCAGCCTTTCCAGATTCGTGCCTCCCATGGATTTCGCTGACTGCCCTGACCAATGGTCACTCCGGTATGGTCCTGCCGGACCCGCTCGAAACGCAGTCGGTTCAACAACTCTGGAATCGGTATGCGCACCGGGCACACTTCGCCGCAGGCACCGCAGAGCGTCGAGGCGGTGGGAAGATCCCCGTGCCGGTCGAGTCCGGCTTTCTGCGGCTCCAGGATGGAGCCGATCGGACCGGGAATGGTAGTACCGTACGCGTGTCCGCCGATGCGGGTGTAGACGGGGCAGTGATTCATGCAGGCGCCGCAGCGGATACAGCGCAGCGTCGCGATCAACTCCTCGTCCCGGTAAATGCGCGAGCGGCCGTTGTCGAGCAGTACCAGATGCACCTCGTCCGGGCCGTCTTTTTCATCGGGCTTGCGCGGCGAAGTGATCATGTTGAAATAGGTGGTGATGTGCTGCCCCGTGGCCGAGCGCGGCAGGATACTGAGCAGGGGAGGGATATCGGAAAGCTTCTCCACCACTTTTTCGATGCCGGTGACGGCAATGTGCACCGGTGGGACCGTGGTGCACATACGTCCGTTGCCTTCATTCTCGACCAGGCAGATGGTGCCTGTCTCCGCCACCGCGAAGTTGACCCCGGAGAGCCCTACCGGCGCATCGTAGAATTTACGCCGCAGAATCTGCCGTGCATTTCGGGTCAGTGTGTCGACATCGTCGGTGTAGGGAATCTCCGGGAACTTCTCTTTGAACAGCTGAGCGATCTGCTGCCTGCTCTTGTGAATGGCGGGTGCGACGATGTGAGAGGGCGGCTCGCCGGCAAGCTGCAGAATATACTCCCCGAGGTCCGACTCAAGGCATTCTATGCCGTGCTGTTCCAGGTACCGGTTCAGTTCCATCTCTTCTGAAACCATCGACTTGCCCTTGATCAGCAGTTTCGCGTTGTGCCGGTTCATGATGCCAAGCACGATTGCGTTTGCCTCCTCCACGGATTCCGCCCAGTGCACCTGGATGCCGTTTTCGTTGCAGCGCCGTTCCAGCTGTTCCAGCAGTTCCGGCAGGTTGACGAGCGCGTTGGCGCGGATCTCGGCTGAACGCAGCCGCAGCCGGTTCAGTTCATCGAGGTCAGGGAAGGAGAGCTTTCGCTTGTACATCAGGCCATCCATGGCGTACCTGAAGTTGCTGCGGATCTGCGGATTGTGCAGCGCCCTGTCCGCCCGGTCGTGAAACTCAACTGTCTGCTGCATGCGTGCGCTCCCAGAGAAAACTGGCAATATGACTGCCCCGCAGTTTTTCGTTGCGGTGCTCCAGATGGCCGGTAATATTCATCAGGCAGCCGCAGTCGCCGCTGACCAGGCTGTCGGCGCCGGTGGCGACGAGCTCGGTTGCCTTCTCCTCCACCATGGCAGCTGAAATTTCCGGATGCTTGACGGCAAAGGTGCCGCCGAAACCGCAACACTCCTCGCTGCGGCCCTGCGCCACCAGTTCCACGTTTTTCAGTTGCTCCAACAAAGCCTGATGCTCGCCGGCGACACCCATTTCGCGCCGCGCCGAACAGGAGACATGCAGCGCAACCTTCACCGGCTCCCCCAGATCGCTGAGCGTGATCTTCAGCACCCGGGAGAGAAACTCGGTCAGTTCGAAGACCCGATCGGAAAACGCCAGTGCTGCATCATGCTGCGGGGTGCCATGGAACAGCGCGGGATAGTGATGCCGCATCATGCCGGCACAGGAGCCCGAGGGAACCACAATCGGATACGCTTGCGGAAAACATGCCATCTGTGTCAGAGCCACCCTTCTAGCCTCGTCGCGATAGCCCGAGTTCCACGCAGGCTGTCCGCAGCAGGTCTGGTTTTGCGGGTAGATGACATTGACGCCCTCCCGCCGCAGCAACTGCATACCGGCCAGACCCGCCTCCGGATAGAGCATATCGACCAGGCAGGTGCCAAAGAAATAGACCTGCTCGGGCTTTTTTGGGTAGGTTTTTCGCAGACTCATATGCGCTCCGCTGTCATGGGTTGTATGCTCATTTAATCTCGCGCAGATGCCCACGCTCGTGTACCGCCGCGCGATCTATCTGCTGCAATGACTCTTCGACGAATACCAGATGATCCTGGGCAGCCTGTCTGGCTTTTTGCGGATCGCCCTCCAAAACCGCTTCCATCAGACGTCGGTGCTGATTGCTGAGGGGCTGGAACACCCTGGGCAGGGTGTAGAGTTTGTCCAGACTATGGCTGATGCTGTTGATCAGCAGCGTGAACAGTCCGCGCATCACGTGCAGCAGTACCAGATTATGGGAGGCCTCCACGATCGAGAGATGATACTCAGCATCGGCGCGTGCTTCTTCCATCGGGTCGCCGTCGTCGTGCCGGCTGAGCATTGTCTCGAACTTCCGTTTGATGTTCTCCTTGTCGCTTTCGGTGCAGCGCAGCGCGGCATAATAGGCGGCCGTACCCTCCAGAGCGTGTCTTATCTCCAGCACGTCGTAGCGTGACTCCGGCAACTCTCTAAGCATCGCCAGCAAAGGATCGACGAACGAGGGCTTGATGCCTTGGCGTACGAAGGTGCCGCCGCCGCGGCGGGTGACCAGCAGGCCCCTGCTGTTGAGTTTCTGTATGGCCTCGCGCAGGGAGGGGCGGGACACCTCAAGACGGCTCGCCAGCGCCCGCTCGGCGGGCAGGCGCTCCCCCGGTTTCAGTTCGCCGCGGGCGATCATGGCCGTCAGGTTTTCCGCGATCTGATCCGATATTCGCTGTTGTATCATGCTACTCCCGATAATTGGTATTACCAATTTTTGAGGTAGTTTAGTCTGAAAACCGCCAAAATGGAAGGATCACTTCGTTCAAATCCAGGATATCCGCCACGTGCCGGCCGGCGCCTTGTCTCGCACTCCCGCGCGAACCGCGTGGCTGTCCGCAGTGCGCGTCTGCAAGGCATGACGCGCAGCGCGCACCGGATCTGGCGTAAAGCGGCGCCACACGACAGGGATGAATTTTGCAAGCAAACTCCTTAAAGAACGGGTTATTTTGCCTCTCATCCCTGTCACGGCCCGCTGCGGCGGCACTGGTTGCACCACACTCGCCGTGTCGCGCCATGAACCAAAATTGCGTTGGCTGCAGCCCAGGGGGAGTATGCGAGCGGTTCCGCTATCCCGTTCTCACAGACGCTCCGTAACGTAAAAAGAGTCAGCGTCGAATCGATTACCGCACTTGACAGCAGAAATGGCCTTGGCTAATAATGAACTGGCCAGACCAATTCGGGTTTTTGGTTAATAACTATAATCATAATGCAGCTGTGTACCCTTAACTAGATTAAGAACTGGAATACGATGCTGGAGTCCTGTCAAAACCTGAAACGAGATCTTATGGCGTTTCTCCCCGCGGATCGGCTGATAGACGATCCACTGCGCACGCTGGCGTACGGGTCCGATGCCAGTTTCTATCGTCTGATACCCCAGTTGGTGGTCAAAGTGGATGACGAGCGGGAGATGCAAAGGATCATCTCGCTGGCGCGCCGGCATCAGGTGCCGGTGACTTTCAGGGCCGCCGGCACCAGTCTCTCCGGTCAGGCAATTACTGACTCGGTTTTACTGCTGCTTTCCGGCGACGGCTGGTGCGCGCATGAGATCGATGAGGATGCCGGCGTGATCAGTCTGCAGCCCGGTGTGATCGGCGCTCAGGCAAACGCATATCTGGCCCCGTACGGCCGCAAGATCGGACCTGATCCGGCGTCGATCAATGCAGCGAAGATCGGCGGAATCGCCGCCAACAACGCCAGCGGCATGTGCTGCGGCACCGCCCAGAACAGTTACAACACGTTGCTGGGCATGCGCGTCATTCTGGCGGATGGAACGCTGCTGGACACCCGTCGGAACGACAGCGTGGCGGCGTTCAGGGTCAGCCACGCCGATCTGCTCGCGCAGTTGGCAGCGCTCGGACGGCGCACCCGCGGCGACACTGAACTGGCCGGGCGCATCCGCCACAAGTACCGGTTGAAGAACACCACCGGCTACAGCCTGAATGCGCTGGTGGACTATGACGATCCGGTGGAGATCATGCAGCATCTGATGATCGGTTCCGAGGGCACACTGGGCTTTATCGCCGGGATCAGCTATCGCACGGTGCCCGACCATCCCTGTAAAGCCACGTCACTGATCCTGTTTCCGGATATCGAGACCGCCTGTCGGGCCGTGGCGGCACTGAAAAAGGCGCCGGTGACCGCGGTGGAGCTGATGGACCGCGCGGCGCTGCGTTCGGTGGAGGGAAAGCCGGGAATGCCCGGTTATCTGAACCGGCTGGATACCGAGGTTGCCGCGCTGCTGGTGGATGCCAGGGCGGAGGACCTGATGGTGCTGCAACGGCAGGTCGATGAGATTCAGCGGGCGCTCGAGGGCATCACGCTGGAGATGCCCGCCCGGTTCACGTTTGACGCCGGCGAGTACCAGTTGCTGTGGAATATCCGCAAGGGACTGTTTCCGGCGGTTGGCGCGGTCAGGGCAACCGGGACTACGGTGATTATCGAGGATATAGCATTCCCGGTACCGGATCTGGCGGCAGCGGTGCGAGAACTTCAATCGCTGTTCAGGAAATACAACTATCACGAGGCACTGATCTTCGGCCATGCGCTGGAGGGAAATCTGCACTTTGTTTTTACCCAGGATTTCAGCACTCCCAAGGAGGTCATGCGTTATCAAGGACTGATGGACGAAGTCTGTAAAATGGTGGTCGACGGTTTCTCGGGTTCCCTGAAAGCCGAACACGGCACCGGCCGCAATATGGCGCCCTTCGTGGAGATGGAGTGGGGCAGCGATGCCTACGCACTGATGTGGGAGCTGAAACGCCTGTTCGATCCGGAAAATCTGTTCAATCCCGGTGTTATTCTCAATCGGGATTCGGCTATCCATCTGAAAAATCTGAAACCGTTGCCGGCGGCTGACGAACTTGTGGACAAGTGCATCGAGTGCGGTTTCTGCGAAGCGGTCTGCCCGTCACGGGATCTCACGCTTACACCCAGGCAGCGCATCATCTCCTGGCGCGAGATCAATCGACTGCGGTCGTCAGGAACCGATGCTCCGCGGCTGAAAACACTGCAGGAGAGTTTCGGCTACCAGGGCGTGGATACCTGCGCTGCGGACGGCCTCTGCTCGCTTCGCTGCCCGGTGGAGATAGACACCGGGAAACTGGTCAAGAAGATCCGCCGGCAGGAACAGGGTGCCGGCGCGGAACGTGTTGCATCCTGGATCGGGCGCAATTTCTCCACGGCCGAGCAATTGACACGAACCGGTCTGCGGCTGGCGGGCGTTGCCCAGGATCTGCTCGGGGACGGTAACCTGAGCCGTATCAGCGGCGCTCTCAGGGGTATCAGCGGCAACCGCCTGCCGCTATGGACCCCCTCGATGCCGCGTGCCGCCGCGAAAGTCAGGTCCATGCCGACCGCGAAACCGGGTATAAACGGGAAAGTGGTCTATTTTCCGAGCTGTGTCACCCGGACCATGGCACCGGACAAACATGCGCCGCACCAGGACCCGCTGCATCGGCGCATGCAGTCGCTGCTGGGAAAGGGGGGCTTTGAAGCGATCATACCCGAGCCGGTGGCGGGTTTGTGCTGCGGTATGCCGCTGGCAAGCAAGGGGCTGCCGGATCAGGCGGACACCAGCCTTAAACAGCTGGAGGAACGGCTGTGGAGCGCCAGCGAACAGGGCAGATATCCGATACTCTGCGACACCAGCCCGTGTACCTACCGCATGATCGAGGGGTGCGAAAAGCCGTTGCATTTCTATGAACCCTCCGGTTTCATCAGCGAATTCCTGATGCCCCATCTGAAACCGGTCCGTCAGGTTGACTCAATTGCGCTGCATGTCACCTGCAGCAGCCGTAAGATGGGACTCGATCAGACGATGTTGAAGCTGGCGCGGATTTGCGCCAAATCGGTTTTCATGCCGGAGGAGACAGGCTGTTGCGGGTTTGCGGGAGACAAGGGATTTACGCTGCCGGAGCTGAATGCATCGGCGCTGCGAAAACTGAAATCCCAGCTGCCCGGCGGTTGCGGCCGCGGCGTTTCCAACAGCCGCACCTGCGAAATCGGATTGTCGGAACACAGCGGAATTCCCTACCAGTCCATCGTCTATCTGGTGGATGAGTGTTGCGAGTCCGCGTGAGACACAATGCGTCACGGCGCTGCGGGTGCAACGCTGTGGCCAGAGTGCGTACGGATAGTCGTGCGATGCAGGGATGTGATAGGTTCTAACCAAGTGTATCAACCCACCATAGGAAGCAGGTTTCGATCCGACAGGGATCACGGCTTCAATAATTGAAGTGCCACTAGAGGAGAATGTAAGTGAATCTGAAACAACAGGTAAAAAAACTGGTCACGTTGGCGGCAACGGCCGCAATAGCGGGCAGCGTCATGTGCCCCGGCTCAGCACTGGCCATCGACAAGGTACGCTGGCGCATGCCGATCGCCTTTCCCTCCAATCTTCCGGGACTGGGTGCGCCGGCGCAGTTTGCCGCGGAGCAGCTCGGACTGGCCAGCGGCGGCGCCATGCAGGTGCGCGTATACGAGCCCGGTAAACTGGTGCCGGCATTCGATATTCTGGCGGCGGTGAGTGACGGCAAGACCGAGGCCGGATACACCTGGATCGGCTACGATCAGGGCAAGGTGGCGGCGGTGCCGCTGTTCGCCGCGGTGCCCTTCGGCCTCAAACCCTGGGCTTTCATGGCCTGGTACTATGAAGGGGGCGGCCACGACATGCTGCAGGAAGTCTACGCCAACAAGGGCTTCAAGGTGCATGCCGAACTGTGCGGCATCATCGGGCCGGAAACCGCGGGCTGGTACAAAACCCCGCTGGAGAGCCTGAAGGACTACGAGGGGCTGAAGATCCGTTTCGCCGGTCTGGGCGGAAAGGTGATTCAAAAGCTCGGTGCCTCGGTGACCATGCTGCCGGGCGGCGAGCTGTTCCAGGCGCTGGAGAAGGGCACCATCGACGCCACCGAGTTCTCGCTGCCGGTGATCGACCAGCGGCTCGGTTTCGACAAGGTGGTCAAATTCAACCTTTTCCCGGGCTGGCACCAACCGTTCACCGCGCAGTACATGCTGGTGAACAAGGGCATCTGGGATGGACTTGGGGACGACAGCAGAGCGCTGGTGCGTAACGTCTGCATGGCCTCGGTGGTCAAGGGTCTGGCCGAAAGCGAATTTCTGGAGGGCGCCGTCATCGCCGGCTTCAAAGACAAAGGGGTGACCGCGCAGAAGCTGCCGCGCGAGATCCTCGACGAGTTGAAGCGGATCACCGACGAAGTTCTGGCGGAGGAGTCCGCCAACGACGCCGACTTCAAACGCGTCTACGATAGCCAGCAGGCATTTCATGAGCTGTATCGCGTGTGGGAAGACCTGGGTTACCTGCCGGCAGACATTTAACGGCGGCATCTTTACCGGGCCGCCGGACCAGCGCGCCGGCCGCCCGGTAGAGTTTCAATAACAATACTATTTTTCCCGGAGGACGCCATGGCCGAACAGGAATCCCAGGAGGGCATCAGTCATCTGCCCGATATAACGCACCACCTCCACCTTCCGACCACGAGGATATCTTTCGCCATGGATCGCCTGCTGGATCGCATCGGCAGCTGGGTCTCGTGGCTCTGGCTCGCGGTGATGATAGTCATCCTGCTCAGTGTGATCATGCGCTATGCCTTCGGTCAGGGCTCGATCATGCTGGAGGAGATCACCTGGCATATCTACGGCGCCACCTGGCTGGTCGGCCTCTCCTATGCGCTGGTGCACGATGACCATGTGCGGGTCGATGTGTTTCACGAACGCTTCAATCCGAAGACCAAGGCGTGGATCGAATTTTGCGGCATTCTGTTTCTGCTCCTGCCGTTTCTCGTTATTTTCCTGCGGGACGCTCTGCCATACTTCTGGGAATCCTATGAACTGGGCGAGCGTTCACAGGCTCCCGACGGGCTTCCCGCGCGCTGGGTGTTGAAATTTTTTCTCCCCCTGGCGCTGCTGCTGCTGATCGTCGGGGCCGTCTCCCGATTGCTCAAATGCAGCGCCCGGCTGTTCGGCCGCCCCGCGCCGCTGCATGTCGATCCGTTTGTCAAGGATGTCGATTTCACTCCCCCCGAGAAAAAACAATAGCAACCGGAGAAGAGCCATGTCACTGGAAGAAATGATGGTTATCGGCATGTTTCTGACCTTTGTCGTTTTGCTGTTTACCGGCTATCCGGTTGCCTGGGTACTGGGGGGGACCGCGATAGTCTGGGGTCTCATCGGTGTCGTTGCCGTGGAGTATTTCGACGCGGACATCTGGTTCACCTGGCACAGCAGCGTCTCGCTTTTCCCGGAACGGGTGTGGGACATCGTGGCTCGCGAAACCCTGGTGGCGCTGCCGATGTTCATCTTTATGGGCATCATGCTGGACCGCTCCGGCGTGGCAGAAAAGTTGATGAAAAACATGGTGAAACTGTTCGGAGGCGTGCGCGGCGGTTACGCCATCACGGTGGTGATCATCGGGGTACTGCTGGCCGCGAGCACCGGTATCATCGGCGCCTCCGTGGTGCTGCTGGGCATGCTCTCGCTGCCGGTGATGCTGGAGAGCAAATACAACAGATCCCTGGCGGTCGGCACCGCCTGCTCGGTGGGTACGCTGGGAATCCTGATCCCACCCTCCATCATGCTCGTGCTGATGGCGGACCGTCTGGCCAATCCCAACGCCTCCGTGGGAGACCTGTTCATGGGAGCGTTCTTCCCCGGTTTCCTGCTGGCCGGGTTATACATTGCATATATCCTGATTTACGCCTGGGTGAAACCGGATGTCGCACCCGTGCCCAAGAGCGTCGAACCGATTACCGCAGAGATCTTCTTTGCGGTAATCAAAGCCACACTGCCGACGGTTTTTCTGATCCTTGCCGTGCTGGGTTCGATCTTTTTCGGTATCGCCACGCCGACCGAGGCTTCGGGCGTGGGTGCCGCCGGCGCGATGCTGCTGGCGCTGATAAACCGGCGGCTCAGCTGGGCGGTATTGAAGGATTCTCTGCAGCAGACTACAAAAACCTCTGCCTTCATCTTCGCGATCTTCCTCGGTGCCACCGCATTTTCGGTGGTACTGCGCGGGCTTGGCGGCGATCAGGTGATCGAGGAGACGCTGCTGGGTCTGGATATAGGCCCCACCGGCGTTTTGATCGTGGTGCTGCTGGTAACCTTCCTGCTCGGTTTTTTCCTCGACTGGGTGGAGATCACCCTCATCGTACTGCCCCTGGTCGCACCGGTGATGCAGGGTCTGGGATTCGATCTGGTGTGGTTTACGATCCTGTTCGCCGTCTGCCTGCAGACCTCCTTCCTGACGCCGCCGGTGGGTTTCGCGCTGTTTTACATAAAGGGAGTCTGCCCGCCGGAGATAACGGTAAAACATATCTACAAAGGCGTGGCGCCCTTCATTCTGCTGCAACTGCTTGGATTGCTGATCATCATGCTGTGGCCGCCGATCGTCACCTGGTTGCCGAGTGTGGCTTACTGATCCGGCGGCCGGTCCCGTTTTCCCGGCTTTTCCGGAGCCGGTGCCGATCGTTCGGCTGAAATCCATCTGCGGCAGCGTCACGTTCAAACCTGGGAGAGCAGCCAAATGAGTGCAACGATAGCGGGTCCCGACGGCAGACTGCGCTGCCGCTGGTGCGGTGCCGCGCCGGAGTTTCTGGCTTACCACGATACCGAATGGGGCTTTCCGGTCGACGATGACCATCGCCTGTTCGAGAAGTTGAGTCTGGAGGGTTTTCAATCGGGACTGAGTTGGCGCACCATCCTCGCCAAACGCCGGAACTTCCGTACCGCCTTTCACGATTTCGATATCGACCGGGTGGCGCGCTTTAACCAGCGCGACCTCGAACGGCTGCTCGGGGATGAAGGCATCGTGCGTCATCGCGGCAAGATCGAGGCGGTAGTCAATAATGCGCGGCGGGCCCGGGAACTGATCGCACGGGAAGGTTCCCTGGCAGCCTTCGTCTGGCGCTACGAACCGGACAGCAGGCAGCTTGCGGAACCGCAGACCGTCTCCACCTCGGCCGAATCGATTGCACTGTCGAAGGATCTGAAAAAGCTCGGCTGGAAGTTTGTCGGACCCACCACGGTGTATGCGTTCATGCAGGCTATGGGCCTGATCAACGACCATGTCCCCGACTGCGTGGTCAGGACGAAGGTGGAACGGGCGCGCAATAGTTTCAGACGCCCGGGTTGTGGGTGACCCGATCCATAGTATTCACCAGCGATTGCTAGATGTCAGTTAACTGAATTCCGTTGCTGTGTTGCTGTCGCCAACGGATAACAGGATCTTCTCCATCCGGTTACGGTTGCAATCCTTGTAACGCGTCATGATCCGTTCATTGCATCCTTTTTTTATTTCTACTGACTCTCTATCGGATGGGCGGTTTTAAACAGGCTCAACGTCACGCTGGTGCTGAGCTGGAGTTTTAATTCTCTGGAAATCGGTGCGATGTTTGAGATTGACAGGTCGGCATGGATTCAAATCGGATATTTCCAGGCGCTCCGATCTTTTTCGGTCCCTGCTCCTCCGCCTTTCCGGGTGTGCGGCGACTGCGGTATTCCGCGCAGCCGGGCCTGGCGCCGGAGCCGTAAACTTTCACCTGCAGCGGTTGACATGGGAAGCGGCTCCCCGAAACCGCCGTATAACGTATTCGTAATGGTGTGGACGCTTAGGTTATCCATCGCTATATTTTTCCTCAGGGAGGGTCGATGGACAATTTACTGACAATCACCGAACTGGGGGAGGAGTTGGGGCTGACCCCGAGGGCAATCCGCTTTTACGAAAGCAAGGGATTGCTGCATCCCGCGCGGATCGGCACCAACCGGGTCTACAACTATCGCGATCGCGCCCGGCTGAAACTGATCGTGCGCGCCAAGCGGCTCGGATTCTCGCTCAATGATATTGCCGAGTATCTCGACCTCTATCAGGCGGATCCGGAGCAGTCGGAACAGCGGCAACTGCTGCTCGCCAAAGTCGGCGCGCGCATCGCGGAGCTGGAGCAGCAGAAAATCGATCTGCTCACGACGCTCGGCGAGTTGTACGAAATCCAGCGGCAGGCTTTGGATCAGCTGCAGGAAGGGGAGCTCCGGCCGGTAAAGTCTGAACCTGCCGATTGACGGCGTTATCTGTGCAATCCTGAAAATACAACCGATAATTCATATTATAAAAGGCGTAAAACTATATGAATAATATAGTAATAGCTGGATATATACGAACCCCTTTCACGGCGGCCGTAAAGGGGGGATTGAGCCAGGTCCGCCCAGACGACCTTGCGGTCGCCGCGGTGCAGGCGCTGCTGCGGCAGACGGGTGTCGGGGACGACGCGATTGAGGATCTGATCCTGGGCTGTGCCTTTCCGGAAGGGGAGCAGGGATTCAACATGGCGCGCATGGTTGCGCTGCTGGCGGGGCTGCCGCAGCGCGTCGGCGGTGTCACCGTCAACCGCTTCTGCGGCTCCTCGATGCAGGCCATCCATCAGGCCGCCGGTGCGATCATGATGGGGGCGGGCGAGGCGTTCATCTGCGCCGGCGTCGAATCGATGACGCGTGTACCGATGACCGGATTCAACCCGATGCCCAATCCCCGGCTTGCGGAAAAAATACCGGGTGCATATATGAGCATGGGTGAGACCGCGGAAAATATTGCACGGCTGTATGAGATCTCCCGCAGCGAGCAGGAGCGGTTCGCGGTGACCAGCCAGCAGCGCGCGGCCAGGGCGCGGGGCGAGGGAAAGCTGGCCGCGGAGATCGTTGCCGTCGCCGACGTACAGGCGGACGGCTGTATCCGGGAGGAGACGACGGCGGAGACTCTGGCGGCGCTGCCTCCGGCGTTCGACAGCGACGGCAGCGTCACTGCAGGCACCGCGTCGCCTTTGACCGACGGCGCGGCGGCGGTGCTGGTCTGCAGCGAAGCGTTCGCCGTCAGCAGCGGTCTGGATGTACTGGCAAGGATCCGCAGTATCGCCGTCTCGGGCTGCGCGCCGGAGGTGATGGGCATCGGTCCCGTCATATCCAGCCGCAAGGCGCTGCAGCGCGCCGGACTGCAGATGGGCGATATCGATATCGTCGAACTGAACGAGGCGTTCGCCTCCCAGACCCTGGCCTGTGCGCGCGATCTCGGCCTGGATATGTCGCGGGTCAATATCGACGGCGGCGCCATCGCGCTGGGGCACCCGCTGGGCGCCACCGGCGCGCGTATTACCGGCAAGGCGGCCGCGCTGCTCAAACGCGAGGGCGGGACGTTTGCGCTCGCCACCCAGTGCATCGGCGGCGGTCAGGGCATCGCCACGGTGCTGGAGGCGGTGTGATGGAGATCCGCCGGGTCGCGGTGATCGGTGCGGGCGTGATGGGGGCCGGCATCGCCGCGCATATCGCCAATGCGGGGATACCGGTGGCGCTGCTCGATATCGTTCCCCCGGGCGCTGACAACCGCAATGTCATTGCCGACAACGCGCTGTCGAAGCTGCACAGCCAGCAGCCGGCGGCGTTGATGCACAGGCGCAACGCCGCGCTGATTACAGCCGGCAATACCGACGACGACATGGGGCTGCTGGCCGGCTGCGACTGGATCATCGAGGCGGTGGTCGAACGCCTGGAGGTCAAGCGCGCGCTCTATCGCAGCATCGAGGCGGTGCGCGCACCTGGCGCAGTCGTCTCCTCCAACACTTCGACCATTCCGCTGCGCGATCTGATCGCCGGGTTGACCAAAGGTTTTGCCGAGCATTTTCTGATCACCCACTTTTTCAATCCGCCGCGCTATATGCGGCTGCTGGAGCTGGTCAGCGGCGAATTAACCCGTACCGACGCGGAAGCAGCGGTGCGCGGGTTCGCCGACCGTGCGCTGGGCAAGGGGGTGGTGAAGTGCGGCGACACGCCGGGATTTATCGCCAACCGTCTCGGCATATTCTGGATCCAGGTCGCGGTGGCGGAAGCGATGGCGCTGGGATTGACGGTCGAGGAGGCGGACGCGGTGGTCGGACGGCCGCTGGGGATACCGAAAACCGGGGTGTTCGGGTTGTCGGATCTGGTGGGACTCGATCTGCTGCCGCAGCTGCTGGAGAGCATGCTCCGGACGCTGCCGGAGAACGACCCGCTGCGCGCGAGAGCGGAGATCCCCGAACTGGTCTCCGGTATGATCGCGGCGGGTTACACCGGGCGCAAGGGCAAAGGGGGCTTCTACCGGCTCAGCCTCGCGGACGGCGTAAAGCGCAGGGAGTCTGTCGACCTCGACACGGGTGAGTATCGCGCCACCGCGAAAGCCCGTCTGGAGAGTCTGGACGCCGCCGCGGACGGCGGTCTGAAGGCGCTGCTGGCACACCCCGACAAGGGCGGTGAATACGCCCGGCGCGTGTTGTCGCAGGTACTCAGTTATGCCGCCGGCCTGGTGCCCGAAATCGCCGCCGATATTCCGGCGGTGGATGAAGCGATGAGGTTGGGCTACGGGTGGAAATTCGGACCCTTCGAACTGATCGACCGGTTGGGAAGCGACTGGCTGCTGCAACGGCTGCGTGCCGCCGGCGCCCCGATTCCCCGCCTGCTGGAAACCGCGCAGGGGAGGAGTTTCTACCGCACCGCCGGCGGCCGGCTGCAGTATCTTGCGGCCGATGGGCGCTATTGCGACCTGCAGCGTCCGGACGGGGTGCTGCTGCTGGCGGATATCAAACGCCGGGGCGGTCCGCTGGCTGCCAATCGCTCGGCCAGCCTGTGGGACCTGGACGACGGTGTGCTCTGCCTCGAGTTTCATACCAAGATGAATGCGCTCGATCCGGATGTGCTGGCGATGATCCGCAGCGCGGTTGAAATCGTACCGCAACGCCACAAGGCGCTGGTAATCTACAACGAAGGCAGCAACTTTTCGGTGGGGGCCAATCTCGGGCTGTTGCTGTTCATGGCCAATATCGCCGCCTGGGAACAGATCAGGGAGAGGGTGGAAGAGGGGCAGCAGACCTATCGCGCGCTGAAGTATGCGCCGTTTCCGGTGGTGGGCGCTCCTGCCGGCATGGCGCTGGGAGGATCCCTTGAATGCCTGTTCCACTGCGATTCTGTTCAGGCCCACAGCGAAACCTACCTGGGTCTGGTCGAGGCCGGGGTCGGGGTGATCCCCGCCTGGGGCGGCTGCAAGGAGCTGCTGCAGCGCTGGGTGGTCAATGAACGGCGGCCCGGCGGTCCGATGCCGCCTATCGTCAAATGCCTGGAGACGGTCAGCACCGCAACCGTCTCCGGGTCCGCGGCCGAGGCGATCGATTATCTGTTCCTGCGGCCGCAGGATGGCATTACCATGAACCGTGACCGGCTGCTGGCGGACGCCAAGGCACGCGCGCTGGCGCTGGCCGGGAATTACCGTCCGCCCGAGTTCCGGGAGATGCATCTGCCCGGGCTCACGGCCAGGCTTGCGCTGGGTATGGCGGTCAGAAGCTTCCGCCTGTCGGGCAGGGCCAGCGCCCACGATGAGGCGGTCGCGCTGGCGCTGGCGGGCATATTCAGCGGCGGCGAGACGGATATCACCGATAGCGTCTCCGAGAGCGACATGCTGGCCCTGGAGCGCGACGCCTTCATGCGGCTGGTCAAAACGGCGCAAACCCTGGATCGGCTGGAGCATATGCTCGAAACCGGTAAAGCCCTGAGGAACTGAAATAATGCCCGGCTATATGGCACCGCTGCGCGATCTCTGTTTCGTCTACCGGGAACTGCTGGACCCGGGGGTTATCCAGGCGCTGCCCGGATACGAAGAGGTGACGCCGGAACTGGTGGAGAGCATTCTGACCGCGGCCGGCAGGTTCTGCGAACAACAGCTGTTTCCGCTGAACCGGAGCGGAGACGAGCAGGGGTGTCTTTTCGACCAGGGCCGGGTAGTGACGCCCAGCGGGTTCAGGGAGGCCTATAACGCCTTTACCGAAGCCGGCTGGACCACGCTGCAGGGAGACCCCGGGTACGGTGGGCAGGGGCTGCCCAAATACGTCAATATCATGCTGGAGGAGATCATCTCCTCGGCCAATTTCTCCTTCGGTCTCTATCCGGGGTTGACCGGCGGCGCATGCAGCGCGATCAACGCCTATGCCAGTGACGCGTTGAAGCGGCGCTTCCTGCCGAAAATGGTGGCGGGGGAGTGGAGCGGTACGATGTGCCTTACCGAACCGCAGTGCGGCACCGATCTGGGACTGCTGAGAACCAGGGCGGAACCGCTGGGCAACGGCCGCTACCTGTTGCACGGCAGCAAAATGTTCATCACCGCGGGCGAGCACGATCTGACCGAGAACATCATTCACCTGGTGCTGGCGAGAACGCCGGATGCGCCCGGCGGAATCGGCGGGGTCACGCTCTTTCTGGTGCCCAAAATCCGGGTGCTGGACGACGGTACGCTGGGCCGGCCCAACGGCGTCAGCTGCGGCTCCATCGAGCGCAAGATGGGCATTCACGCCTGCTCCACCTGCGTGATCAATTTCGACGCGGCGGAGGGCTACCTGGTGGGGGAGCTCAATCGGGGTATGGCGGCGATGTTCGTGATGATGAACAGTGAGCGCCTGGCGGTGGGTATCCAGGGCCTGGGGATTGCCGAAGCCGCTTATCAGAACGCGGTGGCCTATGCCCGGGAGCGTCTTCAGGGACGCTCCCCGAGCGGTGCGAAATACCCGGACAAACCGGCCGATCCGATACTGGTGCATCCGGATGTGCGGCGCATGCTGTTGACCATGCGCGCTTATGTGGAAGGCAACCGCGCGCTCAGCGGCTGGGTGGCGCGGGAACTCGACCGGTCGCTGCGCCATCCCGATCCGCAATCCCGGCGGGAGGCCGCCGATTTCGTCGCACTGATGACGCCGGTCGTCAAGGCGTTCATGACCGACAGCGGATTCGAAGTGGCCAATCTCGGTATGCAGGTGTTCGGCGGGCACGGTTATATTCGCGAAAACGGCATGGAACAGTACGTGCGCGACGCGCGCGTCGCCCAGATCTACGAAGGCACCAACGGCATTCAGGCGATGGATCTGGTGGGGCGCAAGATGCCCGCGCACGCCGGGCGTTATCTGCGCCGCTTCTTCCACCCGGTGAGCAGCTATCTGGAGGAGAAGCGGAGCGATTCCGGCATGCAGCGCTTGCTGCTGCCGCTGGCCAGCGCGTTCGGCCGGCTGCAGCGGGCGACCGTCTGGCTGGCCGCGGAAGGCGCGGTGAATCCGGAGGAGGCGGGTGCCGCCGCCACCGAATATCTGCGGCTGTTCGGTCTGGTGGCGCTGGGTTACCTGTGGGCGCGTATGGCGGAAATCGGCTTCCGGCGGCAGGATGGCGACGAAGCAGTTTTCTATCAGGCGAAGGTGGATACTGCGCGCTTTTATTGCGAGCGGATACTACCGCAGAGCGGTGCGCTGTGCGCGTCGATCATGGCCGGTTCGGCCGGTATGATGAGGTTCAACGACAAGGCCTTTTAACGGAACAGTGCATCTATCCGGACGTTGCACGGGTAAATGCCGGGTTCCACCGTCACCCGACAGCGCACTGCGCTGTGCCCGGATATGCCGGTGGATTTTTTCAGCTGGAATTGCCTCGCCAGGAAGCGGCATACGCGGAGAAGCGCGTGAGTCCGTGCGCCGGCGCCGTATTGCTGCGGGGAACGTACCGAGAGGAGTTTGATCATGAATGATGTGATTGCGCTGCAGATTGCCGATTCGATTGCCACGGTCACGTTGAACAGACCCGGGTCGCTGAACGCACTCAACCGGGAGATGGCGGAAGCGCTGAATCGGGTGTTCGGCGAGCTGGAACGGAACGCATCTGTGCGTTGCCTGGTCCTGAGAGGGGCGGGCGATCACTTCATGGCCGGCGGCGATATCCGCTTCTTTCAGCAGTGTCTGGCGCTGCCGGAGCCGGAACGGGAGGCCGAGGTGGCAAGCGTCATCGGGATGGTCAACGCCGCAGCTGCGCAGTTGCGCCGTCTGCCGCAACCGGTAATTGCCTCGATTCGCGGTAATGTTGCCGGCTACGGCATGAGCCTGGTCGCCGCCTGCGATCTTGCCATCGCCGCGGACAATGCCCGTTTCACCCAGGCCTATTCGCAGATCGCCACGACGCCGGACGGCGGCAACACCTTCTTCCTGCCCAGAGTTGTCGGCCTGAAGCGGGCAGCGGCGCTCTGTCTGCTCAACCAGCCGCTGGACGCGGGCGCCGCGCTTGAGCAGGGACTGATCAACAACGTGGTCGCGAACGACGAACTGGAAGCCGAGACCGACAAAATGGCGCGCCGTATTACCCGGGGATCGATGCAGGCGATGGCCGGCGTCAAGGCGCTGCTGAATGCTTCGCTGCAGCATACGCTGGAGCAGCAGCTGCAGTTGGAACAGGCCAGTTTCGTGCGCTGTGCGCTGGGCGCGGATTTCAGGGAGGGGCTGGATGCCTTTGTCGGGAAACGGCAACCCAGGTTTGCTTGAAGCGGATATGGAAACAGAAACAGGGCGCCGCTCCCTGCTGTCAGGGAACGTTCGGCAGCCTGTGTCCTGAAATCAACGCAACGGCGCGGGTGGATGATAAACGCTGCCTTTCCCCGTATACCAACCCCGTTCAACAAGTCACATGCAGAATGGCATTGATGTCTTCGGACCGGCGCTCCTGCAACAGTCGGCAGATGTTTCCGGTCCTGTCCACCACCAGCTCGACGCCGCGTTGTTCCGCTTCTTTGTAAACCGCTGGCATGACCGGCAGAGCGCCGTACATGCCGGTGCCTATGTAGAGGCTTCTGCCGCCCCAGGGTATCGGCTCCTCCGACGACAACGGCGTGTGCCCGTAATCATCCCGATACGCCTTGGACGCGGTTTTTTTCCGCTTGCGCACAACACCGCCCTGGATCAGTACATCGTGTCGATATTGCTTCCCGTCGATCTCGATCTCACCGAAATTGTCGAATCTGGCTCTCATTGGAAAACCTCCTCTCTGTCAGGCTGGCCAGCGGACGGCGATGGTTTCTGCCAACAGCATAGTACCGGCGGGCGCCGCCTGCAGGTTACCGGCATGGTGAGACCAGACTGAGTTCCCGGCTCCCGTTATCCGACTACCGAGACCAGCATTTTTATACTCAAAAAAATCAGCAGCACCGCAAATATCTTTTTTAGTATGGATACCGGCAGCCTGTGGGCCAGTCTGGCGCCGTAGGGCGCGGCAAAAAAGCTGGTGATGGAGATCAGCAGGACCGCGGGCAGATAGACAAAGCCAAGAACAAAGTCCTGCGGGGAAGAGTAACTCCAGCCATTGATCAGATAACCCGAAGTACCTGCGATGGAGATCGGCAGTCCGATGGCCGCCGAGGTGCCTATTGCCTGCTTGATGTCAACGTTCTGCCAGATCAGATAGGGCACCGTCAGGGAGCCGCCTCCGATGGAGACCAGTGCCGACACGGCGCCAATGCCGGCGCCGGCCGCGAACAACCCCGGGTTGCCTGCCAATTCCCTGGACGGTTTGGGTCGCTTGTTCAAAAACATCTGAGTCGATACGAATGCCATGAACAGGGAAAAGAAAACCGCAAGATAGATCGAGCTCAGGTAAGAGGCGAGAAATGTCGCCAGAAATGTACCCGAGATAATACCGAAGACCATGCCCTTGACCGCTTTCCTGACCACAACGCCTTTTGCATTGTGCGCGCGAAAACTCGAAAAAGTGGTGACGATCATGGATGCCATAGAGGTACCCAAAGCCAGATGAACGACATTATCGACGGCGACACCGTTCACCAGGAATAGCGATGTCAGCACCGGCACCATTATTCCACCGCCGCCGATACCCAGCAGTCCCGCCATAAACCCGGCGAAAGCGCCCAAAAACAAAAAGGACAATATCCATTCGGGCGCTAGCATATCCTGTCCTGCTGTAGAGACGATGTCCGTTGCGTCAGTGCCCCAGGTATAACCGATGCACTTCGTTCTCAAAATGCGCCAGCACCTGGTTGCGCCGGGTCTTGAGCGTCGGTGTGAGCAGCCCGTTCTCCACGCTCCAGGGCTCGCTGAGCAGTGCAATCGCGCGTATCTGCGCGTAACCCGGGAAATCGTGCAGCCGGTCGCAGATCCGCTGCAGGACGACTCCGGCCACCCCGGCGTCGTGGTAACAGGCGGCTGAATCCGGCTCCATGCCCAATTCGGACATCAGTTTTTTCCACTGCCCCTGCTCCGGTACCACCAATGCCGCGAGAAACGGCCTCCCTTCGCCGATCACCATCACCTGTTCAAACAGCGGATCCATGGAGATCGCCAGCTCCATATCCGCAGGTGAAACCTTTTCGCCATTCGCGAGCACGATGATGTCCTTGAGGCGGCCGGTGATATAGACATACCCCTGCTCGTCGATGCTGGCGATATCGCCGGTGTGCAGCCAGCCCGCCGCATCGATCACCCGGGCGGTCTCCTCCGCCCTGCTCCAGAAGCCGAGCATGACCGGGCGGCCGCGCGCCAGCAGCTCGTTCTCCTTGCCGATGCGCAGTTCGACGTTGGCCAGTGCTTTGCCGACGCTCTCCGGTACATTATCCTCGACCTGGTTGACCGCAAGCACCGGGCTGGACTCGGTCAGCCCGTATCCCTGGATCAGCGGCACGCCCAGTGCAAGAAAAACCCGGGCGACCGGCATCGGCAGCGGCGCGCCGCCGCTGATCGCGAACTGCAGCCGTCCGCCCAGCTTTTCCACCACTTTTCCGGCCACCAGCTTTTCCAGCAGCGGCCACAACAGCAGGGAGGCCGACCAGTTGCGCCTGTGCTGCAGATAGAGAAAACGCCTCCATCCCACATCGACCGCGAGATTGAAGAGTGTGCGGACGATCGCCGGTTTGGCGGCAAGACCCTCCTGTATTCTCGCGTATATCCGCTCGTAGATGCGCGGCACGCTGATCAGAACGGTCGGCCGGATAGCGACCAGATCCTCCGCCAGCAGCGGCACGGAGCGCGCATAGGCCACCGTCATATCCCCGAGCATGGCCAGATAGTAGCCCGCGGTCCGTTCCAGCATATGCGACAGCGGCAGAAAGGAGAGCATGATGTCGCCGCTGCCGGCGTTGGTGGTCATCAGCGCGTCGAACGCGTTGCACAGGATGTTGTTGTGACTGAGCATCACCCCCTTGGGGTGGCCGGTGGTGCCGGAGGTGTAGACAACGGTGGCGGCGCCGTCCGGATCGATATCCGCATTCACCAGAAACCTGTCGCCGCGCTCCGGCAGCCACGCCGATGCGGGGCAGAGACGGTTGTCGCCGCCGCTGCCGGCAATGGGCTGCAGCGAGATGATTTTTTTAACGCTGGAGAGCGACTCCAACACCGGTTCGAGACGCCGCCACTGCTCCTCGCCCTGGATGACCAGCAGACGCAGCGCTGCATCCCGGGCGATATAGGCCACGTTTCCGCCGCGGTCATTGTAGAACAGCGGGACGTTGATCAGGCCGAGTCCCATCGTCGCCTGATCGAACATCACCCATTCACGGCAGTTCGGCATCATGATGCCGACCCGGTCGCCCGGCTGCAGTCCCTCGCCGGTCAATGCGGTCTGCCAGCGCGCGGCAGCCTCACCCATCTCTTTCCAGGTCGTATCCCTCCAGACGCCGGCTTCGCTGTCATAGTGGCGGTAGGCGACGTGATCCGGGGTTTTCAGAATACGTTGACGAAAAAGGCCGGAAAGGGTCCCGGCCTCTGCCAGTGTGATGTCCAGCCGCTTTGTTCTCATTCGGATAAACCGCAACAGTGAGTTGTCTCAAACATAGGGGACCAGAGTCATATTATCCAGAGTTTCTGCGGCCAGCGCCGATTGCCGGAATGGCTATCGCAACTCGATGCCGTTGTCTGGCCGATAGGGGTGGTAATGTTTGATTTTGCGTCTGACGTTGCGCTGGACGACGACCCCTTCGATTTTGAACTGGCCGCTCTCGATGGGAATATCCGGATACACCGGGTTGACGGCCTTCAGCTTCTGGCTGCCATCGGCATACCTGACGTACTGACGAAACCAGCGCTCATCGCCCAGGTTTACGATGACGTAGGCGCCGGTGGCGCACACTTCCGACGGTTCGATCACGATGATGCAATTGCGCGGAAACTCCGGTTCCATACTGTCGTCCAATACCTGTAGCGGGTGTAATTCGTTGTAGCTGCAGTCCTGGGTCATCGGCCCCTCCGGTAGATAGTGTCCGTGCGGAAACCGGCTGGTCGATCCGGCGCTGCCGCAAGCCTCGATAAAAGGCGCGTTTTTTACTGCCGGTTTCCTATAGAATCCGGATCTGGGAGACTTTCGGATTCATCTGTATTGAAGCGAAAATCGCCGGGGTGAATCAATTCAGCTTATCGTACGGGGCGAACAGCGGGCCTGTTAAACGAGTTCGATAAGCTGAGTTGATCGTTATCCAGCGATTTACAGCCAAACAGCGTCAAGTCCGACAGCCTCTACAAGTGATTTGTTTCCGATTTTAGCCGTGTTTGCGGCTGCTGTTAACAGGCCCTGACATGGCGCACCACATCTCCAACCAGTCGAAGCCCCATAAAGACAGACGCGACTGGCACAATCTGCGGTCGATGCTGCCGTTTCTCTGGGAGTATCGCGGGCGGGCGCTGTTCGCGCTGGTCTGCCTGGTGCTTGCCAAGCTGGCCAATGTGGGAATTCCGGTCCTGCTCAAACAGATCGTGGACAACCTGGACCGGGCACAGGAGTTATTGGTGGTGCCGGTGGCGCTGCTGATCGCCTACGGCGCGCTGCGTTTGAGCAGTTCGCTTTTCAATGAGCTGCGCGACGTTGTCTTCGCCCGGGTGCGTTATCACGCGATGCGGCGCCTCTCGACCCGGGTGCTGGCGCATCTGCACAGTCTGTCGCTGCGCTTTCACCTGGAGCGCCGGACCGGCGCCATCAGCCGCGACCTGGAGCGCGGCACCCGCAGTGTAAGCTCGATACTGAACTACATGGTATTCAGTATTTTTCCGATGCTGGTGGAGTTCTCTCTGGTTGCCGTGATTATGTTCAGCCAGTACGCGCCGGTGTTCACATTGATCACCTTTTCGACGGTGGCGGTGTACATCGCGTTTACGCTGGCGGTGACCGAGTGGAGGATGGACTTCCGCCACCAGATGAACAGGCTGGAGTCGGAATCGAACGCGCAGGCGGTGGACAGTCTGATCAACTACGAGACAGTCAAATATTTTGGTAACGAGCAGTTGGAACTCGAGCGCTTCGACCGCAGTCTGGACAGTTGGGAGGGCGTCGCGGTCAAGAGCCAGACATCGATGTCCCTGCTCAATTTCGGGCAGGGGGCGATCATCGCGCTGGGGGTTACGCTGATCATGTTTTATGCGACTGCCAGTGTGGTCGACGGCACGATGACAATCGGCGATCTGGTGCTGGTCAACGCCTTTATGCTGCAGCTTTTCATTCCGCTCAATTTCCTCGGAATGATCTACCGGCAGATAAAATACTCATTGGCCGATATGGACCTGATATTCAAGCTGCTGGACAGGAAGCCGGAGATCCGGGACAAGCCGGATGCCCGCGAGCTGCGGCTGGACCAGGGGGAGATCAGGTTTGAAAACGTGGCATTCGCCTACCAGGACGACCGCGAAATACTGCGGCAGATCGATTTTGTCGTGCGGCCGGGGGAGAAGGTCGCGGTGGTGGGGCATAGCGGCGCGGGCAAATCGACGCTGGCGCGGCTGCTGTTCCGTTTTTACGACGTGACCGGCGGACGGGTGACAATCGACGGACAGGATATACGGGATGTGACGCAGCAGAGCCTGCGCCGGGGGATCGCGATAGTGCCCCAGGACAGCGTGCTGTTCAACAACACCATCCGCTACAATATTGTCTACGGCAGATACGATGCCGGCCGCGAGGAGATCGAGGCCGCCGCCGATGTCGCCTGCATCCGGGATTTCATCGAGCGCCTGCCGAAGCGCTACGAAACGCTGGTGGGTGAGCGGGGACTGAAGCTGTCCGGCGGTGAGAAACAGCGCATCGCGATCGCCCGGGCGATCCTGAAAAAGCCCAGAATTCTGGTATTCGACGAGGCGACTTCATCTCTGGACAGCAAGACCGAACAGGCGATACTGGAGACGCTGCGCCAGGTCGCCGCCAATCACACCACGCTGGTGATCGCCCACCGGCTCTCCACCGTGGTCGATGCAGACCGCATTCTGGTGATGGAGGAGGGGTGCATTATCGAACAGGGCAGCCACCGGCAGCTGCTTGCCAAGGGGGGTGTCTACAGCGAGATGTGGCTGCTGCAGCAGCAGGAGAACAGGCAGCGGATGGAGACGGTGTAATGCGGATCTATCTGGTCGGCGGGGCAGTGCGCGACCGGTTGCTCGGCCTGCCGGTGCGCGACCGCGACTGGGTCGTTGTGGGGGCCAGCGAAAGCGTCATGCTGCAGCGGGGATATCGGCGCGCGGACGTTGATTTCCCGGTTTTTCTGCATCCTGAAACGGGCGAGGAGTACGCGCTGGCCCGGCGCGAAACGAAAACGGGGCCGGGCTACAAAGGCTTTTCCATAGACGCCGGTCCCGATGTCACGCTGGAGCAGGATCTGATCAGGCGCGATCTGACCATCAACGCCATCGCGGAGGATGAAACCGGTAACCTGGTCGATCCGTTCGGCGGTCAGAGCGACCTGAACGCAGGGCTGCTGCGCCACATCTCGCCAGCCTTCGTTGAAGATCCGGTGCGGCTGCTGCGGGTCGCCCGTTTTGCCGCCAGGCTCGGGCGCTGGGGTTTCCGGGTCAGTCACGGCACCCAAAAGCTGCTGCGTACGATGGCGGCATCCGCGGAGCTGGAGACACTGCAGCCGGAACGCATCTGGCAGGAGATGAAACAGGCGCTGCCGGAAGATCAGCCCTGGCGCTTCTTTCAGGTGCTGCACAGCTGCGGCGCACTGGTGCGGTTGTTGCCGGCGCTTGACCGGTCGCTGCCGCGGCAGGACAGCCACGTGAAAAACGCGGAGTGCCCGATGGTGGCCGCGCTGCAGCGGGCGGTGCGGCAGGATGCCGGCACCGGAGTCCGTTTTGCGGTGGCTTTTTACCACGCCGCAGTAACCGCAGGAGATGCGGCGGGGGCGGTGGGAGAACTCAGGGTGGAGAAGCCGTGTCTCGAGCTGCTGAAGCTGACCCTCAGGATGGCGCCGGTCTACCGCGAGGCCTCGGCGGGGGACCCGGCGCGGCTGCTGGAACTAATCGGGGCGACCAGAGCGCTGCACTCCGCCGCGGGACTGAAGGCATTTCTCTGCGCGGCGGATGCGCTCTGGCCCGATCTGGCGCAGACGCATGAACTGGTTCTGCGGGCGCTGGATTCGGTCGCGGCCATAACGCCGGCTGCGCTGCAGCGCAGCGGACTGGAGGGGGCGGAACTCGGCCGCATGCTTCGGCTCAAGCGGCTGGAGGCGGTGCGCTCCCTGATGGGTAGGGCCGGGTGCGGATGAAAAAAAATTTCTCACCGGCCTGCGTTGCGCTTGCGCAGTTTGCGGCAACTGAACCGAATGCCGACTCCCGGGTCTGTAGATAACAGCGGATTCTCCGCCTGTTTTCGGTGCGGCAGGCAGTTTTTCGCCAGGGGTATCGGGGCGTTTGCTGTGGCTCGAGCGCAATCACGATAAGATAGTCACTCAGGACAAGCGGGAAGTGGAGCGACATGCACAATTCGCTGAAAGGAGCGGTTGCCCGGCTGCTTAGCGGTTCGCCGGTGCTGCGTATACTGGTGGTCGGCCGTCTGCTGGGACCGCTCGGTATCCTGCTGGCTGTGCTCGTTGTCATTATCGGGATGGGAATCCTGCTGTTTCTGGGGATTGCGACGGGGGAGGGCCTGGCGGGGCTGCTGCTGGTATGCGGGGCGCTTGCGATGGCCGCGATACTGGTTGGAAGCAACCGCTTGCACAGCCAGCTTCTGAAGCCGCTGGCCGAATTGGAGAGTGCGGTCGCCGACGTCTGCGAGGGCGGGGTATGGTCCAATCTGCCGCTGCAGGAGGTGGGCGTGCTGGGACCGGTCACCCGCGATCTGGACAGCCTTAGCGGTGAGTTGATCGATCTCTACGAAGATATGGACAACCGGGTTGCGCGCCAGACCCGGCAGCTCAGTCAGCAGACGGCATCGCTCAAGATACTCTACGACGTGGCCGCGAAAATCAATCAGGTGGACGACATGGACGAGCTCCTGGTCCGCCTGCTGCGGGTGGTCAAGAATATGCTGCACGGCCGCTCCGCGGTCGTGCAGGTGATCAGTACTTCAGGGCATATGCGGCTGGTCGGCAGCATCGACCCGGATGAGAAGCTGCTTACCGAAAAGGAGCAGCTGCCGGTGCCGCTCTGTCAGTGCGGAAAAGCGCTCTCCAGCGGGGATATCCTGTGCGAACACGACGCCAAGGCCTGCTCGGTTCGCAACGGGCGCCGGATGTACAGTCCGGATGAACTGGAAGAGGTCACGGTCCCGCTCAATTTTCACGGCGATATCCTGGGGATGTTCCGCATCTTCGTGCCCCGTTCCATAATGAAAGGGCGTGAAGATCTGATGGAGCTCAGCGCCACTATCGGCAATCATCTCGGCATCGCCATTGCGAAGCAGCGCTCGGATGCAGAGGCGCACCGCCTCTCCATTGTCGAGGAGAGGACCGCGCTGGCAAACGAGCTGCACGACTCGCTGGCACAGACGCTGGCGAGTCTGCGCTACCAGGTGCGGATGCTGGAGGAGACTCTGGAACAGGAGGTGTCCGTGGACGGACGGGCCCGCCGGGAGATTCACAGGATACGCGGCGGGCTGGACGAGGCGCATACCGAGCTGCGCGAGCTGCTCAACAGCTTTCGCGCGCCGCTGGATCAACGGGGACTGCTGCCGGCACTGGAGAAGCTGGCCAGTCGTTTCCGCCAGGAGACCGGTATCTCCATCTTCTTTCAGTGCAATTGCCGGAGTGTGCATCTCGGTGCCAGCGAGGAGATGCAGATGCTGCGCATCGTTCAGGAGAGTCTCGCCAATATCCGTAAACATGCGCACGCGCAGACCGTGAGAATTCTGTTGACCTGCAATCTGGATGGAGAATACCTGCTGCTGGTGGAGGATGACGGTGTGGGCTTTCTGGATACCAAGCCGGTTGGCAGTCCGGGTGAACATATCGGCCTCTCCATCATGGCGGAGCGGGCCAAGCGGCTGGGCGGCACTTTCCGTATCGAGAGCGAGCCGGGAGAGGGCACCCGGGTCGAGTTGACTTACAAACCGGCCTCGACCTCCGCGGTCGCAGCACTGAAAGATCGAATCACAGGCTGAGCCGATCAACTGCCGGGCGATCGGATCATCCTCAAACTGTCGGGATTACGCCATGCGTGAAGCAGTCTCAGCGGTACTCGTTCACGGCGATCAGCTGTTCGCTGTCCGGCGGCAGCCCCATCTGCTCGCGTTTCCCGGATATATCGCTTTCCCCGGCGGGAAAGTCGATAAAGGGGACTCGGAGCATGCGTTCGATCACCCGAAACTGAACGCGTTTCCGGCGTATCAGATACGCGCGCTTTGCCGGGAGCTGCAGGAGGAGATCGGTTTCGATCTGGAATCGGCACTGATGCGGGGCGAGGTCCGTTCCATTGCGTTGCTCGGTACCGCGGTAACGCCCAGCTTTGCGGCGGTGCGCTTCAGCGTTCCGCACTACAAAATCGAATTGAATCGAAAACCGGCGTTCACGCCGGACAGCGAGGAGATTGCCTGGGCCGGTTGGGTGCAGGGCGGTGAGTTGTGGCGGCAGTTCATGAGCGGAGAGACGCTGATGGTCGCACCAACGCGGAATATTGTGCAAACGCTGGCGGCCGACATGGCGGCGCAACGCGTGGATCCAATCAATATCGTTTACGACGAAGAGAGTGAGTTGCCTTATCTGGAGCTGATCACGGGGGTGGGTCTCATTCCGGTGCCGTCGCTGACACTGCCTCCCGCCAGGTTCACGAACGCGCTGCGGCTGGGCGACCCGGATTGCCCGGTCTGCCTTGTCGACCCGTCTCCGAAGGACGGCGACAGCTACGATAAACTGCTGCGCACGCTGCAAAGGTATCCGGTGGACCGTATCCTGATTACACACCATCATCGCGATCATCACCAGCAGGCGCCGGATCTCGCGCGGCGGTTGGGACTGCCCATTCTCTGCTCGGCGCGCACCGAACAGCGTCTCAGGGCCTCGTACGGGGCCGGCTACCTGGACGGTGTCAGCGTCGCGACCCTGCAGGAGGGTGACGTCGTTACCCGCTGGCAGGGCCGTGAGGTTCGGGCTCACTATCTGCCGGGTCATGATGACGGCATGCTCGGGCTCGCCCCTGAAGATTATGCATGGTTCATGGTGAGCGATCTGGTGCAAACCCAGGGCAGTGTGGTCATTCCGGAACCGGAAGGGGAGATGCGTGCTTACCTGAACAGCCTGCAACGGGTGATTTCACTGAAGCCCGGGGTTATAATTCCGGCACACGGTCTTCCTGCCGGGGAAACCTGGCTGCTTGAACAGGTGTTCGCGCATCGGATGGCGCGTGAACGGCAGATCGAATCCCTCCACCAAAGCGGGAGCAGTATCGATGAGATGGTTGCGTCCATTTATGTTGGACTGGATCGTAAGTTGCTTCCGCTGGCGCAACAGAATGTACGTCAGCATCTGCGTAAGCTAGGACTCAGCACGGAGTAAAAAACCTTGAAAACAATAAAGAGCATTTCCTACGATGAACTGGAGATCGGTCAAACGGCAACCTTTTCCAAAACCCTGACTGAAGAGGATCTGGTGCTCTTTGCCCGCACCTCCGGCGACGTCAATCCGGTGCACCTCAACGAGGAGTTCGCGAAAGGGACGCCGTTCAAGACCCGAATCGCACATGGCATGTGGTCTGCCGGTCTGATCTCGGCGGCGCTGGCCATGGTCATGCCTGGTCCCGGAACCATCTATCTCGGTCAGAATCTGAGTTTCCGCCGGCCGGTTTTATTGGGTGACACACTGACCGTGAAACTGACGGTATCCGGAAAACAGGATGAGAAGAAGTGGGTCACCATCGACACCGAAGTGTTCAATCAGGATGACAAGCTGGTGGTGAAAGGCGACGCAACGGTGATGGCACCGGCCAAAAGCGGCGAAGTCGAGGCGCCTGAACTGCCGCAGGTCAGCATCGGTTAGCGGTCAGCGGGAGCAGTTCTGGCCAGGCCGCAGGAAACGCGAGAAAAATCGCTGTTTCCCGGCACCCCCGGCAGCGTTGCGAGAGTTGAAGCGAATTCAATAATTGAATTTAGCCTGTACCAGTCGGTGCGCCGTGAAAAGGCGCGCCGATCGATACGGGTAAGACCCCGTTTTTTCTTCCGTGCATCGGCAGCACAACTGTCAACGCCACAAAGGCGTCTCTCCGGCAGCCAGCTCAACGTAATCGGACGCTGTCTCCACAGGCTCCCCGTTGATCCAGCCCGGATATCCGGGTTGTACGCCGGTGATGGAAGCCCGTGCTTCAAATTGGGGGTGAGTTGCGATTTCATTGAACGCCGGAATCGGCTCGAAGCAGCAATCCGTCTCTGCCAGCAGGTTTTGCCATGCAGACAGCGGCTGGGTGGAAAAGAGCGCCTGCAACTCGGCTATCAGATCCTTCTGCGGTAGCGGTTCCTGGTGCCTTGCAATCCATTCCGGGTGATCCGTCTGGCAACAGAACGCTTTCCAGAACTTCGTTTCCAATGCCGCCAGCGTCACGAATCTTCCATCGGAGGTGGTATAGATGTTGTAGCAGGCCGCGCCGCCGTTCAGTAGCAACCGTTCGCGCAGTTGCCGGGTTTCATGCTGTGATTCGGAGAGTCCCACGTACTGCCAGGCGAGAATGGACTCGGTGAGGCTGATATCGAGAAAGGCCCCCCTGCCGCTTCGCTCCCTGTGCAGCAGCGCGGCCAGCACCGCGTTTACCGCCTGCATGGCTCCAGCGTGGTCGGCTACAGGTGGATAAGTCAATACCGGCTGCTTTTCTGTGCCGGAGGCGCACAGCGCGCCGGCAACCGCACAGTAGGTCAGGTCGTGTCCCGCGCGGTCGCGGAACGGTCCGGTCTGCCCGAACCCGGAAAGGGCGCAGTGCACCAGCCTGGGATTGATGGCCTGCAAACGGTCCCGATCAAAACCGAGCCGGGCCATAACGCCGGGACGGTAAGATTCAAGCAGAACGTCCGCTCCGCGCAGCAGCCGGGCCAGATGCTGCTTGTCCTGGGTATTTTTGAGGTTCAGTACAGCAATTGTTTTACCCCGGTTGAGGTGCCGGTAAATGGGCGAAGCCTCTCCCTCATTGCCGGCACAAATGAAATTGCGCATCGGGTCACCGGCGGGTGGTTCGATCTTGATGACCTGTGCACCGAGATCCGCCAGCGAGCGTGCGGCATAGGGGCCCGGGATGTACTGAGAGAGGTCCAGCACATTGTAACCGCTCAGCAGTTTGTTTGCGGGCATGGCGCTGGATCAGTCGTAGCTGCGGATATCGTCGATGACTTTGCCATCGTTGGCAAGCGAGCCGACGGCGACAAATTCGGTCTCTCCGCGCACTTTGCAGACATCCCGAATGCTCTCGTCGATCGCCGCCGCCAGTTGAGCATCCCCTTGCCCGACTTCGCACAGCAGCCGCATACGGTCGCTCTGATCGACCCAGTCCACAACCAGTCTGGCGCGGATGATCTCCGGATGCCGTTTGATCACCTTATTCACCTGTTCCGGGTGAATGAACATGCCCCGTACCTTTGCGGTCTGATCGGCGCGCCCCATCCACCCCTTGATCCGGCGATTGGTGCGGCCGCAGGGGCTGCTGCCGGGGAGAATCGCGGAGAGGTCTCCGGTGGCAAAGCGGATCAGCGGATAGTCCGGGTTGAGGCTGGTGACCACCACCTCGCCGACTTCGCCGTCGCTGACGGTGTCGCCGCTGCCGGGCCGCACGATCTCCAGGTAGATCCCCTCATCGATGACCAAGCCCTCACGCGCTTCCGACTCATAGGCGATGACGCCGAGATCAGCGGTGGCATAGCATTGATACAGATCGATGCCGCGCGTGCTGAAACCCTCCCGCAACGGGGGCGGCAGCGCCTCACCGCTGACCAGGCCTTTGCGGATGCTGCCGACATCCAGGCCCAGCTCATCGGCCTTCTCCAGAATGATTTTCAGAAAGGAGGGTGTACCGACGTAGCCGTCGGGTCGCAGATCGGCGATGGTCTGCGCCTGCAGTTCGCTCTGGCCGACACCGGCCGGGATGACGGTGCAGCCGAGTGCATGGGCACCGCTCTCGACCATCGCACCGGCCGGCGTCAGATGGTAGGAGAAGCAGTTGTGCACGATGTCCCCGCTGCGGAAGCCTGCGGCGAACAGGGCGCGCGCGAAGCGCCAGAAATCGGCACGTCTGCTGCCCGGCTCGTAGATCGGGCCGGGGGAGGCGAAGATATGCGAGAGCGCGGCACCGGAAACGGCTGAGAAACCGCCAAATGGGGGATTCTCCCGCTGCAGCGCAAGCAGCTCGGTTTTACGCGTCAGCGGCAGTCTGGCAATGGCTGGGCCGGAGTCGATGTCGGCAGCCTCCAGGTCGGCAAAGCGCTTGGCATAGGCCGGGGCGGCTGATTTGGCGTGCGCAATCTGTGCGGCAACCTGGCCAATCAGCTCCCGGTCGCGCTCGGCCGGGTCGCGGGTTTCGAGTGAATCGTAGTAGTCGGTCATTTTTGTCTGTTCTTGTGCATCCAATTGGGGTCAGAGTCGAATTAGCCTCGCTAATTCGACTCTGACCCCAATTATCCAATTATCTAAGTCAGCCAGCGTTTGCGGCGGCGGTAGTGTTTGACATCGCGAAAGCTCTTGCGTCCCTCGGTGGAGATGCCGAGATAGAACTCCTTCACGTCCTCGTTTTCACCCAGCTCCCCGGCATTGCCCTCCATCACCACCCGGCCGTTCTCCATGATGTAGCCGTAATCCGAATATCTGAGGGCAATGTTGGTGTTCTGTTCGGCAAGCAGAATGCTGACCCCTTCGTTCTGATTCAGTTTTCTGACGATTTCGAAGATCTCCTCGACCAGCTGCGGCGCCAGACCCATGGATGGTTCGTCGAGCAGGATCATATCCGGCCGCGCCATCAGTGCCCGGCCGATGGCGCACATCTGCTGTTCGCCGCCGGAGGTGTAGCCGGCCTGGCTCGAACGGCGTTCGTAGAGCCGTGGGAAATAGTCGTAGACCAGCTTCATGTCATCGGAAATCGCCTTGCGGCCGTCGCTGCGGGTGTAGGCGCCGGTCAGCAGATTCTCTTCGATGGAAAGATGTTCGAAGCAGTGGCGGCCCTCCATCACCTGCACAATACCCCGTTTGACCAGGTCAGCCGGATTCAGGTTGTGCACCTGTTCGCCTTTGTACTCGATGCTGCCTTTGGTCACGTCTCCGCGCTCGGCACCGAGCAGGTTCGAGATCGCCTTTAAAGTGGTGGATTTGCCGGCCCCATTGGCGCCCAGCAGCGCGACTATGCCGCCTTTCGGCACTTCGAGCGAGACGCCCTTGAGCACCAGTATGACGTGGTCGTAGATCACTTCGATATTGTTGATCGTCAGGAAGGCTTTGTCGTTGTCTGCCATGCCGGGCCCGTCATTATTCTGTCAGCTGGGGAAACCCCCGGGGTCGATCGACCCCGGGGGAGGCTGTTGTTACATCGGCTTTGACCGCTTATTTGCAGTCGCGCGGCGTGATGCCCTTCTCTTTGGCGTAAGCCGCGGCGGAAGCCTCGTACATGGAGCGCAGCATCGTCGCATGGGGTTCGATCCAGTCGCTGATCGCCACCCACTTGCTGCCGTCCCACTGGGTCACCTTGGCGCGGCCCTTGCCCAGATGATCGGCACAGCTCAGTTTGATCGGGTCGAACAGTCCGTCCGCACCGACCTCTTTCAAACGATCTGCGCTGATGTCCAGCCGGTCCATCGCCCATGCCACCTGCTCACCGGTCATTGGCTTGTTGCCGTACTCGGCCATCGCACCCCGCAGTGCCTCGGTCAGGATGAAGGCACTCTGAAGTCCTCGGTTATACGCCACCTCGCCGGTGTTTTCCGCCGATTTCGCGGAACCCTTGCCCTTCTCATAGAGTTCGCTCTTGATCTGCTTGTGGACACCGAAATCCGATCCCACACCGTTGAACTGCAGGGATTTGTAACCCTTTGCCGCGTCGCCCGCAGGGATCATGTCCGCATCATTACCGGACCACCAGACGCCGATAAATTTCTCACGCGGGAAACCGACCGCTGCGGCTTCTTTGATCGCGGTGGCGTTCATCACGCCCCAGCCCCACATCAATACGTAATCGGGACGCAGCTGTCGTCCGATCTTCAGCCAGGTGGCCTTCTGCTCCAGACCTGGATGCGGGACCGGGAATTCGGAGAACTGGAAGCCATACTGAGATGCCAGTGCCTGCAGGGTCTTGATCGGCTCCTTGCCGTAGGCGGAGTCGTGGTAGACCAATGCGATCTTCTTGCCCTTCAGATTGCCGTAGCCGCCCTCCTGGTTGGCGATGTAGTTGATGGCGATGTCGGCGCCACCCCAGTAGGTGGCCGGCGGTACGAAAACATACGGGAAGATGCGTCCATCCGCGGCATCGGCACGGCCGTAGCCGGAGGTGATCAGCGGGATCTTGTCCGCCACCACGCGGTCCAGCAGCGCATAGGTGATTCCGGTCGACAGCGGCATTACAGCAGGCATGCCGGTGCTGCCCTTGTTTTTCAGCCGCTCGTAGCACTCCACGCCCTTGTCGGTATTGTAGGCGGTGTCGCACTCCTCGAGTTCCAGCTTGACGCCGTTGATGCCGCCGTCACGCGCGTTGAGCAGCTCGATATAATCGGCGAAGCCGTCGGCCCAGGGAATGCCGCCGGGTGCGTAGGGGCCGGTACGATAGACCAATGAACCGACAAACTGGCTGTCCGCGGCCAGTGCCGCCGAAGCGCCGATCAGGCCGCTGATGACCGCGGCCGCAATAATGCTGGTTTTTATTCGCTTTATACTCACGTTGGTTATCCTCCAGTTGAACGATACAAGTAACCTTCCAATTATAGGTGGCCGCCCGAAACTAGTAGGGGAAGGGCCATAGGCGCAGCTTCTCCTTCAGCAGCTGCCACAGTCGCGCAAGCCCGTGCGGCTCGACGATCAGGAAGAAGATGATCAATGCGCCGAACACCATGAACTCGATGTGCGAGATCAGGTCCACGTGAATGTTGAGCCCGATCCAGTGCGGCGCGTTATTCAGGAAAATGGGCAGCAGCACGATAAAACCCGCGCCCAGAAAGGCACCCATGATGGAACCCAGACCGCCGATGATGATCATGAACAGAATCTGGAAAGAGCGGTTTACGTCGAATGCCAGCGGCTCCACCGAGCCGGTATAGACGAAAGCCCAGAGCGCGCCGGCGATGCCGCACAGAAACGAGCTGTAGGCGAATGCCTTCAGCTTGGTCGGCAGCATCCTGATGCCGATGATTTCGGCGGCGATATCCATGTCTCTCACCGCCATCCATTCGCGACCGATGTTGGAGCGCACCAGATTCTTGGTCATCAGCGCAAACAGCACCACGATGCTCAGTACGAACAGATACTTGGCTTCGGCGGTGGCATAGGGACCGGTGACATAGCTGTCTCCAATCACTGCCATCGGGGGTGCCGAGATGACACCCGAGGCGCTGTAGTTGGTAAACCAGCCGAACTTATTGAACATCCAGATCAGGAAGAACTGAGAGGCGAGGGTGGCGACCGCCAGGTAAAAGCCCTTGATGCGCAGCGACGGAATGCCGAACAGCAGCCCGGCGACGGCGGTTATACCGCCCGCCAGCAGGATCACCAGGAAGATATGCAGATCGGGGAAACTGGTGGCCAGTTTGTAGGCCGCGAAAGCGCCGGTGGCCATGAATCCTCCGGTACCGAGGCTCAACTGTCCGGCATAGCCGGTCAGCACGTTCAACCCCAGCGCGGCCAGCGCCAGAATCAGGAACGGCAGCATGATGGTTCCCAGCCAATATTCGCTGGAGATCAACGGGATAACCAGGAAGGCTATCACCATCAGCGCCAGCATGAACCAGCGGTCCTGGCGGATGGTCAGGATCGCCTGGTCCGCCTGATAGGTTGCCTTGAATTCGCCAGCTTCGCGATAAAGCATAGCCTTACACCCTCTCGATGATCTTTTCGCCGAACAGCCCCTGCGGGCGGAATACCAGAAATGCCAGCGCCAGCATGTAGGCAAACCAGTCTTCGATACCGCCGCCAATCATGGGCGCTATGAACACTTCCGCCAGTTTCTCGCCGGCGCCGATGATCAAGCCGCCGATAATCGCGCCGGGCACCGAGGTGAAGCCGCCCAATATCAGCACCGGCAGCGCCTTCAATGCGATCAACGCGAGCGAGAACTGCACGCCGAGCTTGCTGCCCCACATGATGCCGGCCACCAGCGCGACGATGCCGGCCACCGCCCAGACGATGACCCAGATGTGCTTCAGCGGGATGCCGATGCTCAGCGCGGCCTGATGGTCATCCGCCACCGCGCGCAGGGCGCGGCCGATGCGCGTGTACTGGAAGAAGAAGGCCAGGCTGATCACCAGGATACCGGCGATCAATGCAGCGACCAGGTCGAAATCGTTGATCAGAATCTGACCGCCGAAATAGAGCCCCGGACTGTTGGGAATACCCAGGTCGAGCAGCTTGACTTCCGAGCCCCACAGCGTCTGGCCGAACCCGTCCAGGAAGTAGGTGATGCCGATGGTGGCCATGAACAGGATGATATGCTCCTGGTTGACCAGCGGCCGCAGCACCACGCGCTCGATGACCACGGCCAGCACCACCATGATTGCGAGGGTGAAAACGATCGCCAGCCAGATCGGCACACCCAGCTCATTGAGTCCCACCAGTGTCAGCGCCGAGAACAGCACCATCGCGCCCTGGCTGAAGTTGAACACACCGGAAGCCTTGAAGATCAGCACGAATCCGAGTGCCACCAGCGAATACATGACACCGGCCAGCAGTCCGCCGATCGCGACCTCGAAGAAGAACGGCCATTCGAAGAAGATGTCGCTGGACAGCTTGCCGGCGGTCCAGGGGATGGCCGCCATCAGCAGCAGCGCGGCGAGTAAAATTTTTAAGACGTCTTGTTCTATTCGCATAGTGTTAACAGGCCCCGGGCCCTAGTTGGATACGCCGAGATAGGCGTCGATGACCGCTTGGTTGCTGCGCACCACATCGGGTGGACCATCCGCCAGCTGATTGCCGTAGTCGAGCACCACGACCCGGTCGGAGAGGTCCATGACCACACCCATGTCGTGCTCGATCAAAATGATGGTGGTGCCGAACTCGTCGTTGATATCGAGCACGAAGCGGCACATATCCTCCTTCTCTTCCACATTCATGCCGGCCATGGGTTCGTCCAGCAGCAGCAGATCGGGCTCGGCCGCCAGCGCCCGGCCCAGCTCCACCCGTTTCTGCATGCCATAAGGCAGTTTTCCGACCGGTGTTTTGCGAATCGCCTGTATCTCGAGAAAGTCGATAATCTCCTCCACTTTCCTGCGGTGTTCGATCTCCTCTTTCTGCGCTTTGCCCCAGTAAACAGCCTGCTGCAGCATGTTGGATTTAATCTTCAGGTTGCGTCCGGTCATGATGTTGTCCAACGTGCTCATGCCCTTGAACAGCGCGATGTTCTGAAAGGTTCGGGCAATCCCCTGTGCAGCGGCCTGGTGCACCTTCATCTGCTGGCGGGTTTCACCGCGGTAGGTGATGCTGCCCTGCTGTGGATGGTAGACGCCGTTGATGACGTTCAGCATGGAGCTTTTGCCGGCGCCGTTGGGTCCGATAATGGAGCGAATCTCGCCCTGGTGCACGTCGAAACTGACGTTATTCAGCACCCGCATCGCACCGAACGACAGCGAAATGCCTTCCGCCTGCAGCACCACGTCACCTAGTTTGCGTTCGTGCATCGTCTGCTCCCGGTTCAACTGGCTTTGGCCACTGGAGTGAACTGTTTGGCTTCGCGGATCTTGACGTCCGCCGCCAGCATGCCGGTGCGGCCATCCTCGAATTTCACCTGGGTTTCGATATGGCACTTGGGCACGCCGGCGTAGAGCGCCTCCACCAGCGGCGCGTAGCGCTCTTCGATAAAAGAGCGTCGCACCTTGCGGGTACGCGTCAGCTCGCCGTCATCCGCATCCAGCTCCTTGTGCAGCACCAGAAAACGCCTGATCTGGGATTTGCACAGCAGTGGATCGTGCGAGAGATCCTCGTTGACCTTGTCCACGCATCCCTGAATCAGCTCATACACCTCGTCCTGGTCGGCCAGATCGATATAGCCGGAGTAGGCCAGGTTGCGCCGCTCGGCCCAGTTGCCAACCGCCTCCAGATCGATGTTGACGAAGATGCAGGTGTATTCGCGCTGATTGCCAAAGGCTACCGCCTCCTTGATGAACGAGAAGAACTTCAGCTTGTTCTCGATGTACTTGGGCGCGAACATCGTGCCGTCCAGCAGTTTGCCGACATCCTTGGCGCGGTCGATGATCTTCAGATGACCGTTTTCGGCGAAGTAGCCGGCATCCCCGGTAAACACCCAGCCATCCTCGGTCTTGGTCGCGGCGGTCGCATCCGGGTTCTTGTAGTAGGAGTGGAAGACGCCGGGGCTGCGGTACAGCACTTCGCCGCTGTCGTGTATCTTGACCTCGACATCTATCGCCGGCGTGCCCACCGTGTCCGGGTATACTTCGCCGTCGGGCTGTACGCAGATGAACACCATTCCTTCGGTCTGACCGTACAGCTGCTTGATGTTGATGCCGAGCGAGCGGTAGAAGTCGAAGATCTCCGGTCCGATCGCCTCCCCGGCGGTATAGGCGAGGCGGATGCGATTGAGGCCGAGCACGTCGCGCAGCGGGCCGTAAATGAGGAAATCGCCCAGCTTGTAGAGCAGCTTTTGTCCCGCGCTGACCTCTTTGTTGTCCAGTATGCGGGTGCCGACGCGCTTGGCCAGATCCATGAAATAGTGAAACAGGTGCTGCTTGATCCTGCTGGCGTCCTCCATCCGGATCATCACCTGGGTCAGCATATTTTCGTACACCCGTGGCGGCGCGAAGTAGTAGGTGGGTCCGATTTCCCGCAGATCGGTCAGAATGGTCGCGCCGCTCTCCGGACAGTTGACGGTGAAACCGGCCACCAGCGACTGGGCGTAGGAGAAGAGGTTGTCGCCGACCCAGGCCATCGGCAGATAGGCCAGCACCTCCTCGTTTTCGGTCAACCCTTCGCGAATGATGCCGTTGCGGGCGGTGATGATGACGTTGTCATAGGTCAGCACCACCCCTTTGGGATTGCCGGTCGTGCCGGAAGTGTAGAGCATGATGGCGATGTCGCCGCCGTCCGAACTGTTGGCGGATTGCTCGAAGAAGCCGGGATTGGCCTGGTCGTATTCGCGGCCCATTTCCTGCCCCTTGTCGATGCTGTCCAGGAAGGGGTAGTCGTAGTGCCGCAGGCCGCGGGGATCATCGAACAGAATGTGCTTGATCGAGGGATTCTCCTCGCGTATTTCCAGCAGCTTGTCCACCTGTTCCTGGTCTTCCACCACGGCATAGCGGACATCGGCGTTATCGATGACGAACGCCATCTCCTTGGTAACCGAGTCCTGATACAGCGGGACCGGAATACCGCCCAGGCACTGGGCCGCTGCCATGCCCATATAGAGGCGCGGCCGGTTGTCGCCGACGATGGCCAGTTTGTCACCGGCCTTGAAGCCAAGCGCGGCCAGCCCGCAGGCCAGTGCCCGTACCTCATCCAGTACCTGGCTCCAGCTCCATGCCTGCCAGATGCCGAGATCCTTCTCGCGCATCGCGATCTTGGCACCGCGCGTCTGTGCATGGTGCAGCAGCAGCTTGGGAAAAGTGTTCAGCTCCGCCGTGCCGGATGCGTTGGTGCGTTCAGGGGATGACGACATTCCCACAACTCCTCTCTCCAGTATTCTTGTGACGTCTGTAGCGTCTTCTGCCGGCTTACTGCGGCCGGCTTGAAACCCCTTGCTCTCTCTGGCCGGCTGTTGCCAGCCGCGCCTGTCGTTGCCCGAGTCGCGAACTCGTTCAGTGCGACATCAGCACCGGGGTGGTCATCTGATCCAGAATAGTCTTGGTGGCACCGCCCATAATCAGCTCGCGGAAGCGGTGCGTGCCATAAGCGCCCATGACCAGCAGGTCGGCGTGCTCATCCGCGACCATGTTGAGCAGCAGGTTGCCCTCGTCGACTCCCTTGGTGTCGAAATAGTCGCCCATCGCATTGACACCGTGCCGGATCAGGTGCTGCACGATGTCGGCCGACGGGATCTGGCCATGGCGTTTTCCCTTCTGACGCGGGTTGATCGCAACCACCTTCACCTTTTTGGCGCCGCACATGATCGGTATGGCGTCGTTCAGTGCGCGCACCGACTCACGTGCGGTGTTCCAGGCGACCACGACACGCTTGCCCAGGGTCTCGAATTTGCCGGCGTAGGGGACGACCAGCACCGGCCGGCCCGATTCCATCACCAGCCGCTCGGCCAGGTCCACCGGTATGCTGCCGTCATGAATATCGACGTCATACTGGCCAACGATGACCAGGTCGAAGTGCTGGGTGTAGAAGATCACCTGGTTGGTGACGAAGTCATCCTTGCGGTCGAAGGGTGCGGTGATCCAATTCAGCTTGACGCCGGCCTTTTCCGCCAGCGGGGCGAACCGGTTGCGCAGCTTTTCACTGTCTTTGGCATGCTTTTCACGCCTTTTGTCCAGTCCGCTGGTGCGGTATTCCATAAAGGCGTTGGCTTTTGAATAGAGCCCGGTCAGTTCCGCGCCCTGGCTGACGGCCAACTCGACAGCGATGCGGACTCGCTTTTCGCAAGGGTCCGTATGGTCGATGTGGACCAGGATGTCTTTCAAAGCCATATATGTCGTCTCCTCCAACCGTCCGCGGGCAGGCTGTACAACGGCTATAGACACCTGTGTCCGCTCCAGCCAACGTGGCTTTTTTATTTACGTTTACGTAAACGTAAATAACTTGGGCAACACTAAAGACTTTTTATGTGCCGGTCAACAGAAAATAGCATCTGCTGCAGGAATTGCCCGCAGTTGCGCGGGTTTTTCCACCCGCCGCTCGTTGCCGGCGTATTTGCGCGGGTCCGGCGGGAGGGGAGCATGGAATCTGACGCGGGAGGAGGGGGCGATCCCGGCCTCCCGCCTGTGCGGGTCACTTGCCATGAAACTTGGCGGCGCGTTTTTCCAGAAAAGCCGACATACCCTCTTTCTGGTCTTCGGTCGAGAAAGTCAGGCCAAACGCTTTACTTTCCAGGGCGCAGGCGTTGTCGAGATCCATATCCTGTCCGCGCAGAATGGTATCCTTGGTCAGCTCCAGCGCGACCGGTCCTTTCTTGACAATGTCTCGTGCGGTCTCCAAAGCCTTTTCCATCAGCTCGGCCGGTCTGTAGACGTGGTTAACCAGTCCCCAGGCTTTTGCTTCCTCTGCCGATATCTGGCGGCCGGTCATGGTCATCTCCATGGTTCTGCTCCGGCCGACCAGGCGCGGCAGCCGCTGGGTGCCGCCGAAACCGGGCGTTACGCCCAGATTAACCTCCGGCTGACCGAAAAACGCATTGTCCGAAGCGATGATCCAGTCGCAGCTCATCGCCAGTTCGCATCCGCCACCGAGACAGTAGCCGTTGACAACGGCGATGACCGGTATCGGCAGCGTCTCCAGGCTGCGGAAAACCTTCAACCCCTCCTGCGAGAAGTCGCGCCCCTGGATACCGCTCATGTTGTGCATCTCCTTGATGTCGGCACCGGCTGCGAACGCCTTGCTGCCGGCTCCGGTCAGCAACAGCACACGGGCCTTGGGGTTGTCTTCGAGCAGATCCCTGGCGCGTTTGATTTCGGCGACGGTGGCCTGGTTGAGCGCATTGAATACCTTGGGGCGGTTGATGGTCAGCAGAAATATGCCGGGTTCGAGCTCTTCGAGCAGAATGTTTTCAAAATTCATCACGGTCATCGGTTTCCGGAAAAAGTGTGAAGGAAAAGTGATTTCCACTCCCGGACGGGCCGGCGGTGGATGGAATGGAACGTCCGCCAGGCACGTCAGTAGTCGTAAAAACCCTTGCCCGACTTGCGGCCCAGGTACCCGGCGTCAACCATCTTGCGCAGCAGCGGGCAGGGGCGGTATTTGGAGTCTCCCAGTCCTTCGTGCAGCACCTCCATAATCGACAGGCAGGTATCCAGACCGATCATGTCCGCCAATGCCAGCGGGCCCATCGGGTGGGCCATTCCCAGCTTCATGACATTGTCGATCGCCTCGACCGTAGCCACCCCCTCGTGGAGTGCATAGATGGCTTCGTTGAGCATCGGAAGCAGGATGCGGTTGGATACGAATCCGGGAGAATCGTTGACTTCCACCGGTGTCTTGCCCACCCTGCGCGCGGTTTCGTCGATCAGCGCATAAACCTCGTCATCGGTCTGCAGCGCCCGGATCACCTCCACCAGCTTCATCATGGGTACCGGATTGAAAAAGTGCATGCCGATCACTTTTCCGGGTCGGCCGGTCTCGCGGGCGATACGCGTCAGGGAGATCGACGAGGTGTTGCTGGCCAGAATGGTTTCCGGCTTGCAGACCCGGTCGAGCGTCTGGAATATCTTGATTTTGATCTCCAGATTCTCGCTGGCCGCCTCCACCACGAGATCGACGTCCGCCATCTCTTCCAACGCCACTACGCCGCGAATATTCGTCAGGATCGCGGATTTCTGCGCTTCGGTGATCTTCTCTTTCCGGAGCAGGCGGTCGAGACTGCCGCCGATAGTCGCTATACCCCGCTGCAGAGCTTCTTCGGTGATGTCGTGAAGTACGACTTTGATTCCGGCTCCGGCGAATGCCTGCGCGATGCCGCTGCCCATGGTGCCGGCGCCAACCACGCCTACGCTGTTTACCTGCATGTTAACCTCTTGTTTTTTTCTGGTTTAAGAAAACCGGCTGGTGCCGTTATTTCCGTTCTGCGCCCAAACGGCTGGAGCAGAGCAGGGGCGTCAGGAAGGTGGACCCCTGCGCCGCCACAACCTCTTTCCCCCCGGAAGGAGGGTGTCGTAAAAGCCCCCTCACCCCGTGAGGGAGAGGGCCGGGGTGAGGTCATCAGAGATAAGCTTCTGATTTTTATCACCCTCATCCTGGCCTTCTCCCTCGAAGAGAGAAGGGACAGAACCTTTGCGCTACCCTCGGAAGTTGAGGGGGCTCCCCGATGGTACGGGCTAACCGGTCAGTTACAACCACCCCTTGTATCACATATTTCGCCGGTATTGGCCGCCAACTTCATACAATGTTTCGGAAATCTGTCCGAGCGAGCAGACGCGCACCGCGCTCACCAGTTCGCTGAATATGTTTTCATCGTTGATTGCGGCCTGCCGGATCCGCTCCAGCGCCTGACTGGAGCTGTCGCTGTGACGCTGCTGAAATTCCCGCAGACGTTTGATCTGGCTCTTCTTCTCCTCGTCGGTGGAGCGCGCCAGCTCGATAGTAAGCGCCTCCGTGCGGTTGGGATTCAGAAAGGTATTGACCCCGATGAGCGGCAGGCTGCCGTCGTGCTTCATATGTTCATAGTGCAGCGATTCGTCCTGGATCTTGCCGCGCTGGTAGCCGGTCTCCATCGCACCCAGCACGCCGCCGCGTTCGGAGATGCGCTCGAATTCAGCCAGTACCGCCTCTTCCACCAGTTCGGTCAATTCATCGATAATGAACGCCCCCTGGTTCGGGTTCTCGTTGCGCGCCAGCCCCCATTCGTTGTTGATGATGAGCTGGATGGCCAGTGCGCGGCGCACCGACTCTTCGCTGGGCGTGGTAATCGCCTCGTCGAATGCATTGGTGTGCAGGCTGTTGCAGTTGTCGTAGATTGCGATCAGCGCCTGCAGCGTGGTGCGGATATCGTTGAAATCCATCTCCTGGGCGTGCAGCGAACGGCCGGAAGTCTGAATGTGGTACTTGAGTTTCTGGGAGCGTTCGTTGCCGCCGTATTTGAAGCGCATCGCGGTGGCCCAGATGCGCCGCGCCACCCGTCCCATCACGCTATACTCCGGATCCATGCCGTTGCTGAAGAAGAACGAGAGGTTGGGTGCGAACTCGTCGATATGCATGCCCCTGGCCAGGTAGGTTTCCACATAGGTGAAGCCGTTGGACAGCGTGAACGCGAGCTGGGAGATGGGATTGGCCCCGGCTTCGGCGATGTGGTATCCGGAGATGGAGACCGAATAGAAGTTGCGTATCCGGTGCTGCACGAAATACGCCTGAATATCGCCCATCATTTTGAGCGCGAACTCGGTGGAGAAGATGCAGGTATTCTGACCCTGATCCTCTTTCAGGATATCCGCCTGCACCGTACCGCGCATGTTCTCCTGCGCCCAGGCGCGGATCTTTTCGATCTCATCGTCGGTGGGCGGGCGCCGATTTTCGCGCTCGAACTTCTCCACCTGCTGGTCAATGGCGGTGTTGATGAACATCGCCAGGATCATCGGTGCCGGGCCGTTTATAGTCATGGACACCGAGGTGGAGGGACTGCAGAGATCGAAGCCGCCGTAGAGCACCTTCAGGTCATCCAGGGTCGCAATGGAGACGCCGGAATTGCCCACCTTGCCGTATATATCGGGCCGCTCGTCCGGATCGCAGCCGTACAGCGTGACCGAGTCGAACGCGGTGGAGAGGCGTTTCGCTGCGGCGTGTTCGGACAGTTTCTTGAATCGGCGGTTGGTGCGGAACGCATCGCCTTCCCCCGCGAACATGCGGGTCGGATCCTCCCCCTCGCGCTTGAATGCGAAAACCCCGGAGGTGTAGGGAAAGGTGCCGGGCAGATTCTCCAGCAGCAGCCACTTCAGCAGTTCGCCGTGGTCCTGGTAGCGCGGCAGCGCGACTTTTGGAATCCGCGTGCCTGAAAGCGTGGTGCGTTTCAGCTGCGTGCGGATCTCCCGGTCGCGGATCTTCACCACATACTCGTCGCCACCATAGCTCTCCCGCACCTTTGGCCAGATATCGATCAGCTTCCGGGCGCGCGGGTCAAGCTGCTGCTCGCGCGCAGCAATCAGTTTGTCGAGTCCATTCGCGTCTTCACCCACCTCGGTCAGCATGCGTTTGCTTTCCATCAGCTGCTGGCGCTGGCGGGCGATGTCGGCCTGTTCCGCAGCGGTCCGTTTGTAGCTGCGCACCGTTTCGGCTATCTCAGCCAGGTAACGGGCGCGCTGCGGCGGTACGATGATGTGTTTGCCGGTGGATTTGTGACCGGTCGCGGCCGGCAGCAGATCATCTTCGACTGACAGTCCCAGTTCGCCGAGTCTTTGCAGCACACCCTGGTAGAGCGCGGTAAGCCCGTCGTCGTTGAAGCGCGCAGCCATGGTGCCGTAAACCGGCATCTCGTCCACCGGCGTGGAGAATGCCTCCCGGTTGCGCTGTACCTGCTTGCTGACGTCGCGGAAAGCATCTTCCGCACCCTTTCTGTCAAACTTGTTGATCGCGATGAAATCGGCAAAGTCCAACATGTCGATTTTTTCCAACTGGCTCTGGGCGCCGAACTCCGGTGTCATTACGTACAGTGAGGTATCGACCAGCGGCACTATCGCGGCGTTGCCCTGACCGATGCCGGGCGTCTCGATGATGATCAGGTCGAATTGCGCCAGCCGGCAGGCATCGATCATTGCGCCGAGGTAGCCGGGAACTTCGCCTCTGGCATCGCGCGTTGCCACGGAACGCATGAAGATGTGGGGATGGTTGATCGCATTCATGCGGATGCGGTCGCCGAGCAGCGCGCCGCCGGTCTTGCGACGGGTGGGATCCACCGCGATGATCGCGATTTTAAGGCGGTCCCGCTGGCCCAGCCTGAAGCGCCGGACCAGCTCGTCGGTCAGCGAGGACTTGCCCGATCCGCCGGTGCCGGTGATGCCAAGCACCGGTATCTTTTTCCCGATTTTTTTTGCCTCCCGGGTGATGCCGGTCTGCAACTCTCTGGCCAGGGTACCGTTTTCCAGCGCGGTAAGCACTCTGGAGAGTGCGCGCAGATCGCCCTCGAGCAGAGGCTCGAGCCGGTCGGGGGCCAGCTCGCCGGGGTCGAAATCGCTTTTTTCGAGCATATCCAGAATCATGCCCTGCAGGCCCATCGACTGCCCGTCTTCGGGAGAGTAGATGCGGGTGACGCCGTAGTCGTGCAGCGTCTGAATCTCCTCCGGTATGATGACACCGCCGCCGCCGGCGAATACCCGGATCTGCCCGCTGCCTCTCTGCCTCAGCATATCCACCATGTACTTGAGATATTCGACGTGGCCCCCCTGGTAGGAGCTGACCGCGATACCCTGAACATCCTCCTGGAGCGCTGCATCCACGATTTCCGCCACCGAGCGGTTGTGCCCGAGGTGGATCACCTCTGCGCCGGACGCCTGCAGAATCCGGCGCATGATGTTGATCGACGCGTCATGTCCGTCGAAAAGACTGGCGGCGGTCACGAAGCGGATTTTGTGACTCCTGGCGGGAGCTTCACTGCTTGCCTGTCTGGCGTTGTGCATATCGACCGACTCTCTTGAATAACCAAAATCACTCGGAGGAAAATTACATGACGTTTACGTAAACGTCAACTATACTGTCGGCTGATCAGGTTTGTGGAAACAGTCTAATGCGCAGCGACAACATCATCCCGACAGCGCGCGTGATCCGGAGAATTCAGCAGGTTGCTGGATTCCCGCACGCACCGGGGACGGATGAGCAGGTCGTTTCCGGGCAAACCTTGATTTTGCGAAGGAGCGAAAACCATCGTCGTTCCAGGATTTCAGCCTGAACAGTTCATTTCAGGTTAAAGTGTAGCCGAGGTTTTCGGTGAGTAGCGCGAAAATGCCGGCGGCCACGCCGAATCCGGACAATTTGGCAACTGACGAATTTATGAAACCAAATACCTACACCATCTCCGATCTCGCCAGGGAGTACGATATCACTCCCCGGACGATCAGGTTTTACGAGGACCAGGGACTGCTCACACCGACCCGCGAGGGACGGCAGCGGGTGTTCAGCGAAGGCGATAATGTCCGGCTGCGATTGATATTGCGCGGGAAACGGCTCGGTTTCTCGCTGGCGGAAGCGAAAGAGATTATCGAACTCTACGACCTGGAGTCCGGCGGTGAGCGTCAGCTGATCTATTTTCTGAAAAAAATAGAGCAGCAAAGGCTGAATCTCAAACGGCAGCAGGAGGATATCAAAGACATTCTGCACGAGCTGAAGAGCGTCGAGAAGCGGGTGAGAGCGGCGCTGAAAGAGATCGAGTCCAAATCATAAGCCTGCCCGCTTGTGCTTCGAGAACCCGATCAGACCAAGGAGCGCAGATCCGAAGAGCCAGAAGGCGACTGGAAGCGGTATCGCGGTGATCTCGTAGCCGATCAGATCCAGCGCGCGCAGATCCGACTCGGACAGCAGGGAAACCTCACCATAGGAGAGGGTTGGGTCCATGATCCCGATACCGAGATTGTCCCTCCAATGACTTGCCTGATGACTCAAGCCGTCCGACATCAGGATCTCATTCTGCATATCGTCGAAGAACGAATCCGCTCCCGGCACCAGCGAACGGGGCATCATCGTGAACTCGGCAGGCGTGGAGGGATCAGTGCCCGGACCATTTTGAAAACGGAACAGATCCAGCGGTGTCATCAGCACGCTGCCGGTTTGGCCCTGGTCCATCAGATACGCAATCTGATCGACCACTGAATCAAATCCGAGGATATGGCCGATCTCGTGCGCGGCCACCGTCTCGAAATCCATGCTGCCGGAATCGACGCCATCGCGGTTGTCGAAATCGAACGAGAACTCGGTATTGAAGTTGATCTCACCATCTGCAGGGCCAAAATTGGTATCCAATCCGGTGGCCCCGAGCGCCTTGAGATTGGCCTTGCTGGCGGACATGCCGGTGACTGAAAAACCGGCGGGCACATCGTAGTCAAGTTGGCTTGCGGCAGGAAGATGGGAAACGATGGCATCGTCCGGCTCATCCGCCGCATCCGCGATCAAGGGGTCAGAACACTTGATCAAGGGGTCAGAACACTTGAAATTCTTCTGAACTGTTGGCTTTTACGGTCCCTGCCGTGCCCATGTTTCATCACCCACCTTTCGAACATATTTTTTGTTTCAAGTGTTCTGACCCCTTGATCCCCTCGAATTGGTATCTTCAATAACGTGGATAAAATACAATGACTGACACGTACGGGTGTCTGTTGTATGTCCAAGCTGTAATCCGCTCGGCGGTTCAGGCATTATGGAATTCAGTAAACCAATTATTGATGATTGATTGAGAGGTTTCACAGATGAATAAACTCAAGCCACAGACCTATGAACAACTCGAAATCGGCACAGAAGGACGGTTTACAAAACAGCTTACTGAAAGGGATATCGTGCTGTTTGGCGAGACCAGCGGGGATATAAACCCGGTTCACTTCGACTCTGAATTCGCTGCAACCACGATGTTCAAGACGCGTATAGCGCATGGCATCTGGTCAGCCGGTCTGATTTCCACCGTTATCGGTATCGTTATGCCCGGGCCCGGCAGTATCTATATTTCACAGGACTTGCAGTTTAAGCGACCGGTGCGGATCGGGGATACCCTGACAGCAATACTCACGGTGAAAGAGAAGATTGAAAAACGCCAGTATGTGGTTCTGGATTGTAAGGTCGTCAATCAAAATGATGAGATTGTCACCACGGGTGAAGCCACCGTTATGCCGCCCAGGATCACAGATGAGCTGGATACACCGAAGATTCCAGCGGTAAAGGTGGCGGGGATCGACAGCTGAAGCGCCGCTGAACTGCCAACAGCTGTAACGGGTTTATCGCGGTCTGAAGGTTAATCTCTCCCTGCTGGTGTGCCAGCCCGTGGGTTTGGACAGCATCAGCCGGTGATTTCCTTCCGCTTCGGAATGACACCGGGCGTTGCCGTTTCCCCGGTCCAGGCGGGCAATGCATTTGCCGCGGACATGCGTGCGGTTTGCGCAGCGCGACCCCGGTCAGCTGGCTTCGGCATTACCACCAACGTACAAACGCCGGCGGCTTTGGTGCAGGTTCCATCCTCCATCTTCTGGTCGGGTCATGCTCCGGCCTTCAAAACCGCGGCTTCGTCCAGCCGCTTTCATCTGCGGTTGGGCGGCGGCCGCGTAAGCACCGGCACACGCTGCCGGAACGGACAACCGATAGGTTGCCAACGGCTGCAGGTCTGCCGTCGGCAGTCTAAACTCATCTGTGCGCTTGAATACGAACAAATTCCACCAGGGAGGACGAAGTGCTGAATCTAACGATCAACGGAACACCGCACCAACTGGATCTCGATCCGCAAATGCCGCTGCTGTGGGCGATACGCGATCATCTCGGCCTGACCGGGACCAAATACAGTTGTGGCGTCGCGCAGTGCGGCAGCTGCACGGTATATCTGGATGGCGACCCGATCCGCTCCTGTGTCACGCCGTTAGCGGCGGCCGCGGGCAGGGAGGTCACCACGATCGAGGGCCTCGACTCGGCGGCGGGCAAGGCGGTGCAGGCGGCATGGAAGGAGCTGGAAGTGGTGCAGTGCGGCTTCTGCCAGTCGGGTCAGATCATGTCGGCAACGGCGCTGCTGAGCAGGAACCCGCAACCGACGGATGCCGATATCGATGCCGCGATGCGGGGCAATCTGTGCCGTTGCGCCACTTATGCAAGGATCCGCGAGGGTATCAAGCTGGCCGGCAGCAGGCTGGCGGGAGGCAGGTCATGAAGACAAACGATATCGTCAATCTGAGCCGCCGCCGTTTCGTTGCCGGCGGTATGCTGTCGGTCGCGGGACTGACCCTGGGTGTACTCCCGAATGTTCGCGCGGAGCAGCGTAACGCCACCGCCGGATTGAACGGTGCCATGCCTGCCGAAGCGGGTGATTTCTCGCCCAACGCGTTCCTGCGCATAGATAAGGACGGTGTGGTGACCGTGATTTCCAAACATCTGGAAATGGGGCAGGGAACCTACACCGGTCTGGCGACACTGGTTGCCGAGGAGCTCGATGCGGACTGGGCCAGGGTCAGGGTGGAGGCTGCACCGGCCGATGCATCCCGCTATAACAATCTGTTATGGGGGTCGATGCAGGGCACCGGCGGCAGCACCGCGATGGCCAACTCTTTCGACCAGCTGCGCCGGGCCGGCGCTGCCGCCAGGCAGATGCTGGTCGCCGCCGCCGCTGAGCGGTGGCAGGTTCCCGCAACGGAGATCCGTGTCGCAGCGAGTGTGGTGGAACACACCGCCAGCGGCCGCAGGGCCGGATTCGGCGAGCTGGCGGAATCGGCGGCCGGGCAGCCGCTCCCGGAAACCGTGCTGCTCAAGGATCCGGCAGCGTTCACGCTGATCGGCAGGCGCATTCCACGCAAGGACAGCGCCGGAAAGATCGACGGCTCCGCGCAGTTCACGTTGGATGTCAGGCTTCCGGGCATGAAAACCGCGCTGGTGCTGCATCCCCCCAGGTTCGGGGTAAAACTGAAAGGCGTCGACGACAAGGCCGCGCTGCAGGTGAAGGGGGTGAGCAAGGTCGTTCAGATCCCTGCCGGTGTGGCGGTGGTTGCCGACGATTTCTGGAGCGCCAAACTTGGGCGCGATGCACTGCAGGTCAGTTGGGACGAATCCGCGGCCTTCGATAAGAGCTCTGAGCAGCTTTTGGAAGCGTATCGCGAACTGGCGAAAACCGCGGGCACCGTGGCGCGCGATGATGGCAGCGCCGTTCAGCTGCTGGCTCAAGCGGATGAGGTGCTGGAAGCCGAGTACAGCGTGCCTTTTCTGTCTCATTCGGCCATGGAGGCGATGGATTGCGTTGTGCGGATCGACGATAACGGCTGCGAAATCTGGAATGGCGAACAGATGCAGACCGGTGATCAGATGGCCGTGGCCGCTCTTCTGGGGCTGGAACCGGCGCAGGTGAAGATCAACATGCTGTATGCGGGCGGCTCGTTCGGACGCCGCGCCAACCCGGCCGCCGATTACCTGCTCGAAGCGGTGCACATCGCGCGCCAACTGGATAAAGGCACACCGCTGAAATTGGTCTGGACGCGCGAGGACGATACCCGTGCCGGTTATTACCGCCCGATGTATCTGCACAGGCTTCGCGCCGCGCTGGACCCGGCGGGCAATCCACTGGCCTGGGAGCAACGCATCGTCGGTCAGTCGATCCTCGCGGGAACGCCGTTTGCATCGGCGATGACCAAAAACGGCATTGACCAGACCTCGGTGGAGGGCGCGGTCAATCAGCCCTATGCGATCGACCATTTTCGTCTCGATCTGCATTCGCCGGAACTGCCGGTGCCGGTGCTCTGGTGGCGCTCGGTGGGTTCCACCCATACCGCGTTCGTTGGCGAGTCCTTTATCGACGAACTCGCGCACAAGGCGGGTCAGGATCCGGTGGCCTATCGCCGCAGGCTGCTGGCGAAGCATCCACGCCATCTCGGCGTGCTGAATCTCGCGGCGGAGAAGGCGGACTGGGGAGCGCCGTTGGGTCGGGGCCGGGGACGCGGGGTGGCGGTACATGAATCATTCAACTCGTATGTCGCCCAAGTCGCCGAAGTGACGGTGAGAAGAGGAGTGATCTACGTGGACCGCGTGGTCATCGCGGTCGACTGCGGTATCGCCGTCAATCCCGATGTCATCGAAGCGCAGATGCAGGGTGGCATGGGTTTCGGCCTCTCCGCTGCGCTGTACAGCGAACTGACGCTGGATCAGGGTCGGGTGGTGCAATCCAATTTCCACGACTATCAGATCCTGCGCATAGACCAGATGCCCGAGGTTGAGGTCTATATTGTTCCTTCCGCGGAACCACCCACCGGGGTCGGCGAACCGGCAACCCCGGTCATTGCCCCGGCCCTGGCCAACGCAGTCTTCGCCGCGACCGGACAGAGACTGCGCAGGCTGCCGCTGAGGCTGGCGACATGAGCCTGCCTCTGCCGGCAGAAGACGCACAGGTGTTGCAGGCGGCCGCAGCGTGGCTGGCCCGGGGCCAGCGGGTTGCGCTGGTCACGGTGCTGAAAACCTGGGGTTCGTCGCCGCGCCCGCCGGGATCGCTGCTGGCGATCGGCGCAGACGGCGAAATCGCCGGTTCCGTCTCCGGTGGCTGTGTCGAGGAGACACTGGCGGCGCGCCACCGGGCCGGCGAACTGGGAGCGGATACACCCGCGCTGGTCGATTTCGGCGTGAACAGCGGGGAGGCCGCCCGATTCGGTCTGCCGTGCGGCGGCAGACTGGAGCTGCTGATTGAACTGCTCGATTCGCCCGCACCGGTAACGGCGCTGCTGGCGGCGCTGGAGCAGCACCCATTGATCGCCCGTCGTGTCTGCATCAGCACGGGTGCGGTCAACCTGTATCCGCCGGACGGCGCGGTTGAGTTCAGCGTCAGCGATTCCGATGTGGTGAAGGTGTTCGGCCCTGCCTGGCACCTGCTGCTGATCGGCAATGGACAGATCGCCCGGCAGCTTGCAGCGATGGCGATGCAGCTCGATTACCGGGTCACCATATGCGACCCGCGCGAAGCCTTTATCGATTCCGCGCCGCTGCACGGGGTCTGCCACTCACGGCGCATGCCCGATGACGAGATCGCGGCACTGCACGATGCGCCGCGCACCGCCATCGTGACCCTGGCGCACGACCCGAAGCAGGATGACCTGGCGCTGACCGCAGCGGTGGCGTCGCAGGCATTCTATATCGGCGCGCTGGGATCGGCGCGCTCGGCGGCGGCCCGTTGCCGCCGCTTCGTCGAGCTGGGGTACAGCGCGGAACAGATCGCACGCATTCAGGCACCGGCCGGAATCCCGATCGGCAGCAAGAGACCGGGGGAAATCGCGCTGTCGATACTGGCGGGCATCACCGCGGTGCGCAACGGGGTTCATTCGTCCGTCGACCGGAAAGTCCGGGCGGCATGATTTATCCCATAGGCGTGCTGCTGGCGGCCGGCAGCGGTGCACGCTTCGGATCGGATAAACTGCTGCACCCGCTGCCGGACGGCCGCCTGCTGGGAGTCGCCGCGGCGGAGAACCTGATCGCGGTGATGCCCGATTCGATCGCCGTCGTGCGACCGGGTGATTCCGTTTTGGACAGCGCGCTGCGTGAACTGGGTTACCAGGTGGTCGTGAATGCGGACCATGCATCGGGCATCGGGAGCAGCCTTGCGCTCGGGGTGCGGGCGACCCTCGACAGGAAGCGCGGCTGGGTCGTTGCGCTTGCCGATATGCCGTGGATCGAGCCGGCCACCATTCGCAGGGTCGCTGACAGCGTGGCGCATGGTGCGGCGCTGGTCGCTCCCGGGTATCGGGGCCGGCGCGGTCATCCGGTGGGTTTTTCAGCGGACTGGGGAGAACGGCTGGCCGCGCTGAGTGGCGATGCGGGCGCCAGACACCTGCTGGCTTCGCACCGGCGCGAACTGCAGTTGCTGCCGGTCGCCGACCCCGGTGTGCTGCAGGATGTGGACACGCCGGAGGAGCTTCTGCGCATCCCCGGACCGGTGTAACCGCGACCGGTGGGTTCGTCACCGCGGCCGGGGAAGGGACATTGGCTGCACCGGAGCGGTATACCAGCGGATCGCAGCGGAATCGGCAACGTCTGCAATCCGGCGCGCGCAGCCGGGCATGATCAAAGGGATGTTCCCGGGCATCGGGGCTAATCCGAAGATCGCTGAGTTTGCCTGTGTGGAGTGTGCCGGGTCAACCACCGCCGCAACGCCGGATAGTCGATCTTGGCATTGTGGCGTCTGTCCAGCGGCATCCGGTCGATGCGCATGACAGCGTCGATATGCTCCCGTCTCCTCAGTTCGTCCAGTGCGCGAACCGCTGCTGCATCGGCGCACTGCACGACCAGACAGCGTCGCTGCCGCCAGAGCAGAAATGCCGCACGTTGTATCCCCGGCGCTTGCAACGCGGCGCACTCGATCGGGAACGGGTAGGCCTCGCCGTGTCCGTCGCGCACGATCTCCCTGTCTCTGCCGAGCAGCCACAGCCTGCCGCCGTTGTCGAGGTATCCGGCATCTCCGCTGCGGTGCCAGATGGTGTCGCCGACGCGGATCTTGGTCTCCTGATCGCCGCTGCCGTGGAGATAGCCCGTCAGTACGTGCTCACCGCTGACGAGAATCTCGCCGACGGCATTGGGTTGCAGCGTCATGGCATCCAGCTGCACAGGCGTCAATGTGGCGATGTTTTCACCCGGATGCGGCGCGAGGATGCGCAGCGCGATGCCTGCGATCGGCTTCCCGGCGAGCAGGCCCCTGCCCAGGCGCATCGCCTCGAAGTCGCTGGATGAGATCTCGCGGTATTCGATCTGGGCAATAGGCTCCGCTTCGGAGGAACCGTAAATGACGTGGATCTGCGCCAGCGGTGCGATGCCGGCAAGGCGCTGCAGCAGCTGCGGAAACACCGGCGCACCGCCGGTATACACCGCCAGCGGCCACTGCAATCGCTGCCCGTCACGTTCGCAGGCCGCGACCAGGCGTTCAATCAGCGAGGGCGGCGCGGACAGACGCTGGGCGTGGCGATGTTCCAGTTGCCGCAGCAGCGTGGCACCGTCGACCGCGGCGGGGTGTCGCAGATCGCCGGCTGGAATGATCGAGGTCAGGCCGGTGGCAAGATTGGCCAGCACGAATATCGGCAGACTGTTCATGTCGACCTGACCCGGGCGCAGCGCGAGGCTCTGCCGGAGTACGTGGTTCTGCGCCAGTAAAAAGTCATGGCTGCGCGCAATCGCCTTTGGTGCGCCGGTGGTGGCGCTGGTAAAACTGATCAGCGCGATGGCATCGCCGCCGGCAACCACCGGCGAAGTCGTCAACCGCTGACCGTGCCAGCGCGCGGACTTGCTGAAGGGGAACCAATGACCTGTGGTGAACTTGACCGGAATACGTCGCAGAGACGGCGACAGCAGGCGCAACAGCTGGGCCCCGGGAGCGGCGAGCAGGGCGCGTGGCGGATGGATGCGGCAGCATTGCGTTATGTAGTCACGGCCCACACCCGGATCGATGAACATCGCGACGAGTCCGAGTCGAAAGCAGGCGAGCAGATAGACATACAGCGCGACGGACATGGGTTGAAACAGCAGCACCGCATCGCCGGGCATCAATCCGTGGCGTTCGAACAGGGTACAGGACTGCAACACCGCGTGGTGCAACTCGTCGTAGTCCGTGCTCTGTTCGCCCTGATGCGTGGTCTCTACGATAGCGGGTTGTCGCGGTCTCTCACGCGCCTGTTGTTCGAATAGTTCGAAGATGTTCAAGGCGCATCCGCCAATTGTTGGAAAAGCAGGCTGTAACGCCGGATCACCTGCGCACGGTCGCTGTGTATCGTGCGCGATATGTTCTCCTCGTGCATCAGTGCATGAACGGCGCGTCGAAAGCCCATGCGCCCGGCTTGTTGATACAGGCTCTTTGCCAACCAGCTGCCGATGCGCCGACCGGCAAAGTCGGGATCGACCGCCAGGGTCTTGATAATGACGGTGTCCACGGTCTCGCCGCGCTGTGCCTGATTGAGATCCGGTATGGCGAAGATGAAACCGATCAGTCGAGTCCCGCGGGTGACAAACAGCACCAGCTCCGGCACCAATACGGCCCGGAGCGGTCTGTACATCGCGATGAATGCGTCGCGATCGATAGGGGAGAAGAGAAAATTATCGGCGAAGCTGCGCAGCGACAATTCGTGTATCCGTGCCAGCTCGTCCTCGAACACGTTCATGTCGATATGCTGCAATCGCAGTCCCTGTTGCCGCAGTGCCGCCGCGGCAGCATCAATCCCGGGGTCTCTCCAGCGCAGTTCATCGTTGCGCACCGAGACATACCCGGCCAGCACCTGAAAGCCCTGCTGTTCGAATGCCTGGCGGCATTCCGGCTTGCCCGTCGGTTCCAGAAAAAACGGCGGCTCGTCGTCGCCGGCGGTGACGAATCGGTAGCTCTTCCAGGTACTGCCGTCGACCGGGCCGATGGCGACGTCACAACCGGTTTGGCGCAATAAACCGCAACTGTGCTCCAGCAGTAGCGCGCCGCTCCTTTTGTCGCAGCAATCGAAATGGCCGACAAAGCCGGTATGCCGGGTATCGAGCAGCGGTGTTTGCCGCCACCACAGCGAGCAGCGTGCAAGCGTCTGTCCCTGTGCATTGCGCAGCGCGAGATGCCGATCCGGTGTGTCGGCGAGATACTTTGCACTATCAAGAATCGTGCACATCGGATGGGGTGAGAGCTGCCGTAACGATTCGGTATTTTCAACCGCGAAAATGGACACTACACGCCCTCCACCAGATAACCATAGGGGAAATAGCCGAGGCAGCAGCTGATGAAAATCATGCCGCTCTGCCAATACCAGCGTTCGGCGCCGATCTGCCGCTCATAGTTGGCGAGGTCGGGACGCGCTGCGACGAACAGCAGCAGGACGGCAACGATCTGCATGAAGGCGGTCGTCAGCAGCGCGGCGTCAGTCGTGTGGCTGAACCAGGCGTAGGGGACGAAGACCACCAGCATGGCCTTTACGCTGGCGCCCAATCCCAGCCACAGTGTGTTTTTTGCCGGTCTTGCCGCCTTGTGCCGCGCGACGCAGATCAGCGCCAGGTGGGTGGCGAAGGAGAGGCTGTAAAGGTAGAACAGTGCCGGGGTGTCCCACAGCTGCGCAGCGATCAGCCAGAGTGCGCCGCTTCCGGCGATGTGGAAGGTGACCTGGATGCCGTGGCGTCTGCCCAGCTGTTGACGTCCCGGCGTGAGAAAGGGGTAGCTCACCATCATGATCAACGCGATGGCCAACCACCGGGTGCCGCCGACCGCCCAGGCGAAATAGCCATACAGCATTGCCGTCAGCACGGCCTCGTCGCGCAGCGAGCTGTAGCGCTGCCATAGCACCAAAGCCGATACCAGCAGCGACAGCAGGGCGAGATGCAGGCCGATGTCGGCCGCAGTCATGTCGACATAGTGGCGCAGCAATAAAAACGCGAACAGCGGAATCAGCAGATTGTCGATGCCGGCCCAGGAGATGGCCTCGAACAGCATGATCAGCAGGCCAAGCAACAGTGCGATCATCACCACCTTGTCGAAAGACAATTGCGAAAAGAGGTGCAGGGGTAAGGCGATGCACAGCACCGCCACGATGAGAAAAGCCAGCGAACCCTCAAGCGTCTTCCGTCCTTCGGCGGTGGTGAAGAACAGGCGGCCGCCAAAATGTCCGACCAGCGCGGCCAGCGTGTCGGCGAAGGTGAGTATCAATACCGGGATGAGATAAAGCAGCGTCTCCTCCCTGGCAAGGACGAAAACCAGCGTGACGCCGAGGGTGAAAAATATCTCGCCATAACCCTCGCGCTCCACACTGCCCAGGGCGCCGCCGACGTGTGCCTTGATACTCCCGACCGAACGGATCAATATCAATGCAGGCATCGTGATTGCCGCCAGCACGATGACCGGAGCCGGACGCTCAAAAATCCACGGAAACGCAAGCGTGACCAGGCCCATGGATACATGCACACTCTTGCGGGTGATCTCCGGGTGGATGTGCCAGCGTCGCTGGGCGCGACTGAAGCCGATCAGCATTGCCAGCAATGCCGCAAGTACGCAGGCCCCGGCGATCGTTTCGTACTTCACGGCCGGACCGCCTCGAGTATGAAACGGCTGTAGAAGAAGGCCTTGTCCCGCCGGTGCAGCTGCGCCGCCATCTGCTCCTCGGAGATTAGTCGGTCTGCCATCGACGGCGGGCGACTGCGCGGCGCCAGCATGTTCCAATACGCCAGTCGCGCACCGGGCCGGGCGTGCGCGACCAATATTTCCAGCAGTTTTTCATATCCCGGCTGTGACATATATTCAAAGATATCGCTGAGGTTGAAGCAATCGATCTTTATGTCCGGGTTGTTGGCGAGGTACTCCTCGATAGAGATGCAGTGCCACTCTATGCGTTCGATGTTGTCGCGTATCGCGGCAAAGTGCTCCTCGCGCAGGCTGCGCGGCAGGGCGCTGGTGTGGGTGCCGGTGAGTATCCACTGCAGGTAGGGATTCTGAGCCGGATCGAGTTCGACAAGGGCATGGCGGGTGCGTTGGAGTATGCGCTCGGCCACGCTGCCCTCGACATAATCGAAGAAACTCGGGTCGCGTCCCAGGCGCCCCATGACGAAGCGTGAAAAGAACAGGCGGAACAACAGACGCCAGCGGCGTGTGTTCCACTTGCGTTGATAAAAGTTTTCGCGCTCGGTGCGCTCCCTGGGTACGAGCAGTTCGTCTATGCGCGCGCGCCGGTGTATCAGCGGCAGCACGCGCGTGCGAAACAGTTCGAAATAGTGTTCGAATCTGCCGGCACCGCCGATACCCCTGGCGATCGAACCGGCCCGGGCATCCCAGAATTCCCGCGCCTGACGGCTCAGCAGCGGACGGCAGCGCCGGTACAGGGCATTGCGTTGCGGGTGCGGACGCGACCCCATCAGCCCCAGTAATTCCGCATGGGAGAGTGCGCGATAGGCGGCAATGCGCAGCTGGAGACAGGCCAGTTGCGCTGGATTGAGGTCGACTGCGACAACGCGCGCGGGACTGTTTGTCAGCAACGACAAACTGTTGTCGCCGGCGGAGGCGATGGAGAGGCAGGTGTCGCCGGGTCGTACCTGCAGTGCCGCGTTGAGTACGTCCGCGTCCTCCCAGCACTGGGCGTAACGGATGAAGGAGAAGTCGGCGCGTTGCCTGATCTCCTTGTTCATGGTCGCTCCGCCGCGCTGCTATCGAACAGCACGATCAGCGCCGGCAGCAGCAGCAGGTCGGCGAGCAGCGCGAACAGCATGGTGCAGGGGACGAGCAGGCCGAACCAGACGATGGATTTGACATCGGCGAGCATCAATACCGACAGTCCGGCGCTGATGGCGACGCTGGTCATGACCATCGATTGGCCGATGCCGCGCGCAGTCAGGCGCAGCGCCTCGCGGTTGGGATGATGGCGGTGCAGCGTGCGGTAGCGATAGAGAAACTGGACCGTATCGTCGACCACCAGTCCGAGCACTATCGCGGCAATGGTGACCGTAGCCACGTCGAGCGCAATGCCGGCCCAGCCCATCAGGCCAAGCACCATGATGACCGGCAGCAGATTCGATGGCAGCGACAGCAGCAGCATCCGAAGCGAGCGAAACAACAGCGCCAGCATTGCAAACACCGCGACGAAGGCGATGATGAAACTGCTGCCCAGAGTGTCGACGATGAGTGTCATCATGCGTGTGTACAGGGGGATGTAACCCGACGCTGTGACGGTGACGTCGGCCGGCAGCCGGGCCAGCGATGTCAACCGCGTGATGGTGTGTTGAATGGCCTGCGCCGACTGGATCGGAATGCCGAAGGTGACGCGCACCTCGTCGGGTTCGTGCACCAGCCGCTGCCACAGACCGTCGACCGCGGAAAAATGTTTTAACAGGTCCAGCGCGGTGGCGACTGGAAAATCACCGATATAAGTGCCGATGGAGTGGCTCCAGCCGACCTGTCCGCTGGCCAGTGCTCTCTGTTCCCATTGTTGTATTGCGTGCACCGTATCCGGTTGCAGTACCGAGTCGCCGCGCACGACAAATTCCAACGGTGTATACGGACCGATACTGGATTCGATCAGCCGCGAGTCGGTCGGCACCGGGTGATTGTCGACGATATAGCCCAGGGAATTGGTGTAGACGGTGATGCGGGCGATACCGGTTCCGGCGGCCAGGCACAACAGCACGGCTGCAAAAATTATCCGCCACGGATGGCGTATCGCCAGTTCGGTCAGGTGCTCGCCAACAACGGCAATGCGGCTGTGCTCTCTGTGCGCAGCAGGCTCGCGCTGCATGCCCAGCGCCAGCACACACAACAGCAGTGCGATGGCAAATACAATCAGCAGGCCAGCGGCGGTGAACAGCCCGAGGTCATGTACCACCTGCATCGGCGAGGCCGCAAGGGAGATGAAGCCGGCGCTGCTGGTGGCAATGTTGAAGAAACAGGGCACGATCATCGCGCCGACCCCGGAAATGATGAGCCTGCTGCGCGCGCCCGTGCCCGTGCCGGAAAGCGTGTGCACGTGGTGAAAGATGTGGACGCACATGGAGATGCAGATCACCAGCAGCAGGCTGGGCATGACCATGGTGACCATGTTGATATCGCGGCCGGCGAGGCCGTAGAGGCCCAGCAGCCATACGCTGGAGATGCCGGCGGCCACCAGCGTGGCGATCACCGGCAGCACGCGTTGCAGAAACAGCCACAGCAATGCCACTATCACTGTATAGCCGGCAATGAGGAATACCGCCGAGTCCCGTGTTGCCAGTTGGTTGAGTGCGTCGTAGATGATGCCGATGCCGGCGAGATGATAGGGTGTCTGGTCTTCCAACGCAGTGCGGATGTCGGCGATGATTTGCGGACGCAGGCTATCGATGTCGGCGCCGGTCTTGAGCTCGGCGATCAATAACGCGCTCTTTTCATCGGTGCTGATCAGTCGGTTGCGTGCTGCCGGGTGTTGCGACATCCGCTCGAAATGTCCACCCAGGCCATCTTTCCACGCCTGGCGAAAGTCGGCGATGGAGGTGACGCGGGTGATATGCTCCACGGCGCTCAGGCGCCGGCTCACCAATTCCAGCCGCTGCAGACCGGCGTTGTTGATAAATCCGTGGTCGTCGTGGATGGCAATGGCGATGATTTCATCGTTGCCGAAGTCGTGTTGAAAACGCAGATATTCCCGATAGGCCGGATCCTGTTGCGGAAACCAGACTTCCAGCGCATTGTCGACGCCGACCTGTGCGGCGGGCCAGGCCAGCAGCGCGGTAACCGCCACCGCCGCGGCCAGCCAGGCGAAGCGCCATTTCAACAGGTGGGCAGCGATGCGCTCACCGGTCGTCATGGTCGGTTGCCTGCCGTTTCAGGATATCGATTCTGCCGCTGCCACCGTCGATTCCGATCAGGTCGCCGCTGTGGATGATGCGGGTGACGTCGTCGACCGCCACCACCGCCGGGATATTCATTTCGCGCGCGACGATGGCCGAGTGCGACAGCAGACTGCCGCGTTCGACGACGATACCCGCCGCGGCTGCGAACAGCAGGATCCAGCCCGGATCGGTGTGCTGAGCGACCAGGATCTCGCCCGGAAGCAACTGCGCGTTGCGCGGATCCCGTATCACGCGCGCAACTCCGGTGACATGTCCGGGACAACAGCCGATTCCCTGCAATTCACCCGGTGGCAAAGGCGGTCGTTGTGCGGACGCGGTAAAGCTGTTGCCCAGGTGTACGCCGCCACAGGTGGTGAAGCGGCCGGGTGGTGGCTCCGCACGCCGGTGGTCTGCGAATTCGCGCCGGCGCAGAGCCACCAGTTCATCCAGGACGGTGGTCGTGGCGGTGCCCGCTATCAGGCCGATGACTTCGTGCAGTTCGAGATAAAAGATGTCGCGCGGCTGCTGCAGTCTGTCCTGGGCGTAGAGGCGCTTGCCCAGTTCCTTAAAGATGCGCCGTACCCGGCCGAACACGCGGGTGCGTTCGAAGCGCAGGTTCTCCCTGTCGCGTACCCGCGCGCGGGCGTGGCGAAGCACCCAGGCAAACACCACTCGCCGCAGTGGGTGCAGACGCAGGGCGCTGGCGACGCGCTGTTCCGCGGCGCGGCGCTGCGCCAACTCGCGCTCACGCGGCGATGCGGCAAGCTGCTCCCCGCGCGCAGCCAGCATGCCGACAGAGCGCAGCAGCAACAGCGGATCATCGCGTAGTGTGAGGCTTTCCAGTTTCAGTTCCTCCAGGCAGCGGTCGGCGAATCTGTCGAGGTACTCGTTGAGTTGCCGGGTGAATTCGGGGTGTCGATCCATCTCCCGGCGGAGCTCTGCGAGTTCGCCGTTGACCAGCAGATGCACGAATGCCTCGTCGCCGCAGACGGTCAGGGCCATTTGCCGCACCCGTTGCGCCGGTTCGGCGCTGATCATACCGCCCTCGCCGGTGAGCAGATTGTTTTGCAGCGCACCGTCGCTGTCGTCGCACCAGCGGGTCACCAGTTTGCGCAACAGGCCATAAAAGATCATCGCGAACAGATCGTTGACCAGCGGTGCGTCCCAGCGTCTCAGCAACGCCTGCTCCAGTTGGTGGTAGTAGTGTACCAGTTCGTCGGCGCCCATCTCTTCGATCGCCACGCCGGGCGGTGCGAGGCTGGTGTCGAGGCGGCGATAGAAGGCGGCGATGTTCTGGTCGATGCGGAAGTGATTGATCAGCATGCCGGTCACGGTGGCGCCGAGGCGGAAGAGGTCGATGATCCTGTTGCCGCGGCCGGCACCTTTGACGTCCGCGACGAACGCCGGCGGCAGCGCCTCTCCGACTCCCATCATCTGATCCATGAAACCGCGATTGAGAGAAAAGCCGGGCAGCATCGCCAGGACACGGTACCAGTTCAAAAGGTTGTAATAGACGCGGCCCTGGATCAGTCCGAGCATGTTGGCGAAGAGATGGCGTTGCGCGCTGATGCTGCGCCCGGGTACACCGAGCAGGCGCACCAGTTCCAGGTAGACCGCCTCGTAGGCCTGACGGATGAAACTGAAGGTCAGCGGGGTGGTGACGCCGCTGTAACTCTCGACGATGTTGCTGTTGTCCCAGATGATGGTCTCGCCGTCGGCATCGGCGACATTATTGAGCGTGGTGATCGGGCGCGACTGGAGCAGCCAGAGCGCATCGCCGGCCACTGCCCACTCAATGTCCTGCGGGCGGTTGAAGTGGCGTGCGGCGCGCCTTGCCAGTTCGGCGACGGCAACGATTTGGGTATCGCCGATGGCCGCCGAGTCGCTCTTGTCACCGGCCAGTGCAACGGTAACGACGCCGCCCTGCGGCGACAATTGCTGCATGCTGGGCTTGTGCGCGATCTGCCGCTGTACGATGGCGCCGGTCCTGTCCACATGATGCACATCGGCGGCAGCCGCACCGGCCACCAGTGCATCGGCGATACCGAAACAGGAGCTGATCACGCAGCGCTGGCGATGACCGCCGATCGGGTCGGCACTGAAAGCGACACCGGCAGCATCCGCATTGACCATGCGCTGCACCAGCACCGCCGGTGGTTGCGGTGTCATCGTCAGTCCCTTCTGCCGTCGGTACTCGAGCAGGCGAGCGCTGAAACCGGAGCGCCACACCGCGCACATCCTGTCGACGATCTGCGCGGGGGAGACAAACAGAAAGCTGTCGAGCTGTCCGGCAAAGGAGTGCCGGCTGCCGTCCTCGTCGACGGCGGAGGAGCGCACGGCCAGCCATGGCGTGGCTTCGCTCAAGTCGTTGACGGCGGCTTCGACGCGGGCAATGACCTCGGGATTGGCCTGGAATCGGGTGACGATATCGGCCAAGGTTTCCGCGTCGTCGCCGGCGGCAAGGACCGTGCGTTGTCGCGCTGACAGGGAGGCATGGAATGCCGCCGGCGTGATAACAAAGAACCCGGGTACGTTGAAGCCGGCCCGATACAATTGTATCAGCGCCCAGGCCTTGCCGCCTACTTCGTTCAATGTAGTGTCGTCGTCCGCATCGCGGATGAACTGTTGTTCACCTGACATGGTGGCTTACCAGGGGCAGGATGCCGAGGACGGCGTAGGCGGACAGGGTCCACAGCCCCGAGAGGGTCTCGAAGCGCTTGGCGGATTTTTTGTCTGCGTCCTGCAGAAAGGCGTAGGCGTTGTACCCGGCCAGGGCAAGAAACAGCAGCGCGACGATAATCGCATTGATCTCCGGACCAACGAGCGCAGCGGCACAGATACAGCTCACCTCTGCCGCCAGCAGCGCCAGCAACCATGCACCGGTGGCTACAGGTCTGCCCCACAGCGCGCTGTAGGTCTCGACGCCCTGTTCCTCCATTTCCGGCGAACGGATCTTGCGCCCGATTTCGAATACGATGCCGGTGAAAAAACTCACCGCGAGAAAAGCGGCGAGCGCCGCAGGCGGTTGGTGCGGCAGCCATTGATGCGCGCTGGCGTAGAAAGCGATCAGCGGCATGATCAGCATGTGGCTGAACAGATACGCCAGCGGGTGTGACCTGAGCCAGCGATGGGCGAAGAACTCCTTGCCCATCAGCATGAAATAGCCGAGGGTGAGCAGATAGGGCAACAGCAGCAGGCTGTCCAGCCACCACGCACAGGCGAGCTGCAACGCGATGGTGATAATCGCGAGCGTGCGCAACTCGCCGAGAGTGATCAGCCCGCGCGGCACCGGACGATAGGCGCGGTAGCGCAGGTCGTCTTCAGAATCCTTGAATTCGTCGGCAATGCGCAACAGCAAAAAGAATCCGAAGCAGCCGATGAAGGCCGTGACGAATGTTGTTGCCGTCAGTGGTTTTCCGGTGGTCTGCAATGCGTCGCTGTAACTTACCGCCGCGACCGCAAACAGCGCGATCAGCAGGCCGTGGGCGAGTAGCGGAAAGCGTTCGCGCTGATAGATCCACCAACGCGCGAGGAGCGGCTCAGTGCGGTTCATGACGGTCGCCGCGGGCCAGCCGTTGATGCGCCCGGGTGAAGTCGCCGGCGGACAGTGCACCGATGATCGACAACTCGCCGGCCAGCGCCACACCGGCACAGACCTCGGCCAGGGCGCGGGCTTTGCCGGGGCCGGCGAGTCCCATTAACCGCAAACAGGCCTGCTGGCTGGGCAGGCCGGTACCGCCGCCGACACTGCCGACGATGAGATTGGGCAGCGTGACCGCGGCGTACAGGTCGCCGTTTCCGGTCAACTCAAAACGGGTTACACCAACCGCCGATTCGGACACGCAGGCAGCATCCTGTCCACAGGCGATGTACAACGCGGCTAACCCGTTGGCGTAGTGTCCCTGCACGCCGATGGTGCCGCTCAGCACGCCGCCCATCGCCGACATACGCCAATAATCGACGATGGCGGCGGGCGTGCTCTTCAGCACCCTGGCGAGCAACGGCGCCGGTAACACCACCTCTGCCGAGACCTTTTTGCCACGCACCGACAGAAACGACAGCGCGCTGGCCTTTTTGTCGCCGGAGAGATTGCCCTCGACGAAAAAATAGGCCGGTTTGATCGGACAGTTGAGCAGAATGAACCGGCACGCCGCTTCGGCGGCGATGGTGACCATGTTCTGACCCGAGGCGTCGCCAGGCAGGATCTCGATGCCGAGATAGACGTGGTTTCCTTCGATGGTGATGCGCAGATCGGAGAATTTGCCGTGGCGGGTGGTCGACTCGACGATCTGTTGCAGGCGTTCGACATTGTTGATTGTCCACAACGCGAACTCGCTGGCGCTGGCGAGCGTGGTAAAGGCGAAGGCCGGGGCGCGGCTGACGCCTTCGTTCAACAACACCGCGGTGCAGCCACCGGCCAGACTGATGAGATTGGCGCCGCGGGAATAGGAGGCCACCAGCGCCGCTTCGCTGGTTGCCAGCGGGATGTAATAGTCACCGCTGGCGTGGGTGCCGTTGACACGCAGAGGCCCGGCGAGGCCGACCGGCACCTTGACCGTGCCGATGAAATTTTCGATGTTGCGTTGATAGCTGTGCATATGTGACAGCGTCAGCGGGTCGGCCAGCAAGTCGCGTTCCGCCGTTGCCTGCGGAAATAGCGCCCAGCGGTTGTCCAGACCCTGGACTGTGCAGTTTTCCATGTGCGGAATGTGCGGGGCGGGTGTGTCGGTGTGCGGCTGCAGGCGTTCTCTTATCCGGGACAGGTCGTCGTGGGCCAGCAGCTCCTGAAACAGGTTTTTGGCCTTGATATAGTCGGATGGCACGGCATATCTCCCCGTGTACGGTCTTCATGAGTGGGATGGTTCAGGAAGACTATAACCCTATTTCCAGCGGTGTTGTAGCGATTGTCGGCCGCTGTCCCGATCGTTGCTGCCGCACCCTGTTTGGAACGCTGTTCGTCAGCGTTTGAACAGATCCGGCCTGGTGTCTGAAACATCGGGATCGTTGGCTCGCAGCATCGATATCAACGACGCCGGGATTCCGAGTTGGCGAGCAGCGACCTGTCTTGCGGTGATCCCCATAATCCGGAAACTACCTGCAGTATTCAGTATACTGCGTTGAATTCGCCAGAGGTTGACCAGTTGAGCAGACAAGGTCCTTCGAGGAGGCAGATATGGCGTTGGCTGGCCATGGTCAGCCTGCCTTTAGCGCTCGTCTGTTTGATGCTGTGGCGCCCGGATCATCAACCACCGATCTTCGACGCGCAGGTTCATTACAACCAGAACGCCTGGAAACAGGTCAGAGTCGAAGCGATAGTCAACGGCATTCGCGAGCTCAATGTGCGCTGGCTGCTGGTAGGTAGTACCCCAAACGAGGGGACGTGGCGCCTTGCCAGTGCGCTGCCGGAACGCGTCATCCCGATGTGGATCCCCGAGCTGGCGCCCGAATCGCGCGACCAATGGGTGGACGATTCCGATCAGCTGGCTGCGATGCGGCGGGGATTGGATGACGGGCGTTATCGCGGCGTGGGTGAGTTATGGCTGGCCAAAGGCGATCTCGACAGCGTGGGAGTCCAGCAACTGGTGGCGCTGGCCCGGGAGCGGGATCTGGTGTTGCATCTCAGAACGGATCCCGAGGCGATCAAGGGGCTGTTTGCGCTCGAGCCCACTTTGAAAATTCTCTGGGCGCACGCGGGCATCTACGTTGCCGCCGACGAGGTCGAAGCGATGTTGTGGCGCTATCCCAGTCTCTGGATCGAGCTTTCCCACCGCAACGATGCCACGCCTCAAGGCCGGCTCAACCCGGAGTGGCGGCAGCTGATTCTCAATCATCCCAACCGGGTTCTGATTGGCACAGGAACTTACTCCGCTGATTACTGGTACCAGTATCGAACGATTCTCAACGACCATCGGCGGTGGCTGGGTGAGCTGCCCGAGGAAGTGGCCATGCAGGTGGCATACCTGAACGGTATGGCGTTGTTCGGCGTGGCGGATTCAAACCGGTTAAATTGAAGGGGTCGGTGACAGACGCCTCTCAATCTCGATAGGACCCCTGGCGTGACAGCACAGAAAAATCTGGATTCCGCTGTAAAGAACTGGGTTTCGCACAAACCCGGGCGACCGCAAGCCTTGGATAATATATAAACCGACAGCCAGTCCATGAAGGACAATACTGTTGGGTAACAATCTGTTCAAACGTCAGATCGGAAAGTTAATTGGTCGATTGATCGGTCGGGCAAAGCGCTTCGCCCCGTTGCTGTCGCTTTGAGCGATTGAGATTGATCGGTATTTGTCACCGACCCCTTTTCCGCCGGTACCTGAAACAGTCAGCGGAACCGGATTCAATGGATGCGGAACGGTGAACAGAAAACTGAGTGGCGCTGCGGTTTGACTCCGACCGCTGCCAGCGGCGCTGCTCATCCCGCTTTTTTGGTTGACGTTTACGTAAACGTAAGCTATTTTGCAGGTGTGGATTACAAGGCACCGGCGCCGGGCTTCACCTGCTTTCGGCGGCCCAGCCAAATGCAAACAGCAACAATTCGATAAACCTGAACGGAGTAATCTGAATGGCTCATCTGCCGTCGCTCAATTTTGGTCTGGGAGACACCATCGACATGCTGCGCGACGCGGTACAGGACTTTGCCCAGACCGAGATCGCACCGCAAGCCGCGGAAATTGACCGGAAAAACGAGTTTCCGGCGCCGCTCTGGCGAAAACTGGGCGAAATGGGCCTGCTGGGGATTACCGTTCCGGAAGCCTACGGTGGCAGTGAAATGGGCTATCTCGCACACATTGTCGCGATGGAGGAGATCAGCCGTGCCTCCGCATCGGTCGGATTGAGCTACGGCGCGCATTCGAACCTCTGCGTCAACCAGATACGGCGCAACGGCACAGCGGCGCAAAAGCAGCGGCTACTGCCTAAACTTATCAGCGGGGAGCATGTCGGTGCGCTCGCCATGTCGGAACCCAATGCCGGATCCGATGTGGTCAGCCTCAGGCTCAGGGCGGAGAAAAAGGGCGACCGCTATCTGCTTAACGGGACCAAGATGTGGATCACCAACGGTCCGGAAGCGGATGTCATCGTGGTCTATGCGCGCACCGATCCGGATGCGGGACCCCGGGGTATCACCGCTTTTCTGGTGGAGCGGGCTGACTCGCGGGTCGTTTCGGCGCAGAAACTGGACAAGCTGGGCATGCGCGGTTCCAACACCGGCGAACTGGTTTTCGAGGATTGCGAAGTGCCGCAGGAGAATATTCTCGGAGCGCTCAACAGCGGCGTAAAAGTGCTGATGAGCGGTCTCGACTACGAACGGGCTGTGCTGGCGGCGGGTCCGCTCGGGATCATGCGGGCATGCATGGATATCGTGGTGCCCTACATTCACGAGCGTGAACAGTTCGGCCGGCCGATCGGCGAATTCGAACTGATGCAGGGCAAGATGGCGGACATGTACACCACGCTCAATGCCTGTCGCGCCTACGTTTACGCTGTGGGACAGGCGTGCGACCGCGGTGAGACCACCCGCAAGGATGCCGCCGGCGCGATTCTTTACGCCTCCGAAAAAGCCACCTGGATGGCGCTGCAGGCGATTCAGACCCTGGGCGGGAACGGCTACATCAACGAGTACCCGACCGGGCGACTGCTGCGCGACGCCAAGCTGTACGAGATTGGCGCCGGCACTTCGGAAATCCGCCGCATGCTGATCGGCCGGGAGCTGTTCAACGAGACCGGGTGACAATGGAAATCTCGCACGGCGTTCACACAGGGAAGATTTTGATCACTCGCCGCGGACCCGCTGGATTCGATCCAGAGCTGACGAAACTCAGCCATTTTGTTGTCCGGAACGGCACGGAAAACCGCTCCTCGATCCTGGCAGTCACTACGATATGCCCGGGCCATCGAGACGGCCGTGTCGCGGGCTGATCAGAGGACAATTTGACGGAAACGGGTAACCGTCCAGTCGGACCAGGAGCCGGCTTCACTGCATACGGAGCAGAACATGAATGATCCAATCGTCATTGTCAGCGCCATGCGTACACCGATGGGTGGGTTTCAGGGTTCACTGGCTTCGCAAACCGCACCCGAGCTGGGTGCCGTTGCGATAAAAGCGGCGGTGGCGTCGGCCGGACTGACGCCGGATGACATCCAGGAGGTGTTTATGGGCAACGTGCTGCCGGCCGGGCTGGGGCAGGCGCCGGCACGCCAGGCCAGCCTGGGCGCCGGGCTGCCGCTTTCGACCGGCTGCACCACGATCAGCAAAGTGTGCGGATCGGGTATGAAAGCCGCGATGCTGGCGCACGATCTGCTGCTGGCGGGAACCAATCAGGTGATGGTGGCGGGCGGCATGGAGAGCATGAGCAACGCACCTTACCTGCTGCCCAAAGCGCGGGCCGGGATGCGATTGGGGCATGCGCAGGCGCTGGATCATATGTTTCTGGACGGTCTCGAGGATGCTTACGACAAAGGGCGTCTGATGGGGACCTTTGCCGAAGATTGCGCCGAAAAGTTTGGATTCACCCGGGAACAACAGGATGCATTTGCCATCACTTCGCTGAAACGCGCGCAGCAGGCGATCGAGACCGGCCGGTTCAAACCGGAAATCGCTCCGGTGACGGTCCGCGGTCGCGCCGGAGAGGCCGTGGTGGAGAGAGATGAACAGCCTTTCAACGCCAATATCGGGAAGATCCCGAGCATGCGTCCCGCATTCCGTAAAGACGGTACCGTGACCGCCGCAAACTCCAGCTCCATCTCCGATGGCGCGGCCGCGCTGGTGATGATGCGCCGTTCAGAGGCGGCGCGGCGTGGAATCAAACCACGCGCGATGATACTCGGCCATACCACCCATGCGCAGAAGCCGGGCTGGTTCACCACGGCACCGGTGGCGGCCATGGGCAAGTTGCTGGAGCGGCTGAACTGGCGCGCCGACGAGGTCGATCTGTACGAGATCAACGAGGCATTTGCCGTGGTCACAATGGTCGCGATGCAGTCGTTGAACCTGCCTCACGACATAGTCAATGTGCACGGCGGTGCCTGCGCGCTGGGCCATCCCATAGGTGCATCCGGCGCACGCATCCTGGTCACGCTGATTTCGGCGCTGGAACAGCGTGGATTGAAACGGGGTATCGCATCGCTCTGTATCGGCGGCGGCGAAGCCACGGCGATGGCGGTGGAAATAATATGATCCTGACGGAAGAGCAGCGCATGATCCGGGATATGGCGCGCGGGTTTGCACGCGAGCGCCTGCTGCCCAATGCCGCGCGCTGGGACCGGGAGAGCCTTTTTCCGGCGCAGGAGTTACGCGAGATGGGGGAGCTCGGGCTCTATGGCATGACCGTGCCGGAGGCGTGGGGCGGCTCCGAGACCGGTTACGTTGCTTTCGCGTTGGCAATCGAGGAGATTGCCGCCGGGGATGGCGCCTGCTCCACCATTCTCAGCGTCAACAACTCCGTGGTTTGCGGACCGCTGCTCAATTTCGGCAGCGATTATCTGAAACAGAAGTACCTGCGTCCGCTCGCGTCCGGCGCGATGCTGGGCTGTTTCTGCCTGACCGAGCCGCAGGCCGGTTCGGATGCGGCCGCACTGAAGACACGTGCGCTGCGCGACGGCGATCACTACATCATCAACGGCACCAAGCAGTTCATCACCTCCGGTAAGTACGGCCAGCTGGCGATAGTCTTCGCGGTGACGGATCCTGATGCCGGCAAGCGCGGGATCAGCGCATTTGCGGTGCCCACCGACAATCCGGGATACCGGGTCTCCGTCGTTGAACAGAAGATGGGTCAACACGCGTCGGACACCGCGCAGATATTTTTCGATGACTGCCGGATTCCCGCCGACCACCTGATCGGCCGCGAGGGTGAGGGTTACCGGATCGCACTGAGCAATCTCGAGAGCGGGCGTATCGGCATCGCCGCCCAGTGCGTGGGGATGGCCCGTGCCGCGTACGAAGCAGCGCTTGCCTATGCCAGCGAACGCGAGAGCTTCGGCCGGCCGATCATGCAGCACCAGGCGGTGGCATTCAGGCTGGCCGATATGGCAACCCGACTGGAGGCGGCCCACCTGTTGGTGATGCATGCCGCGGAGCTGCGCGATGCCGGGAAACCCTGTCTGAAAGAGGCGTGCATGGCCAAGCTGTTCGCCTCGGAATCCGCCGAGCAGATCTGTTCCGATGCGATCCAGGTGCACGGCGGCTACGGCTATCTGAAGGATTTTCCGGTCGAGCGCATATTCCGCGATGTACGCATCGCCCAGATCTACGAGGGCACCAGCGATATTCAACGCATGGTGATCGCCCGCAATTTAGAGTCCCCGACAGGGGATGTGTAAACCCCTCGCCTTTAGGCGAGGGTAAGGATTCAGGGTAGGAGAGATGCAGAATAATTCACGCTGATTTGGAAAGAGGAGTTCCTTCTCCATCTCCTGAGGGGCAAGGGGTTAATCGGCCGAATTACAGATCGATCCGGCTTTCAGCCGTAACCCGAAGCCACCGGCTGTAGCCGGTGGCGTGTTCACAGCCGTGAAGAGGTGATGCGAAGCGATCCGGGGGCAGAGGAATTGGGAGTGAAGGCACAGCTATTTGAAACAGGTAAAAGGACTATGGCAGCAGAACCAAACAGCGCACCTGTCGTTTTTCCCCGGCCCTGTATTCCCGACCCTTGTCCCCTGTACAAGGAGTAACCGATGCCATCGGCGATAGAGTTCTACTTCGATTTCTACTCCCCCTACGGCTATCTGGCCAGCCTGCGCATCGACGAGATCGCGGCCAGACAGGGCAGGGATGTGATCTGGCGGCCCTTCCTGCTGGGTCCCGCATTTGCCGCGACCGGTCATCGGCCGCTGCTGGATACGCCGCTGATGGGGGAGTATGCAGCGCTCGATTTTGCCCGCAGTGCGCGCCTCCAGGGGGCAGCCTTTCGCCTGCCGGATGAATTTCCCAAGGCCGCACTGGCGCCCAGCCGCGCTTACTACTGGCTCTTCGACGAGCGGCCGGAGACGGCCAGGCAGCTGGCCAAGGCGGTGTACGAGGCGACGTTCGGGCAGGGCAGGGATGGCACTCAGCCTGAACTGGTGGCGGAGCTGGCGGAACCACTCGGGATCGACAAGGCGTCGCTGCTGGCGGCTATCGGCACGCCCGAAATAAAACAGCGCCTGAAGCGCGAGACCGATGCCGCGATGCAGCGCGGCGTATTCGGCTCGCCCTTCATCTTTATCGGGGATGAGCCGTTCTGGGGTAACGACCGCCTGGAGCAGGTGG
>JAGRGQ010000079.1 GCA_020445405.1 Gammaproteobacteria bacterium | reverse complement strand
GAAGTGTCAGTCAGGTCTCCCGATTATCACCTTTCCGGGTAACATGGTATTGCCCACCCGGGAGATACTTTTGTGGTTTTCCCGGTATCTCCAGTCCTTTCACTCTGCGCCCATCACAGGCTGTTGTCATAGCGTTTCAGGCCATTCCACCAGTGATGATGCCGCTTGACCGTCACCGACCCATAAACCTCAGATTCGGGCCATGCGGGAATCCGCTTCGCATTCCGCGCCGTACTTTAAAATAATGCTGACACGTGCCGATACAGCCGATATTGGAGGGTGCCTTGAACCGATCGACTCTGTCCGATTAATTGGTGTAACCGCTACAGACGCATGAATAAAGAAAACCGCCGAAACTATTACCGTATTCTGCATGTCCAGCCGGACGCTCCGACCGAAATTATTAAAGCCAGCTACCGTACATTGATGCAGAAGCTGCGTGCGCATCCGGATCTCGGCGGCGACGAATGGAACGCATCCGTCATTAACGAAGCCTATCGCGTACTGACCGATAAAGGGCAGCGAAACGCGTACGACCAACACCTGTGCAATGCCCGTAGCGAGTTTGATCCCGCCAAGCGCAGGTCCCGTGCACCGACCGGTTCCACGTACCGCACCACGCGCCACCATCCGGATAAACGCAGTTCGGGACGACATCGCTGCCTTTTTTGCAGCACCGAGAGTCCGTCCGGTATACGCGGATACAGTGAGGAGGCACACTGCCTCTGTTGCGGCAGCCCCCAGTCGCGCGTTGCATCGCGCCCACGCAGCCCGGACAAACGCCGCGCTGTCAAGCGTGTCGCGTTACATGACGAGATCCGGTTTTACATCTCCTGGCCGCAGACCTCGCCCTTTACAGGACGCGTCGTCGACCTTTCGCCGTTGGGTATGCAGTTCGCCACTACCCGGATGCTGCAGCCGCATCAGATGATAAAGCTGGAAGGACGCGGGCTGAGTGCTATCGGACGCATTCTCAGGTGTACGCGGCGCGCCAACAAGCGTAATGTCGAGCATCTTGTCGGAGTACAGTTCGTAACGCTCGCGATCAAAGCCAAAAGGGCCGCTGCTTAACAATAAAGGGGTCGGTGACAACTGATAGCTGTTCGTATCCACAAAGTTGTCCAGAATTCGTGACTGGCTGAAAGGCCCTCCCCGTTTTGAATGTCCAATGTGTCGAAACAGGCCCCCCAATTATTACTGTTTTGGATAAACATGGCATGGCATATCCTGGAAATACATCCGTGGCTTTCCCGGCAATTCGGGTTCTTTCATTCAGCACCCATCCCAAGTTGCCTTATAAAGTATCAGGACTTTCCGTTAGTGATAATGCTTCTTGGTTGTCACCGACCCCTTTAACCGAACCCTTTTTACCGGACAACGTCGTTACCCTCGCGCTTGGCTTCGCGAATCAACCGCTGTTTCGCCGTCGGATTTGTCCGGGCTCTGCCGCGCTTAAAGCCCCATGTCGTCCCTACTGACCGCAACTGCTTCCAGCGCCGGGCGCGGGGGGCGGTGCTCCTTCAGGTGTCGTCGTGCATTCCGCATGTTTAAGCTGACGGCAGCTCTGTCCCTCATTCTGGGGTAATCCCCGCTGCTGCCGGTAGGCATTGTCCCCATCGCAGAACTTCTTCAAGTCGTTTTTCCATGCCTGGCAGATCAGGGGCGAGGCAAAATCATAGACAGATCCGCCGCCACCCCAGCAGTGCGGTCTACCTTTGGGCGGTTCGTGCCGAAAATAGTGTGCCACCTTGTTGCACAGGTTCTTCGGCGGTTCCGCCTCGTCCGCTCCGGTTATCACGAAGTCGTAGCCGGCGCATGCCGCCTCATCTCCGTTACTGCAGCGCTGGCTCGCCCGTGCGCTCATTTGCCGTTTGATCTCGTCCAGTCGCGCTGGCGTTCCCCAGCGTGCACTCGCCTGCCGCCTGCATTTGCGGCCAAACGAATTGTAACGTCCGGTTTCTGCCTCATAGACCCACATGGCATACTGTTGTTCGGGATGGAGCGGCGTTCCGTCGTCACCCTGTCCGCCGCCACCACCCGCGCCTCCTTTGGAACCGCCACCCGAGTTGCCATTTTTCTCATCATCGTCGCTATCGCCGCGCGGTTGGGCCGGAATGATCAGCACCTCGATCTCGTCCCAGGCGCCGACCTCTTTGGCGAAACCGTCAGACACGCCCGCCGCCACCGAAAAGCGCCCTCCGGAACAGGGGGCCGGCTTCACCAGCGGACCGGAACCGGGAGGGCAGGCCAGGTCAGGCGCCTCCCAGATCACCGAGGGCACCACGCCGGGCACCAGGCCGCTCCAGAAGGCGTTGTAAGCAGCCATCTCGGCCCGGGTGCGGATCAGTGCGCCAATCCCACCGTCACCGATGCCGGGCACCGCCACACTGGTGTAGAGATTGCCGGAGCCGAAGTTCAGTCGCGGCCATTTCCACTCGAATGCCACTCCTTCCGGCGGCATGGTGCCATCGTCCACCGGTGCCCAGACACATGTCGCACTCTTGTCGGGCCAGACGGCCGAACGGTTGGCGGCGAGGTTCACCGCATCGAGGTTGGCCATGGCGACGGGACCGGATACCGGAAACGGACAGGCCGAGGTACGACCCATAACAGGATCGACCGGGAGTTGCGGCGGCAGATCGATGCGTCCGGTAGTGATCCGGGTTTCATCCGGGCGACCTGGATTCAGCCGGGTCTGTTCGGCGATCACGGCAGCGCGGGGGGAGGTGTTGTCGACGATGTTCAGGTCCATACGGCATTCGTCCCACAGACCAAGTTCGTCGATTGCCCCGAAATAGATTGAGTGGAAACCGGCTTTCCTGTTTTTGGGCAGCGACAACTCGTTGCCCAGGATCCTGTAGGAGAGGGTATCCGTTCCCCTGTAGGTGGGGCTGACTCCAGCAGCAGGGCCCCCTTCTCTCCAATAGGTACGCAGACGCCGTTTGGTGTCATCTGCCGGCGTAGACCAGGGGCCACCGGGTGGGTGGTATTCGCCTTCTGCATCGGCAGCCTCGACCCGCAGTTCAAGCCCGTCCCGCTCCAACACTTCGCGGATCACGAACGGCTGCCGAAAGCCGGCAAGATTAAGGACCGCGCTGTCCCAGCTGACGGCACTGTAGCGCCCGGTCTCGTCCACACCCACGTCCGGACCCGTCACCCGCCCACCGGGTGTGGTGCCCTGGCAGCGAACGGACGGCGCGAGATTGTAGGGGCTCAACAGTTTTCCCTGTTTAACTGCGCGCAACTCTTTCGCAACGACTGTGTCGCCCATAAACTCGGACCGCCCGGTGCTGTCTTCCCGTCCCGGACCGGAATTGGCATCTCCGGTCAGTCCGATCTCCCTTACCGTTTGCGGATCATCCGCAAGCAACGACACTTCCAACGGCCAGGCGCGTCCCGGCCTGGGCACGCCAAAACTGACCCAGAAGAGCCATCTGCCGGGCGCCAGATCAAGCAGCACGGACTGGTGCTTCCGCAGCTCCCAGCTCCGGGCTTGCGAGCGATCGATAAAGGGCGGGCAGCAGTCGGCCCAGCTTCCGTGCTGCGGTTCACTGCGCACTATCAAGGGCGGTTCCACCGGGTACACCTCTGCCGCCACCGTCCAGTGCGTGAGTGTGAGCGTGAGCGGATTACTGGTGATGTTGCGAATTCGGACGGTCCGATATTTGGGTATATCGACTGCCTGTTCTGCTTCGCTCTTCGGTAATCCCTGCCGATGCTTTTCCTGCTGCGACTTATCGAGTCCAATCAATTTTCCGGGGTTCTGCTCCCCAGCCGGGTTCCCGCCCGCCGAAACATCTTTACGTTCATCCACTGATCTGGACGCGACACGCGCTTTGCTGCCGCTCCCGCTGCGTTTGGCAGCGGGATCCCCGCTTGCGCTGGCTCCGGTGAGTCTCTTACCAGCAGCGATTTTCACTGAGCGGTCCGGGTCGTGAAGAAGTTCTGCCAGTACGGGAGGCACCAGTTTGAATGTCTGGTGGTTTGTCTGTTCAATCAGCGCCAGCACGGCGGCATGCTGTACCGATAAGCTCGAATCGTTCAGCGCCTCGAGCAGCGCGGGCAGTGTGCGTGCTGTTGCACCGGAAATGGAACCCAGTCTGATTGCGGCTGCGGCACGATCCGCGTCTGATCCGCTGCGCAGTCGCTCAAAGGACTGGGTGTCCCTATCCGACCCGTCAAGACTATCGGGATCGGGCGTCAGATCGGTCGGTTCGATACTGCCCAACATCGACAGCAACAGATTGTCGAGATTACCGGGCTCGACCCTGTCGGCCGACCAGCGGAACTTCATGCGTGAATCCCGCGCCTGCACGCCAAAGATCTGAACTTCAGCGAGTGAGAGATAGTTCTCCCCCCTCAGTTGCAGGCGAACAAACTGCGCTCTCCCCCTGAGCGGGACCAGATTGACACGTTGGGCCCTGCGGACGGTCTGGCGGGCGACGACTTTCCGGTCGTGCGCGTAGAGGATAACCTCGACATCGTCAAGCCGCTCCTCACAGCAATCGGTGCGGTTATAAAAAGCCACCATGGAGACAGGGCGTTCGCGCCCCAGATCGGCCTCCCACCAGGCATTCCGTTCCTTTTCGGTATGCGTTACCGAATGGCCGTTCAGATAATCACCATCGGTGTTGCCGTCTATCGCGCGTGCCGGCTCTCCTTCAAATGCCTGGGAGGATTGCCGGAGCTTTGAATCCAGGGCGAGGTTTACATTGTCGAGGATGGATTCCGCGCTGTGGACCATGGCGCCAAATCCGATGGTAACCATCAAGCCCGCGCCGAGAACGAAACGGCGGAATGCGCTTGCAAAAAAAGTATTCGACATTGATTCGCTCCAATTTCGGCCGCTCTCCCTATGAACGACGGTAACAAGGGGCCAGGGAGGAATGGCACTGACCCAGGCCCAGTCGTCTTCTCCCGCAGGGAATTCATGGGATTTATCCAATCCGGATGGTAGGCTGAAGATTGCGATACCGCAACCGCCAACCGGCGAGCGCCCGCCCTGATGCACATGCGCATCTCGTTGAATACCCGATACAACAACCGGACAACCCATTGAATCAGCGTCCGGGGAAAAGGTCCGGCCGGGACCGTTTCCGGGGCGTGATTTTCCAGCTGTCCCGGCAGGTCAGGGGGATGCCCGACACACTCAATGCCACTTTCGAACACGGCTGTCAGATCTTATCGACAGCCCCAGTCTGTCAAATAAGTCACAGTTTCCCTCCACCACATGTCCGCAAAATCGCGACGGAATTTATAACATGTGCAACATGCGACTACTTTTCCGATGAAACTGGTATGCTTCGGGTCGCCTCTGTTCACCCGTCTGCTTCCAGGGTATCCGAGCGATGAGTCATGCGCAGGATAGGGACGGGGCAATGGATCCGAGCTCCGGCGGGAAAATGGCACAGAACGGGGGATTCAGGCTGAATTGAAAGCCGGGAGAAACAGACGATGACCAGAAAACGCAAATTGTCTGATGAGTCGCCGGAAGGCGGCGATGCGATGCGGCAGCGCAGCGCATATCAACATAAAGCGCTCTTACTCGCGTTGTCGGTGTTGTTGCTGCCGCTGGGCGGCTGCCAGCCTGCGGTTCAGGATAATACCGTCAGGACCCATCCTTTCAGTCTGCGCGATGTGGTCAAGAGCGACACTGATAAAATTCTGGAGCTACAACTGCGCAACAGTACCCGTCTGCTTAAACAGCTGATGAAAAAGCTCTACCTGAGGAATCCGAAATACTGGCGATCGGCCGGTTTTCAAACCGCCGACAACGCGGTGGACTGGGCTTTCGCGTCCCGGCATCGCGAAGCGGTTTTGCGGAAATGCCTGCAGAAAAAATCCATCGACAGCTTGCAGCTGGCGTTCGACGAAACCTATCAGGGCGACCGGGTGCTGGCCTTTGTCTATGGTTTGTATGGCATGCTGAATGATGCCTATGACAACAAAACGGAATTTTTCCTGCTCGACGATCTCGATCCGCAAAGAATTTATAACGCCACCAGAAATATCGAAGTGGCGGCCTGGAAACTCTCTCATGACAGAGATACGCAGCATCAGCTTTTTCTGGTCAGTAACGCCCTCAGCGGCCCGGTCATCAATCTCAGCTTCGAGCGCCTGTTCGGCAAGCTCGTCGCGATTCACGACGGCAATGCCGAATTCATCGCGGACAAGACCAACAGGCGAATCAATTATGTCATCCAGGGCGTGGTGCGTTTCGTGTTCCTGCCGATCTGACGCGATGTAAATCAGCATTCCGTTCTCCAGCGGCTCTGATTTCAGTGCAATTCAATGCTTTGACTTACGCGTTTTTACTCTGACCCCATATTTCCGGAGCGGGCAACCCTGTGCGGTTTTCTCCGAACCTCCTATACTCACGCCAACCAACAACTGTATCGAGGCGAACGTGAGAAACCGACTGGTCGGGCATAGAGGCGGCACTTTACTGCTTGGCTGGCTGCTGTCGGGTGTGTTGAACGCCGCGGCACCGACGCCGGTCATCGTGTCGCCGGCAAAAATGGTGGCATTCGAGGATCGGATTGACGCGCTCGGTACCCTGCGTGCCAGCGAATCGGTCTCGCTGACCGCGTCGGTAACGGAAACGATCAGCGCACTGAATTTCGACGACGGGGACCGGGTGACCGCCGGCAAAGTGCTGGCCGAGATGACCAGCGCCGAGGAGCACGCGCAGCTGGAGGAGGCGCACGCACTGGTCGAGGAGGCGGAGCGGCAGTATCGGCGGGTGCAGTCTCTCGCGTCTCAGGGGACCGCCGCGAAATCGCTGCTAGACGAGCGGCGCCGTGAATACGACACCGCGCGCGCGCGCCTGATCGGCATCGAGTCGCGCCTCTCCGACCGTCTGATCCGGGCACCCTTCGATGGCGTGGTCGGTTTGCGCAACATCAGCATCGGCGCTCTGGTTGAGCCCGGAGACCTGATTACGACGCTCGACAATGACGCGACGATGAAACTGGATCTGTCGGTCCCGAGTCTGTTTCTGTCGAGTCTGACACCGGGGCTCGACGTCAGCGCGACAACCCGCGCCTACAGCGAGCGCGAGTTCGCCGGACGGGTCCACAGCATCGACAGCCGTGTCGACCCGGTGACGCGGTCCCTGGTTGTGCGGGTGCTGCTGCCAAACCGGGAGGGGCTGCTCAAACCCGGCATGTTGATGCAGGTGTCGCTGCGCAAGGATCCGCGCCACTCCCTGGTGATTCCGGAGACGGCGCTGATGCCGGCAGGACGTGAGCAGTTCGTGTTTGTCGCCGTGCCGGTCGCGACGCTGTACAAAGTCGAAAAGCGCCGGATACGAATCGGTTCCCGCAGGCCCGGCGAGGTCGAGGTGACTGAGGGGCTGAGCGAAGGGGATCTGGTCATCACGCACGGCGCGCTGCGCGTGCGGCCCGGTCAGACAGTCGCAGTGCGCGCCATTGATAAAGGCGAGCAGCCGCTGAGCGAACTGATCGGGAATCCGGACAAAGCTGCGGGCGCTTCGGGACGCAGTGAATGATTCTCTCCGACATCTCCATCACCCGTCCGGTCTTCGCCTCGGTGCTCTCGCTACTGCTGATAGCCTTCGGGCTGGTTGCTTTCGATCGTCTGCCGCTGCGCGAGTATCCGGATATAGATGCGCCGGTCGTCTCGGTCGAAACCGTATACCGCGGGGCGGCTGCCAACGTGGTGGAGAGCCGCATCACCCAGGTGATCGAAGATCGCATCGCCGGTGTCGAGGGAATCCGTTTCATTGAATCTGTAAGCGAGGACGGCCGCTCCGCCATCACGGTGCGCTTTGGCGTTGACCGGGACATCGATGGCGCCGCCAACGATATCCGGGACCGGGTGGCTACGGTGATGGATGACCTTCCCGTAGAGGCCGATCCCCCGGAAATCCGCAAGGTGGACAGCAACGAAGACGTCATCATGTGGCTGAATCTGGTCAGCGACCGTATGAGCGTTCCGGAGTTGTCGGACTATGTCCGGCGTTATCTGCTGGACCGCTTTTCGGTGCTCGATGGCGTGGCGCGGGTTCAGGTCGGAGGCGGCCAGACCTTCGCCATGCGCATCTGGCTCGACCGCAGGGAGCTGGCCGCGCGCGGACTGTCGGTGAGCGACGTCGAAAACGCACTGCGGGCCGAAAACCTGGAGCTGGCGGCCGGCAGTCTCGATTCGGTGGACCGCCAGTTCACCGTGCGGGTGGCGCGTACCTTCAACACCGCCGGGGAGTTTGCGAAACTGGTGCTGGCGCGCGGGGATGACGGCTACCTGGTGCGGCTCGGCGATGTTGCCCGGGTGGAGAAAGGCGCGGAAGAGACCCGAACCTTCTTTCGCGGCAACGGCGTGCCCATGGTGGGTATAGGCATCGTCAAGCAGTCCACCGCCAATACCATCCAGGTGGCGGATGCGGCCAAGGCCGAGATGGAGCGCATCAACGCCGCGCTGCCCGAAGGCATGGAGATCAAGCAGAGCTACGACACCTCGGTGTTCGTGAAGGGAGCCATCGCCGAGGTGTACAAAACGCTCGCTATCGCCATCGCCCTGGTGGTTGCCGTGATCTTTCTGTTTCTCGGCAGTGTACGCGCCACGCTGGTGCCGGCGGTGACGGTGCCGGTCTCCCTGGTTGCAACCTTCCTGGTGCTCTGGCTGCTCGGATTTTCCATCAATATCCTCACGCTGCTGGCGCTGGTGCTGGCTATCGGGCTGGTGGTGGACGATGCGATCGTCGTCCTCGAAAACGTCCACCGGCGTATGGAACAGTATGGTGAAACGCGCCTGGTGGCGGCCTTTCGCGGCACACGCCAGGTCGCTTTTGCGGTGATTGCCACCACCATCGTGTTAGTGGCGGTATTCGTACCTATCGCCTTCCTGCAGGGTGATGTCGGGCGTCTGTTTTCCGAGTTCGCGCTGACCATGGCCGCCGCAGTCGGTTTCTCCAGCTTCGTGGCGCTCTCGTTATCGCCGATGCTTGCATCCCAGATTCTGCCGCAGGATACCGGCAGAATGAGTCTGGCACATCTGGTGGATTCGGTGTTCGCGCGCATACGCAGTGCTTATTTGCGTCTTCTGCGGCTGGCCCTGCAACACAAATGGGTGGTGGGTTTGATCTTTCTCGGGATACTGGCGGGCACCCAGTGGCTGCTTGCCAGCATTCCGGGCGAATATGCGCCCAAAGAGGACCGGGGGGCCTTCTTTCTGCTGGTCAACGGCCCTGAGGGCGCCTCGTACGACTATATGAAGGCGTACATGGATGAGATCGAACGGCGCCTGATGCCCCTGGTCGAAACCGGTGAGGTAACGCGCCTGCTGGTGCGTTCGCCCCGCACCTTCAGCAACGTTGCGATCTTCAACAGCGGCATCGCGGTGCATGTGCTGGCTGACTGGAGCGCCCGCCGTTCCGCCTGGCAGATCATGGATGACGTGCGAAAAAGAGTGAGCGACCTGCCCGGCGTGAAAGCGTTTCCGGTCATGCGCCAGGGTTTCGGTGCGCGTATCCAGAAGCCTGTCCAGTTTGTGATCGGCGGCGGCACCTATGCCGAACTGGCCGCGTGGCGCGATCTGCTGCTGGCAAAGATCGAAGAGTCCAACCCCGGACTCGAAGGCCTGGACTGGGACTACAAGGAGACCAAACCGCAACTGCAGGTATCGATCGACTACGACAGGGCGGCCGACCTGGGTGTCAGGATCGAAGAGATCGGCCGCACGCTCGAGACCATGCTGGGTTCGCGCCGGGTTACCACTTTCATCGAGGAGGGGGAGGAGTATAACGTCATCCTCGAGGGAGACCGCTTCGCACAACGCACACCCACCGATCTTTCCAACATCTACGTCAGATCTCAGCGCAGCCAACGCCTGATTCCGCTGGCCAACCTGGTGCAGCTCGAAGAGATTGCGGACTCGACCAAGCTCAACCGTTATAATCGCGTGCGCGCCATTACCATTGAGGCCAATCTGGCCGACACGCTCTCTTTGGGAGAGGCACTGGCGTACCTGAATGGCCTGGTAAAGACGCATCTGCCGGGCAAGGTGATCGTCGACTACAAGGGACAGTCGCGGGACTTCAGATCTGCCGGCGGGTCGATCCTGTTTGTCCTGGTGCTTGGCGGCGTGATCGTCTACCTGGTGTTGGGGGCGCAGTTCGAAAGCTGGATTCACCCTCTGGTGATCATGCTCACCGTGCCGTTGGCGATGGCGGGCGCGCTGCTGGGACTCTACCTCAGCGGCATGTCCCTCAACCTCTACAGCCAGATTGGCCTTATCATGCTGGTCGGTCTGTCGGCCAAGAACGGCATCCTGATCGTCGAGTTCGCCAATCAGCTGCGCGACGCCGGCGAGGAGTTCCGCCAGGCACTGCTGAACGCGGCTGAAGTACGCTTCCGGCCGATCGTGATGACCGGAATCACCACAGCGGCGGGCTCTGCGCCGCTGCTGTTATCCTCAGGGGCGGGCTCAGAGACGCGCGCGGTGATTGGCACCGTGATTCTCTATGGCGTCCTGGCGGCGACTCTTTTCACGCTTTTCATCGTGCCGGTCGCTTACGACCTGCTGGCCCGGCGTACCGGCTCGCCCAGACAGCTGCAGAAGCGTCTGCGCGAGGAGATGGGCAGTGCCGAGTGATGACGCCAGAACCCGCGGAGCCACCGAAACTCCAGGCAGCTTTAGGAAGACATGGTAATTTTTCGGGGGAGCCCCCGGACTCTTGCTCGACATACCCGTGATGTAACCTGGACTGAGCCATCGGGTAGTCTCTGGGCGCGGGATACAATTCATGGACAACGAATTGAAGAACATCGGGTTATCAGGCTAGGCCAGGTTTTTTTAAAATTATCTGAATTCACGGCTATTACTTATCTGTTTTTGGAGTTCTAAAAATACCTTTTCGCTTGCCCGTCTTGAAGAGAGCTGCATGTCATTCATCAGCTCTCCAAATTCTGCATGCCCACTCTCTTCAATAGTGGTTTGCCAGATCGTCTGGCCATTGCTGTCCAGCGCCTTGCATTCGAGATTGACCTTAAAGTCTGTCGCCATCCAGGTGAGAATTCCGGTAGAGGATGAGTCTGTTTCAATTTTCGGGATAAAAACGAAGGAGATATCATTCTCCATTATGTACGGCCTGTTGTCAGGCGACGGCATTTTGTGGACTTTCTCAAAGATATTCGACAGCACTTTCTGTAGTGCCGGCTCCAGGTCGCTGTATGGTGTGTACCTGATACTATCGCCGCCTCCACCGGGAGTGATCACCTCTTTGAAACGATCCTCGGCAGAAATATAATAACCGACATTTTTATTGATCTCGTAGGCATCCTTGCGGTCGATATTGCTTGTGTTGGGGGTAATCGTTATAGGATGGGCGCATCCGAACAAGAGCAGAACAACCCCCATCAGGCAGATCCGGTAAAAGTTATTCATGCTGTTTTTTTCCCCTATATTTTTTAAATTAACAAAACTTGCAGTGTCCGACTACTGGTCAAGCGCATTGATAAACTCAGGATCAAGAAACAGCCTGCTCAACAATTCCTGAACGACTCTGGGATACTCTTTGATAGCGCGTGGTACAGCGATATTTGCCATGAAACTGGAGGGCCACTCGATAGCTGCGCTGTGGACTTTTCGGTACACTTCTCTATCACCACTACGAACAATAAACTCGGCTTTGATTTTAGCCGTGCCAATGTCGAAACCTGATGCATCTATCTCATTTTCAATCAACACGCCGCCAACCTTTATGTCGGAATCTTGATTCAATCGCCTGGCATCGTAGAGTTCCTGCTCCAAAGCTTTTTGTAAGTATTCTACATAGGATCCATTGGTCGGAGATTGAAAAGTCCCGGCGCGGATGGAAAGACTGTTTACCTTTGGGTCCGCCGCGGTAAACGCTTCCACGTCCACTTGATTTTTACCCCCCTCTTCCAATAATTGGGTGTTTTCATATGATGCCTGATAGTGGGGCGCCACCGTGGAACATCCAGTTACCGCAAAGACCATTAATACAACTGCAGACTGATTGATCCGCATAGTCTAATCCCCTGGTATAGTCGATGAAGTTTCATCGCCATTTTGTGTGATATCGGATTGAAGGTGGAGCGATTTACCGAGTTCCACGATGATCGAGTAATTGTATTTGTATGCAGAACCTGAACCGATATCCAGCCCTGCTCCGATCACACCACCCAGCAGAATATTGCCAAACACTTCGCCGCCGGTACGGGACTCCAAAGTCACCAGACCATCGGGAAAGCCATTCCTGGAACATTTAATTTCGAGACTACCGATGCTCTTGTCAACCAGCACCTTGCCAGGAGTGGTCAATGTTTTATCGCTTCTGTCGTTCTTAACTGTACAACTGGCCCCAAATACCTGATTGCCTTCATATACAGTCTGGATCGCGACTTCCTGCATACTGCCGGTTGTCAGCGATGCGCAAGCGGAAATTCCAGTACACACGACCAAAACCAAAGGTAACTTTAACAGGGGCGCCGTCGAGCTATCCGATAAAATAGCCATACGGCTGGTGACATGCAATTTCAGAACGGAAACGAGAGATGATTTTTGGTTCTGTGGTGCGTGGTTGACTGTGCTGTTTTTTGAAATTTTTTTTATTCGATCCATGCAGGCAAACCTAATCCATAATATAATTAAGGATATGTTAAGCTTGGAATCCGCTACTCGTCAACCGCCAACACTGTTCATCAGATCACCATGAACATGGCTGTACAACCGCCCTTTCAACGATAGCCGAAGTACATCATCATTGCGCCGAAAGTCGCTCTGTCCGTGTCTACCTGTTTATCGCTCAGGTAACGCCGGTGGTTGTTTGCTTCTCCATCGGCGGGAAAGGATATTTTGGGGTCAGAGTAAAAACTCCATCAGGCCGGGATTGCGATAAACTGTCTGCTCATTAATCCATCGATCAAGGAAGATCATCATGGCAAGGCTAGCGAGACTCTGCCTCCCCGGCACTCCTCAACACATCATACAGCGGGGTAACAACCGACAGCCGTGCTTTGCGTCGGATCAGGACCATGCCGCTTACGTGCACTGGCTCACCGAGGCATCGAAAAAGTACCGGGTGGCAATACACGCCTGGGTTCTCATGACCAATCACCAGCATCTGCCGGGCGACGCCGGAAACGCGAGACAGCCTTTCGAAGATAATGCAAGGCTGAGACGGCTCAAGGGTGGACCAAATCCTAAAGTTCAGCTGCGTGATGGTTACGGAAAGCCGGAGTTTTTACTCTGACCCCAAATATTGCAAGTGGCGGGAGCCTTTGCTGAGCTCCATCAATGCGATTGCCGCGGGAATGC
>JAGRGQ010000078.1 GCA_020445405.1 Gammaproteobacteria bacterium | reverse complement strand
GTAGCCGCTACACCCGGAGAGTAGGCGAGGGCCAAGTCATGCTGGGTGGCAAGCGGCTTACTCGGTACCACCTTGATTTTACCCGGAGGAGAATCCCGGTGATATTTCAATGCCTGCTCGTCGTATTTATCGGACATGTGATGCTCCCCTGGTATATTCGTACTTATTTGCAGAGGGTGTAATATTAAGAATACCAAACATCAGAATTATTGATAAGCAAAAAAGTTGAATTTATAAGATAGCACAAAGCGGTGATTAAGTCTGAACAGATAGCCCGGGTAACGCAGGCAATCCGAAAGTGGACACGCCTTTTGCATGCCTACACTCCGGTGGTTGTCGCCGGAGCGGCCCCGCCGCTTCGCAGCCCTCCGAAAATACCCTTTGTGGAAAGCCACTACCCTGGCACCGGTCTCACACGCCTGCGAACGCAGGTTGCTTTTTTGTCGTTGTCGTGCGTGCTGCCAGTGACTGCATGCACCCACTCCCCGCAGACATTGCGCCAGGAGACACCAACCGTGGTACCGGATGTGGTCACTACCTTTGTCTACGCGTGCATCCCGTCAATTCGTTTCGTGGTGCGGGTCGACAACAATCATGCCTGGTTGTTCCTGCCCCGACGCACGCTCAATCTGCCGCGGGTGCATTCGGCTTCCGGAACCCGTTATGCGCTTGGCGACGTGATATTCTGGAGCAAAGGTGACGAGGCGGTGCTGGCACTTGGCGACCGACACTACCGCGATTGCCGTAACGACCGCAGTGCCGCTGTCTGGGAGCATGCCAAGCTGAGCGGCGCAGACTTCCGTGCCATCGGCAATGAGCCGCCATGGGTGCTGGAGATCCGCGACAGGAACCAAATAATCCTTCGAACGGGATATGAAAAGCGCCTCTATCATTTTGCCGAAACAGATGTCGCAAGCGACCGCAATACAGGCATCACATCCTACGACGCGAGAAGCGGGGACGATGTTCTGAAGCTGCACCTCCGCCGCGAAAAGTGTCCGGACAGCATGTCCGGCGAGGTGTTCGAAACACGGGTCAAAATGCAACTTAACGGTAAAATCCTTGCTGGATGCGGCAGGCCATTGCATTAGGCTCTGCAGCGACAGCAGACTGAAAGCCGATGCCTTCATTGCAGGGTCTACGCAACGGGAATTACCGGTCCAGATTGTGTATCCTGATCCTGGATACCTTCTCAGGATCAAAGCTTCGGCCGAACCGATGAACAGACAACGCTCTTCCAAGTCCCAGCAAGTGACCGACCACAGAACCCGGGTAGGCCAGAGACGCCGCGCACAGACCCGAAGACAGATTACAGCCGCGGCATTGGGGGTCTTCGCCGAGAAGGGCGTGGCTGTCCCCGTAGTCGACGACTTCATCCGGGCTGCAGGGGTCGCGCGCGGTACCTTCTACAACCACTTCACGGGGACCGAGGATCTCCTCGATGCCGTCACCAAAATGCTCGAAGACAACGTGATGCGTTCGACGCTGACGGCAATCGGCGACATCGAAGATCCGGTGCTCCGCTTTGCCACGGGCGTGCGCCTCTGGTTGCACTGGTCGAAGTCGGACAGGGTCAGGTGCGGTTTTGTGGTGCGCAGCCGGTTCCGCGGGCCGCTGGTCGAACAGCAGCTCGCGGCAGACCTGAAAGAGGGACTCGACGCCGGAAAGTTCAGGTTCGCCAGAGTGGAGAGCGCCCGCGATCTGGTCATTGGCACGATCCTCGAGACCATGCACCGGATGATGACGTCGCGCGTTACGAAAACCTATATCGACGATGTTGCACGCCTCATCCTGCAGGCGGTTGGGGTCGACAAGCGCGAGGCGGACCGACTCATGGCGCTGCCGCTGCCGCCGCTCGAGCTGCCGGTATGGCGCCAGGGGTCCCCGTCGGCCTAGCCCGCATCAGTCGATTCAGTCTCTCACTCCCGGGGTGTATGCGGCTACCCGTTACATGGCGTGATATGGTCGATGAAACGTCGAACGCCGCGCTCCACGCACCCTATCAGGCACGCCACGCCGCGGTTCAGAAATGGAACGAAGCGCCCAGCATGGGTCCCTTGAAAGTCAGGTCGTTGACCAGGTCATGGCTACCCAGATCGAATTTCAGTTGACGGTAGGCGAGCGTGATATCGCCCCAGGAATAGCTGTATGAAGCACCCAGGAAAGCCTGCCAGGTGAAGTCGGAACTGCCGGTACCCAGATCGAGATAATACGGCAGCGACCATTTGCCGGATGCCGGTCTTATCCGTCCTCGGATGCCGATGATGCCATCGGTGATATGTTGGTCCTCCTCGATCGCACCGGTCGCCGGAAATGCGCCTACCGGGCCGCTGATCCGCCAGTCGACATCCGCTTTGACCCTCATGTAGCGAAGTCCGCCGAACAGGTCCATATTCCCACGCGCAGAGCTGTAGAGTCTGTATCCCGGGGCCAGTGTCAGCAGCGTCCCCGAGACCGAGGTTTCACTGCCGGTATCGACGACGGGCACGCTACCACCGCCGGGCAGGTTGACCGATACCGTGTTGGTCTTCGCTCCGGCGATATCGAGGTAGATCAGATCTCCGAACAGCGACCATGTCCCCTTGCGCGCCTCGCCCGACAGCATGAACCCGAAGTTGAGATCGCTGAGATAGTCGCTCGGCCCCGTCTCCAGGTTGGGACTGCCCGAGCCTCCCGACGGTATGGAGAACGCCATCTCTCCCTTGATGGTCGGTAACCAGAGATATGGTGTGAGCGAGAACGTCCATCCCTCTTCAGCATGCACGGAAACGGTGCAGAGCGACGTTGCCAGTACAAAAACGTTCAATACGCGATAGTTCATACAATCATTATCCAGGGTTGTCCAAAGAACGCGGGTCATGCGCGCACAGATGTTACCCGGCATGACCCAGCGATATGTTCAAACTGTCTGCCTGGCTAAGGTGCCATTGTCTCCGGCGTGATATCCCATCCCGCTTCGGTACCCCCCGGCAACATCTGTCCGCGGTCTTCTCCGACCTCCGCATCGATGAGGCGATTGAGCTTGTCATTCATGGCCAGGACGAGATCGCCATTCCTCCTGTAGTCCATCGCCAGGTTGTTCATCTCCAGCGGGTCGGTCTCATGATCATACAGTTCCATGTCATTGTAGCGGAGGATCTCTTCCATCGTGGCAGGACGATTGTGTTGCTTTGGCGAGAAATAGCGCGCAAAGACATAACGGCCGTCAAAGACAGAGCGCACGGCACCACGCTTCATCATGTCGGGAACGATACCGGCGGCCTTGAGCTCGACCGGCTTTCCGCCCTGTTTGATAAAGGCGACAGCCTTGTAGAGAAAGTCCCCGTCTAAGTAAGCGAACATATTGTAGTTGAACAGGACGCCATCGTGCACCGCGTTAATGTCCGCCTGTTCGGGAGCAGCAAGCAGTCCGGAAAAATCCCTGCCGGGGAGCCCCTTCACGATGCCGGCACGTTTTACCCGGTCGACGCCGGTCAATGCGACCAGTGACGGCGCGATATCCACGTGTGAGGTGATGGCGCGGCACTGTCTGCCTCCGGCGTAGGCCGGATGGGAGACGATCAGCGGCACGTTGTTCTGCTCGCGGTACGAAACCGCACCCTTGGCATGCAGTCGGTGCGCGGCGTCCATATCGCCGTGATCCGCGGTGAGCACGATGATGGTGCTGTCGGCAAGCCCCGCAGCATCGATTTCAGCCAGTATCGCGGCGATGTTGCGGTCGGCATCGCGCAGACAGTTCAGATAGTAGTTGTGCCGCCGGATCCAGCGGGGTGCTTCATCCGGGATTTCCCCCACCAGAGCGTCGTGCGAACGCAGGAAGTCGCGGTGTGCGGGCGGCCGCCCGGGTGCATCCAGAGGCTGGCTGTGATTCAGCGGAAGCTCGAAGTCCCACCGCTTGGCATACAACGGGTCATTCGGCTCGCCCACCACGTGGGTCAACGCAATCCGCTCCTGATGATGCGTTCCCGGTGCATCGGTATTGTAGAACATCACGTCATGCGGGTTCACCAGATTGACCGCGAGGAACCACGGCTTGCCTTCGGCCGCCAGGCTGCGCCCTTTGCCGCGTAACCAGCTGCCGGTCATGGCAGCAGTGATGCCGTCGTGACGATAGCCACCCAGATGGTGGGCGATAATGTCGCCGACCCCGACATAGTCGGAGAAACCGTAGGCCTCCATCTCCTCGGTAAATATCTTGGTCAGATGCCCTTCCTTGTTGACGGTTTCGAATTCCTTGGTCAGGTGCCACTTCCCCTTGTATGCGGTGTAGTATCCGGCCTCGCGCAGCATGTCACCCAGGGTTGGGATTTCGGTCGACATGCTCTTGCCCCAGGGGAAATTGGTGTTGTCGAACATTTCCGTGTGCTGGATGTGCTGTCCGGTATAGATCACCGACCGGGACGGCGTGCACACACAGGAGTTGATCCGATGATTCACGAATGTCGTGCCCTGTTTCACCAGTCGTTCGTGCGCGGGCAGGGAATAGCCGGGGGGTAACTCCCCGGACCGGAAGAAGCGCTCCTGATCGGTGAGGATGAACAGGATATTGTAAGGACCGGCTTTGGCGGGTGAGGAAGCCGCCGGCGCCGTTGGGCCGGCGCTCGTGGCCGCTGTGCTCGACACGAGTCCGCCGGGGCCCAGCCCGAGCATCATTGCGCCGGCACCCGCCGTATGAAGAAAGTCACGCCTGGTGAACAGGCCTTCCGTCCTTTTTTCGTCAGTCATGGTCTGCTCATACCTTATAAAATATACAATAGTGTCATTATGACGGCAGTATATTTTTATAGTCAAGATCTTGCGCGTCGGCGGGCCCGTTGCGTACAGCAACGCGGTTCGCAGGGGATTATTGGACGGGTTCTTGACACAATCTGTTCAGTTCTGGCGTTGGTAATAAGTTTTCAGTGGAATTGAATGCGCTTCGGCGACAACAATACGCGCGTGTTCCAGGTTCAACTTGCGCGGTTCCGGGACACCGCAGGAGTGTGCGATCACGCCAACCTCGTACATCATATTCCTGGCGTAGTTGGCGACACGCTCGGATTTTTCGCTGACCACCAGGCCGCGTTGCAACGCTTTGTCATGGGTGGCTACGCCGGTCGGGCAGGTATTCTGGTGGCAACGCAGTGACTGGATGCAGCCCAGCGCAAACATAAAACCGCGCGCTACGTTGCAGAAATCAGCGCCGACACACAGCGCCCAGGCTACATCAGTCGGATTGAGCAGCTTGCCGGACGCAAACACTTTGATACGTTCGCGCAAACCATGGCGCTTCAGCGCATCAATGAGAAGGGGCAAAGCTTCGCGGATCGACATGCCCATATCGTCCATCAGGGTCATAGGTGCAGCACCCGAACCCCCGTCAGCGCTGTCGAGCGTGATAAAGTCCGGTGCCGACTCCCGCCCGCGCCGGATGATTTCGTCGAAGAGTTCTTCAAACCATTCAGGCCGCCCCATCACAGTTTTGAATCCGACCGGTTTGCCGGTGACTTTTCGAATATGACTGAGTTTATCCAGCAGCTCAGCGTTACTTTTAATATCCACATGCCGGTTGGGGCTGATGGAATCCCGCCCTGCGGGGATCCCGCGGATGGCCGCGATCTCCGGGGTCACTTTGATGCCAGGCAGTATGCCGCCTTTACCGGGTTTAGCGCCTTGCGCCAGTTTGATCTCGATGAGTTTGACCGACTCATGGGCCGCCACCTGGCGTAATTTTTCGTCGTCAAGGAGGCCCTGCGCATCGCGCACACCATAATGCGCCGTCCCTATCTGGAAGATCAGGTCAGCGCCGCCTTCCAGATGGTACGGTGACAAGCCGCCTTCGCCAGTATTCATCCAGACGCCGGCTTTTTGGGCGCCGGCTGACAAAGCACGAACGGCCGGTTCGGAGATAGCGCCGAAGCTCATCGCAGAAATGCCGAAAAATGCGCGCGTAGTCCAGGGGTGGCGGCAACCTTCACCGACAGTGATTTTGTCCGGCTCCACTGCATCTTCCGACTGGGTCGGGTATGCGCAGTTGGCGAACATGATGTTACCGACCCGTTTGATATCCTTGCTCGAACCGAAGGGGATAGTGTTGTCGATGTTCTTGGCGGCACGATAAACCCAACTGCGTTGTGCGCGGTTAAAGGGTAGCTCTTCCCTGTCCATGGCAAAAAAATACTGACGGAAAAATTCCCCCAGATGTTCGAAACAGTAACGAAAGCGACCCATTACCGGAAAATTACGCCGAACCGCATGCCTGGTCTGAAATTTATCCACCAGGTAAAAAACAGCGATCATCAGCACCATGCAGCAGAGAATAAAAACCAGCAGTAATTCCGCCCATTGAAAAAACTGCTCCAGTGCCGACAAAGTGCGATCAGACAACATGCCAATTCCTCTCTGTAAAAGGTCCAAAACAGACTAAAGGAGTAACTTCACTGCGATACAGGTTTAAATATCCCCATGCCGCAGTCGATATCATGACCCTGGCTCCGGTATCAGCGAGCACCGGCTTACGCAAAAATGTCCAGGCAGCAAACATCAACCCCGGCATGGTATAAATCACCTGCGGCAAACCGTAAAGGCTTTGCCCCCAAAGAAATTAAAGGGGTTGGTGACAATTGAGAAGCATTCCGGTTTCGAAATCAGTTTGATTATCAAAGGCCGCACTCCGGGAGCCGAAGTCAGTCTGCGGTTTCCCCAGCCGGCAAGCGAAAATACGGGCACTCATCCCGGTCCGAAACAGGCGTTCAAAAAGCGTTACGGAGTAGCGGGGTGATCACTCGCCGAGTGACAGGCCGCTGAGGGAAAAGAGGATATACTGTCTCCGGAATTCAGCAATTAGCTTGTGGAGATTTTCTGATAATGCCTACCCTGATAATTCAGACCAACGTTGAAATACCCGTGGATCAACGGCCGCAGATTCTGGAGGAAGCCTCTTCGACAGTAGCCGGCATGCTCGGAAAGCCAAAAGATTACGTCATGGTTATCCTGAAACCCAATACAGATATGCTGTTTGCAGGGAAGGAGACGCCGCTTGCCTTCCTGGAACTCAAGAGCCTGGGGTTGCCGGAGGAGAAAACTCCCGATCTCTCCGCGACCTTGTGCAGGTTTATGAAAACCCACTTCGGGATTCCCCAGGAGCGCATTTACATCGAGTTTGCCTCCCCACCACGCCACATGTTCGGGTGGAACGGCGGGACCTTTTAGGGCACCTCTGATTGATTCAGTCATTTAAGCGATGGTACGTCATCGCAACCAACATGGCTTGAACGCGCATCCATGAAACAGCAATTTCTGACCGACGGCATCGAGAAACTTCGCAAGACAACCCGCTAGGAACAGTTTCTGAATGAGGCGGAAGTCATCGGGCCTTTATACCTAAAACCGATGGACCGGGACGCCGTCCCATCGGCATAGGTGAAAGTCATCAACTGTTCAGATATTCCTTAAATGGTAAAAACGGCTAAGTTAAAGTCGGGTGGGCGTGACCGGCACTGTGGTGGACAATGCTCGGCACCGGCGGGTATTTACAGGTCAATTGGCCTGCTGTCAGATGCTTATTTTCACGCCTTTCGTGGTGAATAATACGCTTTGCTTCCGGTTACCTCGTGGCCAAGCCGATTAGCAGGCTGTCGGCGATGCGACGTGCCAGTGCCAGCTTGGCTTCGCGACTTGCGGCCCGATGGTCCAGGCTGCCGGTCGATGCCAGCATTGCGAAGCCGTGAACGACCGACCACGCCGTCAGCGCCAGTTCATCGGTATCGCCTTCACGGAATACGCCTGCCCGCTGTCCCCGCGCAATGATATCTGCAAGGCCCCGAAATGCGTGGTTCGATGTCTCTTCGAGTGCGTCGTCGACTGAATCGTCAGCCAATACACCGCCGAACATCAGGTTATGCAGCCGCGGGTGCTCGATCGCCAGTTCGACATAAGCAACCCCGGCAGCCGTGAGCTGCTGACCCGGGTCTCCAGGATGCAGCTCGACCGCTTGTCCGAGACGTTGACCCAGCAAGCGGAATCCTGTCACCGCGATACCGCGCAGCATGGCATTTTTGTCGTTGAAGTGGCGGTAGGGCGCCGTGTGGCTGACGCCGGCCGCCTTGGCAACTGCCCGCAGGCTGACATCCGCGATGCCTTTTTCCTCGATCAGTTTCGCACCCGCCTCCAGCAGGGCTTCCCTCAGATTGCCATGGTGATAAGTGTTGGCTGCGCCCATATCGGCTCCGGTTGATGCGTGGACAAAATTCTAGAAAAAAATGTTGACAACGTCAACAAAATGTTTACAATGTAAACATAAGTAGTCGCTGAATTTTTTCCGCTCACCTGCTAAAGGAGAAGAAACATGAAAACCCAACCGTTTGGCACAATATCATCTGTCGGCAGTTGCCCCCGTGAGACTGCCTCGCGGCTCGCTTATCCGGTAACTCTCGGGATTAGCCTGGCTTTCGTCTGCCTTCTCTACCGCTCGGGTCTGCCGCTGGAATCGGTTTTATTCGCCGGTTTCTTCTTCTCGCTGGCGACGATGGCATTGCTGGAGCTGGCGCTGCCGTACCGTGATGACTGGAAAGCCGGCGGTAAGGACTTTAGAGTGAACGGATTTTACTTCCTGCTCAACGGCGTCATCGACAATGCCGGCAAGATCACTGTCGCCGCCGTTGCTGTCTACCTGGCGCCGCCCGCTGAGATCACGGACCCGCTGGCACTTGCCGGTACGACACTGCTGGCGCTCGTCGTCGGTGATTTCTGCGGTTACTGTTGGCACCGTCTCGGGCATATCAATTCGATGCTGTGGCGCTTCCATGGCATCCATCATGTGCCAACCAAGTTGTACATGTTCATGAACAACACCGTGCATTTTGCTGACCTGTTTGTCGGCAGCCTGGTTTCCGGCGTTCCACTGGTCGTTCTCGGATTCTCCGAGGAGGCCATCGCATTGTCGCTGTTCATTGCCGGTTTTCACAGTTTCTTCGCCCACGTCAATGCGGATGTCCGCATGGGCCGGTTCGGCTACATCATGCTTGGCCCGGAACACCATCGTTACCATCACAGCACGAAGGTCGAGGAGTCGCTCAACTTCGGTACAGCAACTGCACTGTGGGATCAAGTGTTCGGCACGTTTATCTACCGGCCGGGTGAATGCCCGGAGCAGGTTGGTGTTGCGCATCCGGAAGATTTTCCCGGAGAGCACCAGCTCATCGGGAGCTACCTGAGCCCGTTCACCAAGTAAGACCATTGCCTGGAAAGGAGAAGCATCATGTCAATCAACAGCTGGTTTATGTCGAGGATTTACGATACTTCGATGCGCAAGATGGAGGCCGCTTCACTGGCGGGTTGGCGCAGGGAGCTGCTCTCCGGGGTCAGCGGTGATGTCATCGAGATTGGCAGCGGTACCGGGGTGAACTTGCAGTACTATAGTGACAGGGTCAACTCGATCACGCTGACCGAACCAGACAGACATATGTGTGACATCCTGCGCAGACGCCTGCACGATCTCAATGACGACAGGTTTTCATTAGTACAGGCGCCGGCAGATAAACTGCGCTTCGAAGATGGCAGTTTCGACGCGGCTGTCGTAACACTGGTGCTGTGCAGCGTTGACGACCAGCAGCGGGTACTCGAAGAGATAAAACGTGTCCTGAGGCCTGGCGGCAGGATCCACTTTATCGAACACGTGCTGGCGAAGCACGCACCGGAACTGATCAAGTGGCAGAAACTCTTACAGCCGGTATGGGTCTGTGCATGCGGCAATTGCCACCTGACACGCGCTACCGGAGATAGCATCGCCGAAGCGGGATTCCGGTTCGAGCGGCTGGATAACAGAATGTCGGGTGGATGCCCGCCAGTCGTCGCGCCGTGCATCAGCGGTGTAGCAGTAGCGCCTTGATCAGACTTGCTCCGGATTTCAATCGCGCGGGCGCAAGAAAAAGTAAACTGGTTATTACTCCAACATGGTTGAGACTGGTCAGCTTCTATTTTCGGCGAACAGTACTGTTTTTCTGAAACTACCGGCGGTACGAAAGCCGCATTCGGCCGCTTCCGGGCGATCATTTTTAAAAAGCTGGAGTGTGGTGCAGGCCATGAGTATTACAAAACGACAACGCGTCAGTGTCGATGAAACGATTGCCGGGGAGCCTCCGATACCGCCCGGGACAGGCGTTTTGCCAGGCGCGGGCTGGAATGATGCGACCCGGCACGTGGATGCTGCAGGCGCTTCAGGCGGAGATCAAAGCGTCACGAGTGATTCCACCTATAGCTCTGGAGCCGTTGGGAGACTGTGCCCGTATCGTGAAGAAGCGTCCGCTTTGGTTTGGGGCGCCTGGCCGCAGCGGCATCGCGCGAGCTGGAAAAACAGGCCGGGACTCTGGGATGGCGCATGCATTGCATTTTATCCGGAGATCCGCCCGATATATTCGGTTGACGTAATATATGGCTCAGTATATATTCTGCAAAATGAATATATCCCCGTTAACGCTTTACCCCGCCATCGCGCACGATACACGCCTGCGCTGTCTGCTTTTACTCCTTGAGCACGATGAGCTTTGTGTTTGCGAGCTGACTTACGCGCTCGGCGCGGCGCAGCCGACCATATCCCGTCATCTCGCTCTCCTGCGTGAGGCGGAATTGGTGAGCGATCGCCGGGAGGGCCTGTGGATCCACTACCGGATCCATCCAGAATTGCCTGCGTGGGCGACCAATGTGTTGCACGAAACGGCTCAGGGCGTGAGCGGTATGTCACCGTTCGCGGAAGACCTCGCGGCGATGAAAAACATGCCGAATCGCCCCGGCGCACCGCGGTGTGCCTGATGCTGCAATGCCGTTTTGAAACACAGGATCGCTTTCGCCTGTCGTCTGGCCGGGTCAGACCATGAGCGCGCAGTGCGAAGTGACCACAAAACGGGCTGCGGGAAGCTCGATGAGCCTGTTCGAGCGTTACCTGACGGTCTGGGTCGGGCTGTGCATTATCGTGGGTATCGCGCTGGGGCACCGGTTCCCGGGGCCGTTCCAGGCAATCGGCCAGATGGAAGCGGCGCGGGTTAACCTGCCGGTAGCCGTGCTGATCTGGCTGATGATCATCCCGATGCTGCTGAAGGTCGATTTCGGGGCGTTGCACCAGGTGAAGGAACACTGGCGGGGTATCGGCGTGACGCTCTTCATCAACTGGGCGGTCAAGCCGTTCTCGATGGCATTGCTGGGCTGGCTGTTCATTCGCGGTCTCTTCGCGCCCTACCTGCCGGCCGGACAGCTCGACGCCTATATCGCCGGGCTGATACTGCTTGCGGCCGCGCCCTGTACGGCCATGGTGTTTGTCTGGAGCCGTTTATCAGACGGCGACGCCAATTTCACGCTGACCCAGGTGGCGTTGAATGACACCATCATGATCTTTGCCTTCGCACCGATCGTCGGGCTGCTGCTTGGCCTGTCGGCGATCACGGTACCCTGGGAAACGCTCTTTCTGTCGGTCCTGCTCTACATTCTGCTGCCGGTGCTGTTCGCCCAGTGGTGGCGGCGGCGCCTGCTGGTCGCGGGCGGCGAAGTCGCTCTGCAGGCGCGGCTCGATCGATTGCATCCCATTTCCCTGCTTGCGTTGCTGGCGACGCTGGTCCTGCTGTTCGGCTTCCAGGGCGAGCAGATTCTGAACCAGCCGCTGGTCATCGGCATGCTCGCGGTGCCGATTCTGATCCAGGTCTATTTCAACTCAGGGCTAGCCTATCTGCTCAATCGCCGGTTCGGCGTGGCCCATTGCGTTGCCGCCCCTTCGGCATTGATCGGCGCAAGCAACTTCTTCGAGCTGGCGGTGGCGGCGGCCATCGCGCTGTTTGGGTTCGATTCGGGTGCTGCGCTGGCCACCGTCGTCGGTGTGCTGGTGGAAGTGCCGGTCATGCTTTCGGTGGTGAAGATCGTCAACGCCACCCGTGACTGGTACGAGCGCGGGGCCGCGACGGTCAACGCCTGTGAGGGACACAGATGAGAAGAGTACTGCTGTCGCTGCTGCTCTGGAGCCTGTGGTCCATAGCCCACGCGCGGCCTGATTTTCTGGCCGACGCCGACTGGCTTGCCGAGCACGTCGATGATGAGAACCTAATCGTGCTGGAAGTGCGCTATCATCCGCACCGCTATTACACAGTCGGCCACATTCCCGGCGCCGTACAGGTCCAGCGCTTCAAGGATCTGGGTGACAACCACGCAGTCCCGCTGATGCGTTTTCCGAAGTACCGGGTGTTCCAGGAACGGCTGCGTGCCTGGGGGGTGAACGACGACTCAACCATCGTGCTGTACGACGATTCCCGCAGCGCACTCGCTTCACGATTGTATTTCATGCTCGAGCTCTTCGGCTTCGACATGGCGCGGGTCAGGATCCTCGACGGCGGCACCCTGGAGTGGTCGGCGTTCAACGAGCTGGAGAGAGACCCGGCCGGGCGCCAGCCCGGTGGTGTAACCCTGAAACCGGCCAACCCCGATCTGCTGGTCGAATGGACCGATGTCTACGACGATGTCGTTTCGCGCCGGGATCCAAATGTCGTACTGCTCGATGCCCGCCCGAAGGATATGTATACCGGCGAGGTGGTCCGCCATTCGATCCGGGGCGGGCATATCCCTGGAGCGGTCAATGTGGTGAGCCTGGACGGCACCGACGGGCAGTCGCAAAAGTGGCTGTCGGATGCGGCCCTGGGCAATCTGTACCGGGATCTGCCAAAGGAGAAGACGGTTTATGTGTATTGCCATGATGGATTTCGCATGAGTCTGGCATATCTGCAGCTCAAGCACCTGGGGATGAAGGATGTGCGCCTGTACAACGGCGGCTGGTCGCATTGGGGCAACGAATTGGCGTTGCCGGTCGTCGAGGGTGACTCACCCTATAACGGCGATTACGCGCTTTGAACAAATAATCGTCCGGATAAGGGGAGGGTAATAATGTCTTTACATCCTTTCGATAGTCTGTCACTGCGCACGGGCGGTGCATTGATCCTCACTCCCTGTCCGGGCACCAAGGGCGCAACTCTGGAAGAGTCGCTGGCACAGTTGAAGGCCGCCGGGGCAATGGCCGTGATCACCGCAATGCCCGACGAAGAGATGGCGCGCAACGGGGTCGCGTCGCTGTCGGAGGCCTGTCGCAGCACAGGCTTGCAGTGGTTCCACTTTCCCATCGAAGACGATGCCGCGCCGGAGCGGGCATTCAGACAAGCGTGGGAGAGCGGGAAAAGCCGGGTGTTCGATATTCTGGATCGATCCGGCAGCGTGGCGATTCACTGCAAGGGGGGTTCCGGGAGAACCGGTCTGATGGCGGCGATCATCCTGTGCGAGCGCGGCATGCAGCACGACCGGATTCTGGAGCAGGTGAAAGCACTGCGCCCCCAGGCGCTGAAGCTTGCAGTTCACACGGATTATCTGCTGCAGGCCTGCGAGGAACAGCGCTTGAGCGGCTGAGCGCAGCTGCAATCCAGGCCAAACCAAAGGCTGGTCTCCGGTTTCGGTTGTCCGGCAACGGTAAGACGAAAGACAGGCATTTTAATTTGACACCAAAATTGAGGATAGAGAGATGGCGATTCGGATAGGTATCAACGGATTCGGGCGCATGGGCCGCCTGGGCTTGCGCGCCGGTTGGGGAAGGGAAGAGATCGATGTCGTCCAGGTCAACGAGATCGCCGCGGACGCTGCCGGTTCGGCGCACCTGCTCAAATTCGACTCGGTGCATGGAACCTGGGGCGAAATGTGCGCCGCCGATGGCGATGCGATGATCATCGGC
>JAGRGQ010000077.1 GCA_020445405.1 Gammaproteobacteria bacterium | reverse complement strand
TTACGCATTGCAGGGCTGCTTCTGCTGATAACAGCGATGGTTGTGGCCATGTGGCAGGGAAGATCACTGGATGCTGCTGTCATTGTGCAACGGGTAGGTGAACTGGGCCCGCTGGCATGGCTGGCCTTTATGGCGCTCTATGCGTTAGCCACTGTACTCTTTTTACCCGGCTCGGTACTGACCCTGGCCGGCGGCTCCCTGTTCGGGCCGGCACTGGGAACCTTCGTCAATCTGACCGGCGCCACGCTGGGCGCCACGTTGGCATTTCTGTTATCGCGTTACCTGGCATCCGACTGGGTAGAACAGAAAACCGGCGGCCGCCTGAAGCAACTCAAAGACGGTGTTGAGGGCGAAGGCTGGCGATTCGTTGCCTTCGTGCGCCTGGTGCCGTTATTTCCCTTCAATCTGCTCAACTATGCACTGGGTCTGACCCGGATCCAGTTCCTGCACTATCTGATCGCCACTTATGTCTGCATGCTGCCCGGCGCCTTTGCCTACACCTATCTGGGATATGCCGGGCGTGAAGCGGCAGCTGGTGGTGAAGGGGTGATTCAAAAGGGGCTGCTGGCACTGGCACTGCTGGCGGCAGTCGCCTTTCTGCCGCGCCTGATCGCCAAACTGCGGAAGCGTCCCATGCTGGAAGTGGCCGAGCTCAGGCAGCGTCTTGAAAAAGGCGAAGATCTTCTGCTGCTGGATGTACGCACCGCCGCCGATTTTATCGGCGAACAGGGGCACCTGGCCACCGCCCGCAACCTGCCGCTGGAAGAGCTATCCGCACAGCTGAAAGAGCTGGAGCCCTGGATAGACAGCAGCGTAGCAATCGTCTGCCGCACCGACCGGCGCTCACTTCAGGCCGCACGCATCTTGACCCAAGCAGGATTCGCTGACGTGCAAGTCGTGCATGGTGGCATGACCGCGTGGCTCGGTAACGGCTGGCCAACTGATTTAATAGGTTCACCTGAAGTAGGAGCGATGTGACATGAAGACTTTGCTAATTCTGAACGATCCGCCCTATGGCACGGAGCGCAGCTATAACGGGCTGCGCCTGGCCAGGGCCCTGGCCCACGAAAAGGCGGAAGTATCGGTGTTTTTACTGGCCGATGCTGTGGCCTGCGCCCGGCGTGGTCAGAAGGTGCCGCAGGGCTACTACAACCTGGAGTTGATGGTGAAGTCGGTACTGCGTGGCGGCAACCTGCTGTTGTGCGGCACCTGTATGGACGCCCGCGGCCTGACCGATGCCGATCTGGTCGAGGGGGCACAGCGCAGTACGATGGAGGCGCTGGCGCAACGCACGCTGGAAGCGGACAAAGTGCTGGTGTTCTGACCAACCTTTTCGACCCGGGTGTTGTTACCAAGTGGGAAATTCTGCAATGTTGAAACGACTGATTTGGCTCTCTATGGACTTTCCGAAGTCCACCATCCTTCTGGTCCTGTTGGTTACCATCGCTTTTGGGATTCAGTTTCCGAAGATCCATATAGACACGGATCCGGAGAACATGCTGCCCGCCGATCAGGTGGACCGCGTGTTGTACAACAGAGCCAAGCAGGAGTTCGGCATTCACGATCTGATCGTGCTCGGCATCACCGACGAAGCCGGGATGCTCCGACCCGATGCGCTATCCCGGACAGCGCGAATAGTGGAGCGACTGATGGGCATTCACGGCGTAATCACCGCGGACGTCATCAGCCTCACAACCACCGACGACGTGCGCTCGAAGGATGGTCTGCTCGAAGTACGGCCGGTCATGCAGCGGGTGCCGAAGGATGAGGCGGAGATCGAAGCGCTGCGCACCGCCATCGCCGACAATCCGCTGTTCAGCGACAAGCTGGCCTCCGCCGACGGCACCGCACTCGCCATCTACATCCCGATCGAGCGCAAGGACCAGGCGGCACGTATCGGCGGGGAGCTGCGCGTCATTCTGGATGAGGAGCTGGCAGCGCAGCAGCGTTACCATCTGGCGGGGCTGCCCATCGCCGAAGACAGCTTCGGTATCGAGATGTTCCGCCAGATGGGCATAGTCTCGCCCGCCAGCGGCGGCATGTTGTTCCTGCTGCTCTGGTTCACCTTCCGCAAGTTCACCCTGGTGCTGCCGGTGATGGGGGTGGCCATGCTCACCGTGATCTGGGGTATGGGGCTGCTGATCGGACTGGGCTACACGGTGCACATCATGTCCAGCATGATTCCGGTGTTCCTGATGCCGATCGCGGTGCTCGACTCGGTGCACATACTGAGTGATTTCTACGACCGTTATCCACGCCTCAAGGATCGGCGTCAGGCGCTGCGCGAGAGCATAGAGGAGCTCTACACCCCGATGCTCTACACCTCGGTGACCTCGGCCGCCGGCTTTGCCTCTCTGATGCTGGCCGACATCCCGCCGGTGCAGGTGTTTGGTGCCTTCGTCGCCTTTGGCATCCTGGCCGCATTTCTGCTCACCGTCACGCTGGTCCCCGCCGCTATCGTGTTGATGCGCGAGGAGCGACTGCAGGCGGTCATCGGCGCCATGGACCACGAGGGGGGGCGGCTCGGTACGGCGCTGCGCGGCTTCGGCCGCTTCGCCTTTGGTCGTGCCGTGCCGGTGGCTATGCTGGCCACGCTGATCCTGGGCCTGGGATTCTGGGGAGTATCGCGCACCGTAGTCAACGACAACCCGGTGGCCTGGTTCCCTGAAGACCATGAACTTCGCGTGGCCGACCGGGTAATGAACCGCCAGTTCGGCGGCACTTACATGGCTTATCTGCTGATCCAGGGCGACCAGCCCGGCGCCATGAAAAGACCTGAGATAATGACCTACATTGAGGCACTGCAGCGGACCCTTGAGGGCGACCCAAAAGTGGGCAAAACTTCATCCCTGGCGGATGTTATCAAGCAGGTGAGCTACGTCGTCCACGACGCCGATCCCAACTACCGGCACCTCCCGCAGAAGGCGGACGAGCTGGCCCAGTACCTGTTTCTGTACGAAACGGCTGGCGACGCCGGAGACCTGGACAATTTCGTCGATTATGACTACCGCACCGCCAACATCTGGGTACAGATGCAGGCGGGGGACAACCTGGAGATGGCACGCGTGGTGGCGCGTGTTGACCAATACCTTCAGGCCAGCCCGCCGCCCGCAGGCGTCCAGGTGCTCTGGTCCGGCCTTACCTACATCAACAAGGTGTGGCAAGACGAGATGGTGGTGGGAATGGCGAAAGCCGTGTTGGGCGGATTCCTCGCCGTGTTTGTACTGATGGTACTGCTGTTCCGCTCCGTCAGCCTGGGCTTTCTCGCCATGCTGCCGCTCACCTTCGCGATTACCCTCTCCTACGGTCTCGCCGCGTTCATAGGCAAGGAGTACGACATGCCCATGGCGGTCTGTTCGGCCCTGACCCTGGGACTCTCCATCGACTTCGCCATTCACTTTGTGCAGCGCTACCGCAACAACCTGGCGCGACTTGACGGAGATTTGAGTGCTACCAATACCCTGGTCTTTGGCGAGACGGCCCGCGCCATTGTGCGCAACGCCCTGGTGATCGCCGTGGGATTCTCGCCCATGGTGCTTTCTCCGCTCGGCCCCTACCAGACGGTCGGCGTATTCTTCGCCTTGTTGATGTTGATTTCCGCCCTCACCGCTCTGGGGCTTCTGCCAGGGTTGTTGAAGCTTACCCACGGCCGGCTGTGGCAGGCCGGGACCCCGCTGAAGGAGGACAAATTATGAAACGATCAAACCTGCTCGCCCTCCTCACCCTCGCCTGGATCACCGTAGTGCAGGCACAATCGGCCGGGGCTCCCTCCGCGGACAAAATCGTGGCGCACTCCCTGGCTACCTTTTACTACTCGGGCGATGACCAGCGAACGCGCGTCAGCATGCGACTGATCAACCCCCAGGGCAAGGAGCGGATACGCGAGATGACCCTGCTGCGCAAGAACCTGGGAGCTGCGGGAGAGCAACGTTACTACATCTATTTTCACCAGCCGTCCGACGTGAAAGGCACCGCCTTCATGGTATGGAAATACCCGGCTCGGGAGGATGACCGCTGGATCTTCATTCCGGCGATCAATCTGGTCAGGCGCATCGCCGCCGATGACAAGCGCTCTTCGTTCGTTGGCTCCGACTTCACCTACGAGGATGTCTCCGGCCGCGATGTCGAGGATGAGGCCCACACGCTACTCGGTGAGGAGACCCTGAACGGTCGTCCTGTCTACCGCGTCGAGAGCGTGCCAAAAGCCAAGGTGGACTACGCGCGCCGCGTCGCCTTGATCGATCGGGAGCGGGGCCTGCCACTCAAAGAGGAGTACTACGATATGCGCGGCGAACTGTTGCGCACCTTCAGCGCCGATGAGGTACGGGAGGTAAGTGGTCACTGGACCGTTACCCGCAGGAGCATGCGCGATGCCCAGAGCGGTCACCGCACCGAGGTGGTCTATGAGGAGATCGAATACGATGTCGGGCTCACCGAGGATCTGTTCAGCGAACGCTATCTACGCCGTCCTCCCAAGCGCTGGATACGATGAGAACATCCCGCAGTCTGCCGTTATCCTGGAAGGTTTCAATCCTTATCACCTTCAGCCTGCCGCTGTGGATAGCTGGGTCAAACGTTGTGTTGGCAGACGAGTCGGATCTTGGCGGTTTCGTGCAGCTGCATGCAGCCGCTCGCGCCGGCAATGTGAATTGCCCGCTGGAGACGGTGTGCGATCTCCCTTTCAACGAACAACGTGTACGGCTTAATGCACAGGTCAGTGGCTTTGAAGGCGCAGTGGATTTCGTAGGCAAGCTGGAACTGGTAAACGACGCCGCCTTGAATGAAACGGATGTGGAGGTGCGGGAACTGTATGCCGATTACAACGCGGACCGGTACACGCTGCGCGCGGGCCGACAGATCAATACCTGGGGCGTGGCCGATCTACTCTTCATCAACGACACTTTCCCGAAAAATTGGGTGGCGTTTTTCAGCGGGCTGCCGCTGGAATATCTGAAACTGGGCAGCGACGCATTCAAGCTCAACCTGTACCCGGCCTTTGCCGACCTGGAGGTGATAGTGGCCCGCTTTCGCAAGGACGAACTGCCCAACAATCAACAATTCGTCATGGATAGCCCGTTCCCACCCTCAACGCCGAGAGACGTTGACGAGCCGTCGGATGATCTCGAGTTGAACCTGCGGCTCTCCCGCTACCTGGGAAGCTGGCAGGGGTCCGCCTATTTCTCCTATACCCATTTCCGTACACCCGCTTTTCAGCTGAAGGGGGAAACGCTGGAGGGTGAGTTCCCGCGCCTCAATACCTACGGCGCCAGCCTGACAGGGCCGCTCTGGAACGGTGTACTCAGTCTCGAAACGGGCTACTACGACTCGCTCAACGACCGTGACGGCACTGATCCCGGCATCGACAACAGCCAGACACGGCTGCTCCTGGGCTACAGCCGCCAAATCGCCGAAGAGACCACACTCGGGGTTCAGGGCTATGCCGAGTGGATGCACGACCATGACGCTTACCTGCGTACACTTCCGGCTGGATTTCCCGAGCGTGACAAACTGCGCACGGTGGCAACCCTGCGCTTCACTCAGTTCCATCTTCACCAGGCGCTGCGCCTGAGTCTTTTCGCTTTCTGGGGTATCAGCGAGGGTGATGGCTACATCATTCCGTCCCTGCGCTATGCCTTCAGCGATAATCTGTGGGGAGAAGTGGGTACAAACCTGTTCGTCGGCGAGCACAAAGGTCAGTTCGGCTCCCAGGGGAAGAACGACAACCTCTACGCAACGCTGCGCTATGCCTTTTAAAGAGAAGGGAGAGTCCAATGCTTCGTATGCGTAAAAAGAGACTCATTCTCCTGTTCGGCCTGATCGCCCTGGCTGCGTTTTTGACCTGGCGATTCGTGCGGCCGATGAATATTTTCCTGGTTTCTGAAGCTTTCGAACGTCCGGTCGACTCAACCCGGATTCCTGCAGGGCTCAAAGGACTTGGCGCCGAGGAGTGCGGGGAGTGCCACCGAGATGAGTACGAAGAGTGGTCGACCTCCATCCACAGTCAGGCCTGGACTGATCCCTATTATCAGGTGGACTTTGTCTTCGACGGCTCGCAGCAGATCTGCCTGAACTGCCACATCCCGCTCGATCGCCAACAGGAGCATAAGGTGCTCGGTTTCCGGGACACGGAGAAGTGGCACCCCATCCTTGCGCCGAATCCGGATTTCGATGCGAAGCTGCAGCACGAGGGCGTCACCTGCTCCGGCTGCCACGTGCGTAATGGCACCGTACTCGGTGCCTATGGACATGAGAACAAAGATCACCCGGTCGAGACCATGGAGGATAGCAACATCATCTGTGTTCAGTGTCATGTGGTCCAGGGTGAGCGTTGGGACACCTTCTATCGCATGCCCCCCTGCGGCACCGTGGCGGAGATCAGAGCGGGGAGTGGCAAGCATTCGGGTCGGTCGGGGAACCTGACCGTTGCGGACCTGGGGGAACTTGGCTGTGTCGAGTGCCACATGCCGGATGTCAAGAGACCGCTGGTCGAGGGCGGCAAACGTCGCTTTGCCCGCCGTCACACCTGGCGTGGCGGACACGACCCGGAGATGGTCAAGGAGGCCTTGACGATCAACCTGGAGGAGCAGGCACGGCCGCAACCTGGGAAGCGCCGCTTCGTGTTGACGCTTACCAATAGCGGCGCCGATCATTTTGTGCCCACCGGTACGCCGGACCGCCACCTGACCGTGGAACTGCGCCTGCTCGACGACCAAGGTGAGGTACTGGAGGAGGAGCGGCACACCTTGAAGCGGACGATCATGTGGCGGCCTTTCATCGTAGATCTGTGGGATAACCGCTTGGCGCGTAAGGAATCCAGGCGTTATGCATTGGAGTTCGACAGCGCCCGGGAAACAAACGCCGTGGCAGTCGAGGCGGTGGTGCGCTATCACCTGCTCGACGAGGCAAGGCGCAAGCGCATCGATTACAACAACGAGGAGCCAATCGCTTACGATGTATTCCGTAAGCAGCTACCCCTCAGCGCCATTAATCCAGGCTGAAAACAGGGTGTAAGATCACCCTATCAAGCGTGACCCTGAACAGGCTTTATCAACGATAACAAAACGTACAAAGGAGTGACTCATGTCCGAATCCGATAAACACGGGCTTTCGACCCGTTGTGTGCACACCGGCGAACTGAGCGATGCACACGGCAGTCCGCATACGCCGATCTATAACACCACCACTTTCGCCTTCCCTTCGACCGCGGCCATACTGGATGTGGTGGAGGGACGTAGTGCAGGCAGCCTCTACACCCGCTACGGGCTCAATCCGACAATCCAGGCGCTGGAGCAGAAACTGGCCAGCCTGGAGGGCGCGCAAGCGGCCCTGGCTTTCGCCTCCGGTATGGCTGCGGAGGCGGCGCTGTTTCTCACGCACGGCCGGGAGGGGATCGTCTGCATCGGCGACGCCTATGGCGGCACCCTTGAACTCATCGGCCAGCAACTTCCCCTGCTCGGCATTCCCACCCATTTTCTACTGGGCGATGAACTGGATCGCCTGGACCCTCTCCTTGCCGATGGGGCACAGATGGTGTTTTTCGAAACCCCGAGTAATCCGACCCTGGAAGTGTTCGATATCGCGGCTATCTCCAGCCAGGTCCACGCCCATGGCGCCCTGCTGGTGGTGGACAACACCTTCGCCTCACCGGTCAACCAGCAGCCTCTGTCGCTCGGCGCGGATCTGGTAGTGCACAGCGCCACCAAGTACCTGGGCGGCCACAGCGACATCACGGCGGGCGCGTTGATGGGATCGAAAGAGTTGCTGGATGCGGTGTGGCCCTGGCGCAAGAATCTCGGTCAGACCCCGGCACCGGAGACGGCCTCGCTGCTGGCCCGCAGCCTACGCAGCCTGGTGGTACGGGTGCACCGGCAAAATAGTTCCGCGCTGGCGATTGCCCGGGCGATGGAGGCCCATCCGCGCGTGGCGCGTGTGCTGCATCCGGGTCTGGACTCTTTCCTGGGACATGACTTGGCAGCCCACCAGATGTCAGGTTTCGGCGGCATGCTCACCATCGAGGTGGAGGGTGGCGGTAAAGCCGCGGCGGCGGTGGCGGATCGTTTCAAGCTCTTTGCCATCGCTGCCAGTCTCGGCGGTGTGGAGAGCCTGGCCACCCAGCCGGTGACCACGACCCATCATGGCCTTACCCCGGAGGAGCGGTCACGGCGCGGCATCAGCGATGGCATGATCCGACTCTCTGTCGGCCTCGAAGATCCCGAGGACCTGATCGCCGATCTGCAGCAGGCACTGCAATGACTCAACGCCGACGACCGCACGACGCACCCCTGAACATCGTTGTTATCAATATTTATTAAGGAAATTGTAATGCTACGTCTCTGTCTTGCGCTTATCGTATTATCGATGCCAGCCCTCTCCCCGGCCAGCGATCTGATGCCGGCGCCACGCCAGATCTCAAACCATGCCTGGGCCTGGATCGGTCCTTACGGTCCACCCACCCGGGAGAAAGGTGGATTCCGCATGAATCTGGGCTTCGTCACCGGCGAGTCCGCGGTGGCGGTCATCGACGCCGGCTACGGCGAGGCGATGGCTGAGGCGATGCTGACCCACATCCGGCGCATTACCGACCGGCCGGTGCGATACGTGATCAACACCAACTCCCAGCCCCACCGGATCATGGGCAATCCGGTGTTCCGGCGCGCCGGGGCCGAGGTGATCACCGCCACCGGGGCAGTTGAACGCATCTCAGCTGAAGGTCCGGCCTTTGCCGCTACCGTTGAGCAAGTACTGGGCCTGGACGCGGGCAGCGTCAAACCGCCGCAGGCGCCCGACCGGGCGATCGAGGCGGAAACTCAGCTGGATCTGGGTGAGGTGCGGCTGCGCCTGCTCCCGGTGGGCGATGCCCACACACGCGGCTGCCTCGTGGCCTTAGTCGAGCCGGACAGCGTGGTATTTGCCGGTGATGTGCTCTACGGTGGCCGCCTGCTGGCGATTCTACCGGAGAGTCGCGTGCGTGGATGGATCCAGGCGTTCGAGCAGCTGCGGGAATTCAGAGAGGCGCAGTTCGTACCCGGTCACGGCGAGCCCGGAATTCTGTCCGCTTTCGAGCAGACCACGCATGAATATCTGACAGCCATCAAACGGTACATGGACCAGGCGGTGGAGGAAGGGGTCGATCTGCAGGATGCCATAGGCTCCTTCGATCAATCCGAATGGAAAGGACTTGCCGACTTCGAGGCACTGGCCGGCCGCAATGCACATCAGGCCTACCTGCAGAGCGAGGCCGCGGCTTTCGAGTGAAAAGTCGAAGACGAAATTTGAGCATCCACTGATCGCCTCATACATGGTGTCGGTTGATCCTGCCACTTATGAGGCTTAGTACGACACAGCTCGCGGACACTGGACTGGTGAGTGTGAATTCACCCTGTTGCGGAGTCTTTTCAGTCCAAAGGCAAGTGGATCGCTGCTGGATGTTGGCTGTGGAACCGGTCACTCCCGTGCAACTCTATGCTGGCAGCGAGGTCCTAGGATTGTCACCGGCGCTGATCCGAGGACCCCCGAGAGAGCGAGGATAGTATGAGTATATCGAGAAGAGATTTATTACTGGCGGGCGCAGCTGCAGGGGTTTCAGGCCTCGCATTGCCGGCATTATTTGTCCAAAATGCGCTGGCAACAGCAGACGGTCGATTTACCAATCCCCTTGAACTGCCACCGCTGCTGGAGGGACGCCTGGAAGCGGGCATACAGGTATACGATCTAAATCTACAGCGCGGCCACCGTAACTTCTTCAGCGATCTCGCAACCCCAACCGCCGGTATCAACGGTTCATTTCTTGGTCCCGTGGTGAGGGTCAACCGGGGTGACAGAATTCGCTTGAACGTTACCAACCGGCTCTCCGAAAGCTCAACACTGCATTGGCACGGAATGCATCTACCGGCAAAGATGGATGGAGGACCCCACCAGGTGATCGAGCCAGGCGCCACCTGGTCACCGGAGTTTGATGTTCGCCAACCGGCTTCGACCCAGTGGTATCACTCGCACATGCTTCACCGCACCGGTATTCAGGTCTACTACGGCCTGGCCGGGCTGCTCTATATTGATGATGAGGTATCCAGCTCGCTGGGGCTGCCGTCCGAGTATGGTGTTGATGACATACCGCTGGTGCTGCAGGACCGCTCCTTCAACAGAGATGGAACATTCAGCTATCTGGACTCCATGCACGACCGGATGGTTGGCATGACGGGTAGCGTCATGCTGGTCAATGGCGTGGCGGGTGCGTTGCTCAAGGCTCAGCGCAGACGCTTGCGCCTGCGTATCCTGAATGGCTCCAATGCGAGAATCTACAATCTGGAATTCAGCGATCAACGGGAGTTTCAACAGATTGCCACGGACGGTGGACTTCTCTCCCGCCCGGTTGCACTGCGAAGCGTTCGGCTCGCGCCCGGCGAACGCGCTGAAATCGTCGCCGAACTCTCCCCGGGCGACGATTTGATGCTGCGGCATACCCCGCCATCATCCCGAAGATCCGAGGGTAGCGGCATGATGGGCATGATGGGAGGGATGATGCGGACCGATACTCAGCCGTTCTCCATCCTGCGCATCAATGGCTCGGAAGTGACGCCTGCCGCAGGGATTGTGCCGCAAAAACTGGTCGAACCACGCAACTGGTCCGAAGACAAAGCGGCCAAGACCCGGCGCTTCGTCCTGGATATGGGAATGGGTATGGGGATGATGGGTGGCGGAGGTGGATTTACCATCATCCATGGATATGAAACGGATCGATGAGACTATTCGACTCGGCGACGTGGAGATCTGGGAGATATCCAACCGCTCGCCCATGCCCCACCCCTTTCACATCCACGATATCCAGTTTCGCATACTGGATCGGGATGGGCGGAAACCGCCAGCGAATGAACAGGGATTGAAGGATACAGTCTTGGTGGAATCAGGCGAGACCGTAAGGATTATCACCCAGTTTGAAAACTATGCGGATGCGGACTCTCCTTACATGTTCCACTGTCATATCCTCGAGCATGAGGATGCGGGCATGATGGGGCAGTTCGTGGTCGTAGCCTGACCGGGTTCCAGGCTTGGCGACAACCTGATGAAGATGCTTAGTTGAGAACATCCGGCACCGGGCAAAAAAGCTGTCTGAATGTGACGGGCCGGAAAATTCCCTATAGGGGAAACCTAGAAATATCGTCTGCTATCGCGCTGAAGCCCCTTTCCAGGAAGCAAAGGCATCTGTTCGTGGAATACAGCCTGCGCACAACCGGCAAATTTTAACTTCCTTTGTGTTTTTCTTGCTCTGGATGAATATCCAGATCCTCTATAATCGGACAACCTGCATTACTGCCGCGACAAAGATTGATCAACAGCGTCAACTCATTGCGTAAGGTACCGAGTTCCTCCATGTGACTTTCCACCTCTTCCAGCTTACGCTTTGTCAGTTCGCGCACCTCGTCTCGCGCATGTTGCGGGTCCTCCCGCATTTCCAGAAGCCGCGCAATCTCGGTCAAGGTGAAACTCATCGACTTGGCACGCCGGATAAAACGTAAGCGTGACAGATCGCTTTCGTTATAGAGACGAATTCCGGATGTTGTACGGTTAACCGGCGGCAACAAATCGATTTTTTCGTAGTAACGCAGCGTATCGGCGCTGAGACCGATTATTCGGGTGATGTCACCAATGCGATAATGCATAGGGTCAGCCTTCAATAGCGAAGAAGTGTTCATTGCGCAGATAAATTCCTGTCCGTATCAAGGCACCACAGCAACCCACTCAAAACCCTTCTGGTGCCACGGTAGCATTCACAGCCAACCCACACCCACTCCTTCAGTATAATAGGTACGCTCCACCCTGCACCGAATACCAGTAAAGGTTTACTCATATAGAACTGGTCTCACCTTTCGCAGAGATCCGCCGATCAAGCTCACTGAGCAGCTTGTGCAGCGGGGGCAGACCGGTAAAGACAAGCTCCCCATCGATAGCGATGGCAGGCGTGGAGAGCACGCCGAGATTCACGGCGTAATCCAGCTCTTCCAGGACGTTAATCTTCCGCCACTCGATCCGGCCGCCGCCGACCTCTTCGGTGAGCTCGCGCAGCAGCTCTGCGGCACGACCGCAGCTACTGCAGCCGGGAGCGGAAAACAGTTCCAGTTTAATGCTCATACGGCCCTACTTTATGGCAATTAAAAGTTGAAGCGAACGCCGGTACGGAAGATATAGTCATTCTCCAGCGCCGTGCCGTTCAGATCCTGCACCACCGGCAACTGCACCGCTGCTTCAAGTATCCAGCGCTTGGTGACATACTGAATACCCGGTGTCAGAAACAGCCGCGTGCCACCGGAATTTGGGTCTGCATGGCCGGCAATTCGATCCTTTTGCTGTTGAACAAGGTTCGCCTCAATCACACCGTAGAGGAAAGCCGGCGTGCCTCCGGTAGGTTGCCCCCGATTGAGCCGGTATTGCAGCGATCCATCCAGACGGGTGATATCACCCGCTTCAAAACGATTGGCTTCGCCGTTCGTTCGGTAACTCAACTGACCGTCGATCTGGTATCCCAATGTCTGGTAGGTCATCACCAGGCCACCAAAATAGTCCCATGAGCCGGAGCCCGACTGCACACTGGCCGGCAGCGCCCCAAGCGAATCCCGCGCGTCGTCCTCGCCGGTCGGTGCCTTGACACCGGCAAAAGGCGCCACACGAAAGGTACGTCCAGGCTGGTCATACTGGAAGGTGGTATAGCGGGCGAACAGAGAAAGGTCGCCGAAGCCCCTGTTACTGCGGGTGACAGGCTGCCCCCCCGAGCTCATATCCAAATCGATGTCCCGGTAAGGAAGCACACCGAACAATGCCAAACGCCCGGTGATGCCGTAGCCCAGCGCGGTTACGGAAGCGACCTCGGTCCGATCCCGTTTGGTACCACTGGGGTCATCGCCGGACTGGTTCACGACCAGATGCTCGCGGGCGACAAACTCGCCCTTTGCGACTGGTAAAGCCGTGTTAAACGTAATCGGCGCAGCGATAACCTGACTGGTCCAGAACAACACAAGAGTAAGTAACAAGAGCTGGATGAAACTCAATGGGGATGCCTTGCATAGGCTCTGTCTGTCCATTCTCTGCTTCTTCATTATTGTGACTCCAGCCATATACGCAACGGCAAGGCAATATAGGCAGCGAAAAAACCGATGCTCCAGATGGCAACCGAAGTCCAGTAAATGCGCCGGTTCCAGTTGTTGACGGAATCGCACAGTGCAGCCAGCTCAGGATCACTGGGACAACTACGCCCGGATCGGTAAATCAACCAGCCAGACACACTCAGCATGGAAGCAGAGAAGGTGAATACCCAGATCTTGTGCTGGCTGAGCGTGATCAGAAAGGGAAAGGTGCTCGTTAACGTTGCCACCGTCGCGCCGAGCCCCAGCGTGACCAGGACGATAGGCAGCGCGCAGCAAATCAGTGTGCCCGTTGTAGCGAACAGGGTCAGCCAGGTGGCACTGCTCTCTTTCAGTGGCACCCGAACTGCAATCACAACGGGGTTTTCGTCATGCTGCGGTAGGTAAATCCCGCGTCCTTGAACAGCTGTAACATCCTGGGTTCAGCGAGTTCCACATCCTCGCGTACATTCACCCTAACCAATCCCTTGTCCAGATCGACATCGATCTTCTCGACCCCTTCGATCGTCTTCAGCCTTTTTTCGATGCCATAGGCGCAGAAGGGACAGGCCAGGCCGTCCACCCGCATGACATACTCTGTACCTGCGGCAAAAGCACCCAGACTCCAGAGCAGAAGCGGCACAATGAAACAGTGCCTCATTACCTCACCTCATCAGCTTTGTTCAGGTTATCTGAAAGCTTACAACCTGGAGTCAACTCCAGGTCAAGAATTATTGTGAAGCTCGATTTCATTCCCGAACTCAATCCATCAGGCCCTTGACTCCGTACACTGGTACGGAGTTTAAGCTTACTGTGAGGATTAATTGGATAAGGAGTCGACAATGGCGGAACAGACCGCAGCACAAAACCGTTCGCTGGTGGCTGCGTCGCTGGCAGCGGTTGGCGCCTCGCTCTGTTGCGTGGGGCCGCTCGTATTGCTAATGCTCGGTGTGGGCGGCGCCTGGAAAGGAGTGTAGTTTCTTCCGAATCCGACTCAAAGAGATTGATTTCTACCGATATTCCTGCAGCCGATCGGCCAATGCTTGGGACGTAATACCGTTTGCAAACTTGGTGATAAAGCGGCCGTCAGGTCCGATCAGGAACAGGCCCGCTGAGTGATCCATTGTATAGAGCGAGGGATTGCCACCCTTTTCCATCACCTTTTCGTAGCTGACCTGATACTGTTTGGCAACCCGCTCAATCATACTGATGCTACCTGTTAAACCAACCAGGTTTTGGCTGAAATACTTTACATACTCACGCAGCTTTTCCGCCTTGTC
>JAGRGQ010000076.1 GCA_020445405.1 Gammaproteobacteria bacterium | reverse complement strand
GGATGGTGCGCACCTGCGGAATCACCCGGTGGCCGCGCGCCTCCGCCAGCAGCGAACAGTAGTAGCCCAGACGGCCGTAGCGGTAGCTGCGGCACAGATTGATGACGCGCAGGCGCCGCTGCGCGGGGTATTCGCCCCCGGTCAGGTAGTCCCTGGCGGTGACCACCGGCAGCTGGGGAAAATGCTCGGGCCAGTCAGACGGTTTCTCAACGATAACAATGTGCTCGGACATGCTCGACGTTCACCTTTTCGGATCGCCGTTGCGGGACACCAGCACCACCGCCTGCAGGCCGGCGCGGCCATAGCGGGCCATGCGGGTGAACTCCCGCCGCTGAATGGCAATGTTGATGGAGTCAGTGGGGGTCTCGCCCATGTCCCGATCGACATAAGGGTCGTTGACGTAGACGAAGTGCCGGTCAAAGCCACTCACCACGACCCAGTGCGGTATCTTCTCGCCATAGATGCGGTAGGAACTGATCAGCACGATGGGAATGGCGCCCTCGCCGAGACTCTGCTCCATCCGCTCCAGGGGCAGACTCGCGTAGCGCACCGGGATACCGGCCGCTTCCACCTCGCCCAGCATCTCCTCGTGCACCAGCCGCATAACCTCCTTTTTTTCCGGACTGCGCACCGAATCCAGCAGGGGCACGCCGGGATCATTGACGTGGATCTCCACCGCAAAGCCCCGTCGTCGGGCGGCCAGAGCCAGACCAAAGGGACCGCAACCGCCGTGGCCGGAGGTCATGAAGATGGTGGTGGCCTCGCGCCACAGGCGCAGCTCCAGGGTGCGGTCCAGAACCAGCTCGGGCTGCAGGGATTTCATGGCCATCATCAGCGAAGAGGCACCGCAGGTGAACTCCAGGGTCTGCTCGTAAAAGGGCATGGCAGCCAGCGCGGGTCGCAGGCCGGGCTGTAAACTCCTCTCCAGGCATATCGCCTGCATGTGGTCCTCGTAATAATCCTCCAGAATACCGCACCGGCGGTAGTTCAGGCCCTCGAAAAGGCCCAGCGAGGCGGCGTTGTCCTGACGCACCTCCAAGCGCATGTAGGCGCGCCCCTGTTTCCGGGCTGCGGCTTCGGCCGCGCCCACCAGCAACCGACCGACGCCCGCACCGCGCGCACGCGCCTCCACCGCGAGGGAGTACATCCGCGCCACGGAGGTGGCCCGGTTGTACAGCAGCAGCACATAGCCGCCCAGCCCCCCGGCATCTTCCGCCACCAGCGTCTCTGCGTGGCCACGGGTCAGCAGATAGCGCCACTGGCGGGGGCTTATGCGGTCGCTCTGAAAACAGCGCTGCTCCATGCCGATCAGGTCATGGAGATCGCTGAGCGCGGCGGTACGAATGGCTGGAGGCACCGGATCATTCATCGAACAGTTACCAGGGAACGGGCGTATGCCATGGGGACCAGCGTCGCCATTGACGACGCCGTCGGACTCCGTTGTTCCGATCAGCTAACAACAGGCGCGGACGCGCCCGGCAGCTCAATGCAGCAGCGCTCCGAGCTTTGAATTTTAATCCGCCAGGCGTGTAGTTGCCATTCCTCGTGGTTCGGATTTCGTCGCTCTCCTGCGAATCCGGTTGCCGGTGGAATAACCCACGGCATACGCACCACCGCTCTGCTTCATCTTTTTCCAAAGTGTGAAGAACGGATGCTGTGCCAACCGCAGAGTATGCGCATCCTCTGCGTTGGTTCGGTCGCCTGAGAAGAGAGACTCCGCCGGATGCACGGGGAGGAATGAGCAGGCGCGGACGATTGGTCAGCAGCACACAGGCATGGACTGTACAGCGCTGACCAGCAGCCGGTTGAGGCGGGCCCGGTGATAGCAGTTGAATCCCGCTCTCGCCTACTCGACGATCTCGGCGACCTGGAGCAGACCCACTGGCGGGAAAAGCCCAATCTGTTTCGCCATTGAGAGGTTGATCGTCACAGCGAACTGCGTCATTCGGGCAACCGGCAGCTCTCCGGGTTCTCTGCCCCCTATAATGATCGCTTCAGCCTGCCGCCCGGCAAGACGTCCGACCTCGTAGTAGCTGGCCGCAACCGACATCAGCGCGTTGCCTTCGCGCACCGCTTCCTCGTAGGGACTCAGCAATGGCAATTTGGCATCCCGTACCGCCGCACCGAGAAGCGCGCTGTTCGCCTGCAGAAATGAAGAGCTTCCGACATAGATGAAATCGGCGCCGGCACTGGCGAGTTCATGAACCTTGGGTGCGATTTCCGCTGCGTCCGGCATCCCGCCCCCGGTGAGCGTCAGCGGTATCGCAATCAGAGTGAACCCCTCGATTTTCGAAAGTGCGTCGAGTTCCCGGTATTTCTGCACCGAGTTCGGCTCATTCCCGTTGTAAAGCAGGCCGAGCGTGTCGAAAGCGGGGAGATAGCTGCGGATGGTCCGGATAGTCACCGTTTCCGGCATCCGGTTGTAGGTCCCGGTCAGGTTCGGGCGGCCGGTTTTATCCAGAGACTCGACTATGCCTGATCCGACCGGGTCCGCCACGATCATGAAGACCTGCGGAATCTCGTGGTTGTAGCTGGGGTCCTTGCGCTGGCCGAGATCACCTGCAATGGCCTTGGTCACACTGGTTCCCCAGCTCAGGATGAGATCGGCGTTTGCAGCACGCGCCTGCGCCAGCATCTGCGGCAACCGGTTCTTGTCCTGTCCGGCGTCCCGCTCCTGAAAACTGATACCCCGCCCAAGAGCGGAGAGATAATCCTTGAACCCCTGACAGGCCTCCTCGCAGCCGCGCCAGGTCGCGATAAAAACATTGACGTCCCGCTGATCCAGAGCTGTTGCCGTCGCCGGGAGCAAAACCAGAGAGAGCAGGATGGCTACTTTGTGGAACATGGGGCCTGAGCCTCCCGATTCTGGTTCAGAGGGACCGCAAACAGTAAGAATAGCACCACACCGGCGGCAACCACAGTTGCGAGGAGAACCGGCAGGCGCGCCATGGAATCGATGCCGTTGAGCGCAGCGGCGAGAACCAGGCCGGCAATCGCGCCGAGGCGCTCGAACAGGCGCAGCAGCGTCATCGGTCTATTCGATGAGCCGGCAAAGCGGACCGCCAGCAGATACATCGGCGATCGAAGCAGGGTGTGGCCAATGCCGACCAGTGCAACCCCCAGGGCAGTGGCCCACACCTCTTCCAGAAAGGAGAGTGACAGCAGCGCAGCGCCCGCCAGGAGAGCGCCGCTCACAGCCAGAGCTTCCGCTTTCATGGGCTTTTCGCCAGCGGCGGTGACCAAGGGTCCAGCCAGAATCGCCGCAAGATAGTAGGTCATGACCACCCGTGCAATGTCCGCCTGACGCAGCCCCTCTTCCACCAGTCTCAGCGGAATGAAGTACCAGATGATAGCCGCGGTTACAATGCTCAGCGGCATTGCAAGGCCGATAAAAACGCCGGAAAAGCGGCGTACATCGGTCGCCAGCCGGGCAGTTGTTTCAGTCGATGCCGACAGGCTCAGAGAGCCGCTCGCAGGACCTCGCATCGAGTGGAAAGCGGCAACGCCGGCTGCAAGGATGCAGATCGTGCCGCTCAGGATCGCCACCGGATAACCAAATCGATCGGCCACGATGCCGCCGACAATGGATCCGCAAAACGCACCGCCAAAGACCAGACCGAAGAATATGCTCGTCGTGTTCCCACCGGAGGCGGGCCCATCGGCTCTCAGTGCATATTGTTGAGCGGAGGTGGTCGCCAGCGCGTAGAAAAGCGCGATCAGGCCACGGGCCAGCGCAATCTGAGCGATATCCTGTGTCAGCGCCATCCAGACGAGCGCTGCAATCACCGGCGGTATACAGAGAAGAAACAGCCGGGTGGTGCCCAGGCTGCTGCTCAAGCGGCCGGCGAAGGGCGACAGCGCGGCCAGACAGATGAGGTAGAGAATGAGCGGCGCCGCGGCGGCAGCCTCAGCAGAGAGCCACGCGGGCCGGGATGCCGCGGATGCGAACACTGGCAGAAAGGATGCGGTGATTTCCGACCCGAAGACGAACAGAAAAAGCGGCAGCCGCATGTCGCCCGGATCGGACGATTCAAGGCACGAAGGGCTGCGGAGACCGGCACCGTCACGCGCCGAACCCCGTTCCGCAATCTCCCGCGCGTGGTCATTGAACCGGGTCGCCAGTCGGCGGATCGCAACGGGTCCCCGCTCCTCGATCACGTGGACGAAGCGGCCCTGGCGCTGCTCCGACAACAGCTGCACGAGCAGCGCGTGCGGCTTCCAGACCGTCGCAAAAGCCATTGCGATCGCGATTTCCACACCGATAAGAAGCATCGCCATCGCCAGTACCGCAACATCCAGCAGCACATCCCGCAGGCGTATTTCAACAAACAGCGGGTCGCCTCGCACGCGAATCGCACCGACGACGTCGCTGCGAACCAGTACCGGCAGTTCGGTCGCGCTCGCGTGAATACCGATCACTTGTCCAACGGCGAATCCGGAACGCCCACGCGCGGGAGCTTCCGTCGCGGCCTCAGCAATTACCATACCGTCGTGGTTCACAATGGCGATGCGGGCGACCTCTGGAAAGTCCCGCAGCACCTGCTCGACATAGGGCGTCAGACCCCGGAGCGCGGAGATCGGGATACCCAGTTCCAGTGTGCGCTGCATTTCAGACCGGATCAGTGCGCCGATGAGCGTGGTTCTACTTTCCAGTTCCGGCTCGACCGCGCGGTCGAAGACCGCCAATATCAGAAAGGAAAACAGCAGTACCGCTGCTGCGATTACCGCGGTCATCGCCGCGACGATGCGGCCGCGCGGGGCTTGTCGGGCACGTGGCTGTGGCGCGCTGGCTATGGTCCTGCCGGTGGGTGCTCCGGTACCGGAAACCGCCCGGCGATAGCCTGCTTCAGCCTCGCTCAGCAGTCCGCCGAGCGTCGCGTTTCCGGCTGCCGGTTCTGGATCGTTTTCATGCTCCGGGGGTCGCGGGTTACGCCAACTGCCGCGCTCGAATGCATGAATCTCCCCCTCGACTGCATCGTATTCCGCTATGGAGCGCTGCAACGACCAGCGCAGTGCAAACCAGATCACCGGCATCATCGCCAGCACAAAGCCGAGCCCGCCGACCAGGAGTTGTCCCACCATCGCCCAGGATTGGGTTTGGCTTCCCTGCCCGGAGTAGATCACCAGAACGCCGCCGACGGTCCGGCCCTGTGCATCCCGTATCCGCACGCCGGAGTAAAAGCCCGCTTCGGTCTCTCCCGACCAGGAGCGGAGAATTCCGGGGCTCGCAACGACGCCGCGCCGAATGGCGGCTGCATTGTCGGCTCCAGCCGGCACCGATGCCAGCAGAGCGCCATCTTTCCCCAGCAGGTGCACCGCGTAAATTGCGGGATCGAGTTGGCGCGCCCGTTCAAGCAGCGCGTCGGTGTTACGTACAGTCGACAGCGGGAGTCCGATGAGCGCCGCGGCTTCGAACGGTTGCGCGATGCGATCCACCAGAACCGAGATCTTCTCCCGTTCCAGCTCAGAGCGGATCTGATTGAACTGGAGCACCGCCAGCGCGATAAATACAACGATCACGGAACTGCCGATGGCGTAAATCGCTGGAAAAATACGACGTAACATCAGCAAAGGCCGCACTCCTCTCCCGCAAAACAGGTTTCGCCGGTGGTCAGGCTTTCTGCGCTATTTTTCAGAACTTATAGTATAGGCAAGGAGCGGGTCCCCCGACCGGAGCCTGGGAAATCCATGCTGCAAACCGAGCGTTTATCGGATTGGAGGCTGAGCCCGGAATCGAACCGAGGTACACGGCTTTGCAGGCCGCTGCACTGTTATATTTTTCAATTACTTACGATTAATGCCACCCGGAATGCCACTCAATAAGGGATGAAATTCCTATTCGGCGATTTAAGAAAATCCTTACTCCTTGATTTCGCTAAAATTTTAACACGCATATCCACTTTCGAAGACAAAGTCCAGCATTCCATATTAATCGTACACTTGCTGTAATGAGGGTTCGAACCCTCGATGTTTCATTTATATTCAATAGGTTACAATGCCACCATGTCCTGATCGCGTCTAATCGTACATGTAAACAACGAGTAGAGGCACCGCGAACCAATCTCGAATCAGGTATTTTGCATATTGTGCGCTCAAATTGCCCCGCTACCTCCGACCCCCTGGTTCGTATGGAGTCTTTTATATTCATAATTTCTTTACTTAATCAATAAGTTAGTAATTATCATCCCCCTATAAAAAGTCGACGTATCGACTTGTAACTTGTTGAAATACCTACGCAAGGGTACAGAATATAGGGGGAACCAAATCATATCGTGAAAGAACTAGAAGAATACGCAACCCATACCTGACCGAACTGTGGCCTCGGGTGAGTCCTACGCCTATTAATTTCGACGGATTGACTCAAATCATACTATGTGAAGGTAGCATCCAGTAGACGTAACTGAGAGAAATCGGCGTATTGTAAAATGCCAGAATGCAGCGGGAGGTGGAGCCTTACAAATGCATTTTCCTGGCCGCTTAACAGACGTCGGTTACTATCCAAAAAACAGATGCACTGCCGAAGCTGATGAATCTTTCAACTCACCTGACTAATAACGGGATAAGCCGGCGCTCTTTTTTGAAATTCTGTTCGGCAATGGCATCTCTACTCGCTCTGCCCCCCAGTGCTATCCCGGCGCTGTCAGAGAAACTGGGGCAATCGGTCAGACCCTCGGTTATCTGGCTCTCCTTCCAGGAATGCACAGGCTGTACAGAGTCACTTACCCGCTCGCATGACCTGACCATCGAAGAGCTTATATTCGATTACATTTCGCTGGATTATCACCACACCCTGCAAGCCGCCTCTGGAGCGTCGGTAGAGGCGGTCCGAGCGGAAGTGATGAAGAGCTCCTTTGGTAAATATCTCCTTATAGTCGATGGCTCAATTCCCATCGGAAGCGGCGGCGTCTATTCCACCATCGCAGGCAAAACAAATCTGCAGATGCTGAAGGAGTGCATCCCAGGTGCTGCTGCGGTCATCGCGATCGGAAGCTGTGCTGCCTTTGGTGGATTGCCAGCTGCCAGTCCCAATCCAACCGGTGCGACAGGCGTAGCCGCGCTTATGGAGAGCCGTCTGATCCCAAGAAAGATGCTGGTTAACCTTCCGGGATGCCCGCCACTTCCGACTGCAATCAGCGGTGTCCTGGCTCACTTTCTCGCATTTGGACGATTTCCCGCACTTGACGACCTGAGTCGACCACTCAGTATCTACGGGAATACTGTGCATGAACGCTGTTCCCGATACCATTTCTTTCAGGAAGAGAAATTTGCAGAACAGTTCGATGACGAAGCTGCCAGAAAAGGTTGGTGCCTGTATAAGCTGGGTTGTAAAGGCCCGATAACGCACAATGCCTGCGCGGTCTACAAGTGGAACCAGGGGACCAGCTTTCCCATTGAGTCAGGCCATCCCTGTATCGGTTGTTCTGAACCCGGGTTCTGGGATAAAGGCGGTTTTTATCAAAGCCTGGATAACGCTGCACTGACCTACCGGGCGAGCGACGAGAAAGACGAGACTGCCATAGAAGCGGGTCACCACCTCTATGAGGACAACTGTGTTTATTGTCACTCCGCCGATCCTTCCGACTTTAAGACGGAACCCGATAAAATTCCCGAGTTGCTCCGTTCCGGAGAGGTCCGCTCACATCGGCGGCTCCAGTTTTCCGAGGACCAGATAAGTATCCTGGAAAAATATCTGAAATCTGGATAGTGATGAAGAAAATATGAAATCGAACAAAAAAGCATTGCTTTTCACCAGCGCATTGATGCTGATCCTCTCCAGCATCGTTGGGACCACTGATCTCCTGGCCGAACCGCCAAAGCGTGATCTCAATTCCAAATACAGAGTTCAGCCTGGATCGCACACCTTCTCCATTCATGATATCGATCGAAACGGCACATTGAGTAGAGAGGAGTACCGCATCTTTGTTGAGAAAATTGAACTCAGGCGCCAGGCCAGTGGACGCGATAGACGCGACTACCCCGCGCCCCTCCGCTTCGAAGAGATCGACGGCAACGAAGATGAACAGCTGAGCGAGGACGAAATGATCTCCACCTTAAACAAGCGGCTGCAGCGGCATCGGCGCTATCGCTATCAAGGTGGCCGGTGAAATATACTCAGTCGGCGGCCGGCAGTTCAAGCCGTGCGCTCAACCCGCCGCCAGCCACCCGTTCCAGCGTAACCTAGCCGCGAGGCGATATCCTGTGCAATATCGAGCCCGAGACCACTGCCCGCGACCTTTTGAAAGTGTCGCCCTTTGAAGCTGATCATGTTGTGGCCTAGCCGTTTGATAAATCGGCGGTCATGGTAGCATCGAAGCTGGTCAGGTGCTGATTGCGACAGAACCCGCCGAACCCTGAATTTGCCGTTGAGACTGTCTTCGTCGATGCTCAAATTCTTCTATCAGCTTGTCAACTCGTTTGAATATCAAAAAGACAATCAACTTTGGCGCCAACATCAGTCGACCGAGTTACCGCAACTGGATCCGATCGAGGAATTCGATGACGAGTTGCCAACCATCTGAGCAACCGCCCTTACCAACAGAGTAACCGGTCGGGAGGCCGGTCCCAATCCCTTAATCCACCTTTGCATATAAGCCCATCAAATAGCTTGGACATGATCACTTCGATTTTCATGGATACGTACAGTCGGCACCTATTTCTACGTCAGGGTACTGCATTGAGAGCAACGCTGATCTGGTCCGAAGCAATTTAACGAAACATGAAATTTTTAAATGCATTCGCTGCATGCATGCTCGGGAATTAATGTATTCCACCGTAAGGGTATTTCGTATCTCTTTGATAGCAAGATGGAAAATATTTTTCTGGTCTTTGGCATAACAGTTGCTTTCATACAAAAAGCCGAGGTGGTGTGTGGTGTGTCGATTGAATTTAAGCGCTCCAAAGTCCCAAACCAGTGTAGGTCGTCTTAAATAATGAAACATATAAATTGCCCTGTTTTACAGGGTTTCAGTAATGAAACAGCCAGAATCACAGTATTTATAAGTTACATACTGTTTGGCGACCTACACTAGCACGTCTTCATGTTTTTCATCACACTGCTTCCGAATTTGTAAACGGAGGAGTCCATGAGTAACGAACGGGATCGCCTGAAATTCTGGGAAACACATTGGCAGCGCTGTCGGAAACTTGGGATGACGCTGAAAGAGTATGCAGAGAAGGAAGGGCTGACCGTTTCGGTTTTATACGGCTGGAGTAAACGCTTCAAACGGGAAGAAGCAATGTCATCGATTCTCAGCCGGGTGACAGTGTTGCCATCGGTACCAACGCAATACCGGCTCTGTTTTCCCAATGGCCTGGTACTTGAATAGAGTGGCGAAGCCTTGTCGAGCAACTGTCCCGGCTGGTGAAGTGCCTGGGATGATTCGTCCCAGCAATGCATTGCCGTCGGTTTATCTCTGTCGGGTACAGGTGGACTTCCACAATGGCATCCACGGACTGGCGGTGCTGGTGGAACATGACTTGGGTCGGGATACTTTTTCCTAATCACTCTATGTCTTTACCAATCGTCGCCGTGACGCAGTGAAATGTTTTTATTGGGAGCGCAACGACTTTTACCTGTTGCACAAGAAGCTTGAGCAGGAACGTTTCAAGTGGCCGATGGATCGGGATAGTGCTGCGACCGCGCTGAGTGGACAACAGCTGAACTGGCTGCTTGATGTCGGGCGATTGCAGTCGTTGGGATGGTCTGCGAGGACCGGGTTGCGCAAGGGGATCGAGCAGATCTACCGCTAGTATCCAGAGAATATTAGCAGTTTGCGCGGTTAGTACCGATATGGAAAATAAGCGCACTCATCGGTGTATGACTCTCACAGTGACACGGAGATTGCTGAGGTATTAATTTGGAATTTTTTAACGCACTTTGCGGCTTGGCAAGAGGATCATATTCCCTGGCGGAATGGATTATATTATTTGGTCATTTTACGTTGACCGGAAGCTTGGCAAATACAGGCGATTATTGAAATGAACGAAGTCAGTACTGAAAACATTGGCTGGCGCACCTCCTCTGTGATGCTGGGGCTGCTAGTTGTCGCTTCGTTGGCGCTGGTTTTCGGTTTCTGGGAAGGTATCAACCACATGATTGATATCTGGAGCACCAGCGAGGAGTACGGCTACGGATTCTTCATTCCCTTCATCAGCGCTTACCTTATCTGGCAAAGGAGCAACATCCTCGCACAGATAGAGTTCGAACCCTCCTGGCTGGGGGTGATCGTCATTCTGGTCGGCGGCGCTTTCTTCTTTCTCGGGCAGATAGCGACGACATTCACGCTGGTTCAGTACGCATTGGTCCTTTGCCTACTTGCGGTGGCTTACGCGCTGATGGGCTGGAATGCCTTCAAGTGGGTAGCCGGGCCGCTACTGCTGCTGTTTTTCGTGGTTCCGTTGCCGCCTTTCGTCTACAACAACCTCTCCGGCAAGCTGCAGCTGATCTCCTCCGAGATCGGCGTCGCGATGATCCGAATGTTTGGTATCAGCGTCTATCTGGAAGGCAATGTCATAGATCTGGGTGTGTACAAATTACAGGTTGTTGAGGCGTGCAGCGGGCTGCGTTACCTCTTTCCGCTGGTGAGCATCGCTTTCCTGGCCGCCTATATGTATAAGGTGGAGATGTGGAAACGGGTGCTGGTATTTCTTTCCAGCGTTCCTATTACCATTCTGATGAACAGTTTCCGCATCGGAGTGATCGGTTACCTGGTCGATAATTACGGAATCGAACAGGCGGAAGGTTTTCTGCACGACTTTGAAGGCTGGATTATTTTCATGGCCTGCTTTTCTATCCTGCTGCTAGAGATGGCGCTGTTGGCGAAGATCGGCAAACGCCGGTACTCGCTAAAGCAGGTGTTCGGCCTGGAACCATCCGAGCCGCTGCCGGAAGGGCTGAAGATGAAAGCCCGTCCCATCACACCGGTGCACTATGGAATACTGGCGTCGGTCGGGCTGATCGTGTTGAGCTCGATCTATATCCAGGTGCAGGGCGAAGTTCGCCCGCCGCGCGCCGATTTCACCGGCTATCCGCTCAAACTCGGTGAATGGCAGGGAAAAGGTGATCTGATCGAGAGCATCTATCTAGATGAACTGAAGCTGGACGACTATATACTTGCCGATTACCGCAACGACAATGGTGATCAGGTCAACTTCTACGTCGCTTACTACGCCTCACAGCAAGCCGGGTCCGCAGCGCATTCACCGCGCTCGTGCATTCCCGGCGGGGGCTGGCAGATCAGCGATATCACCACTAAAAAAGTCGAAGGAGTCTTCGTTGCTAGTGAACCGCTGCTGGTCAACCGTATTGAGATCAAACGCGGCGAAATCAAGCAGTTGGTCTATTACTGGTTTCAACAGCGGGGACGGATAATCACCAACGAGTACCTGACCAAGTGGTATCTGTTTCAGGATGGCCTGACAAGGCACCGGACCGACGGTGCGCTAGTTCGGCTGACCACCGCAATTGGATCCGGCGAGCAGTGGTCGGACGGCGATGACAGGCTGCGGAATTTCGCACAGCTGTCAGTGCCGGCGCTAGAGCCGTTTGTGCCGGAGTGAGTTTTTTATCTTGCGGAGACCCAGAGATCAAATCGCCGAGAAATTATTATAAGATTTGCTCTGCGTACTTTGCGCCTTAGCGAGAGGATAAATTGGTTTTCCGGTCAGGCGTTGAGGGTATTTTCAACAGCCTGATTCTCTTTCGCGGTGGCGAGGGAGTTCTGGGTGACCTGATGTTCCTCAAAATCGATCTGCATGAGTGTCCATGAACACGAGTCTTGTGGTAGGTGAAAGAAAACTTGTTCACGCGGCATCTCGCCAAGCGTAACGATGATGTAGACCTCCGACCCGCGGTAAGACATCACTTGAAGGTCACGAGGTAACAGCTCTGCCACTCGGCGTATCTCTGCCGAGCCTCAAATGGCAGCGGTCTTCGTCGACTTACTCCTGAACACAATATCGGCCTGAATTCCCGCTCCCAATCCGATCACCCCCCCGCTCCCTTGTGCACTTTTCGTCGTGCGCCGACCGCTAGGCCAAGCGCCACTCAGGCCTTTTGTCGCCTCGGCATTGCCCGGATCGGCGGCCGCCGTTGACAACAAATTGTTTGCCGAATTGCACGCCTCAACCGCGGCCTCCAGGGTTTCACGTTCATGCTAGATATAACCCTTCGCGGTCTCGATTAGATTGGGTATCAGGTCGTAACGCCGCTTCAATTGCACCTCGATCTGTGCGAAGGCGTTCTGGTAGCGATTCTTCAGCGTAACCAGTTTATTGAATATCGCGATTACAAAAAAACGATCAGTACGACAACAACCGGAATAACGATTAATGTGGTATCCATCTTTCTCACCTTGTTCCAAATTATTGCATCAGATAGATGCTAACATCATGCATCGTAAGTAACGCAGAATTACTTCCACTCTTCCGGCCGGGACAGCAAATACAAGAACAAAAACCAACGCAGCCGCGATGAAGATAAACCGTACCCATGCCAGATAATTTCTGCACACCGATAAGTCCGCCATACACTACAGCAGGTAATACTGAGTGAAGGCCCTGGAGGCCAGCGCGATCCACCTGGCAAGGCTGCTGTGGACTTGGAGCAGAAAGCCGGCACCAATTTCCACGTCAGGGTAGTGCATGGAGAGCAACGCTGATTCGGCCTGAAGCAATTTAACGAAACATAGAATTCTTAAATGCATTCGCTGCATGTACGCTCGCAACCTAAGGCACTACATCGTAAGGAATTTTCGTATCTATCTGATAGTGAGATAGAAAATATATATCTGGTCTTTGGCATAACAGTTGCGTTGATAAATATAAGAAACCGCGGCGGTGCATCGAGTTAAAGGCCGGTCCTACCATACCGGGCGGTTGAGCAGTTGGTGACACCGTGGGTGTAAACAGCCAGTGTCGACACTGACCTAAGGCGCATTGCCGGTCTGTTGGTCGAGCAGCACATTGGTCCGGTGCGGACGGCAAAAACGGTTGAATAGAAGAGGATTATTACTCCTCGATCTGTTGGGTGTCGTTGCAAAGCGGTGAGCGTATGCGCCGACACTATCGAGAAACAGTTTAACGACGTGAACCTGCCCTGCTGTGTTCCATAGTATGACATTGATGGAGAGAAATTGATCTTGAAAGAAGAATTTGTACATTCCGGCACCTGGGGCCTCGCTGTGATCATGATCGTGCTGGCATCCTGGATACTTTATCGTTACCTCGCACCGAAAACATGGCGCGAGTGGGCCAGTGCGGGCGTTGTGCAGGCATTCATCATCGCATTGTATGCAGAGATGTATGGTTTCCCGCTCACCATTTACCTGCTGGCGCGATTTTTCGAATTGGACCGATACGATCTCAATGCCAATCTCTGGTCTTCACTGGTCGGCCTGGGTGAGACGGGTATGCTGATCTCGATGCTGCTCGGCTACGCACTGCTGTTCGTCGGCATTGGCATTTTCATACAAGGCTGGCGCGAACTCTATCGTGCGCACCGGCAGAACGAGCTGGCCACATCAGGCTTGTACGCTCTGGTCAGACATCCGCAATATACCGGGTTATTCATTGGTCTCTTCGGCGAAGGTGTCGTCCATTGGCCGACACTGTTCTCGGTCGGTTTGCTTCCCATAATCGTATTGGCGTACGGCCTGCTGGCACGCAGTGAGGAGAAACGGGTGGTTGCACAGTTCGGCGAGGAATACCGTGCCTATCAACAGCGAGTGCCGATGTTTTTTCCGCGCATGGGTCAATGGCGTCAGCTCGTGCAACGTTCCGGTGGGGATGGCGGCAAGGATGAGCAACCCCCTGCGTGATTAGAGCGTACAGCAGCGGCTATGCCAACGGCGGGACACCTGTGACAGCATCTTTCCCTTGATTTACCGGCTAAGGGGTACTGCGCTACGCGGGAATTAACTTTACCCATCAGCATTGGCAAACAGCGGGGGCCCCGATCGAGCATCTGTTTTTGTCTAAGGAGTGAAAAATGAAACCCAGTATCATTGATGTGGGCGGGCTGCTATCGGCATTGAGCGCCCGGGGGGTGGAGAAGCAGCTCTCGACCCTGACCGGCGTGAAAAAAGCCGAGGTCAACTATGTCGCCGACAGTTCGTCGCTGGTGGCGGTGAACGCTCTGCTGCTCAAGCGCACGCGGCTCGAGGGAGTCCGCCAGGCGGTGGACACGCACTCTTCTGGTGAATTGACGGCGGAACGGATGGGGGCGTGAAAAAGGCGACCCAGACCCGGCAACTGCACCCGCATCAATTCTTTCTGCTGATGGCGTCGGTGTTCACCGTATATATCGGCTACGGTATTGTGCTCCCCGTGCTGCCGTTCCTGCTCGAAGAGATGTTGCAGAACAGCACGCGCTTTTCGGTGGCCTGGCACACCGGCATGATAGCCGGCATCTATATGCTTGCGCTGTTTGTCTTTGCGCCATTGTGGGGGCGAATCTCGGATCGCATCGGGCGACGGCCGGTGATTCTGGTGGGACTGGGCGGTTGTGTGCTGACACTGGCGTCATTCGGCCTGGCAACGAATCTATGGCTGGCCTATCTGGCACGCGCGCTGGGTGGTGCCCTGGTATCCGCCGTGCTGCCGGTGTCCCTGGCGTATGTGAGTGATACCAGCATGCCCGCGATGCGGGCGCGCCGATTTGCCTGGATGGCCGCGGCCTCCACGCTGGGCTTTATGGTGGGGCCTTTGCTGGGTGGCTGGCTCACTGGCAGCACGGTGATCTTGCCGTCGGGAGCCGTTGTGAGTGGTTTTTTCTCAACCCCGTTTTTCACCGCCTCCGCGTCCGGGGCCTTGGTCTGGCTGCTGGTCTGGCGCTGGCTCCCGACTACCTCTCCCCTGCCCTTCCTGGTCTCAAA
>JAGRGQ010000075.1 GCA_020445405.1 Gammaproteobacteria bacterium | reverse complement strand
ATCAGTATCACCGCGGCCAGACCGGCGGCAGCGAAAAAGGGACGAAAGCCGAGCGCCAGAATGGCCGGGCCGCCGGTTTCAAGCGGGGTTTGCTTCGGTGGTTCTGCGTGGATTTTCAGCATGGTGTGAGGGGCGCCCCTGGTTGTGTCAATCGTGGCTTGAATGGGCGGAAGTCCGGGCGGCTGAATCCCAGTCTGCGATGCCGGCCGATAGCGGGATCACACCGCGGATATTCCGGGTGTATCGCTGCCGCACAGGGGACAGAGCATAACCGTTCGGCAAAAAAACGGCTTTGATGGTCATCAAGCGGCGTCGGTCAACACCGGTAAAACGGCAGGCAAAAAAATGCGGGCCGGAGCCCGCATTTTCCAGACGTTGAGTCACGCCACGATACTGGCGCGATGACTGTCGCTGTTACTTCGCTTCCGGAGCCGGAGCCTGAGGTGCGGCCGGCGCGGCATAAGGTGCACCGTAAGGAGCGCCGTAGCCGTAAGGAGCGCCGTAGCCGTAGGGAGCGCCGTAACCGTAGGGGCCGTAACCGCCGTAGTAGGGATAGCCATAACCGTAACCGCGGCCATAACCGTATCCACGACCGTAACCGGAACCGCGACCACTAAAGTTCATGTTGAAATCTCCGAACATGTCACCCCATCCGTCTCCCCATCCGTCGCCGTAACCGTCATTTCCCCAGGGACCGCCGCCCCACCAGGCGGATGCGGTGGCGGAAGCGCCGACCAGAACGGCGACCGAGATAGCTTTAACGATGGTTTTCATTGCATATTCTCCATTGGAAAAAAGTGAATACTTTCATTTGGCATCTGAAAACACCATGAATAAAGCCAGTGTTTTTAGATTGAGAAAAAGTATATAAGCAATTACTAAAAAACGCAAACTATTTTTCACCCGACAACAGTTCGCTCATCCCCGGGAAAAGAGCAGCGGCGCAACCTCCTCATAGGTACTGGCGAAGTGCACCCTGATCCCCTTGCGGATGTGTTCGGGCACCTCATCGTACTCGCCCCGATTCTCCAGTGGAAGTATCAATTCCCTGATGCCGGCGCGGCGCGCGGCGATCATCTTCTCCCGGATGCCGCCAACCGGGAATACATGCCCGGTGAGGGTCAGCTCCCCGGTCATCGCAACGCGGCGCACCGCTTTGCCCCGGGCCAGCGAGAGCAGCGCCGAGGCGATGGTGACGCCGGCGCTGGGACCGTCCTTGGGCGTGGCGCCGGCCGGCACGTGCAGATGGATGAAGCTGTTCTCGAAGAATGCCGGATCGGCGCCGAACGCCTGCGCATGGCTCATGATGTAGCCGTAGGCGATCTCCGCCGATTCGCGCATCACCTCCCCCAGCTGCCCGGTCAGCTTGAAGCCGCGGGTGTAGCCGTGGGTGCGGACCGCCTCGACGCTCAGCGTGGCGCCGCCCATCGAGGTCCAGGCGAGGCCGGTGACGACGCCCGGGCCGCCCAGATTGCGTTCATCGCGGAACACCGGGCTGCCCAGGTATCCGTTCAGGTCATCGCGGGTCACCGTGATCGGCGTCTTTTCACCGTCCAGAATCCGCACCACCGACTTGCGGATGATCCTGCCGAGCTGTTTTTCCAGCCGCCGCACCCCGGCGTCCCGGGCGTAGCCGTCGATGATCGCGCGCAGCGTATCGCTGTCGATCTTAACCTGGCCGCGCTTCAGACCGGCGCGCTCCAGCTGGCGCGGCAGCAGGTAGCGGCGCGCGATCTGCAGCTTCTCCTGGGCGATATAACCCGGCAGCGAGATCATCTCCATGCGGTCCAGCAGCGGCGCCGGTATCGTGTCGACCTGGTTGGCGGTGCAGACGAACAGCACCTTGGAGAGGTCAAAGCGCAGATCCAGGTAGTGATCCAGGAACTCGCTGTTCTGCTCCGGGTCGAGCGTCTCCAGCAGCGCCGACGCCGGGTCGCCCTGATAGGAGGCGCCGATCTTGTCGATCTCATCCAGCATGATGACCGGATTTGAGGTGCCCGCCTCCTTTACCGACTGGATGAACTTGCCCGGCATCGCGCCGATGTAGGTGCGCCGGTGCCCCTTGATCTCCGCCTCGTCGCGCATGCCGCCCAGCGAGAAGCGGTAGAAACGCCGCCCCAGCACGTCGGCGATGGATTTGCCGATCGAGGTCTTGCCGACGCCGGGAGGACCCACCAGCAGGATGATGGAGCCGCTCACCTCACCCTTCTGGATGCCGACCGCGAGAAACTCCAGGATACGCTGCTTCACGTCCCCGAGGCCGTAGTGGTCCCTGTCCAGCGCCTTGCGCGCCGCTTTCAGGTCGAGCCGGTCCTGCGAATGCACGCCCCAGGGCAGCAGCGTGATCCAGTCGATGTAGTTGCGGGTGGTGGCGTATTCCGGCGAGCCGGTCTCCAGGATCGCGAGCTTGCCCATCTCCTCGTCGACGCGCTTCTGCGCCTGTTCGCTCAGCGTCAGCGACGCCAGCCGCTGGCGGAACCTGTCCAGCTCCGCGGTGCGGTCGTCCTTCTCGATGCCGAGCTCTTTCTGGATGCTCTTGAGCTGCTCGCGCAGGAAAAACTCGCGCTGCTGACCCTCCATGCGGTCTTCCACGGATTTGCGGATATCGTGCTGTGCGCGCGCCAGCTCCAGCTCGTTGCTGAGCAGCACCAGCACTTTTTCCATGCGCGGCAGCAGGTCGACCGCGGCCAGGATCTCCTGCAGTTGCTCCTTGTTGGCGGTGGTCAGGCTGGCCGCGAAGTCGGCCAGATGGGAGGGGTCGTCGGGACCCATCCGGTCGAGAAATATTTTCAGCTCCTCGCCGTACAGCGGGTTCAGCGGAAGCAGCTCCTTGATGGTGTTGATCACCGCCATCGAGTAGGCCTTGATCTCCCCCTTGTCGCTGCCGGCGGGTTCGGTCAGGTAGCGCACCCGCGCGGTGAACGGGGGCTGCGATTCCAGCACCTTGTCGATCCGGATGCGCTGCACGCACTCGACCAGCACCTGCAGGTGGCCGTCCATCTCGCGCACCTTGTGCACCCGTGAGACGACGCCGATGCGGTTGAAGTCGTCCGGCGTCGTCGTCTCCGCGGACGCGGCGTTCGCCAGCACGATCCCGAGCAGATCCTGCCCCGAGGCCCTGACCGCCTCCAGCGTGGGCAGCCAGTGCTCCGAGTTCATCAGCAGCGGCACCGCCTGCCCGGGAAAGAAGGGGCGGGTGGTCACCGGCAGCAGATGGATGATCCCGGGCATCACCTCTCCCGGCCGGGCCAGCGCGTGTCCGCTGATCAGTTCGACGTCGTTCCGTTCGCTGTTCTGGTCGTTCATATTTTCCATTCTGGTTGGTTCGCGGTTACCGTTTCAGGACAACCTGAAACCGGTAAAGCCCCGCTGCATGTATGCCGGTGTTCATCCGAAGGGGGAAAATACGCAATCCTCGACCTCACCCTCCCGCTGGGTGGATGAAGGGCCGCTCTCCCCATCGACATTATCAATATCAGGACGCAGTTCCGTTTTTACAAGCAGCGGCGTTGGCGAGCGCCGCAAACGCGGCCACCGACAGCTGCTCCGCGCGCGCACCCGGCGTCTGGCCGGCGTGCCGGATCTCCGCTTCGGTCATCAGGTCTGCAAGCGCATTGCGCAGCGTCTTGCGCCGCTGCGAAAACGCCGCCGCGACCAGCCGCCGGAACAGCGGGTAGTCGTCGATCCGGTAGCGTGCAGTGCGATGGGGGACCAGGCGCACCAGCGCCGAGTCCACCTTGGGCGCCGGCGTGAACGCATCCGGTCCGATGTCGAACAGCGGGATCACCTCGCAGCGCGCCTGCAGCATCACGCTCAGCCGGCCATACGCCTTGCAGCCGGGCTCCGCGCCCATGCGCTGCACCACCTCCCGCTGCAGCATGAAGTGCATATCGGCGATGCAGTGCGCCTGATCGAGCAGATGAAACAGGATCGGAGTGGAGATGTTGTACGGCAGGTTGCCCACCACGCGCAGCGCCCCCTCCGGACCGGCAAGCGAGCAGAAATCGAACCCGAGCGCGTCCAAGTTGTGAATGCGAAGATCGCCCAGCGGCGCGCACATCCGCGCCAGCGGCGCGATCAGATCCCGGTCCAGCTCGACCGCATCCATCGACCCCACGGCGCTCAGCAGCTCGCGCGTGATCGCTCCCAGCCCCGGCCCGATCTCTACCAGCCGGTCTCCGGCTCTGGGTGCGATGCACGAGATGATCCGGCGTATCACGCCGGTATCGTGGAGGAAGTTCTGGCCGAACCTTTTCCGGGGGCGGTGATTCAAGGGGTTACCCGATTGTTGCGCTGAGTTTTCAGCGAGTTAGAAATGTGCATGGGGGGATTATCCACGGAAACCAACGGGATAGAAACTGGGGCGGTGGGATTTGGGGTTGCGGCGATATTCGCGACGGTTGATATTAGTGCTGTCGAGAATCATTATTCGAGCCAATGGCGATCTCTTTGATATTCCTCGACTTTGGCGAAAAGCGTGTTTATGCTTCCCATACTCAATCGAACTAGGATTCAATAATAAATGGCCGAAGCAATAGGCAGGGATGAAAGCTTCGAATTGGCCTTCTTGACAAAGAAGGCCTTGAAAGAGTCGTATCTTGCCGATGGTCGCCCTTGGGTTGTAGCTTATTCCGGTGGAAAAGACTCCACCCTAGTGTTGCAGTTAGTCTATGAAGTGCTCGTAGAACTTGGTCGCGAAGCAGTTAAGCCTGTCTATATAGTCTCTTCGGACACCCAGGTTGAGGCGCCAAATATCGTCGATTATATAGGCACTGTACTCAAAGCAGTGCTCGCAGATGCACGCAAGCGCAAAATCCCACTTACTTACGAAATAGTCCGTCCAATAATATCCGAGACATTCTGGAGTAAACTGATAGGCCGTGGGTATCCACCGCCTACCCGTTGGTTTCGTTGGTGTACCACTAACATGAAGATCAAGCCCAGCAGGCGTGCGATCGACAAGATAACAGCGGAACATGGGAGCGTTATTTTACTACTAGGGTCCCGCACAGCAGAAAGCTCGCAGCGTAGGAAGGGGATGGAGTCACGTGTTAAGAATTTCCGTAATCTCAATGCGCACCATGAAATCCCGAATTCGTTCGTTCTCGCACCTATCGCATCCTGGAGCGATGATGAGGTTTGGGATTATCTCTTTAGCAACAATCCTGCACCTTGGAACCACACCCACGATCAAATGATTGGGTTGTACAGGCAGGCCGTTGGAGGAGAGTGCCCGGTAGTTATGGACTTAAGCACTCCGTCCTGTGGTGGAGGACGTTTTGGCTGCTGGACATGTACAGTCGTTAAAATGGATAAAAGTATGGAGGGCTTTATCCAAACTGGCGATGAATGGATGCAGCCTCTTGCGGATTTTCGGACCTGGCTTAAAGAGTATCGAGAGAGGCCGGATGTTCGTATGGAGCGTAGAAGGGATGGGACCGAAGGCCCCGGGCCCTTTACGCCTGCAGCGCGTAAGGAGGTGCTTGCGCGACTATTTGAGCAAGAATGCGCTGTTGGCATTCAACTGATTAGTGACGATGAAATTATTTTCATTCAATCGGCTTGGTCGAGTGAGTTTGATTTAAACGACTCAGCAATTGCAGTAGCTGCGAAGTATGGAAGAAGTGTCCAGCGAGGGACTCCTATGCCACTCAATGATAATGAACAGTCGTTGTTGGAAGACATTGCGGCAGAGCACGGTTTGAACCCAGATATCGTTGCAAAAGTGCTCGCTTTAGAAACAGAGTTCCCGAATCTTGATCGTTGGGGAGCCAGGCCCGACTTGCGTCGCAAGCTGTCCGATCTAATAAGCGTTGCTGAGTCAAACGAGGCAAGCACAGCATGATTTTCCATCGAATTACGCTTACTAATCTATTTTCTTATAAGGGTGAGCAGACTTTCAATCTCGCCCCAACGGAGGGACAGAGTAGTCGACTTGCCTTGATTATCGGGCGAAACGGTTTCGGAAAGACTAGCTTGCTCAATGCAGTCAAACTACTTTTCTTAGGTACAGAGGATAAAAACCAGCGGAGATCTATGTCTCGCAGTGCCTATGTCCTTGGGGACGGCGGAAAATGGTCCGGGATTCTCAATCGTCAAGCCAGATCAGAAGGTGCGACCTCTTGCTCGGTTCGTATCGAAGTTGGGCCACCCGACCATGTTGAATTGGTTGCTCAACGTAGCTGGACAATTAAAGGTGACTCATTTGTTCCCAATGATGAGGTGCTAGAAGTCGAGGTGGATGGACGACCTTTAGCAGGTGAGGTTGCTGAAGCACGGCTTGACGAGTTCTTACCTCGTGAGTTGGTGCCGTTTTTTTTCTTTGACGGAGAGGAGATTCGTTACCTCGCCGAGGCTTCTGATGTTCGCCGCGCTGAGGCTATGGAACGACTCCTGAGTCTTAGCTTTGTAAACGGTGTAGAAAACGAGCTTTCTGGACTGGCGCGGGATTGGCGTCGAGAAGTGTTGCCAGCAGAAATTCAGGCTCAGATAGCGAGTGAAGAAGCCAAATTAACGGCGATTACTACTGCGGTTGAAGCATCTAGAGTAAAAGCCGCTGACTTTAAGGAACAGAAGCATGATGCCGAGGAGCAGGCAGATAAAGTTCAGCACAAAATGGATCAGCTTCGCCGTGGCGGCGGTTTAGCAGACTCTGCGTCTTTGGAAGCCGAAGTCACCGCATCTGAGATTCGACTGCAACAAATGCAAAACTCATTGGCGTATGACATCGCAACCGATGCACCGCTGATCGCTAATCCAAGTTTGGTCGCAGCAAGTATTGGCCCCCTAGCGGAGCTTGTCGATAAGAAAGCCAGATCGGCAGACTCGGTGATCGAGACGCTTTTCAAAGTGCTTCCGGAACGCTTGTTTAATGAACCACCGCAGCCGCGAGATAAACTGTCAGGTGAACAGCAAAAGTTTTACGAGACGAAACTTCGCAAAATTCTTGATGGATTCGGTATTAGCGACGATGGAAGTACGGGGCTGTTGGGAGATTTAGATCTTACGCGTGCTCGACATTTGCTTGATCAGTTGCGTGGTGTAAATTCGAGCATGAAATTGGTTCGAGAGCATCGGGCGCGCCGATTACGGGAGATCAGTGGTCTTAAAGCAAAGCTTGATGATTTAAAGGCAGATCGGAGAGAGGCGGAATTTGGCTCGTCCGATGCTGCTGCGCGATATGCAGAGTATGAGACCGAGTATGCGGATTTGCAGCAGCAGATTGGGAGGTTTTCAGGTGAGATTGAAAAGGGTTACGAACATGCTGATACGAAGCTAGCAGAAGAAGCTGAAGTAAAGCGCCTAATCAAGAGCCTTGAAAAACAAGTGCACGATGCCACCAAGGCTGATAATCGTCTGCGTATCGCTGTTGCATTACGTGAATCCTTCAAAGAATACAGGCAGGTAAGAAGAGAGGCTAAACGAGAAGAGATTGAAGCGGCTTTAAACAGACGTTTTAACACTCTAATGTCGGGACACAGCCTTATCTCTGTAATAAAGGTCGATGAAGATTTCTATCTCTCCTTCCACGACAAAAAAGGCGATCCGGTGGGAAGTGGTTCCATCTCGCACGGTATGCGTCAACTGGCGGTGACAGCGTTGCTTTGGGCATTGAAAGATGTCTCAGGTCGTCCGCTGCCGATCATTGTCGACACGCCATTAGCACGAATAGACCGTGAGAATCAGGAAAACCTATTGATCCACTATTATCCGAACGCGGCCGAGCAAGTGATCGTACTGGCTACAGATTCTGAAATTGACGAGAGAAAATACGACCTCGTACAGCCGCAAGTGGATCGTATATTCGTACTGTCAAATCCCGATGGGGAAACGACTTCTGCGCTCGAAATCAAGCGTGGTGCAAAGCATGCTCCAGCCTGGAAGGCGGTAATGAATGGCTAAAATCTATATTCCTGCAGTTGACGAACAGTTCACCAGGGTCTTGCGGGACAAGGGACTTGGTGTTCCCACAGCGCCTCATTGGATAGTCGCACGGCTCGCGCTTGCTCGGTCGTTGCAGCTACCTCAGTTTCCCGATGAAGACCTTGCAAAGCCGTTGGTTAAAGAGCGGGGATTTGAGATTCATATGGAGCAATTGACCGGTGAGAACATTGTAGCGCCGGACACGGAAGACTACACAGATACTTATAAGTTGTTGCTTTCCACATATCACCAGGAAAACCTTTTCGAAAACCGAGCCCGGTTCATTGAATTGCTTCAGCGCCACATCCAGCGTGGCATGGCTGAGATCAAAGCATCTTGGCGGGAAGGTAATGATTTCCACGACTATTTGTATCAAGAGTTGTTCTTCGAATGGGCACGCGATCAGGCCACAGATCCAGAGGCGAATAGCAAGCGTATTCAACGTGCCCTAGGTGAGGTTGGTGTGAATGCAGCTATCGAGAATGTTGACGATGGCCCGCGATTAACACGATACACACTGCTTTTGGCAGGTCCAGCCGACCTTGATCGCTTGCATAAGGGCCTCGATAAGATCCCTTTCGAGTTAGGTATTCAGCGGTCAATTACGATCCAATCAGTTACTGGCGAGAGACGAGTAGCATTAGATGTGCCCCGTCCAGAGAGGGATTGGTACCCTGTTGAAGGGTCGAAGATACCCGGATGGATTAAGTCGGTCCAAGGAGCTTTGCCTGTATGTCCCGGTGTAGATGTCTTGGGTCACCCACTCATTTTTGACTTGGCAGAAACCCCACATCTATTTGTGGCCGGAACTACGGGTAGTGGAAAAAGTGTTTGTCTTCACGCAATTCTACTTTCATTGCTTTCATCGGGAAGGCCGGTTCAGCTTGCCTTAGTGGACCCAAAAGAAGTTGAGTTTACAGCCTACGAGGGTGCGAAGCAGCTATTTGGTGGCGGTGTAATAACCGAGATATCGGCAGCTGGAGAAATGCTGGTCGAAACTATTCACGAAATGGATCGTCGGCAAAAGGAACTCGCGAAGTTAGGTGTAGCAAATTTAGAGGAAGCGCAGGCTAAAGGCTCGAAGATAAATCGGATTGTTATTGTGATTGATGAGCTGGCAGATCTGCTTATGCAAAGCTCCGAGGCTGAGAATCTGCTGATTCGGCTTGCACAAAAGGCACGAGCCACTGGAATACATTTATTACTAGCAACCCAGCGGCCCGATGCAAAAACATTTACTGGCCTGTTACGTTCTAACGTGCCGAGTCGAATTGCACTGACCGTGAGGACAAGCCAAGAATCTAAAATCATCCTAGATGAAACGGGAGCAGAGAAACTCTTAATGCGTGGCGATATGTTGATCCGGCTCGCTGGTAAAGAGTCTATTCGTGCACATGGTGCGAGGGTGGAGCAGGGCGACATTAGGAGATGGATATAGTGGCGAGAACAAACATTTCGTTGCAAATAGAGCCTATTCACGCTCAAGGGTCGATACGAATAGATTAGCTTATGTCAGACGTACATGATTTTGAGCCAGAGCCAGATCTTAAGGAATTCATACAGGAACGTGATGAGGCGCTAGGGTTTAGAGTTGCTTTCATACTTGATGATACTCGATGGAAAAGCTTCAAGCCACCGAACAAACTTTCATGGAGGAAGTACAAATTCACGGAGAACAACAAAAAAAATATCCCAGAATCAAAAGGTATCTATGCTTTTGTATTTCAATCAAATATCACTAATTTACCAACGCATGGGTATATCATGTACATTGGTATTGTCACTAAATCAGAGCGTACGTTGAATCAAAGGTATGGAGAATACCTAAGGGAGCAAAAAAAATTAAAGAGGCCAAAGGTGTCAACAATGCTGGCTAAATTCGCTGGTGGATTACAGTTCTTTTTTGCGGTCGCTGATCCACAAGAAGTTGATCTGGAGCAGTTAGAGATAGACATAGCTAGTGCTGTTATACCACCGGCGGTAACGAAAGATTTTACTCCACGCGTGCGCCAGATTGTTAATGCATTGGCGTTTGTATAGCTGGTTCATAGGTAATCAATCTCGTGAAACAACAGCAAGATATGCTTCCCGCTCTGCGTGGCCGATTTGGTGATTGGGCGTATTATTCATGCTTGGTTCCTCTCAGTGTTGTAGTTAAGAAAGTACATTTTGCGCACGAAATACATAAAAATAAAAAATTATCAGATATGATCCAGAGGAAGGTAAGGCAAAATCGCGCCAAGGAAATTTCTGATTACTTATTGAGTGACGATCAAAGATTTTTTAATTCCTTGGTGGTTGCAGTATATGGAGGAAGTCCGCGTTGGTACGAATTCAAAGATATAGAGACCGGTCAGGGTCAGGAGGCCGACAAGATGTTGGATGAAAGAATGCCATACTCTACGCGTTACAGCTTAGGTCTACTAAGATTCTCAGGCACGGAAAAAATGTTTGCTTTGGACGGGCAACACCGGCTTGCGGGAATGAGGGAGGCTCTCAATCAGTCTGCAGATCTTGGTGATGAAGAGCTTCCTGTGATTCTTGTTGCACACCACAATACGGACACGGGAATGAAGCGGACGCGGCACTTGTTTACGACCTTGAACAAGAAAGCAAAAGCAGTTTCAAAAGGTGAGATAATAGCGCTTGATGAATCAGATGTAATGGCGATAGTGTGTCGACGACTGGCTGAGGAGGATAAAAGATTTAGTGGTGATTGCCTAGCATTTACAGAAGAGGCAAATCTAGCAGCAAAGAATAGGAGCAATTTAACTACCGTAGTTAATTTATATTATGTCCTAAAAAATTTGTTTCTTGACCGAAATGTTAGTCAATCAAAAAATATGATGCGACTCACCTCTGGGGAGCTAAGCGGTGCAGAGGATGTTGAAAGTTATCTCGAAATTGCCAATGAATGTTTTGAAGATTTGGAAAACATTTTCGAACAGCTAGGGACGTATTTTAAAGGTGATGTAAGCAAGCGCTCAGATATTTTGGGTGCGTCACGTGATGACCAGAAAAATAGTGAGATTATTTTTCGGCCGGTCGGTTTGCTAATAGTATCAGAATTATATTCAACCCTTAAGTATCGAAGAGGACGGAAAAGTGCTTGTTCCCTTATAGCTAAGTTACCAAAGAAATTTGGCGATTCTCCTTATCGGGACTATCTGTGGGACGAAAACACCGACAAACTAAATACGAAAAGACGGGTTCTTGTTCGCGATATATTGCTATATATGGTGGGCGAGTATTCCGATACGAACGGTTTGATTAGAAAAGTCGCAAGGTCTCTAGGCGTAAAAGTAGATGAAGTTTATCTGCCAGAAAAAGTGATTTAGCTGTATTGCTTGTCGCTCAATCGATATGGCCGGGGAATAAGGTGACCGTTTTGCGATATATGCATTTGGACAAAAATACGGCTTTGCTCGGGCCCATAGCTCACGTGTAGGGGTTTCTTTTTACCATAGAAGTACAACCGGTCGAAAGGTGTATATTGAGCAATCCATTCCGCTACTTCCTCCATGTCTTCGTATTCTACAAAGAAATCAACTGCTGCACCTAGTCGCTTACAGATATAGTGGCCGTTTCGGCGTTTTTCGTGAGCTGCATGCTGGTCAAGTTTGGGTGAAATACGTCCGCGGATGGCCTTTTCGAGTTCTGCTGAACAAAAGCCATAGGTTAGCTGAATCATGCCAAAATAATCAATCACTGGGTCTAAGATATTTGTGGTCAAATCAAGCAGAGCTGAATAGCTATCTGGATTACGGGGGATGTTTGGAATCTTAGTTACAGATTGAGTTTCTCCGCATTCGATAAGATTGCGGTAGGAAAAGTATTTTCCGCATTGTGTATCTAGGCTAGGTATGGTTTCGATACGTTTGAGTTGGAAATCCTCAATACACCAACGATGAGATTGCAATAGGCTGTCAAAGGTTGTTGATTTTGGACCGTAGCCAGATAATTTGACGAACGGTAGGGCCTCAAGCTGTTGTTCGAAAGCTAACTGTTCAGGAAAATTCGGGTACTCTTCATTGATGTACTTAGACTTGCTATATAGATATGGTGCTTCGAAACTGTTCTGTGCGAAATCGTAGTATTCTATGTTTTGTTCTCTTAGTTTCAGTTTCACCCGTTCAGCCAGTCTAGGCATTGGCCTGCTTTCGAAATCATCAAAGCGAAGTAAAGTTAGCGTGCCACTGGTAACATGAATTTTGACAAGATCTGCATTCCGATAATCACCATACAGCGCAGCAGCGGAACCGACATACACACGCAGTAAAGAAGGGAGTTGTTCAACGAGGGATGTATGGAGTTGAAGCGACTTTCCAATTTCATAATGGCCTAGTCCATGGTTATTCGCCCACTGGCAAGCTTGGGCGATGGCATCGGTATCAGCGATGCGAAAAAGTAAATCGCGAGCTGCTTCTGAAGCAGCTTTGACGGTACCAAAGAAGGACTTGATGTCGCGTTTTAATCCAGGGTTGAGATGCTTGTATGTATTCTTGCCCTCAAATTGCTGCAATGCCAAAACAACGCACAGGTCGTCAGTGCGGCGTTGTCGCGATTGTTCAAGCAAGCCTTGCCCCTTTTGATTGATGATAAAGCGAGTGGCTTTCGGTAAGCTTCCGAAGCCCCCTATCAGATCAGGGAGCATTCGCGTTTCAGTCGGGTGCGGCATACGACCAAGGGCTAAGCAGGTATCCCAAAGGGATTCCAGAGACTTTTTGTATTTTGTGTACTTCTCTTGTATTGATATGGTGCGGTGTGAGATATGCGCTGGCTTGTTTCCTGAAAATCCAGTCCTCTGAAAGGCTCGCTTACTCTTATTTCTATTTTCATAGAATTGTTGTTCCCAATTCTTATCACGATACACATACAGTACGCCCGGCGAAACAGGGATTGGCTCTTCGTCCAGAACGGCTTTGACAAAAGCAATAATCTCGGCTTGTGAATAGTATTTTTGAAAAGTGCGTCGCTTGGTGACTACACCGTCGTTCATGGGTTGTCCTACGGTACAGTAATCGTTTGCCAACATCACGGATATTACGAGCAGGCGTTCAGCAAGTGAGTAAGCTCGGCCCACAACCTCGACACGTTCATCAAAGTCTTCTATAACATTAACTACAAATCCAAGATTAACTATATCTGCAGCTTGAATGGGTTGCAGGGGCGCGAAGTGTGGATCCCATCCGGATGCTTTAACTCCGCTTTCTAGAAGCCCTCGCAAATCGTCGCCTCGGCCACATCCATAGTCAAAAAAGGTATTACCACCGTCGAGATAGCCATTCCTGGCTAATGATTGAACCGGTGCCGAAAACGTATGTCGAGTTAGTGCAGTGCGGTGTCTTTCGATAAAACCTGATGAATTTTTTTCGTCTTCGTTCTGCGTATTGGATTCGTCGTTGGCGATAGGAATAAGCTGATGGCCAACAATGCTATATCCACAATCCCTAATAAGATGAGTCCACTGTGAACGGTAACCAATTCTATTGGGATGGTTGTACAACCCCAGTTCTTCGGTCGATATTGTCAGAGCCGCATACTCATTCCAACGTGAATGATTGGGAGGAAGAAGCAGCTCCTTGCGGTGCAAGATGGGTGGGTTCAGAGACTGCTCGTACGACCGATATGATACTTGGCCGCTGGTTACGTCTACTAGCCAGCTCTCTCTTAGCTCGGGAAAAGGCTCTCCAAAAAAGTCATGATAAAGCAGGAGTGCTATTCGTGTTGATCCTTCCTCAAGACGCACAACATTGAATTCAGTACCCAGCTCTAAATTGGCAATTTTGGCAGCACGAAATACTTTCTGTGATTGAGCAGAACTTAACAGATCAAGAGCTTCTGTATGAAAGTATGTTTTGTTGAAGACCTGTTTGCCGGGTGTCTTTGGCATAGCGGTTTTCTACTGAAAATCATTGGGTAGTATACTTATCTCCAAGTTCTTCCCATGGGTCCTAATTTTAATTGGAAATACAAAAAGAAATAACTATTAAGGCTACAGCGTAAGCATATGTTTGCTGGGTGATCTATACTCAATTCGTGTTAAGGTGTCAATGCGCAATCAAGTGTAAAATTTCACTTCGACAACCTTCAACTTTGGCACTACCTGCTGATCCAGCAAATCAATCGTCTGCCTGAATCGCTCGTTTTTCACAAAAGCTGCATAGGCACGTTCGGTTGTCTTCACAGACGAATGGCCCAGCAAATGATGCACGTCAGTTATCGCAGCACCTTGATTCAACAATCTTGTTGCAAAAGTATTTCTCAAATTGTGCGATGAAATATCGAATCTAAGGAAAAGATGTTTATATTGGTCGCGCTTTTCTTCGCGTTTCTAAAACACTTCTGATTTACACGGATACACAGGCTGGCTTTTTTTCAGTACATACTTCTAGAAGCTGATTACTCTTCACCCTTTAGTTGAGCAGAAAGGCGCAACGTTTGAAGTAAACTTCCAAAAAATGGGGACAGATTTATTTTCTGAATTAATCGGTTAAGATAATTGTACTGTATACATGAAAGGATTCATGACCATGCCCAGGAAGGGTCGAATTGTACTGCCTCATTATCCTCACCATATTGTTCAACGCGGCCATAACCGCCAAGTGGTCTTCGTGGATTCGATGGACTACCGGTATTACTTGGCAACATTAGAGGAATTCAAGGCGGAATATGGGTTGAAAGTCTACGCATTCTGCCTGATGACCAACCATGTCCACCTTCTAATACAACCAAGTGAGCAGAAATCTGGCTTGGCTGCTCTGATGAAGCGGCTGGCCGGGCGCCAGACTCGTTACAGAAACAAGATGGAAGGGCGTAGTGGAACACTATGGGAAAGCCGATTTAAGTCAAGTCCTGTGCAGACAGATCAGTACGTTCTTGCCTGCAAACGCTACATTGAAATGAATCCTGTAAGAGCACGGATGGTTTCAAATCCGGCAGATTATCCATGGAGCAGTTACTCGAGCAGCATAGGGGAAAATACATTCAGCTGGCTTGACTTCGATCCTTGTTATTTAGCGCTCGGAGCCACTTTCGAAGAAAGACGAATACGTTACAGGGATTACGTCAACGCATCGGTTTCGGAAGATGAATGGG
>JAGRGQ010000074.1 GCA_020445405.1 Gammaproteobacteria bacterium | reverse complement strand
TTCACTTCGTTCGCTGTGATCAACTTACGGTGGGACTTGCACCCACAAGAGTGTGCCCATGCTGGGCGCACAATAAAAAAAGCCGCCCCTTTACGGAGCGGCTCTTCGCATGACATCGAAGCTAAATATTCAGACTTTGCGACGGCGTCTGGCGAAACCCACACCCAACAGTCCGGCGCCCATGATCGCAACAACCGACGGCTCGGGAACGGTCACCTGCGTAAAGCTCTGGGAGGTATCCGTCTGCAATACGAAGTTGGTCGGGGTATCCGTACCAGTGGACACACCATTAAATGCTGCCGACCGCGTGTATGATCCTATTCCGGGGAAAAACAGCGAAGCCTGCAGGTCGGTGCCAAGCAGATCGGGGTTCACGTATGCATTGTCGGTCATGGTGACTGTACCAGTAAAAGCTCCACCACCAGTTCCCATCGCACCAGGAGTACCAACGGGGGCGTTTGCACCAAAGTTGGTAAAGCCCGTATCCCATGTTCCCGACAGGATTTTCACACCGTCGAGGAAACCGGTACCGGCACCCGTGTTTGCATCGGGAGTAATGTCAAAGTAAACATCCCAAGTGCCGCTAACTAATGCGATGCTTATGCTGGTACAATTGACGGCCGTACACGTGGCTTTTTCGGTAATGGTCTGATAGGTCGTCAATTCGTACCCACCGACCGCAGGGCCAGGCAATCCTACGCGCAAATTAGGATAGAGGGAACTCGTGGCAATTGAGCCCGCGAAAGCCTGATAGGTAAAGGTAAACGTATCCATATCACCAATGTTACTGGCTGCTGTCAGATCGAAGCCCTGTACCCAACCGCTGGCATTCTCATGCCAGTCGATACCGAGAAAGTTCTGTAGCACACCGTCGTCATTTGGCGCTGCTGACGTTGTATCCAGCGAAGCTGAATAAGTGGCACCCGACGCGCTCATCAAAGCCAGCACTAGTGCCGAGGTGATTGCTTTTTTCATCGCATTGTTCTCCAGTTTATTAGTTTCTAATTGTAGCCAAGTCCACATTGGCTGGCTTCGACAATACTATAAGCATTCATTGTGCCATCTTTGGTCATTTGTTGTACAAAGCATCATATTTCAGATAGTTAGCCCACATATCTGGCAATCAGGCTAACGCCCGATTCTTGCTGAATGTAAAATTTTCTGACACTCATAACGTCTCTAGCAGTGCCCGCGCCTGCGCAGACTGCGAAAAGGGCAAGCCGGAGTCCAGTAATGCCTGCAGCTCCTTTCGCGCCCTGTCGATCTCCCCGGTCCTGGCCAGGGCGACCGCCAGGTGATACCTGATCTCGGGATTTCCCGGTGCCGCCTGTGCGGCTTTGTGAATGATATCAGATCCTGTCTTAATCTCACCCTGCTGCAGCAGGACCCAGCCCAGCGTATCCAAAATGGCGGGATTGTCCGGTGCCAGCTGACTGGCCTGTTCAGCCAGAGAGCGTGCACGCGGATCGTTATCCCTCTGGTAGAGCAGCGCCAGGTTGTTCAGCGCCGCCAACTGACCAGGCTCTATTTTAAGGATATCCTGGTACTGGCTGATCGCCTGCGCCGACTCTCCCTTCAACTCGGAGAGTCTCGCCTGATAGAGGCGTGCTTCTATCGCCTCGGGATGGGCCTCGACCCATTCGACCAGATACGTGTCAGCTTTTTTTACACTCCCAGCGCGACTGAGTGCCTTGTGGAGCTTGATTAACAGTGAATCGCTCGGTGCTTTAGCCCACGCGCCTTCGTAGGCTGCCACAGCCGCGGAGAAGTGACGCTGCGCCATCCGGATGTCCCCCTCGAGAACCAGCCCCATTACCGATTGCGGATGCTGGGCATGGATCTGCTGTGCAACCTCTACAGCATCGTCATACCGGCCCGCCTCCGTTTCCATTGTGATGAGCGCGATCTGCGCCTGCAGGTAGGCCGGATCCAGCGTGAGCGCTCTCTTGAGCGCGGCGAGTGATTCGTCGCGCAGTCCGAGTCGCGCCTGTGCCGATGCAAGCATGAAGTATGCCTGTGCCGAATTCGGGTTGGCCTTGACTGCCTGTTCAAGCGTTACCCGGGCGCTGGCTGCCTCATTCTGTTTCAACTGGATGGTGCCAAGCAACTCCAGAACCTCCGGATTTCCGGCCTGAATCGCCTCCGCTTCACGCGCCAACGCCAGCGCCTTTGTCAGTTGATTCTTGCCCAGGTAGTAGCGCGTCAACAGCACGCGCGGCTGTAAAGCCGGGGGTTGGACCTGGACCGCCTTTTCCATCCAGGTGAGGAACTCCTGCTCATCACCCGCCTGTTCAGCCAGACCGGCCAAACCGAGCATTGCCCGGAGATTGCCTTTGTCCGTTTGCAGGATGTCCAGCAGGCGCTTGCGCGCAACAGCCGGTTGATTCTCGCGCACATCGAGCTGAACCAGATTGAGCGCCGCGGACACGGAGGTGGGTTGCAGTTCAACCACGCGCTCAAAACTCTTGCGGGCGTTTGCGTAATCCTCCATACCAAGATAGGCCGCGCCTTTCAGAGTGGGATAAAGCGCATCGTCCGGGAGATCCTTTTCAAGCTGGGATGCAAGATCCAGGGCCTGCCTGAACTCTTTTTGCTGCAGGTACATGAATATCAGCGTCTGCGGCACCATCTGTTTCTTCTTGTCTTCACTGGCCGCCGTTTCGAGCGTAGTCTGTGCTTTTTGCTTTTCCCCTGCGGCCCAGAGAGTCAGGCCCAGCCGGTAGCGTAATGCAATGTCCTGATCTGCAGCAGCTATCGCCTGCTCTATCATGCGGATGGCTTCAGTGAAATTCTGACTGCCCGTGTATGCGGCACTGGCCATCTCAAGTATCTGCGGATCCGACTGATCTTTGCTCAGAACAGGCATCAGGACCTCGATCGCCCGGTCGGGTGAAGCCAGTCGCAGAAATGAAGCGCCGAGCACTTTTCGCACCAGCGTATCATTCAGATCGAAGTTCAGGTATTGCGTCAATTCCGCCACGGCCTGATTCAAATTTCCCTGCTGGTAATGAACCAGGCCCAGCAAGCGGATAACACCGGCATTGTCAGGCTGCATCGACTGTGCCTTTTGCAGCACTTCAAGCGCATTATCGAATTTACCCTCAAGATAAAATACGATCCCTTGCAGCATATTCGTGCTGACGCTGTTCGGTGAAACAGCTGTCAGTTTGTTCAGATCCTGCTTCGCTGATGCAACATCGTTTTTTGCAATTCGTGTCAGTATCCGGCCTGCCAATGCCTCTTTGGACTCGGGAGAAATTTCAAGCGCTTTTGTATATGCAGCTTCGGCGTCTTCGGCACTACCGCTGAATCGCTCTATGTCTCCGATTCTTGTCCATGTACTGGCATTTTCAGGTTCGAGTTTAAGCGCTATGTTGATTTGCCGGCGCGCCTCGTCGGTATCCTTCCGGGCCATTGCGCAGTTAGCCAATCCCCAATAGGCCGGTACGTTCGTATCGTCGAGGTCAACTGCCTTTCTGAAAAAGACACAACCCTCCTCCAATTGGCCCAGACCCAATTCTGCATCACCACGCAATCGATAAATTTTGGCGAGATTAGGCTGGCTCGTACCCTTGCCGGGCTGCACCTCTTCGAGAATCTGGTCGAATTTTGACTGTAGCAGCAGCGCATCCCCCAGATTGATTTTGATCGAATCGCCCTGGACACCAAGCTCAAGCGCTTTTCGGAACTCTTTTTCCGCTTCCTTTCCCAGCCCAATGGTATGATAAGTCTGACCGAGCAATATCCTGGCTTCAACGCTATCGGGCTTTTTCTGAAGTGCATTTTTCAACTCGATAATGCCACTTTTCATATCGCCCTTTTCGATGTGCCCTCTGGCACGTTCAATAAATTTCTCGGTAGGAATATCCGACTCCAGTCCACAGCCCGTCAGGGCAAACAGCAGCAGAAGCGATATCAGAGAGAGGACTCTTTTCTTGGTATCCATAGTATGTGTTCTCGATTAAAACTTATTGGGTGTTGAAACTGAATCGATATGTCAATTCAATTGATCTATCCAGAATGCCTTCCGTTCAATCCGGGGAACCTGTCGAATGAGTGCTATACCAATGTTCATTCCATTCTGCCTGACAACCACGCAAGAGATTGAAAATTAACCCGGTGGGCGATTTCAACAAAGTGGGTCTCATGCCAGATCAAATCAGACAACGCTCCCCAGTACCGTTCAGTTAGGCAAAACAATTTATGGGTTATCAGTATGATGAATTCCTTACCGAGTTGATAATTTGGCCTCCGGATGTAACCTGAAATCGTGATTGCGATCGAAGAGTTCGGTATAGCGGCGTCCAAGCAGGGTTACTCCGCAGGGTCGGAAACTTTTGGCGCAATTCGCTTTGCCGGGACCCCGGCCCATACCTCGCCTGCACCGATATGCGTGTCTTTTTTCACTACAGATCCCGCCGCAACCACAGCATTGTCTTCTATTACCGTACCCGACAGGATGATGGCCCGCATGCCGATCGTAACATTATTTCCGAGTATGATAGGTTTGTGCGCCAACTGACCCGCCTCTAAAATATGCGGTACAAAAATCGAGTTATCACCAATGATTGCATTGGATCCTATCGTTATTAACGACGGATCGTACAGAATGCCGGAGGGAAAAGTGTTAGGCCCCAACTTGGCACCCAACGCCTGATAAATCGGACGCATCAGCGGCAGCGGGAGTGTAAATGAGCGGATCAGCGGATTGAAAAATAGTAAATACGTCAAGACGTATACGTCATAATTTACCCGCTGCCATGATTCGTATTGAATGGGTCCCTCCGGTATTGGAAACAAACCCAGTTGCATCCGGTGGAGAGAAAACAAGCTGGTATAAAAGAGAACGATCAGAACAATAGCCTCTATCACTCCCAGGGGCTGTGATGGGGGAAACCAGTCTGCGGGAAGTATCCGAGAGAGCCCCCAGGTAGACAGTAATGCCGCAATGACCAACAGATTGAATAAAACAATTGAAACAGCTTTAATTTTCTTCATGTCAGTTTGGAAGCTGAAAGCTAAACGGAGTTCCGGGAAAAGACACGCTTCGAAAGAGATGTCTCATGCTCTTGTTGACTGTCGTACAAATTGTCGGCACTGGCGATTTGCGACTGAAATGCAGCACTTCCAAGTATATTCGAACCATATCTGACTGATTCCTCTTTTGCTGAAATGTAACGTCTCACCCATGTACAGATTCAATGAATCAGCACAAGGCACCCGTCAAGAATAAACCGCCGCAGGAGACAACCCGCGTGAATCGGCTATATTCCAACAGCATTGGCGTTCCCGATGATACGAAAATCATCCGACCGTTCGTTCTCCAACCCCGCCGGGCGCTTTCTTCAATCCCGCCGACCTTCTGTCGACGTTGATGCCTGTCCATCAGAAGCTGCCTTAGTCTATGTCAATTCTGCCAGCGCTTTTGTGAACGATTCGCCAGCATCTATTTTACCGAAACGGCGCTGCACTTCCCTCGTCCGGTCCCGGTAGCCACTGTTTTGAAGTACTTCCCGGACCGCATTAACCAATCCCTCCGGTGTTATTTTCCCGCTGCGCAGGGTAATTCCGAGGCCGGCTTTTTCCAGCGCGGTCATATTCAGATACTGATCCAGATTATTGGGGACGCCGACCACAGGAACACCGGCCGCCAAAGCCTGTCCGGTAGTAGGACTGCCACCATTACACACTACGACATCCGCTATTTTTACGATCTGGTCCCCGGGAAGAAAATCTGCAACAAATACGCCTGGAGCGGAAACCGTGGGATTCCATTGGCGGGCAGTGGCTACCAATACCGTAGCGGGCAACGAGGCGAGCGCCGCTGCAAGTAAGGGCAACTTTTCTGCACTGCCGGAACTGCCAGGAGTCAGGTAGATTACGGAAAGAGATTTGTCAAACGCTCCCCACCAAGCGGGCAGTGGCACCTGTGGAGACCATTGCAACGGCCCGACGAACCTGTGCGTCAGGGGCAATGCGTTGGTTTCGAACAGACCCGGCAGGTCGGCGTACAACGTGATATCCGCATCCGTATAAATTCTGCGCAAGTCTCTACCAAGTGACTCAAGCCCGAACTTTTTTCGCACCGCGTTAAGTGGAATGGCATGCAGTGCAAATGCAATCGGTCGCAGCACATTAAAAACGGCTTGTGCGACCGGAACACCGACCAGCCGTACCAAAGGAAGCTCGGGCACCGGAAAACGTTGTATGACATGGGGACTCCAATAAATGTTGCTGATTGTTATATACGGGATCCCGGCGACTCTGGCGCTCACCGAAAGCGAAAGACGAAAATCCCCCACGACAACGTCCGGCTTTACGCGTTCGAACAGCGCCAGGTCATCTGCAACGTAGCGCTCCAGCGTCGCCTGGTCATACACAGGCTTGCCCTGCGCAAGAGCTTCCAGAAAATGCTTGCTGCCGATAGAAAAAACTGATTCGCGTTTACCCGGTATTGCCGGGAACAGATCATCGAATCTGCCATCAGCGGCGAATATCACCTCGTAATTCGCGCGCTTGAGTGTATTGGCTAATACGAATGGTCTCGCCATATGCGCCAAGGTAACGCACTCAGCAACAAAGAGGATCTTTTTTGGCCGCGATGTCATCTACTGTTCGTTTCTGAATAAAATTACTCTGCCTTAAGGTCGAGCAATCTGACAGCTTCACTCAATTGACGCACCAGTCTATTTTGTGGAGTGGTCTGTTCTGCCCGACTCAAATATCTTTTTGCCCTGGCCATATACCCGACATCCCATCCCGACAGGCGCATAAACTCAACGTTCGATCGGGCGGCATAGAGGCAAAACAGCGTGTTGGTCGGCTCAGCATCAGCCAACCTCTGAAAATTACGAATGGCCACTTCGAAATCCCCGTTCCGCAACGCATCGATTCCCGCTTCATACAAACTTCGATGTTCGGGTACAGCCGCCATGGACTCGAAGTCCTGGTGCCACTTTTGCCGCACCTGCGAGTGCAGTAATCCCAGATATCGAACAGCCAGAAAGTGTCTGAAAAGCGGATTGCGTTCAGCGGCCGGCTTCGGGCATCTCCAAAGTGGCAAATGTCCATCGGGTGACACAAGGCGACGCATCAGGACATTGTAGAACAGCGGCGTAATAAACAGGGTCAAAATCGTGGAAAACGCCAGACCCCACACAATGGAGGATGCTAAAGGCCCCCATACCAGGGAGTGCCCTCCCAAACCGGTCGCAAGTGAGAACAGACCGGCAATGGTGGTCAACGAAGTGATAAGGACCGGAATGAGGCGGCGTCGGGCGGAATAAACGGTCGCATGCAGAACGCTCATACCGAGTCTCATTCTGTCGTTGGCGGCGGCAATTAAAACAATCGATGCGTTGACCGCAATTCCTGTCAGGGCGACCACACCATAGAGTGTATAGAGGCTCAAAGGGTTGTTGCTGATGAGCAGTCCGTACAACACACCGGTAAACGCCATGGGTACCGTTGTGAGGATAATCAACGGCTGCCAGTAGCTGTTGAACTGGGTCCCGAGGATCACATAGATAAGCCCGACACCCAGTAAAAACAAAACGCCCATTGCCTGCAGACCCTGTTTTATGTCGTCGAATACACCGCCAAAATCCAGATCGACTCCAGGAAATTGTGGTTGCAGACGTCTCCACTCCTGCTTAATACGCTGGTTGACTGCAACGGTATCGGTTACTTCCTTGTCGATATCAGCCTCGACCGTAATGGCACGCCGGAACTTGTAATGGCGGATAGTCACTTGCCCGACGTTTTTCTCAAGCTTCACCAGCTGGCCCAAGGTAATTTCACCACCATCGCGCAATGTAACGGGCTGCTTCAATACCGCATCGATATCCGGGTCTGATGTTCTCCGGGCTCGCACCCGCACTTCCAGCTTTTCACCCCGATCCTGCATGTCAGCGACGATTTCGCCGTCGAACAGTAAATTGATGATGCGGCTTACGGTAGTTGGATTCAGGCGCGCCCGTTTAATGGCATCGCCATCGAGGCGCAATTGAAGTTGAAGTTTGCCGGTAACATCGTCGTCGATGATATCCTGCACCCCGGGTAACGCGCTCAAAGCATCTTTTAAGGCAGCTACAGCTTCACGCAGCTCATCAATGTCGTCTCCCCGTACCTTTACGCTGATCGGTTTGGTCAGCGGAGGACCGCCGGCCACTTTCAGAAAGCTGATACGCTCGGGTCCGGCAGTGTCCTCCAATACGGTACGGACAGCCGCCACCACTTCGTCCAAATTGCGAAGTTCCTCGGTCTGAGGAATCAGACTTACGACCAGATTACCGTAGTGGTCGCCGGTTACGAGCCCCTGGTCTGTAAAAATGACACCGGCCGTACTGGCGCTGTTGCGCAGCTCATCCGGCCGGATTTTCTGCCGCAGCTTGACGTCCATCTCTTCCAGTACGCGCATCGTCTCCTGTATCGGGGTACTGGGAGGCATATGGACATTGACATAGAAGAGGCGAATGGGATCGTCGGCGAAAAAATCTGCCCGTATCAATCCGGTGCTCAATGCGGCGACTGCAGCAGCGGCAAACACAAGCACCGAAAACATAAAGCGAACCGGGCGACGCAGCACCTTTATCAGAGCACGGGAATAGATTTGCCGCAAGCGCATAGTGGCACGCTCGCGCAACTGTTGCATTCTTCCCGGATAACTTATGTTTAACCTGGTACCGTTGGCGTGCACCGGCAGCATCCAGAATGCTTCTATCAAACTGATCGTGAGTGCGATGGTCACGACAAGTGGAATAACGAACATGTACCGTCCCAAAAGTCCGGGAGTCAGCATCAGTGGCAGGAAGGCAGCCATGGTTGTCAGGACCGAGGTGATCACCGGCATCGCCACCTCACTGAGGGCAGCGCGAATCGCATCAAGATTGGCCAAACCTCTTTGGAGCCCGTAGTGGATTGCCTCCATTACCACCACAGCATCATCCACCAGCATACCCAGTGCAATCACCACACCCAGGATAACCGATATATTCAGGCTCTCACCAGCGACATAGATTGCTGTAAAGACCCCTGCCAGAATGAAGACAATGCCGATGCCGATATAGAAGGAGACACGGGTACCGAGAAAGAGCCAGACGGTAAACATCACCAGCACCAGGCCAAGTCCAGCATTATGCTCCATGGTGCGCAGTGCCGTTCGGGTACGCGGAGTTTGATCGTCTACCAGGACATATCTGACACCGCTCTCCAGGCTGACTTGATTGCGCTTGGCGATATAGGCATTGAGGTTATCGATCAGTGCCAAAGAGCCGGTATAGTGCTTTTTACTGACGACCAGCAGCACGCCCGGACTACCCCGGTAGCGCACCAGGTGAGTGGGAGGCGCACGCCCCCGGCTGACCTGGGCAATACTACCCAAAGGCGTTTCTCCAAAAGATGTCACTATCGGAAAGGCCGCGATAGTCTCCGGATCGTTGCTGGTGCCTACCGTCCGTGCCAACCACTGCTGCCCCCCCTGACGAACCTTTCCGACAGCAGTATCGCGAAAATATGCTGAAACCGTATCCGCCACGTCACTGGCCGTGGCTCCAATCCTGCGCAGATGTTCCGGATAGTATTCAACCTGCAGCTCGGGTTTATGCAATCCAATGGCCCCTACACCCTCCACTCCCGGGATCCGCTCTATATCATCTCGTGCTGCTCTTGCGTTGCGCCGCAACACTTCATCATCCGCAGCCCCGCTCACCAGTATCATGGCCGCGGGAAACATGTTGGCGGTAGTGAGCTCGAAGAACTCCGGGGATTCCGCATCTATCGGCAGATCACGATCTGATTTGGCCTGAACAACCCGTCGCAGATCTATCAGGCGCTTGTCGTAGGTCTGTTCGTCGGTGTCTTCAAAACGTATGAGGATGGTCGACATCCCTTCGCCGCTGGTACTGGAAGAGAAACGAATATCCTTGACTTTCCGAATTGCCTCTTCCAGCGGCGCCGTGACAAGCTGCTCCACATCTTCCGCCGAAGCCCCGGCATAGACAGTTGAAATCTGAACCCAGTTAAAGTTGATTGAGGGGCTCTGTTCCCTCGGCATGATGAAATAGGCGACAGCACCAACGGCCAGAACCAGTACGAAAACCAGGTTGGCCAGTACATGATTCTGATAGATGCGTGTCAGCATGTAGTTAATCAGCCAGCTATCGGCAGCAGGTTAAGGGCAGCCTAGTCAACGGCAACCGGCGGTTTAACCGTAACCGCCCGGGAATTATTTCCGGTATCACCATCAGCTGCTGGCTTGTCGAGATTTTCAGTTATGATTTTAATGGGTTGCCCTTCCCTGATTACAAACCGGCCATCATTGATCACAGTACTGTCAAGCGGCAGTATGTTCAGTGCGGGACGCCCCTCTTCCGCCTTGGGAAATTCGGTAAATACAGCTGCGTGATCAAGAACTACAAATACACCCAAACGGCCATTGCGCCGAACCAGGAAATCTGCCGGCAGGTACGGGCTGTTCTCACGCCAGGACAGATGACCGCTGGTACCGATGAGCGCCCTGTCGCCATCAAATTCAAGCCTGACTTCCTGACTTCTTTCCCGTTCATCGATGACCGGAATAATCCGCTTAAGATGCACTGCATAGTCTTTGTTCTTGGTAACGAATTGCGCACCATTTGATTGCATCAAAGATGGCACGTCATAGGGCTGAAGTTCTGCAACAACCTCCACATTGGTCGCATCCATGACCCGCACCAGCGGTGTGCCTGGCATAGCCAGCTCCCCCACATTCGCAATCCGTTCAACCACGATGGCATTGAACGGTGCACGGGCGACGGTTTTATTCAGCTCCTGACGCAATTTCTCCACCCGGATCTGTTGCCCGGCCAATTCGGCAGCGGTCACTTTAACGTCGGTCTCCGTCTTACTGAGCAGCTCTGCAGTAACCGATTGTTTTCTCGCCAGAGAACGCACTCGCTGCAGTTGCTCATTAGCCTGCTGGTTCTGTGCATTCAGCGATTTCATCGTGGTTTCCGCCTCCCTGATGGCGAGTACGATATCTGATTGCCGTAGCTCTACCATGGGTGTATCAGGCTCCACTACCTGACCCACCTCCACAGGGATACGCTCTATCACCGCACTCACCTCGGCACTGATCTTACTGTCGTTTATGGTTACAATGCTGGCCGGCGCGATTCTCGCGGGATAGAAAAGCAACGACTCCAGGCTGGCTACTGTGACCGGTATTGGGTTCGCACCCCGGACTGACAACGGAAATAACAGTAGCAGTGAAACCAGAACTTTAGCCTGCATAATCGAATTTCCATAAAGAGGAAAAAATAAGATTCAGTTTTATGCTATCAAGTCCGTTTCGTTTCAATAAGTTCAGTTACCGGCAACCTGACGGAGCGCGAAGTGGGATAGCCCCCATACCCGATTCTCCCCATAAAAACTGCCGTGCTCAGATTACCTTTTCCCACCAGTAATTCAAGCCGCTGCTTCAGCCTTCCGGCGTTTTGCAACGCTTTCCGGTCGTTGGTAAATTGGCGCCCTTCCGTTGCATAACGTGAAAATATTAATGGCGTCATTTCCGGTTGAAACTGTAGACCGAGGCGGGTTGCCGTGAGCCAGAAGCGCTGCAGCGATCTGCCTGCATCAAGATAGTCCCGCAAGGACTCCGGTTGCTTGTCCGCTACAATCAGGAAATGTGCAGCGCACTTCAAGCCGGGGATCAGATCAAGCATTATCCTTGGCATCACAGTGCCGGCAAGAAAGCGATTAACAAACTCAATTCGCTCCCAACTTTTCATCGCCCAGCGCATGGACTTGAGATTCACATCATCGAGGCCAACCGCCCGGTCCGGGATACGGTCGCTGCTGAAGTGGGAATCCCATTGGATTATCCGCTTGTGCACTGCATATGCTTCGGGGATGGTCAATCGTATGTGCGCACTACTGAAGAGCAGTCTGGCCATGCTCCCTATCTTTTTACGCCCACTTATCCACACCACCCTGTGACCCGGCTCTACTGCGTGTTCCAAAGTTTCACGATCGGCTTCTCTCAGGGGGCGCGTGGTATAAGGTCTTCGCTGGGTCGTTCTCAGTCTGATAAACGGCAGGAGTTCGTCGGATTCCGGCTGCAAACCTGTATCGTTGGAGCTATTTGTCAGCCTCACCTCAATTACTGGTTCATGGTCAGGGGATTCAGCATCTATATCGAAACTCGACTGCAGGCCCTCGCCGGTAGCCGCAATACTGATGTTTTCCAGTAAGGCGCCAACTGCGATCTGGCTCGCCCGTCCATCCAGGTCGTAGACACACCAGTCACGGGTATCCGACCCACGCACAAGAAAACGGTCGTTGTCAATAATCTCGAATCGCCACGGCTGGGTATTATCTCCGCTGGGCGCCCAACGTGCCAGTTCAATGATTCGCTCAACAGCACTCCCAGGCGCCTTCTCCTGCGCCTGATGGCCACTTTTAATACGCGTCTGATTCAGTATTCTTTTTCGGCCTATATTCAACGCCAGTTTGTGCAGCGGATGGTTATTTCCTCCCGGACGCCATGTGTGCGCCACCTTGTTGGCAAACGCATCGTACTGCAGTCCATGGGGTGCAGCGAGCACTTTCCCCCGACCCAGCAGTATTTTAAGTGCCTGTGTTGCCGCAACTCCTGCGCAGATCTCACAACCCATGGATGTGGACGGCCCCTTATGACCGGCCAGATCAATCGTGGACGGATCGATTAGATAGCCCTGTTGCAAACCCGCAGGTGCCAGTCCGACAAAGAACCTCAGCAATTGCTCGTCTTCCGGCTTGCCCTGAAGTTGAAAGTACTCTTCAAAACTCATTTTACCGGGTAGAAAATTGAGTAGCGCCGCACCCATCCCCAGAGGCGCAGCTGTAACAGCAGGTATCTCCATTTCCGCACACAGAGCAAACACCCGGCGTCGCGCCTGCACCGCGAAAAAATCAAGACCATCGACATAGAGGTCTGCCCCGGTCAGAAATTCTCCGGTGTTGGAAGCATCCAGTCCGTTGGGAAAAGTCTTGATCCTTAGTTCGGGATTGATCTCCAGCGCCATGCTGGCCATGACATCGACCTTCGCGTTGCCTATGGTCTTTATGCTGGCCCCTGCCTGACGATTGAAGTTCGCCAATTCGTACACATCAAGATCGGAGAGATGAAAAGCACCTATACCCAACCGGGTGAGAGTTAACAAATGGCTTCCACCCACACCGCCCATTCCGGCAATTGCAATGGTTTTCGTTCTCAATAACTCCTGCTCTGGCCGGGTAACCCACCCGATATTCCGGGAAAAAGCAGCACCGTAGTAAAATTTATTCATCATCCCCAAAGGATTCCTGTCGCGTTGGTGTTGGCCAGACAAATTTTGTTTACATGAGTCAACATGTTACTTCGGCTTACTTCTCTAATTCTTAAAGTAATGCACGAATCCAGTTAATAAGCAGATGGAAAGAATTTCACTCCACAGTTTCTGATTTTAATTCATAGCGCCTTGCCAAAGCGCTTTTTCCGCCAACAACGTTTTTTCAACCGCAGGATAAAATATAGTTTCAGGCATTCAAGATATCATCTGGATGCCTGCGTCACTGCGCGTACGCCTGGGTTTGCGGAGGGCGCCCAAGCATTAAACGATTATCCTGCGCATGACTGGAGTATACCGGCAATCTTTTAGATCTATCGATTTAACTTAATATTCAACCAAATAAAAGATCATTGAAGATTTAAAATTAAGAGCGGTGATTGTTACCGTAAATTGACAGGGTTGATCAAAGATATCGCACTGGTCTATAGTCACTCGTACCTTGTTTCCACCAGTAATTTGTGGCTTTTTATTGCAGGTAAAACAAGGCTTTAAATTCCTAACCACCTCCTGGATTCGTTACCTGGGAGATGGGTCAGGATTTAAAAATATAAAACGAGCAACAGTTCGCATTCGTTTGATATAAAAGCCCTTAGAATCCCGTTTCGCTTAATGTGCCATGAGGCACTATGGGGTTTTAATGCACACAGCTTTATGCAATATGTCGGAGGACCTTCGGGGGAATATTGAGATGATGCATAATCTTTCAGATTGTTTTCACGCACATCTTGAAGCAAAAAAAGCTGTTAGTGAAAAACTGAAGAGGGATGCTTACCGGGTTCGGTACAATGTTTATTGCGTAGAGCGGGGTTACGAAGATCAGGCCAGTTTTCCAGACTGCATGGAGACAGATAAATTCGATAGCGAATCTGTCCATGCCGTGGTTCGGCATAAAGCCTCCAAACATCCGGTCGGTGTTGTCCGGCTGGTGCTTCCCAACCGGAAACGCCCCCATAGACCTTTTCCGATTGAAACCCACTTCGGGCATCAATTCGAAAAACAGATACTGCAAAAATACCAATTCTCGCGCACCGATATTGCCGAGGTATCGCGGTTTGCAGTCTCCAAACACTCGCTAAAAATGATTCATGAGCAGCTGGTCGCGGAAAGCCTGATTACCCGGATGCAACCAACCACAGAACCGAATGACCCCAAGCAACTGCTGCCGCATATCTCACTTGGCCTGATTGCGATGTTGTTCGCGATCAGCAAAGAACACCACGTGGGATACTGGTATGCTGCAATGGAACCCTCATTGAGTCGTTTACTGACCAGGCTCGGCATCAAATTCACTCCGATTGGTCCAATCATGGATTATCATGGCAGACGTCAGCCCATGATCGCCAAAGTCAGTGATCTGCTTGAAAACATTCAGCGCAGCAGGAAGGATTTTTTCAGGCTGATCGTTGACGTCGGAGGCGCGCCTGCCTGCAAAGCTGAAAAGAAGCAGGTACCGTCAAGCGATCAGTTGATAGAAGTGCGTTCCTATTGAGACCGGGATGGGAATTCAGTAGTTCACAGGGCCTTGTTGAATGAACCGGACTGCACCGGAGATCGGGCTCGGTTGTGGTGCGGCCCGAAGCTGCCCTTTTCAGTGAGAACCTCCCACACGTCGGGCCTCTCCTCCATAACGCGATCGAGCAGTTCATCCAGAAATGAATAGCAGGGCTGTCTTTTACCATGGTATTCGATCTGCGGACC
>JAGRGQ010000073.1 GCA_020445405.1 Gammaproteobacteria bacterium | reverse complement strand
AGACGGGAAATCGACCTGATCGCGCTGGCAACGCCCTATGACGGCGATCTGGAGGCGAGCGAAAGCGTTCTGCGATCTTTTGCCGGCAGTATGTCTGCGCATATCGATATGATGCCGGAGAGGTCTCCAATCGGGAACAAATCAGCACGTTAACTGGGAGAGAGTGCAATTGACATCCCGCACGCTCATTTCAGGCAGCTCCGGATCAGTCGCCATCGACTTTGTACCGCCAGCGGTATTTTCGGAACGGCAAGGAGACCGGAAGAAAGTACACATCGTAAATTGACTTTATCGATGGACGGTCCTTTCCATCCCTTCCGGTATCCATTCGAAACAGAAGCACTGCATCAGTTCGGATCGTGGTTTTAATCAATCCGCTTCCCAGGCTTTGCCGGACAAATCGACAATGCCTGCAGCCGGGCGGAACCAGAACTCAACCGACACAACAGTTGCGGGTGAACCAGGTATTCCAACAATTTGGCCATGGTGTATTTCTCCGTATCTCGGCTAGTATTCCAGGCTGGGGTCGCGAAGCCGGTTGAGTCGTGGCCTGTGACCTCAAGCGGCGCGGCAGGAGTGATCGCAAGGGCGTTCACAACGACCCGCCTGACTGACGGGTGCCGGGCCGGCTTCATATTTGTTCCACCAACAACATTTCCGCTGGCGCTCCGGTTGCGCCGGAGATTGCGAATAAACCAAAGGAGCTACCAGGATGAATTTCACTTCCACAGTCCGGGCTGTATTGACCGTCGCGGTCCTGATCGGGGTTGGCGCGGGCCAGGCCCAGGCGTTCGAGCTGCAGTGGTTTGGACAGTCCGCCTTCAAACTGACTACCGAGAGCGGTAAGGTTATCGTCATCGATCCGTTCCTGCTCAAGAACCCGAAAACACCGGAAGAGCTGAAAGATCTGAAAAAACTGGGCAAGGTGGATTTGATTCTGGTTACCCACGGGCACTTCGATCACACTGCAGATGTTCAGGCGCTGGCAACCCTTACCGGGGCCCCTGTCGGCATGAATGCCGATATGGGTAATGTGTACACCAGCCTCGGCCTGTTGGCCAAGGGGCAAGTGATAGGCTGGAACAAGAGCGGTACGATCACACCTATCGGCGATGACATCAGGATCACCATGGTTCGCGCCGAGCACAGTTCCACAGTTGTTCATGAGGGTGCAGCACACAGTGGGGGAGAACCGGTTGGGTATATCATCCAGCTCGAAAACGGCTACACGATTTATCACTCCGGCGACACCGGCGTTTTCGGCGACATGAAGATGATCGGGGAGTATTACAAGCCCGACCTGGCACTGGTATCTATCGGCGGCTGGTACACCATGGGCCCGAAGGAGGCGGCTTACGCCATGAGCAGCCTGATGCAACCGAAAATGGTCATACCCATGCATTACGGAACATTCCCGGTCCTGAAAGGGACGCCCCAGGAGTTGATCGATGCCCTGGGCGATTCGCCGGTGAAAGTCAAGGTCATGAATCCGGGTGAATCCTTGACCATGTAGGTTATCGGACCGGATGTCGCTTGAAACGCGCATCTTTCACTGCGGCCGCACCGCTGGCGGGAAACAACCGCTGGTCCCGGACAAATAGGGTTGGTGGTTCTGACTGTGCGCTGTGCCTGAAAGCTCTGCGACGCTGGCGGCTTTGCCATGCCGTCTTCGAGCGGATTCAATCAGTGAAGACGGAAAGAGCACCGGGACTCGTCGGGCGTCTGATTTGATACAGTCGTCAGAGCCATTTCATTCACTGGTTCCACCGAGATCGGACGCCTGCTGTTTCGCCAGAGCGCGGATACGGTCAAACGCATGGTGCTCGAACTCGGCGGACATGCGCCTTTCATCGTGTTTGCCGACGCCGATATGGAACGGGCGGTCGATTGCGCGATTTCCGCCAAGTTCGCCACCTCCGGTCAGGACTGCCTGGGAGCCAATCGCTTTTATATTGAACGACCGGTTTACGAAGAGTGCTGCAAGCGCTTCGCCGAGAAAACGGCGCAGTTGACAGTGGGCAGAGGGATTGATGATCCGGATGTAGGTCCGCTGATGAATGCAAAAGCGATCGAAAGGCAAATTGAACATGTGGACGATGCCAAGGAAAAAGGAGCCATTGTACTGACCGGCGCACCGATTCCATTCGGCGGTATGAAGCAATCCGGGGTAGGGCGCGAAGGCGCCCGTCTGGGAATGGAGGAATTTACCGAAATCAAATATGTCTGTAGAAACTACGGATAAATCTGTTCAGCACGGGAGAGGAAATAAAAATGACTGATATGCAACAGCTGGAGCAATGGGACCGGGAAAATTTTTTTCATCCCTCGACCCATCTTTCCGACTTCTCCCACGGCAAGGCGCCGGAACGTATCCTGGAAACCGCAGAAGGTGTTTACGTGACCGACAGACAGGGCAACCGCCTGCTGGATGGTTTTGCCGGTCTTTACTGCGTCAACGTCGGTTACGGTCGTAAACAGGTCAGTGATGCCATCGCCGCACAGGCGGACAGGCTGGCCTACTACCATGCCTATGTCGGACATGGTACGGAGGCCTCGATCACCTTGTCGAAAATGGTGCTGGAGCGTATGCCGTCAAATATGTCCAAGGTCTATTTTGGCCTCTCCGGCTCGGACGCCAACGAAACCAATATCAAGTTGATCTGGTACTACAACAATGTGCTGGAGCGTCCGGAAAAGAAGAAAATCGTTTCCCGTTGGCGCGGTTACCACGGCTCCGGACTGATGACCGGATCCTTGACCGGACTCGGGGTCTTTCACAACAAGTTCGACCTGCCACTCGCGCAGATAATTCATACCGATGCACCCTATTATTTTCACCGCGAGAACAGCGACCAGAGTGAGGAGGAATTTTCCGCCCAGTGCGCAACCTCGCTGGAACAGTTGATCCTGGCTGAAGGACCCGAAACCGTCGCCGCTTTTATCGGCGAGCCCTTTCTGGGCACCGGCGGCATCGTGCCGCCACCCAGGGGATACTGGGACGCGATACAGAAGGTGCTGAAAAAATATGACGTTCTGTTGGTCGTTGACGAAGTGGTGACCGGTTTTGGACGCCTCGGCAGCATGACCGGTTCGGATCACTACGGTTTGAAGCCCGACCTCATCACCCTTGCCAAGGGAATGACGTCGGCCTATGCGCCATTGTCCGGCTCGGTAATTTCCGATACGTTCTGGAGCGTGCTGGAAGAGGGCACCGCGAAGCTGGGTCCAATCGGTCATGGCTGGACCTATTCGGCGCATCCCATTTGCGCTGCCGCCGGTATCGCAAACCTTGAACTGGTCGACGAAATGAACCTGATAGCCAATGCCGGAGAAGTTGGGGCTTATCTCAACTCGTCTATGAAACAGGCGCTTGGTGACCACCCGCATGTAGGCGATGTCCGTGGCGAAGGTCTGCTGTGCGGCATAGAGTTTGTCGAAGACAAGGGCAGTCGCAGGCTTTATGACCCGGTCGGCAAAATAGGTCCTCAGATTGCAGCAGCCTTGCTTAAACGCAATGTCATCGGTCGTGCCATGCCGCATGGCGATATCCTGGGACTGGCCCCGCCGTTATGCCTGACCAGGGAAGAGGCCGATGTCATCGTCACGGCCATGAAAGCGGCCGTGGACGAGGTTTATGCATAGCAATTGAACGGTCGGGAGCCAGCACATAGGCACGCTCCGACCATAGGGTTTCAGCGTCTGTGACCAGAGAACAGCGATGTTGATTGGCGTGCTTAAAGAGATTAAAGGTTAATGAGTTCCGCGTTGGCATGACGCCCGAGTCGGTTGCCGCCGCCTGCGACCACGCACACGAAGTGATCGTGGAAGCGGGCGCTGACGGACGAACAACACCTGTTAAGCGGTGGCAGGGTTCTGGGATATGCCTGCCATCCGGCCTCCGGGATGCTGTGAAGAAAACCAAAAGCCCGGACACCGGCCCGTTGGTCGGCAGTCATGCAAACCGCGGTAAGCAAGCCTTTGCATGGGCCTTGAACCGGGAAGAAGAGTGACTACTGTGCTTCAGCGCTGAGTGGAAACGGAATGCAGCGTAGCGCCGCTGCCATGCGACGGTTTTGCATGACGGGCAGGAACCGCTACGAGTCGCGGGGCAACTCAAGCTCAGGCTCCGGATCTGCATCCGGATGCATCTCCAGGCTCACCGGTGTGGTACGCACCATGGGGACGAACCGGGTCTGAGCATCCAACGGTGTCGGGGATCGTCTCGTCATGCGGTAGAGTCCGTACAGCGCGAGGGCGATTGCAGTCGCGGCAGATATCGCGGGCAACCCGACGGGTCCGGCACTTTCCATAGCGAATCCTCCCAGGAGTGGTCCGCAGAGTGCGCCGAAGCCAAAGATAAAGAGCAGTCCCCGCGTCGCTTCGAGCACCTGTCCCTGCTCCAGATGGTCGTTGGCGTGAGCCACGCTGATGCCGTAGAGGGAGAACATTAGCCCGCCGTAAATGAACGCGGACGGAACGAGTCCGGGATGTCCCCCGATCACGACAAAGGCAGCGACTGCCGCCGATGCCGCTGCGGCCAGGCTGATCGATATCAGTACAACGCGGCGATCTATCAGGTCCGACAGGTGTCCGATTGGCCACTGAAGAGTGGCGCCGCCAAAAATGGTCGCGCTCATCAGCATCGCGATCTGTCCCTCATCCAGCTCGAGCCGTTGACCGAAAACCGGTGCCATCCCCCAGAATGCGCCACTCATGATGCCTGCTGCGAAAACCCCAAACGTACCAAGCGGGGATATTTGCATCAGCTGTGTGAGCTTTACCGGTACAACGCGCTCTATTCGCGGTTCGGTTACCTTGGTCACCGCGACCGGTACCACGCCGAGAGAGATAGCAACTGCTGCGAACGCAAACAGCTGCAGACCCGAGACGTCCCCGAGCAGCAGCAGAAACTGACCGGCTCCCAATGCGATCAGCGTGCTCATCATGTAGATTGAAAAAATGCGGCCGCGGATAGGTCCTGTGCTCTGCTCATTGAGCCAGCTCTCCACCACCATGTAGATACCCACCACGGACAAACCGCTGACAGCTCTCAGCAACAACCATATCCAGGGATGGATCGCGAGGCCGAATACCAGACAGGAGGCTGCAGCCACGGCGGTCAAAGCGGCGAACACACGGATGTGGCCGACATTGCGGATCATGCCGGGGACGAGAAGCGTTCCAGCGAGATAGCCGGCATAGTAACCGGCCATGATCATTCCGGTCTGAATATTGGAGAAGGACTCAAGTGGGGCACGCACACCGAGGAGGGTTCCAAGCAGGCCCACGCCCATGAGCAGGAGCGCCAATCCACTCAGCAGAACGGGAATTGTCCGAGTCATTGATGAAGTTGTTACAACCTGTTTACGTGATCTGGAAAACTTTCCTGGATTACGGCATGGCGGTTCGGAAAAATGGTAGTACCCTTCAGGGTTTGACCGGCATCGACAGGCACTGACTGGCATTGCAGCTGAGGTTTAAGGATTCCGCGGCCAAATGACAGAGTGTCGACGGGTTACATGGAAATACAGTATCGCAGGGATGCGCATCGGGGTCCACGCCGGGCCTTTTTGCGGGTGTGTTGCGAGTCCTGCCGTGCCGCGTGCCTGGTCGCATAAGGCTGCGGGCACTCGCGTCGTTCCAGCCATCGTGCAGTCGCCCGGCGGGCGAAGACGAGATAGCGCGCATGCTCAAGGGCCGGGAGTGACACCCCGCCATGTGGCAGCATCATATCCTGGCCAAGGCGCAGGCGAAGCGGGTGAAGGAACTCATCGGCTGATGCGCAGTAACCAGTGGCATGGTAAACCTGCGCGGTCGGAACTTTGGGAATACCGGGCAGGTTCATTCTGCATGGCGCGGTCGTGTCCGTTTATTCTGCATGCCGAGGCCATGCGCTTGCATCAATGGTCTCCTGGTAGGCATGCCAGGTGGCGTGTCCGATCAGCGGTAACGCCACCGCCAGCCCGATAAATGCGGTGGCGATGCCGATGCCGACCGCCGCCACGATCAGCAGCACCCAGACGAACATTGCCGGCTTGTTGCGCAGCACGGCGTTGAAACTGGTCACGACGGCGGTAACCATGTCCGCTTTGCGATCGATGATCATCGGCAGCGAAAACGCGCTCACGCAAAACACAATCGCCGAGAACACCGAGCCGATCGCGCTGCCCACCCCGAGAAACAACGCCAGATCCGACAGCTTGGGGCTGGACAGGGCCGGAAAAAATACGTGCGTCATCGACGCCGCGCGCGCCCATACCAGGAATATGATCAGCAAAATCACGGCGAACACTGCATGGTTGCCGATGTGACGCAGACTTGTTCGCAGTGAACGGCCCAGAGTCGGCTCGATCCCCTGCTGCAACTGTCGGCTGATGTCGTAGAACGCCAGCGCCAGCATGGGGCCGACAAAAACGAATCCGGACAGCATCGCAATGAGCACGACCAGGTTGCCGAACGTAACGGCCAGCCATGCGATGATGTAGCTGATGAGCACCAGCAGCGCGCCGTAACTCAGGCTTTGTCCGGGTGCACGCCTGAGATCCCGCCATCCGAGTCTTAACCAGCGCACCGGCGCGCCGGTTGCGAGGTCTTTGCACGGTGCCGCGAATGGCAGCCTGTCTGGATCGTTGTCCTGGTCCCCGGGCATTCCCGTTTCGCTCATGCTCGCTCCCCCATTTGGCGTCTGCGCACCGGGCGAAAACTGCTGCTTTTCCAAACCCGTCCCGAATTCTCCATCAAGGTATCAGAAGCGGTAACGCATTTCGAGACCGCTCTCCCGGCCGTGATCGGTATATTCCGTTTGCCGCGGCCGCGATCCCGATGTTGGCGGGAGTGGAACGCCAGGGTGTCAATGCGACAGTACGCTGGTGGGCGCCGGCCGTCGACGGACCACTGCAATTCCGAAAACAGGCGGCATGAACGCCGCCAGGAAAAAAGCCGGGCTGTATTTACTCGCTCGGATCTATCGCTTCCCTGACGGCTTCCGCCGAGGCGTTCAGCGCACCGCTGGTCAGCAGGGGCGACGCATCCAGATCTTCGGCATTCATCATCTCCGCGATCCTTTGCAGCGACGCCAGCAGTTGGGTTTGCTCCCACTCTTTCAACTCGGACAGTCTTTGCTGAAAGCTCTCCTGAAGCAGCGGCACCGACGTCAGAATCAAATTCCGCCCCTGCTCAGTCGGCAGCAGGTGGAGTTTCCGTTTGTCAACGAGATCCTGTTTTTTAGCCAAAAGACCTTTCTGTTCAAGGCGTTTGACAATATCGGTCACCGTTGCCTGACTCAGGCTGATATTTTTGGCCAACCTGCTTCCGGTCAACGATCCGCTTCTGACGATTTCATTGAGTACCAGCGCCTGCGGCCCGGTAAGCCCGTGGCTCTGCACAAGCTTCCTCGAGTGCTGATCTATCGCTCTGATCACTCTTCTCAATGCAATCAATATTGCTTCGCATGACTGTTTTTTTGCGTCCATTTAATTTAGTGCAATAAATATTAACCAGAGAAATTATCCCAACTGTACTGCTGGAATCGGTGCATTTAACAGAATATTTAGTTAGTATCCTAAATAGTTTTGTCCAAGTTACACATGTTGATCGAAGCTGCGGCAACGGGCATGGCTGATCCCTGCGTGCCGAAATACAAAACAGAGATGGATATAGTAAACCTATATGTCTGAAACAAAAGAAAAAATTATCGTCAAGAATCTATACAAGGTTTTTGGGGATGCACCCGATAAGGCGATGAAACTGTTGCATGAGGGTGTCCCCAAATCCGAGATTTTCGACAGGACCGGCCAGGTTGTGGGTGTTTGCGATGCCAGTTTCACTGTTCATGAAAGCGAAATCTTCGTGGTGATGGGACTTTCCGGCTCAGGCAAATCGACACTGGTTCGATTGCTCAACCGTCTGATAGAACCGACCTCGGGACAGGTGCTCTATGATGGTGTCGATATCGCCACCATGTCGGACAAGGCACTCATGGAACTGCGCCGGCACGACATGAGCATGGTGTTCCAGTCGTTTGCGCTGATGCCGCACATGAACGTGCTCGACAATGCCGCATTTGGCCTGGAGTTGTCCGGAATTGCACCGAAAGAGCGTCATGAACGGGCGGCCAGGGCGCTCTCCCAGGTGGGCCTGGAGGCGTTTGCAAACAGTTACCCGGATGAGCTTTCCGGTGGCATGCAGCAACGGGTGGGCCTGGCGCGCGCACTCGCGAACGATCCTGCCGTCATGTTGATGGACGAAGCGTTCTCGGCGCTCGACCCGCTGATCCGTACAGAAATGCAGGATGAACTGCTCAAACTGCAGGAACAGCAGAAAAGAACCATCATTTTCATTTCGCATGATCTGGATGAAGCGATGCGCATCGGCGACCGCATCGCCATCATGGAGGGAGGCCGTGTTATTCAGGTGAGCACGCCGGAAGATATCCTCAACAACCCGGCTGATGAATACGTCGAGTCCTTTTTCAGGGGTGTGAATGTCTCTACCGTTTTCAACGCCAAAGATATCGCACGCAAGAGCCAGGTAACCGTGATCAAGCGGCTCGGGGTAGGGTTGCGCACGGCGCTGGAAGAGATGCGCCAGGATGACCGGTCATGCGCCTATGTATTGGGTAAAGACCAGCAGTTTGCCGGTATCGTCACCGAAGACTCACTGCAATATGCGCTCAGGGTCGATCCCAATCAGGATGTTTCCAGCGCGTTTATAAGCGATATCGAGGCGCTGCCGGGTGATATGCCCCTCTCGCTGTTGATCAGCAAGGTGGCAGCCGCGCCTTGCGGACTGCCTGTTCTCGGTGAGAAAGGAAAATATCTGGGCGTTATCACCAAGACATCCCTGCTGGAAACACTCGATCAGAGACCGGAGGGACTGGAGGTGGTCAATGGCTGATCAGACGAATCCCTGGGGAGAGCCCGTGAGCAAGGGTGAGACAAACCCGCCAGTCACCGGTAACGAAGGCACTGCCTGGGGAGTTTCCGAACAGTCCGGAGAAGCAGCTCAGGCCGATTGGCTGGCTGCAGCGTCAGGAGAGGATACTGCTTTCGATATCCTGCATCCGTTCGACCATTCGTTGATTCCACTGGGGGACTGGGTCGACAGTGGTCTCGACTGGCTGGTTACCAATTTTCGTCCGGTATTCCAAGCTATTCGCGTGCCCATAGATAGCACGCTGACGACCATAGAAGCTTATCTGCAGGCAACACCGGCCCTGGTCGTTATCCTGGTCATCGGGCTGCTCGCCTGGCAGGTGGCAAATAAACGACTGGCCATCGCATCGATCATCTCATTGGCTGTCATCGGCCTGATCGGCGCATGGTCGGAAACGATGGTAACACTCGCACTTGTGCTCACGTCGGTGTTTTTCAGCCTGATTATCGGCCTGCCCACGGGCATCTGGTTATCGCGCTCCGAGCGCGTGGCTGCGACTGTCAGACCGATCCTGGATGCGATGCAGACCACACCGGCGTTCGTTTACCTGGTGCCCATTGTCATGCTGTTCGGAATCGGCAATGTGCCCGGCGTTGTTGTGACCATCATCTTCGCACTGCCACCGCTGGTCCGCCTGACCAGTCTTGGAATACGCCAGGTGCCCGCGGACCTGGTCGAGGCATCCCGCTCTTTTGGCGCCAGCCCGTCACAACTGCTGTTCAAGGTGCAGCTTCCACTGGCCATGCCAACGATCATGGCGGGCGTGAATCAAACGCTGATGCTGTGCCTCTCCATGGTGGTTATCGCCTCCATGATCGCGGTGGGCGGTCTCGGGCAAATGGTGCTGCGCGGCATCGGACGACTCGACATGGGCCTGGCAACCGTGGGCGGCCTGGGTATCGTTCTGCTGGCAATCGTGTTGGACCGCATCACCCAGGCGATGGGTGAGGAAAAGCGCAACAAGGGCATACGTCACTGGTATGAAACCGGCCCTGCCGGTCTGGTGTATTCGCTTATCGCTCGAAAACCGGATCGGAATTGATTTGACGTTGCTCAACCGATCCCATCTCTTATAAATACAGGCAGGAGAAAAGTATGAAGCTCAGCAGCTATCTTCGTTATGGCATTTTTCCGGGCATGCTTATCGCCGCAGTGTCGTTTCTGTCAGCCCCGGCTCTGGCGGGCGCGGAGATGCCCGGAAAAGGGGTGGTCATCCAACCCGGCCAGGACAATATTGATGGCGAAAACTTCCAGACCATCCTCGTCATGAAGGCGTTGCAGGAGCTTGGATATACGGTCAATGCGGTGCAGAACGCAAAATACCCGGCCCTGCATATCGCCATCGCCAATGGCGATGTGACCTTTATGGCCGACCATTGGAATCCACTTCACCAGGCCTTTTTCGACAAGGCGGGCGGGAGTTCGAAATTGTCACGCACCGGCGGTTATATCAAAGGCTGCGCACAGGGTTATCTGATCGACAAGCGGACCGCTGATCAATACGGCATCACCAACATTGCACAATTGACCGATCCGAAGATCGCAAAACTGTTTGACGCGAATGGAGACGGCAAGGCCGATCTCGCCGGTTGCGTACCCGGCTGGGGCTGCGAACGGGTGATCGAATATCAAATGGACGCGTTCAAACTGCGTGATACCGTCACCCACAACCAGGGAGAGTATTCGGCGATAATTGCGGAGACCATCACGCGTTATAAAGAGGGCAGGCCTGTCCTCTACTATACCTGGACACCTTACTGGGTATCCGGCGTTCTGGTTCCGGGCAAGGACGTCAGCTGGATCGAAGTGCCGCATTCAGCCCATCCCGACGGCAAAGATACGGAACTGCCGAATGGCAGGAATTACGGCTTTGAAGTCAATACGCAGATGATTGTCGCCAACCTGGACTTTGTGCGGAAAAACCCGGCCGCGGCCAAACTGTTTGAACTGATGTCGGTTTCGGTAAACGACGTTTCAGCGCAGAACCTGAAAATGAAAGAGAAGGGTCAAGGCGGCTGGGATGCGGCAGTCAGACATGCCGACGCCTGGATCGGTGCAAACCGGACGATATTTGACGCCTGGCTCAACGCCGCGCGGGCAGCCGCGAAATAAGCGGGCGGCAGCAAGAAATTCGTCCGCTCCCCAGCGGGCTGCGTGCGTCCACAGTGTGCCCGGTCCGAAGCGGGGGAGCATGCAAACGGCCCGGAGTCTGACGCCAGACAATAACGCAACCTTTGTCTGCGGGCGTGTGAGACCGATGCCGCGCGCCAGCCGCCGGGCCTGCCGCCCTTGCAGCCGTGCCGAAAGCGATATCCCGCTCGAGTGGTTCTGAGTTGCGACCACGGATGCCGGGACAAGAACCGCGGCGTTCGCAACCGAAAGCGACCAGCCGTCAGTCAACCACCTTGGCCGGCCGAAGCCTCATTCTGCATGGACGTCCTTTGGAATATCCGCTTTCTTGAAAGCGATGGTTTCTCAATCAGGTGCCAGGAAAAATACGCGCAAACGAAAATCACGGGATAAGATACGAAAAAAGTTATTTGCCAGGTGATATCCGGCATGAAAAACTGGCAGACAGCCTGCTGAATCGGGAATGCATAGATATAGATGCCGTAGGAAAAATCGCCATATCCGGCAAATCCACTTGCAGACAGCCATTTCGAGAAGGCCAGGTAAACAGTCACATATCCGCCAAACAATATGAATGCCTGGGTGAAGCCTCCGACTCTGGCGGCTATAGCCAAAATGCATATGCAGATCAACGCGAAGACGCCATTCAGCGGCACTGATGAACGTAACAGGTATATCAAGGACCCGGATGCGAAATAGGCCCCCAATTCAGCGTAAGGCGCGGCAGTACCGGACGGTGGTTTAATCGCAGCAAACAGATCATTCAAGCGCCACAACAAAGAAACGCCACGCCAGTCGTGGTCCACCACAGTAACGAACAGACACAATAAAAAAATTCCCAGGACAGTCTGCCAGCGAAGCAGTCTCAAAATGCCCAGCGCGAGAACGGCAATATAACAAAGAAGTTCATAGTACAGCGTCCACAATGATGCATTCACAATCTTTTCCCACGGCTGTTCCTCGAATACTCCCGGCAGCTCCCACTGCATATGAACCAGCGATATGTTCGATAAATACGTGTAGGTTAGCGGATGCATCAAGTATTCGGGAATGCTTAACCTGGTGACGACGGGCCCAAGCACGAAGCTGGTCAGAATAATAGCGATGAACAGTGCGGGAAATATTCTCAGGCCGCGTTTAACCACGAACTGCATACCGCTTGTTGAGTTTTCATAGCTCATGGTGATCAGGAATCCGCTGATCACGAAAAAAACCGCCACGGCCAAACTGCCGAAAGTGGCCTGACCGTGCGTGAGAATGGACAGCGGTTCATCTCCACCATTGCGATAGCTCACACGGAAAGAGTGTGAAAAGAGTACCAGCGAGGCAGCCAGAAACCGCAGAAAGTCAAAATTGTTGACGCGTGATTGCTCGGTCATGACTTTATTGGATGTTGTGCTCAATGCTGCCGTTGTTTACATCATGTCTGTCAGAAAAACGGTTTGAGAATGCGCGTCCGGCGCTTGACTGATGGCACTAAGATGCAGATCGGTTTGTATCGTTCCGTACCCGTTGAGCGCGTGGGGGTAACACGCGACGACCGCGCCAACTGACCGCAGAATGCACGTGGCTGCCGGATACCTTATCGGCGGTATCGCCAGTTTGCTTAGCCGGTCACGGCGCTGTGGCGGCGGTTGCCGGCTCAGTCAAAATCGCCCATATCGTCGTGCAGCTCTTCGATTCTTTTCAGCCGGGTGCGTCCCTGCCTGCCGGCCTGGTCGATCATCAGGCCGCTCAACAGATGTATCAACGAAATAGCCGCTGGATAACAGTCGAACGTGCCGGTCCCGGATACTTCGGCGTGCAGCAACCAGGTGGCATAATTTACCGAGGCGCCAGCCGCCGGTTCGGTGATGTAAAGAATGGGCACTCCCATCGCATGTATCGATTTCAGCGCGGTGCGAAGTTGCGCCAGGCGCCGGCGGAATCCGAACACGACGACCAGATCATCCGGCTGCAGCCCGACCAGCTGTTCCGCCAGGGTCTCACCGCCCGCCTGCAGCATCTGCACCTGATCGCGTATCTGAATGAACTGCCAGCGCGCGTAACCGGCGAGGAAACTGCTGTTACGGTATCCCAGTAACCACAATCGATCCGCTTTTAGCAGGCGTTCGACAATCTGTTTCAGCTTGCGGCTGTCGAGCGCTTCGAAGGTACGTGTCATGTTCGCCAGATCGCACGCCAGGTACTGCTTTAACTTCGCGTCCACATTGCCCAGCGCAGGCGGGTGGCTGAGCAGGTACAAAGGCGATCCCCACGCCTGTTCCTCCCGCGCGGCGCGGCGGGCCTCTTCGAAACTGGCATAGCCCAGACGCTGGAACAGCCGGGTTGCCGCAGCCTTGGAGACGCCTGCCAGCTGCGCCAGCTCGGTGGCAGAGTAACCGGCGATATCGCCTGGAAAATCGAGTATCAGGTCCGCCAGTTTGCGTTCGCTGGGCGGCAGGCTCTGGTAATGCAGACGGATCCTGGCGATCGTCGAGCGGCTGCTGCGGACTGTTGGCATGGGTGTAACCTCTTCCTGGCTTACCTGAGCGGCTTCACCGCCTGCGGCACTGCGCTGTGGGGGTCGCTGTTTCGGCCCGCACCCTTCGGGAGGTGGACGGATTCCGGAGTCAAGCTATCGGAACAGCGATACCGGCGGTCGTATCATCCCGTATTTTCCGGGTGGCGATGCGTGCGTTCTAACACATCGGTACGTTGACTGAAACAAAAATTTTAATATCTAGACAAACTGAAAAATATGTTGCAAGCTCTGTCCAGGCATATTTCGAGGCCCGACCATCGTCATGACCCAAGCTGAAACTCCTTTCCAGAGAATTGCCGGCTACGCCGCATTGTGGAGTCTCTGGCTGAGCAGAGTGGTCGAGGGCATCGTGGTGGTTCTGATGGTGTTGCTGGTGCTGGATGTCTGGCTTGGCGTGATGGTGCGCTATTTCGTAGACTTTCCGCTGACCTTCACCGAAGAGGCGGCCCGCTATCTGATGATCTGGATGGCGCTGCTGGCGGTATCCATCGGCATCGCACGGCGGGAGCACATCGGCGTGCTGATCCTATTCGACAGGCTGCGGGGCGTGCCGCGCCACGCGATGCTCGCGCTGTTCGATCTGCTGGGCCTGTTCCTGTTCGGTTTTCTGTTTTATTACGGCGTGGGTTTCGCTGTCGAGGGGGCGCAGCGTCTGACCATGATCTACGCCATGCCCAAGTCCATACCCTTTTCCGCAGTACCTGTGGCCTGCCTGCTGGCCTGCGTGCAACTTCTGCTGGTTGCGGTCCGCGATCAGGCCAAGCTGCTGGCCGAACCCGGCCGGGAGGGTGTGGCCCAGTGATCACCGTGGCATTGGTGTTTTTCGGCCTGATGGTAATCGGTGTGCCCATTGGCTATGTGCTCGGGATTGCGGGCATTGTCGGCATGGCGCAGATCGGCGGTGAACAGTTTCTTGCCATGGCGCCCAAACGGTTTTTCGCCGGCCTGGATCTGTTTCCTTTTCTGGCTATGCCGTTTTTCATCCTCGCCGGCGAGATCATGAACCGCTCCGGCATCACCCACAAACTGGTCGGCTTCGCCGATGCGCTGGTCGGTTATCTGCGCGGCGGCATGGCGCACACCAATATGCTCGCTTCGGTATTCTTTGCCGGGATCACCGGTGCCGCCACCGCTGATGCGGCGGCCTTCGGCAATACCCTTGTACCGGCAATGGTCAAACAGGGTTACACGCGTCCGTTTGCCTGTGCGGTCACCGCCGCAGGATCCATTATCGGTCCGACCATTCCGCCGTCGACACTGATGGTGGTATACGGTTCGCTGATGGGTGTCTCCATCGCCGGTATGTTCGCCGCCGGTATCCTGCCCGGCATTCTGATCTGCCTGGTGTGCATGTCGGTGATCGTCGCCTTCGGCAGGCGCTGGAAGCTGCCCAAATCGGGAAAACGTCCGAGCCTGACCCGGATCTTCAGCTCCTTCCGCGAAAGCCTGCTGGCGCTGGTCATGCCGGTATTGATCCTTGGCTTCATTCTGGGCGGCATCACCACACCGACCGAAGCGGCATCCATCGCGGTTGCGTACGCGCTGTTTATCGGCGGGGTGGTCTACCGCACGCTGACCTGGCGCGATCTTTATCAGATGCTGGCGCGCACCGCGCTGATAACCGGCATCGTTTTTCTGATCATCGCCTCGGCCTCGATCCTCGGCTGGTGGATGACCTTCGAGCAGATCCCGCAGGCGATCGCCGAGGGGTTCCTGTCGCTGTCGCAGAATCCGGCCACGGTTATCGGCATGATCCTGCTGTTGCTGCTGGTCGTCGGGCTGTTCATGGACATCAACGCGGCGCTTATCATTCTCGCCCCGGTGCTGGCGCCGCTCACCGCGCAGATAGGCATGGACCCGGTGCATGCCGGGGTAATGATCATTCTGGCATTGAACATTTCTTTGATGACGCCGCCGGTTGGCGCCTG
>JAGRGQ010000072.1 GCA_020445405.1 Gammaproteobacteria bacterium | reverse complement strand
CCTTTCGCGGCGGCGGCATCCGTTTTTCACCCCACTTCTACACCAGTCGTGAAAAGATTGAAAGCGCAATTAAGTTGGTACTGAGGAAGTGAATACTCCGGTGGCTTCGGTTTACGTTCAGACGATATTCGAGTCGGCTGCAGGCCGCCTCTCACCTCTCGCATGAGGAGGGTGTCGCATAGGTTCTGTCCCTTCTCGCTTCGAGGGAGAAGGCGAGGATGAGTGTGATTAAATCAGAGGTTTATCTCTTGATACCCTCACCCCGGCCCTCCCCCTCACCGGGGGAGGGCGCTTTTACGACACCCTCCTTGGGAGGAGGGCTGGGGTGAGGGGGGTGATCTCAAAACCGGGAGATTTACAGCTCCCTTATTTGTGTCTTTAATTTAATATATTTAAAACAGAATATTATATATTTTTTTCAATATATTACTTTAAGTAACAGGATTACCAACTTGAACAATCCGGAAAACGAATCGATTCAGCCCGGCAGAGGACTTCTGGCCGTACGGGTACTGGCGATGCCGGCCGATACCAACCCCCAGGGCGACATATTCGGCGGCTGGCTGATGTCCCAGGTGGATATCGCCGGCAGCATCCTTGCAGTACAACGGGCCCAGGGCCGGGTTGCGACAGTCGCGGTTCACGAATTCCAATTTATCAAGCCGGTCTATGTGGGTGATCTCGTCAGCTGTTACGCCGAGTTTGAACGGGAAGGCAGAACTTCGGTAAGAGTAAAAGTCGAGGTCTATTCCGAGCGCGAACGCGATCCCAGCTCGGTAAAAAAAGTGGCCTCGGCGTCCATTACCTATGTTGCGGTTGACCCGGAATCGCGTCCGCGTCCGCTGCCCGGCTGAAACGCCCCGCCTTTTCAGGGACCCGGATTTCTGTTAATGCAACAATCTGTTTGGCAGCCACGCGTCCTGAAATCAGGAAGTGCCGGGTGGAACAAAAGGAATAGAACTTAGCTTACAACGCCCCGACTGGATGTCGATTTTTTTTCATGCCGCGGAGAACAGCTCGAAAAAGTTTTGGCTGGTGGTCGCGGCCACCTCTTCGACGCTGACACCACGCAGCTGCGCGATGCACTCCGCAACCCTGGTCACATATTGGGGCAGATTGGGTTTACCGCGAAACGGTACAGGGGCCAGGTAAGGCGCATCGGTTTCAATGAGCAGTCGATCCTGCGGGACTTTGCGCGCCACTTCGCGCAACTCCGCGGCGCTGTTAAACGTGATGATCCCGGAAAAAGAGATGTAAAAACCAAGATCCAGCGCTTTTTTCGCCATCTCCCAGTCTTCGGTAAAACAGTGCATCACGCCGCCGGCATCGCGCGCCCGCTCTTCGGTCATGATGGCGATGGTGTCCTCTTTTGCAGCTCTGGTGTGAATGATCAGCGGTTTACCGCATGCACGCGCGGCTGCGATGTGGTCGCGAAAGCGTGCCTGCTGCCATCCCAGGTCACCTTCGCTGCGGAAATAGTCCAGACCCGTCTCGCCAATCGCGACGTTGCGCGGATGAGATGCCAGCTTTTCCAGTTCGCCAGGTTCCGGTTCTCTGCTCTCCCTGTCATTGGGATGGATTCCCACCGACACGTATATCTGGGGATAGGATTCGACCAGCGCCAGCATCGCCGGGTAGGATTCAAGATCGATGCAGACGCAGAGCATGTGCGCCACACCGCTGTCGGCCGCCGCAGCAACCAGCCTTCCGAAGTCATTTCCGAACGGCGCCAGATCAAGTCGGTCCAGATGGCAATGAGAATCAACCAGCATATTTTTGATCTCTGTGCGGCATTCCGTTCATACGGTTTTCAGCCTGAGTGGGTCAAGCGCTGCAGATAATCTACCGAGGGAGGCTCTCCTGCGGGGAGAGTGCGCGCCGCCGCTGTCCAGCGGGCTTCGGCTGCTTTCCGCAACCTGCGTGAATACGCCGAGTCCCGGTTTTTTGCGGAGATGACGGGGCATAAACATGCGGGTGTTGCTTGAAGAACTCCGGATAACTGGATCAAACGGACAAGGGTTTGGATCTGCTCCCTACATGGTGTGTGTCGGACGCTCGGCTTTAAGCGCACCGGCCAGATAGGCTTCAATCTTATTGCGCGCGGTACCTTCATCCTGTTCACTGAACTGAACACCGATGCCGGTGGCGCGGTTGCCCTCGGCGCCGATCGGCGTAATCCAGATAATTTTTCCGGCGACCGGAATGCGTTCGGTTTCGTCCATCAGCGTCAACAGCATGAACACCTCATCGCCGAGTTGATACTTCTTATTGGTGGGGATGAACAGCCCGCCGTTCTTCACGAACTGCATATAGGCCGCGTAAAGCGCGTTGGTATCCTTGATGGTGAGGGATAGTATCCCTTGTCTCGCCGATGGTAGCCTTGATGCCGTCATGTCTCTCTATCCCAAATTACCGAACTGCCTGCCGGCCAGGGGCAACAGCAGGCTCTCGAGCAACATCTGTTGGTTCAGCTGGGAGCCCCGCGCCCGGATCGCCTGGTGCACATCGTCGATATATCCGAATAATCGTTTAAATTCTATCGACTTTCCGATACCTTGCAAGCATTTTCTCTGATCCGGATTAATCACGCCAGTGCACTCCGGATCTGTTTTTAAACGCAGGCAATCGGTCAACCATCCGTAGTACCAGTCAAGTACGAGCGATAGATCCAGCTTGTTCCAGGCTGCAGCAACCGTTACCGGATCCGCCTTCCCTGCAATGATATCGGCAAACTGGCGCAACAACTTTACCCTCAGGCGGAGCAGTGCCGGATCCGCCAGCGCGCGTGCCTTCAGTGGCGCCCCCGATGCCAACGACAGCAGAAGTGCGGTATCCATACCTTCGGTTTCTCCGGAAAGCCACTGTTTCGCCAGCGACGGTTCGGGCAGCCGCATCTGCAGCTGCCGGCAGCGGCTGCGTATGGTTGCAGGCAGCTTTCCCGGCTGGCTGCTGATCAGCACCATGAATGTCCGGTCCACGGGCTCTTCCAGGGTTTTCAGCAAACTGTTTGCAGCGGACCGGTTCATCGCATCCGCCGGCTCTATTATGACGATCTTGTAACCCCCAGCCAGTGCCGTAAGCGACTCCTTCGATGTGAATTCGCGAATCGCATCGATGAGGATGGCTTTGCCAGGCTCTTCCGGCACGATATATTTCAGGTCAGGATGAGTTTCGGCCCGAAACAGATCGCAGCCGCGGCAGTTACCGCAGGGTATGCCGTCGCTTGCAGCCGCACAGCACAACAGCGATGCCGCCAGTGCATCCGCAAAGCGGCGTTTTCCCATCCCCTCCGGTCCGGTAAGCAACAACGCATGCGGGAGACGGTCATCGCGCCTTGTACGCTGGATCAGTTCCCACTCATCCATCTGCCAGGGGAAGGGTATCGGCGCGTGTCCTTCAGACAATGATCGAAACCCCCCTGATTGTTTTCATGAATTATCCATCCCGTATCGCCTCTCAGACAGTAGAGGCCGGCGCACCGCCATAGCCTCCCCGACCTGAGCTGAAAAGTAAATGCTATTGTATACCCGGATACGGCTTCGGACTCTGACCGGCTGGTTCCGCCGGTCGTCGTCTGCATTGCGAACCGGATTTCGACGTCGCGCTAAAATTGCGCGAGAATGAGATTACTGCCGGACAATCGGATGGCGCTCTTGTCAGACGACTGCTGGCGGAACTGTGCGGTGTCATGCCACCTCTCCATGGGTGCAGAGAACGAGAGCAGTTATGCGAAAAGGTTATATGATTGTCTGCGATGGCAGCAACGGCGCCGGTAAAACCACGGTTATCAAGGCGATAGATGCGCATCTGGTATCCCGGGGGCATGCAACCGTAGTCACCCGCGAACCCGGCGGCACGGTTATCGGAGAAAAAATCCGTGAGGTTGTGTTATGCCCGGATACCCCTGAATTGTGCGCTACGGCCGAACTGATGTTGTTCGCCGCCGCCCGTGCGCAGCATGTCAGGGAAAAGATTATTCCAGCCATGGCATCGGGAAAGATTGTGATCTCCGATCGCTTCGATGCGGCAACCGTAAGCTTTCAACACTATGCCCGGGGCCTGCCGCTCGATTTGATTAATCTGCTGAACGATATAGCGCTGAATGGTTTCAAGCCCGATATCAATATCATTCTGGATCTCGATCCGGCGATCGGTATCGCGCGCGTAAATAGCCGAGGTGAAAGGCTTGACCGCATGGAGAGGGAAAAGCTGGAGTTTCTGCAGAAGGCGCGTAATGGATATCTGGCACAGGCGGATAGGGACCCGAAACGCTTTGCGGTAATCGATGCATCCCAACCGCTCGAGGATGTCATCTCCGATGCCATCAAGGTTGTTGACCATATCGTTGCGGGTTGATGCCGAACTGCTATCGTTTCAGCTGGTATTTTCTGACAGCGCTGTTGTGTTCAGCCAGGGTATCGGAAAACTGATGGCTGCCGTCGCCTTTGGCGACGAAATAGAGACTCTTTCCCGCTGCCGGGTGCATTACTGCATCCAATGCCGCTTCACCGGGCATGCAGATGGGCGTTGGTGTCAGCCCTTTGTGCAGGTAGGTATTGTACGGCGTATCTTTTTTAAGGTCCTGGCGGCGGATGTTGCCGTCGAAACCCTCGCCCAAACCATAGATGATAGTGGGATCAGTCTGCAACAGCATGCCCTTGTTGAGCCGTCGGATAAAGACGCCTGCAATGGCCGGACGTTCACTTACCAGCCCCGTCTCCTTCTCGACGATGGAGGCCAGAATCAGGGCTTCGTAAGCTGATTTCAGCGTTACGTTCTGATCCTTTCCGTTCCATTTTTCATCCAGAGCCTTCTGCATTGCCCTATAGGCACGTTGCAGAAACTGTACGTCGGTCGTGCCTCTGGGGAAGTGATAGGTACCCGGAAGAAACATGCCCTCAGGATGTTCGTCCCCGTATCCGAGCCGCCGCATGATCTCATCCGCGGAAAGCCCTGAGAGGCTTTGCGTCAGTGCTTCGTTGGCCTGCACCGCTGCCATCATCTGGCGGAAGTCCCAACCTTCAACAATCGTCTGTGAGTAGGTCGTTACACGCCCCGATACCAGCAGGTTCAACAACTGTACCGGCGTGGTGCCGGCCGCTATGAAATACTCGCCCGCCTTTATCCGCTGTGCCTGACCGTTCCAGCGCGCCAGTACCCGCAGATAGAGCGAATTCTCAAGATAACCCTTCGTCTTCAGATCAGCGGCAAGCGAGGCGATGGTGGAGCCCCGTTCGAGATTATAGGTAATTCCCCCCGTGGGCAGCTTCAACGGCGTGGTCTTGAAGCTGTCGAATTCCATCATCAACCAGGCCGTAACCAGGCTGACGCTGATGATCAATACGCCCAGAATCCGGTTCAACATGCGATTATATTCCGGTCTCTCTGAATTCCATTCCAACGTCTGCAGCTGGTGCCGTCTTTCACCGCAACGGCGGGGATTGTAAAGTCCAGATGGTTACGTCCGGACATTGGAGAAAACATCATCCAAAACGAAATCCATGATCCATCACCGCATCGACCAGGGCTGATGGCACCCTCCCCGGATCGTATTTTTCTCCATCAAACTCTCGCACCGGCCAGATTCCAATCAGTGAATTGGAGAGAAACAACCCGTTGGCCGAAGCCAGATCCCGCATTGTCAGTTTTTCAATGGATAGCGGTATGCCCAGCCGCGCGGCCTGGTCCATGACCACTTCCCGCATGACGCCGGCGACCCCGCATACACCAAGATCGGGCGTTCTGAGCTGCGCTTCATCGACGACAAACAGGTTGCTCATGGTACCCTCGACGAGATATCCCTCCGTATCCCGCATCAAGCCTTCGGAGATATCCCGATCAACCCATTCCGCCCTTGCGAGTATTTGCTCAAGCCGATTAAGGCTCTTCAATCCCGCCAGTGCGGCATTCTGGCCCAGGCGCGTTTCGCACAACCGCACCCGAACCCCCGAGCGCGTCAATCCGGCGGGATATTCAGGCCATTCGGAAAAATAGACAAGCCGGGTCGGCGTCTGGATTTGCGGAGGAAGATAGCCCCGGCCGCCCGATCCGCGGGTCAGAACGATTTTTATCACACCCCGCGGTCTCCGGTCGATTTCCCGATAGACCTCTTCGAGCAGAATATCACCGTCCGGGATTTCGATTTTCAGACGTCTGCAACCCCGTTCCAAACGTTGCCTGTGACGATGCCAGAGACAGGGCTCGCCCGCGGCAACGGCGATAGTTTCGAACAGGCCGTCACCGTACTGCAATCCCCGATCCAGCGCGGGGATGCTGAAACCCGAAAGGCCGTTGATCAGCAAAGCCATTCTCCAGAAACGAAAAAAGCGGGATCGAAAATCCCGCCTGTCGATTTGAGGTTGGTCAATGCGGCTGGTTTGTCATTTGACTCCGGCAAGAACGCAGCATTAATCGGTCATTCGTCGGAAAACCAGAGTGCCGTTTGTGCCGCCAAAACCAAAAGAGTTGGAAATGGCAATATCGATCTTCATCTCCCTGGCCTGATTGGGAACATAGTCCAGATCGCACTCCGGATCCTGGTTCTCCAGATTGATAGTGGGAGGTGCGACCTGGTCATGGACCGCCAAAGCGGTAAACACCGCCTCGGCGCCGCCTGCGGCTCCCAGCATATGGCCGGTCATCGATTTGGTGGAACTCATAGCCAGTTTGTAGGCATGGTCGCCAAAGGCTTTCTTGACCCCCATGGTCTCCGCGACATCGCCGGCGGGCGTGGAGGTTCCGTGCGCGTTGATGTAGTCGACCTGATCGATATTGACCCCGGCATCCTCCAGCGCCATCAGCATGCATTCACTGGCGCCAATGCCGTTGGGAGATGGCGCCGTCATGTGATAGGCGTCGGAATTCATACCGATCCCCAAAATCTCCGCATAGATCTTGGCGCCACGGGCCCTGGCGTGCTCATACTCTTCAAGCACCATGACGCCTGCGCCATCGCTGAGCACAAAGCCATCCCTGTCCTTGTCCCAGGGCCTGCTTGCCGCCTGCGGATCGTCATTTCTGGTTGACAGCGCCCGCGCAGCGGCAAACCCGCCCAGACCGACCGGAGATGTCGCCATCTCTGCACCCCCGGCGATCATGATATCGATGTATCCGTGCCTGATCAGACGTGCCGCCTCGCCAATAGCATGGGTGCCTGTGCTGCAGGCAGAGACGATAGAGTAGTTGGGGCCTTTGAGTCCATACTTGATCGACAGGTCGCCGGCAACCATGTTGACGATATTGGCGGGTACGAAGAAGGGCGAAATCTTTCTGGGACCCTTCTCCTGGTAGATCTGGTAGTTGTTTTCGATGCCGGTTATGCCACCGATGCCGGAACCAATACCCACTCCGATTCTGCGGGAGGTCTCTTCGCTGATCTCAAACCCGCTCTCTTCGATTGCCTGGCAGCCGGCAGCCAAACCGTAATGGATAAACTTATCCATTTTTTTGGCATCTTTGGCTGGGATGTACTGAGTGATGTCGAAGTCGTAAATCGGCCCGCCGAAACGCACGGTGAATGGCTCGACATCGAAGTGTGTAATCGGTTTTATCCCGCTTTTTCCGGCAAGTATATTATCCCAGGACTCTTTGACAGTATGGCCGACTGGCGCAACCATACCGAGCCCGGTTATGACAACCCTTCTTCGAGACATGTATGGAGTACCTTGCGTGTGTATTGAAACGATAAATTAATGGAATGCAGCCTGCACTGGCAAAACAACACAGTTCACACCCACCAGGATGATCCTACTGACATGGCTGTCGGACCACTGTAATCAGCTCCTGTCAGCTGCTGTGTTCCTTGATATAGTTGACAGCCTGCTGGACAGTAGTGATTTTTTCCGCATCTTCGTCGGGGATTTCGGTCTCGAACTCCTCTTCCAGCGCCATGACAAGCTCCACGGTATCCAGCGAATCGGCGCCCAGATCATCCACGAACGAAGCCTCGATGGTGACTTCGTCCTCCGTGACGCCAAGTTGTTCAATGACTATTTTTTTAACGCGTTCTTCGATAGTGCTCATGGTCGGTAGTTCCTCTAGATCAAGGTATGTCACCCAACGGCAACTGATTGGGTATTGTATGCATAAACCCATATGGTTGAAAGCAAATCCTGGACGTTGAAACCTTCCAGAATCGATATGGGCAATTCAAATTTACGGGTAGATCGGTATCAGATTTCAGGCCATATACATGCCGCCGTTTACATGCAGTGTTTCCCCAGTGATATATGCGGCGCGCGGCGAGGAGAGAAAAGCAACAGCGTCGGCAATCTCTTCCGCCTGCCCAAGCCGGCCCATGGGGATACCTGACAAAAGTGCCTTGCGTTGTTCTTCCGGCAATTCCCGGGTCATGTCGGTATCTATGAAGCCGGGTGCGACGCAGTTTACCGTTATTCCTCTGGAACCCACCTCCCGTGCCAGGGATTTGGTAAAGCCGAGCATGCCGGCCTTGGCGGCGGAATAGTTACACTGTCCCGGATTGCCCGTAGATCCAACAACCGATGCTATATTAATGATTCTACCTTTGCGCGCTTTCATCATTGCCCGAAGGCAACCTTTCGACAGCCGGTACAACGATGTCAGATTGGTATCGATGATGGAACTCCACTCATCTTCCTTCATTCGCATCAGCAGATTATCGCGGGTAATACCGGCATTGTTGACCAAAATTGAGGGCGGGCCATATTCGTCGGCAATCTCCGCAAGCAGTCGCTCAACTGCGTTCTGATCCGTCACATTCAGCACCATTCCCCGGCCTTTTACAGCATGTGCCGTCAGGTACTCTGAGACAGACGCCGCGCCCGCCGCCGAGGTTGCGGTTCCGATTACCGTGGCACCCTGCTCACCCAGTCTTCCGGCTATGGCTCTGCCGATACCACGGCTCGCACCGGTAACGAGGGCTATTTCATTTTCCAGCATCAAAAATTCCCCCATCAATACTTTACCAGCGCCGAACCCCAGGTAAATCCGCCGCCAAAGGCTTCCATCAACAACATCTCGCCACGTTTGATTCTACCGTCCCGTACAGCCACATCCAATGCGAGCGGAACCGAAGCCGCTGAGGTATTGCCGTGTTCGGCAACCGTTACGACAACACGTTCTATCGGCAATTGCAGCTTTCGTGCGATGCCGCGGATTATCCTGTAATTCGCCTGGTGGGGAATCAGCCAGTCAATGTCCGATTTTTTCAGACCGTTCTGCTCAAGCGTTTCATCAACGATCCGTCCAAGCGTGTTGACCGCCATCTTGAAAACCTCGTTACCCCGCATTTCCACGAACGCTCTCTCCTGCTGTACCTGATCGTATCCTCTGGATACACCGTCCGGAACATGGAGCAGCTTCGCATAATCCCCGTCTGCATGCAGATGCGTCGAAAGTATACCGGGTTCGTCGCTGGCCCCGATTACCACTGCGCCGGCACCGTCGCCGAACAGTACGCAGGTTCCCCGGTCCTTCCAGTTCAGTATCCGGGAGAAGGTTTCCGCACCGATCACCAGTGCGCAAGTGGCATTTCCGGCGCGGATAAAATTGTCAGCGGCAGCGAGTGCGTAGACGAATCCGGTACAGACCGCCTGTATATCGAATGCAGGGCAGCCGTGGATATCGAGTCTGCTCTGCACCAGGCAGGCGGTACTGGGAAATATCTGATCGGGCGTGGTAGTGGCGAGAACGATAAGATCAATATCCTCGGGGCCCTTTCCGGCCGCTTCCATGGCCCGCCGGGCGGCTTGTTCAGCCAGATCACCGGTTGTTTCGTGCTCACCTGCGATGTATCGCTGCTTGATTCCGGTACGATCCTGAATCCACTGATCGGAAGTATCCACGATTTTTTCCAGATCGTGATTGGTCACCACCTTTTCCGGCAGACAGCTACCGGTTCCTAATATTCGAGAATAGGTCATGCGCCACCCCCCTCGTCAAGGTGCGCTGCGACACCCGTTGCAATCCGTTCGGAAACATTGCTGCGTACTGCCTGTTTGGCGACCATTATCGCATTCTCAAACGCCAGCGCATCTGCACCGCCGTGGCTTTTTATCACCACACCGCGCAAGCCTAGCAGACTGGCGCCGTTATGGCGCCTGGGATCCGCCTTGCGCCGAAAATTCCGCAACACCGGGAGCGCCAACAGCGCCACTGCACGGGTAAATAGATTTCGCTTGAATTCTGTTTTGAGAAAGTGGGCAATCATTTTGGCGACGCCTTCCGAGCTTTTCAGCGCGACGTTGCCCACAAACCCATCGGTCACCACAACATCAGCGCTGCCCTTGTATATGCCGTCGCCCTCAACATAGCCAATGTAATTCAAAGTGCTGCTGGCCAGCAGTCGATGCGCGTTCTTTACCTGTTCGTTGCCTTTAATCTCTTCTTCGCCGATATTCAACAGTCCGATTCTGGGTTTGTCGATTTTCTCATCAACGGCGGCGACCATTTCGCTGCCCATTACCGCAAACTGAAACAGATGCTGGCTGGAGCAGTCCACGTTGGCACCCAGGTCAAGTACCCAGGTTCGACCCTCGATCGAGGGAATTGCGGAGATAATGGCCGGTCGATCAACATGTGGCAACATTTTCAGTACGAAGCGCGCAGTGGCCATCAGGGCGCCAGTATTCCCGGCACTGACACAAGCATCCGCAACGCCTTCCTTAACCAGATTCAGCGCCACGCGCATGGAAGAATCTTTTTTTCCGCGCAGCGCTTTGGAAGGGAGTTCGTCCATACCGACTTCCTGTGAAGCGTGGTGTATCCGCAGACGGTCTGATTCCGGCTGTGTCGGCAAATACTCCGATATGGCATCCCGGCGTCCCACCAGAATAATTTCTACATCCGGGTTGCCTTTGAGAAATCGGACGGCAGCCGGTACAACGACACCTGCTCCGTGATCTCCACCCAGCGCGTCCAGCGCTATGGTTATCCGCTTACTTCGCTTCATAGGGTTACTGCTGCTATCAGCGACAACAACACCCTGTCAGCATCATGAAACAGGCTGCAGCGGATGGAGGATCGTCGATAATTTTCACAATTGGAGGCTATTCGTCTTTTCCGGCCACCACTTTTCGACCGCGATAGAAGCCATCCGGCGTTACATTGTGACGCAGGTGAGTCTCTCCCGATGTTGAATCAATCGACAGCTTTTCCGCTTTCAGCGAGTCGTGGGAACGCCGCATACCGCGCTTTGAAGGGGTTTTTCTACTCTTTTGAACCGCCATTGTTACAGGCTCCTAGTTACTGATTTTCAATTCTTTCTGTCCGATTTCAAACTGGACAGAATGGCAAAGGGATTGACCCTGTGACTCTCTTCCCGGCTACGCTTCGGTAACTCTGCATCCGTACCGGAGCTGAACATTGAGCAAATTTCCCGACTGTGCATCGGCACCAGGGGGATCGCCAGGAGAAGCTCCTCCTCTATCAGGTCCACCACGCTCAAGCCGTCATCCCCGGCGAGAACCGGCTCACATTCGCCGGGAATCCTCTCCGCCTCCGCAGGTACCTGAATAACAACCAGGTCCAGCGTCGAATTCACCGGCAGCGTCATCGTTTCCAGACAGCGCTGACACTCCAGCACCAGCCCTGCCCGAACAAATCCGGTTATCCGGACCCGGCCTTTCGCGTCTTTCCCGAAATCCAGCTCATATTGCACAACCCCCCCCGTATCCATCAATACTTCGACCATACGGGGAAGTCTTGCGAGTTCCATCTCTCCAGCGATAATCCGGCCGCGCTCCGCCAGTAGCCATGGATCAACGAATTCGGGTAGTCGGGCCGACATAAGCGGGCAATGATATTACGCGTGCGCCCGCACGTCAAAATATATGTGCTTTCACTGGCTTAGCGCAGCTATTGAAGCTCTGCACGGCAACCGGGCGGAAATACGCCTGCTGTCGCGGTTCAATAACGCTGAGATGGGAGCGGCCGCCTAGCCGACCTGAATGAACTGAAGGGCAATCTGTAAATCAACTGCCCACGATAGCCAACAGCACGCCCGCAGCAACGGCAGATCCGATAACCCCGGCGACGTTGGGACCCATGGCGTGCATCAGCAGAAAATTATTCTGATCGGCCTCCAGGCCGACCTTATTCACGACCCGGGCGGCCATGGGTACCGCGGAGACCCCCGCCGCACCGATCAACGGATTCACTTTACCACCGCTGATCCGGTGCATGATCTTTCCCATCACAACCCCGGCTGCGGTCCCCACGCAGAAAGCGAACGCACCGAGCATGAGAATTCCGAGGGTATCGAGCGAAAGAAACCTGTCTGCGGAGAGCTTGGAGCCAACCGCAAGACCCAGAAAAATAGTGACGATGTTGATAATCTCATTCTGCGCTGCATGGCTCAGCCGGGCAACCACCCCCGCTTCGCGCAACAGGTTTCCGAACATCAACATACCGATCAGCGGCGCTGCCGACGGCAGAAAGAAAATACAGAGAATCAGCACCGCAAACGGAAAAAGGATCTTCTCCAGCCTGCTGACAGGGCGCAGCTGGGACATGACGACTTTGCGTTCCTGCGCCGTGGTCAGCAGCTTCATTATGGGCGGTTGAATGATCGGTACCAGCGCCATGTAGGAATAGGCCGACACTGCGATTGCGCCGAGCAGGTCCGGCGCCAGCCGCGAGGCAAGAAATATTGCGGTCGGTCCGTCCGCGCCCCCTATGATCGCGATCGCGGATGCGTCAGCCAGGGAGAAACCGAAACCGGGTATGGCGTTTAACGCGAGTGCGCCGATCAGTGTGATAAATATACCGAACTGGGCCGCGGCACCGAGAAACAGGGTCATGGGCATGGCGATGAGCGCGCCGAAATCGGTCAGCGCACCAACCCCCATGAAAATCAGCAGCGGAAAAACACCGGTCTCTATACCGACGTGGTAGACATAGCCGAGCAGGCCCTCCGGACCGGCTATGCCCGCCACCGGGATATTGCTGAGAATGGCGCCAAATCCGATAGGCAGCAGCAGCAACGGCTCGAACTTTTTCTTGATAGCCAGATAGATCAGCAGACCGCCGACCAGCATCATGAAAAACTGTCCGGGATCCATATTGGCAATGCCCATCGATTGCCATAGTGCTTCAAAGCTCGTCATCGAATCAGCCCAGCGTCAGCAGGGTCGTGCCGACTTGAACGGCATCCCCTTCCTTGACGGAAATGGAGAGCACGCGTCCGGAACCCGCCGCTCTGATTTCGGTTTCCATTTTCATCGCTTCCATGATCATCACCACCTCGCCCTCGGAAACGGTCTGGCCCAGCGCCACCCTGATTTTGAAAATGGTGCCGGCCAGCGGTGCCGGCAGCGGCACGCCGACTTTGGCCTCCTGCGCGGCGGGAGTGACAGGCTGAACCGCGGGCGCCAGACTCTGAACGGCACCGCCGGGCGCCACGACAACATCGTAGTTCCTGCCATTGACCGAGACGGTGTAGGCTTCCGGGCCCCCGGCAGCGGCGGCTGGCGCTGCGCCAGCGGCCGGTCCCGGTTTCGCTGCTGCCGGCTCACTGCCAGGCACCGGCTCGAAGGCATCGGGATTGTTTCTGTTTGCCAGGAATTTCAGGCCGACCTGAGGAAACAGCGCATAGGTCAGAACGTCATCGATTTCATCCCCGGCAACTTTGATATCCTTCTCGCCGGCGAGCTCCCGAAACTCTTCGGTCAGACGCTCCATTTCCGGCTCGAGCAGATCGGCCGGACGGCAGGTTATGGGCGACTTGCCGCTGCCAAGTACCCGCAACTGCAGCTCCTTGTTAACCGGAGCGGGAGAGGCGCCGTATTCCCCCTTTAATATGCCAATCGTCTCCTTGGACATGTTTTTATAGCGCTCGCCGGATAATACGTTGAGCACTGCCTGGGTACCCACAATCTGGGAGGTGGGCGTCACCAGTGGTATCAGACCGAGGTCTTCACGCACTTTTGGAATCTCGGCGAGCACCTCGTCCAGCCGGTCGCTGGCACCCTGTTCGCGCAGCTGGTTCTCCATGTTGGTCAACATGCCTCCGGGAACCTGCGCCACCAGAATACGGGAATCGATCCCTTTGAGTGCACCCTCGAATTTGGCGTATTTTTTTCTCACTTCCCGGAAGTAGGCGGCTATCTCCTCCAGCAACTGGAGATTCAGTCCGGTATCGCGCCCGGTCTCCTGCAGCATGGAGACCACCGTCTCGGTAGCGGTATGACCATAGGTGTTGCTCATTGAGGAGATGGAGGTGTCCAGGGTATCGATGCCCGCTTCGATTACTTTCACCGCGGTGGCTACACTCAACCCGGTTGTCGCGTGTGCGTGCAGCGCCAGTGGTATGCTCACCTCCTCCTTCAGTCGGGAGACCAGCTCGAACGCGGTATATGGCTTTAGCAGACCGGCCATATCCTTGATACAGATGGAGTGACAACCCAGCTCTTCCAGCCGTTTCGCCATATCCAGCCAGTATTGGAGATTATGCACCGGGCTGACGGTATAGGAGAGCGTCCCCTGTGCATGTTTGTCCACCGCAAGCGTGGCCTTGATTGCCGTTTCCAGATTGCGCACATCGTTCATCGCGTCGAAGATGCGAAAAACATCCATTCCGTTGACTGCCGCACGCTCCACGAACGCCTTCACCACATCGTCCGCATAGTGGCGATAACCCAGAATATTCTGTCCGCGGAACAGCATCTGCATGGGTGTATTCGGCATCGCCGCCTTAAGGCGCCGCAAACGTTCCCAGGGATCCTCCCCCAGAAACCGGATACAGGCATCGAATGTGGCGCCACCCCAGGTCTCGAGGGACCAGAATCCCACCTGATCGAGCTTTGCAGCGATCGGGAGCATGTCGTCGATACGCATTCTGGTCGCGAACAGGGACTGGTGGGCATCCCTCAGGACAAGCTCTGTAACACCCAGTGGTTTCGAGTCAGGCATAGGTATCATATCAACTCTATCGTTTGTAATTGGCTGAAAAGTGGCGTGGATGCGAAGAAAACACCGGACAAATCACTTGTGCCGTGAACGGTATCTGTTAATCGCGGCGGAGATTACCGCAAGCAACTCATCGTCTGCATCCGGTTTGGTTCCGACTGGGGATGCAACCCCGATGGCCACCTCTTCGGGTGCCAATGTCAGCGCCAGACGCGACATCCCTTTCAGCAGCAGGACCAATATCGCTAAAAAAACAAACACACTGCCCATCCCCAGCAGCATGAGCTCAACCCCTTCCATAAGCAGGTCGGTCACCGGCATCTTATGGTTTTCCTTGTATCTGGTGGTGTATCAAAGCCTGCGCGAACCGCTGCAGATCCACGGTTTATTGTTCTGGGGACTCTATTTATGGCAATCCCGCTGGTCTGTCAAGTAAAACGGCCAGACCAGGTTTATATGCAGAATATCCTTCAAATATTACTGAAATATGTTAATTCTGCCCCAACATCCTGATTTCCACCCCCGTAAGGCCGCGCTGATTCGGTAATTCCTGCGATCTGCGGAAATTGCGTAAACGTAAACCATCCCGATCAGCTTCGTCGCTTGTCGAGCCGGCCGTTACTGGATAGACTCAATTAAAATCCAGAGATCATTTCCTGCAGTCAGCCCTCATGCAGCAGCCGAGAGAAATTTCACCGCCCTTGGTTCTGGCGTCCACTTCACCGTTTCGCAGGGCGCTGCTGGAAAAACTTGGCATTGCTTTCTCCACGCGCACCCCCGGCATTGATGAATCCCCCAACGTGGAAGAGGACCCTCAGCGACTGGTCATGCGCCTGTCGTTGCAAAAAGCCCGGGCGGTCGGGAACAAATTCCCGCGTGCTCTGGTGATAGGTTCGGATCAGGTTGCCTGCATCGACGACGCCATTATGGGAAAACCGGGAAACAGACAGGGCGCCATCGCGCAGCTGAAAGCCGCTTCGGGGCGCAGGGTGGATTTTTATACCGGTCTCTCCCTTCTCAATACCGCAACCGGTCGCGAGCAAACGCTGTGCGAGCCTTTCAGCGTTTACTTCCGCCCGCTGCAGCAGGATCAGATCGAGCGCTACCTGGATGCCGAGCAGCCCTACGACTGCGCCGGCAGCTTTAAATCCGAGGGTTTGGGGATCGTTCTCTTCGAGCGCCTGCAGGGCGATGATCCTAATGCGCTGATCGGCCTGCCGTTGATCCGGCTGGTGGAGATGCTGCGCAATGAAGGCATCCAGATTCCCTGAACTTATTTAATATCCGTCTCATGATCCCCCGCGAAC